>NZ_FNSM01000001.1:3872500-4472500 GCF_900105415.1 Streptomyces sp. TLI_105 | reverse complement strand
CAGGGCGTATCCCGTGTTGGCGTCGTCGAGCGAGCGGGCGAAGATCACGCCGTACACCTCGCCGTCCTCGGTGAGGAGCGGACCGCCGGAATTGCCCTGGCGGACCGTCGCGTACAGCGAGTACACGTCCCTGCGCACCTCGTCGCGGTGGTAGATGTCGGGGCCCTGGGCGCTGATGCGGCCCCGCACACGGGCCGACCGCACGTCGTACGAGCCGTTCTCCGGGAAGCCGGCGACGATCGCGTCGTCGCCGCTGCGGGCGTCCTCGTCGGTGAAGGCCAGCGGCGTGGCCCTGAGGCCCGGCACGTCCAGGACGGCGATGTCGCGCTGCCAGTCGTAGAGCACGACCTTGGCGTCGTAGAGCTTGCCCTCGCCGCCTATCTGGACGGTCGGCTCGTCGACGCCGCCGACGACGTGGGCGTTGGTCATGACGCGGCGGTCGGCGAAGACGAAGCCGGTGCCTTCGAGGACCTTGCCGCAGCTCTGCGCGGTGCCGACGACCTTCACGATGGAGCGCTGCGCGCGGGCGGCGACGGGGCTGTGGGCGAGCGCCGGGTCGGGCGGGGTGACCGGGGTGATCGGCTCGTTCGCGAAGGGGCTGAAGACCTGGGGGAAGCCGCTGCGGGCCAGGGTGGAGCTGAAGTCGTCGAACCAGCCCGAGGCCTGATCCGGCATCACCTGCTCCACGCCGAGCAGCACCTTGGAGTTCCGTACCTCCTTGCCCAGGGTGGGCAGCGAGGTGCGGGCGAGGGCGGAGCCGATCAGCCAGGCCACGAGCAGCATCGCGACGACGTTGACCAGGGCGCCGCCGGTGGCGTCCAGGGCGCGGGCCGGCGACCAGGTGATGTGCCGGCGCAGCTTGTTGCCGAGGTGGGTGGTGAAGGCCTGGCCCACGGAGGCGCAGACGATGACCACCATCACGAAGACGACGGTGGCCGTCGTCGAGACCTCGCTGTGGTCGGTCAGCTGGTCCCAGAGGATCGGGAGCAGCAGGACGGCGACGAGACCGCCGCCGAGGAAGCCGATGACGGAGAGGATGCCGACGACGAATCCCTGGCGGTAACCGATGATCGCGAACCACACGGCGGCGAGCAGCAACAAGATGTCCAGCACGTTCACCGTCAATAGCCTCGCAGATTCGTTTCCGGTCACCCGGGGTCGGCCGGCCCAAGGCCGGTCCGCCCGGAGGTCAGCCTGTCATGAGCGCCAGTCGAGCGGGACCTGCCTGGACCGGTCCCAGGGGCGCTCCCAGCCGGCGTAGTGCAGCAGCCGGTCGATGACGCCGGCCGTAAAACCCCAGACCAGAGCGGATGCGACGAGGAACCCGGGGCCCTTGTGGCCGCTCGGGTGCACGGTGGTCGCGCGGTTCGCGGGGTCCGTGAGATCCGCCACGGGGACGGTGAAGACGCGGGCGGTCTCGCCGGGGTCCACGACGCCGACCGGGCTGGGGTCGCGCCACCAGCCGAGGACGGGGGTGACGACGAAGCCGCTGACCGGGATGTAGAGCCGGGGCAGGACGCCGAAGAGCTGGACGCCCGCCGGGTCGAGGCCGGTCTCCTCCTGGGCCTCGCGCAGGGCGGCGCGCAGCAGGCCGCCGTCCGCCGGGTCGCCGTCCTCGGGATCGAGGGCGCCGCCGGGGAAGGAGGGCTGTCCGGCGTGCGAGCGGAGGCTGCCGGAGCGCTCCATGAGCAGCAGCTCGGGTCCGCGCTCGCCCTCGCCGAAGAGGACGAGGACGGCGGACTGGCGGCCGGCGCCGCTTTCGGGCGGCAGGAAGCGGCTCAGCTGCTCGGGCCGGACCGTGCGGGCGGCCCGGTCGACCGGCTCGAGCCAGTCGGGCAGCCCGTCCCGGCTGAGCAGCCCGGCCGCGCCGGGTCCGTGGATCTCTTCGTCAGTGCGCGTCATAGGCACCCCCGTGGTTCACAACGCGATCGATGGACGGGTTCGTTCCCGGCGTCCCCTCGCCCCGGCCTCCCGGGCGGGGGAACGCGCCCGGGGCTCCCGGGGCCGGGTTCAGGCGCTGCCGCCGAGCGGGGGCGCCGGGATGCCGGGGTAGTCGGGCGGCGGGTTCAGCCGCTGGCCGGGGAAGCCGCCCATCTCGTACTTGAGCAGCTTCCGCGCCTTCTCGGGGTCGGTCTCGCCCTCTCCGTACGAGGGGCAGAGGTGGGTGATCGGGCAGGCGCCGCAGGCGGGCTTGCGGGCGTGGCAGATCCGGCGGCCGTGGAAGATCACCCGGTGGGAGAGCATCGTCCACTCGCTCTTGGGGAAGATCGTGGCGACCTCGGCCTCGATCTTCACCGGGTCGTCGGACTCGGTCCACCGCCAGCGCCGGGTGAGGCGGATGAAGTGGGTGTCGACGGTGATGCCGGGGACCCCGAAGGCGTTGCCGAGGACGACGAAGGCGGTCTTGCGGCCGACGCCGGGGAGCTTGACGAGGTCCTCCAGGCGGCCGGGGACCTGTCCGTCGAAGTCGTCCCTGAGGGCGGCGGCGAGGCCCATGATCGACTTGGTCTTGGCGCGGAAGAAGCCGGTCGGCCGGATCAGCTCCTCGACCTCCTCGGGCACGGCCGCCGCGAGGTCCTCGGGCGTGGGGTACTTGGCGAAGAGGGCGGGGGTGGTCTGGTTGACCCGCAGGTCGTTGGTCTGGGCCGAGAGGACCGTGGCGACGAGCAGCTCGAAGGGGTTGCGGAAGTCGAGCTCCGGATGGGCGTACGGGTAGACCTCGGCCAGTTCGCGGTTGATCCGGCGCGCCCGGCGGACCATCGCGAGCCGCGACTCGGGCTTGGCGGACCTGGCGGGCTTCACGGGGCCGACGGCCTTGGCGGGCTTCACGGGGCCGGTGGGCTTGGCGGGCGCGGGGGTCTCGGCAGCCGCCCCCGGCTTCCCTTTTGCACCTTTCACCCGTTTCGACACGCCGTGTTCGCCCACAGCGGAATTACCTTCGGCCGACACTCTTTCAGCCCCCTTGGCCTGCGCTCTCACCGGCGAGTTGGACACCCGGCCAGCCTAGGCGCCGCCGCCGACATCCGCCCCGGGCACGGCCGATCGGAGCCCAATCGGGCCCCTGACGTACGGACGGGCGGCTCGGTACGTCAAACTTGTTGTGATTGATCGCACTGTTTTGTGCGTCCGGCATCATGGGACCCAGGTCCTTTGAGCAGGTCGACAGTAGGAGAGAACTCGTGGACGACGTTCTGCGGCGCGCCCCGCTCTTCGCGGCGCTCGATGACGAGCAGGCTGCCGAGCTGCGCGCCTCGATGAGTGAGGCGACGCTTGCCCGTGGCGACGCGCTCTTCCACGAGGGCGACCCCGGTGACCGCCTGTACGTGGTGACCGAGGGCAAGGTGAAGCTGCACCGCACCTCCCCCGACGGCCGCGAGAACATGCTGGCCGTCCTCGGCCCCGGCGAGCTCATCGGCGAGCTGTCCCTCTTCGACCCGGGCCCGCGCACCGCCACGGCGACCGCGCTGACCGAGGTCAAGCTGCTCGGCCTGGGCCACGGCGACCTCCAGCCCTGGCTGAACGCCCGCCCCGAGGTGGCCACCGCGCTGCTGCGCGCCGTCGCCCGCCGACTGCGCAAGACCAACGACCAGATGTCCGACCTGGTCTTCTCCGACGTCCCGGGCCGTGTCGCCCGCGCGCTCCTCGACCTGTCGCGCCGCTTCGGCGTGCAGTCGGAGGAGGGCATCCACGTCGTCCACGACCTCACCCAGGAGGAGCTGGCCCAGCTGGTCGGCGCCTCCCGCGAGACGGTCAACAAGGCGCTCGCCGACTTCGCCCAGCGCGGCTGGCTGCGCCTGGAGGCCCGCGCCGTGATCCTGCTGGACGTGGAGCGCCTCGCGAAGCGCTCGCGGTAAGCACCTCCGTACGCGTCCCGTACGCGTTCCGTACGTGCGGAAAGGCCGCCCCGGTCGGACGACCGGGGCGGCCTTTTCCATGGGCGCGGAGGCCGGCCCTTTTCCCGTGGGCGCGGAGGTCAGCGCTTCGAGCCGTCCACGATCACCGGGGCGGAGCCGCCGCTGCCGCAGGGCACCGCGTAGACCGGGTTCTTCGCCGCGGCCTCCTTGTACGCGTCGATGCACTGGTTCATCAGGACCTTGTCCGTCAGCGACTCGTTGAGGATCTTGTTGGCGCGGGCGATGCCCTCCGCCTCGATGCGGCGCCGGTCGGCCTCGGCCTTGGCCGTACGGGAGGCCTCGGTGGCCCGCTCGGTGGCCTGCTGCTGCTGGATCTTGCGGTCGATCTGGCCCTGGAGGGCGTCCGACGGCTTCACGTTGCGCAGGTTGACCGTGGTCACGTCGATGCCGCGCGGCGCCAGACGCTCCTTGATCAGGGTGCCGATCTCGGCGTTGATCTTCTCGCGGTCGGTCGCGTACCCCTGCTCGCTGGTGTAGTGGGCGAAGACGTTACGGACGATCTCCCGGCTGTCCGGGTAGACCAGCCGCTGCTGGATGGCCTCCTCGCTGCCCGCGAGCTTGTAGAGCTCGACGGACTTGGCCTGGTCGACGGACCACTTCACCGTCACCTCGACGTACATGACACCGCCCTGCGAGGAGCGGACCTCGACCACGTCCTTGTCGGAGAGGTTGAGGTCGACCGGGCGGGTGGAGAAGGTCGTGACGTCCGTGAACGGCGACTTCAGGTGCAGGCCCGAGGTCATCGGAGAGCCCACCTTGCCGAAGGCGACCGGCACGCCGACCTCGTACGCGCTGATCACGTACGTCATGCTCGCGATCAGCGAGAAGAGGCCGGCGAGGACCGCGCCGAGGGCGCCGAACTTCAGCCCCTTGGAATCGTTGGCGCGGCCGACGAAAAAGAGCACCACTGCGGCTATGAACAGCAGGATGGCGATGACGAACACGGGCGGTCCCCCCGAAAGCTACGGCCGGATGTAAGCGGAGCGTAAGACACGCGGGAAAGCCGAAAGGTTCCGGGTCCCGCCTCACGGGCCGCGCCTCCGGTCGGACCGGGCCGGGCCGCGGTCCCTGTCGGACCGGGCCAGGCCGCGGCCCCTGTCGGACTGGGCCAGGCCGCGGCCCCTCAGACCAGGCCGCGGCCCCTCAGGTACTCCAGCTGCGCCCGTACGGACAGCTCGGCCGCCGGCCACAGGGAGCGGTCCACGTCCGCGTACACATGGGCGACGACCTCCGCCGCCGTCCGGTGCCCCGCCTCGACCGCCGTCTCCACCTGGGCGAGCCGGCTCGCCCGGTGCGCGAGATAGAACTCCACGGCCCCCTGCGCGTCCTCCAGGACCGGCCCGTGCCCCGGCAGGACCGTGTGCACCCCGTCGTCGACGGTCAGCGAGCGCAGCCGCCGCAGCGAGTCCAGGTAGTCCCCGAGCCGCCCGTCCGGGTGCGCGACCATCGTCGTCCCGCGCCCCAGGATCGTGTCGCCCGTCAGCACCGCCCGGTCGGCCGGCAGGTGGAAGGAGAGCGAGTCCGAGGTGTGCCCGGGCGTCGGGACGACCCGCAGCTCCAGACCGCCGACCGTCACCACGTCCCCCGCGCCGAGCCCCTCGTCGCCCAGCCGCAGCGCCGGATCGAGGGCCCGCACGGCCGTCCCGGTCAGCTCCGCGAACCGGCCGGCGCCCTCCGCGTGGTCCGGGTGGCCGTGGGTCAGCAGGGTCAGCGCGACCCGCTTGCCGAGCTTCTCGGCCGTGTCGATCACCTGACGCAGATGGCCCTCGTCGAGCGGCCCCGGGTCGACCACGACGGCGAGGTCCGAGCCCGGCTCGGAGAGCAGCCAGGTGTTGGTGCCGTCGAGGGTCATCGCGGACGGGTTCGGCGCAAGGACGTTCACGGCGCGGGCGGTCGCGGGCCCGGAGGCCACCAGTCCGCGCGGCTGGCCGGGCAGGGCGGCGGCGTCGCTCATCGCTCACCCCCGGTGGGGATGACCTTGGTGAACTCCTCGTGCCCCGGCCAGCTCAGGACCAGCTCGTCGCCCTCCAGGCGCGCCTGTGCGAGGACGGGGGCCATGTCCTGCGCCTCCGCCGCCACCAGCGCCTCGGCGACCGTCCCGTACGGCTCCAGGGTGCGCAGGGTCGAGATCGTCGGCGGCATCATCGTCAGCTCGCCCCGGTCGTAGCCGGCCGCGGCGTCCGCCGGGCGGATCCAGACCGTGCGGTCCGCCTCCCCCGACACGTCCCGGGTGCGCTGCCCGGCCGGGAGCGCCGCCACGAAGAACCAGGTGTCGTACCGGCGCTGCTCGAACTCCGGGGTGATCCAGCGGGCCCACGCGCCCAGCAGGTCCGAGCGCAGGACGAGCCCGCGTCGGTCCAGGAAGTCGGCGAAGGACAGCTCCCGGGCGACGAGCGCCTCCCGGTCCCGCTCCCACTCCTCGCCGGTCGTGTCGCCGACGACGCCGTCCTCGGTCTCCCCGGCGAGCAGCACGCCCGCCTCCTCGAAGGTCTCGCGCACGGCGGCGCAGACCACGGCCTGGGCCTGCGCAGGATCGTCGAGGCCGAGCCGGACCGCCCACGTCTCCAGGGACGGGCCCGCCCAGCGCACCGGCTGCTCGTCGCGCGGGTCGACGCCGCCGCCGGGGTAGGCGTACGCGCCGCCGGCGAAGGCCATCGAGGTGCGGCGGCGCAGCATGTGGACGTCGGGCCCGGAGACGCCGTCCCGCAGGAGCAGGACCGTGGCGGCGCGCCGGGGCGTCACGGGGGTGAGCTCACCGGCGGCGAGGGCGCGGATGCGGTCGGGCCATTCCGCCGGATACCACTGACCGTTCGACTGCTTCGACTGACCATTCGACATGGCCGGATGCTATGCGCAAGCATCGGAATGCACGAGAGCCGGTTTCCCGGGGCTGTGGAAAACCGGCTCCTGTCGTACGGAGTCGTGGTCGTACGGAGCCGTACGGGCTCTGGTCGAGTCCGTACGGGCTCTTTGCGAGGCGTACGGCTCTTGTCGAGTCGTACGGATCGGCGGTCAGGCCTCGACGAGCTCGACCTGGACCTCGACCTCGACCGGCGCGTCGAGCGGCAGCACGGCCACGCCGACGGCGCTGCGCGCGTGCACGCCCTTCTCGCCGAGGATCTCGCCGAGCAGCTCGCTGGCGCCGTTGATGACGGCGGGCTGACCGGTGAAGTCGGCGGCGGAGGCCACGAAGCCGACGACCTTCACGACGCGCTTGACGCGGTCGAGGTCACCGGCGACCGACTTCACGGCCGCGAGCGCGTTGAGCGCGCAGGTGGCGGCGAGCTTCTTGGCCTCCTCCGGCGTGACCTCGGCGCCGACCTTGCCGGTCACCGGAAGCTTGCCCGCCACCATCGGGAGCTGGCCCGAGGTGTAGACGTACACGCCGGACTGCACGGCCGGCTGGTAGGAGGCGATCGGCGGCACGACCTCGGGCAGGGTCAGGCCGAGCTCGGCGATCCGCGCCTCGACGGCCCCGCTCACGACTTGGCCCGCTTCAGGTAGGCCACGAGCTGCTCGGGGTTGTTCGGCCCGGGCACGACCTGGACGAGCTCCCAGCCGTCCTCGCCCCAGGTGTCCAGAATCTGCTTGGTCGCGTGCACCAGAAGCGGCACCGTGACGTACTCCCACTTGGTCATGGGGCCGACTGTATCCGCTGCCGCGGGGCCATCCGCCGAGGTGGCCCCCGAAGCTCCCCCTAGGTGGCTTCTCCGGGGCGGCCTGCTGATTGCGCGCGGCCGCCAGTGGTTAGGCTCGACAGCGTGAGCAGGCTCCAGGTCGTCAGCGGCAAGGGCGGTACCGGTAAGACGACGGTCGCCGCCGCCCTCGCCCTCGCCCTCGCGACGGAGGGGAAGCGGACCCTCCTCGTCGAGGTCGAAGGCAGACAGGGCATCGCACAGCTCTTCGAGACGGAAGCCCTTCCGTACGAGGAGCGCAAGATCGCCGTCGCCCCCGGCGGCGGCGAGGTGTACGCGCTGGCGATCGACGCCGAGCGCGCACTCCTCGACTACCTCCAGATGTTCTACAAACTGGGCGGGGCGGGACGGGCCCTGAAGAAGCTCGGCGCGATCGACTTCGCGACGACGATAGCGCCGGGCGTCCGGGACGTGCTCCTGACCGGCAAGGCGTGCGAGGCGGTCCGGCGGCGCGAGAAGGACGGCCGTCCCACCTACGACCACGTCGTCATGGACGCGCCGCCCACCGGCCGCATCACCCGCTTCCTCAACGTGAACGACGAGGTCGCGGGCCTGGCCAGGATCGGCCCGATACACAACCAGGCGCAGGCCGTCATGCGGGTCCTGAAGTCCCCCGAGACGGCGGTGCACCTGGTGACGCTCCTGGAGGAGATGCCGGTCCAGGAGACCGCGGACGGCATCGCGGAGCTGAGGGCCGCCGACCTGCCGGTGGGACGGGTCGTGGTGAACATGGTCCGCCCGCACGTCCTCGACGAGGCGGCCGTGCGGGCCGCCTCGGGCGACCACCGGGACGCGATCGCGCGCGCCCTGGCGTCCGTCGGCGTCACGGGCGGCACGCGGCTGGTGGAGCCGCTCCTCGACCAGGCGGCCGAGCACGCGCGGCGGGTGGAGCTGGAACGGACGCAGCGCGCCGTCCTGGACGGCGTCGGCGTCCCCTCGTACGAACTGCCCTTCCTCGGGGACGGGGCGGACATCGCCGGGCTCTACCGGCTGGCGAAGGAACTGCGGAAGCAAGGGGTGGGCGCGTGACGGAGACAGCGGACGCCACGACGGCCCCCGAAGCGGCCGCTGTCGTGGCCGGGGCCGTGGCGGGGGCCGACACCGGAGCCGACGCCGGAGCCGAGGCCGGAGCCGGAGCCGGGGCCGACACCGGAGCCGACACCGTGGACGGACCGGACGCTGTGGACGGGCTCGATCGCGCGCCCCTCCTCGAGCTCGATCCGCTCCTCGACGACCGGGGGACCCGGATCATCGTGTGCTGCGGCGCGGGCGGGGTCGGCAAGACGACCACGGCGGCGGCCCTCGGCGTGCGGGCGGCGGAGCGCGGCCGGCGGGTCGTGGTCCTCACCATCGACCCGGCGCGCCGGCTCGCCCAGTCCATGGGCATCGACTCCCTCGACAACACGCCCCGCAAGGTCGACGGGATCAAGGGGTCCGACGGCGGCGAACTGCACGCCATGATGCTCGACATGAAGCGGACCTTCGACGAGATCGTCGAGGCGCACGCGGAGCCCGAGCGGGCGCGGGCGATCCTGGAGAACCCCTTCTACCAGTCCCTGTCGGCCGGATTCGCCGGTACGCAGGAGTACATGGCGATGGAGAAGCTGGGCCAGCTCCGGGCCCGCGACGAGTGGGACCTGATCGTCGTCGACACCCCGCCCTCCCGGTCCGCGCTGGACTTCCTCGACGCGCCGAAGCGGCTCGGGTCCTTCCTCGACGGCAAGTTCATCAAGCTGCTCATGGCCCCGGCGAAGGTCGGCGGCCGGGCCGGGATGAAGTTCCTCAACGTCGGCATGTCGATGATGACGGGGACCCTGGGGAAGCTGCTGGGGGGTCAGTTCCTCAAGGACGTACAGACGTTCGTGGCGGCGATGGACACGATGTTCGGCGGTTTCCGGACCCGCGCGGACGCCACGTACAAGCTGCTCCAGGCCCCGGGCACGGCCTTCCTCGTGGTCGCCACGCCGGAGCGGGACGCGCTGCGCGAGGCCGCGTACTTCGTGGAGCGGCTGGCCGCCGAGCAGATGCCGCTGGCCGGTCTCGTCCTCAACCGCGTCCACGGCAGCGGCGCCGCCCGGCTGTCGGCCGAGCGGGCGCGGGCCGCCGCGGAAAATCTTGACGAGGGGCGCATTGTGGATCAGGGGGGCGGGAAGGCTGGACTGCGTGGCTCCCCGGCCACCACGCCCGAGCTTGAGACCGAGCCCGAGCCGAACGATCTCGCCACCGCCGCCGCACATCCCGTACCCGAGGCTGCCCCCACAGCCGAACCGGCACAGGAAACAGATGTGGACGTACGTCATCTCACCGCAGGACTTCTGCGCCTGCACGCAGAGCGCATGCGGGTGCTCGCACGCGAGCAGCGCACGCGCGACCGCTTCACCGCGCTCCACCCGGAGGTGGCGGTGACCGAAGTGGCCGCCCTGCCCGGCGATGTGCACGACCTCGCCGGGCTGCGGGCCATCGGTGACCGACTCACGGCGGGACGGACGCCCTCGGCCTGAGCCTTGAGTACCTGAACGCCGACGCCTGAACGCCGAGCACCTCGGTGTCCGGACGCTGGACGCCTGGGCATCCGGGCGCTGAACGTCGAGCGGTTGCCGGCCGAGCGGTTCCTAGCCGACCGCGGCGTACGCCTCGTACGTCGCGTCGTCCTCGATCGCCACGGGCAGCAGGCCCGCTCCCCGCTCGTACTCCGTCCGCGCGGTCTCCAGGAGCCGGCGCCACGAGGTGACGGTCGGCCTCCGGCGCAGCAGGGCGCGGCGCTCGCGCTCCGTCATGCCGCCCCACACGCCGAACTCCACGCGGTTGTCGAGGGCGTCGGCGAGGCACTCGGTCCGCACCGGGCATCCGGTGCACACCGCCTTTGCCCTGTTCTGTGCCGCTCCCTGCACGAAAAGTTCATCCGGATCGGTAGTGCGGCAGGCCGCCTGCGCACTCCAGTCAGCTACCCAGCCCATACCGGCGCCGTCCTCTCCCGAATCGAGGCTCCCCCACGGCGGCAGCGGCATATTCACCGCTGCCAGTTGGGACGTTACGGAAGGTGGGCACAGCGCAACACCCCCTTCGGGCCCAATCTTGAATGGTCCGAACGGACTATGCGTGCGCGTCAGATCACCCAGGGGAGTGATCAAAGGACATGCGTGTGATAGCGGACATACCGCATGGATATGCCCTTCCTCGACGGGGTCACTTCGGACACCGCGTGACACACGAGCCGGAATCGGACACGAGACTTCCCGCGCTTCGGGGTCACGGGAATTCATGCCGATGTCACACCCGGGTCTTGATGCGAGACCACACTGCTGTGACAGTTGGGAGCAGCTTAGGCCAAGGCATATACGTGTGTCCGGCGAATGAGAACGTAGGCTGCCCCCATGCCAAAGAAGCGCTCGGGCGGTGGTCTGACCGGGACCCAGCAGGCCGCCAAGTTCCTCGGTGTCAGTGTGCTCGCCGGAGCCGTGCTGGCGGGCATCGCCCTGCCCGCCGCCGGTGCACTCGGGCTGGCCGCGAAGGGCACGGTCGAGGGGTTCGACGAGATCCCCTCCAACCTGAAGACCCCACCGCTGAGTCAGCGCACCACGATCCTGGACGCCGAGGGCGGTCTGATCGCCACGGTGTACTCGCGGGACCGGAAGGTCGTGCCGATCGACAAGATCTCCCCGTACATGCAGAAGGCGATCGTCGCGATCGAGGACGGGCGCTTCTACGAGCACGGGGCGATCGACCTCAAGGGCGTACTGCGCGCCATCAACCGGAACGCGCAGTCGGGCGGGGTCGCGCAGGGCGCGTCCACGCTGACCCAGCAGTACGTGAAGAACGTCTTCGTCGAGGAGGCCGGTGACGACCCCGAGAAGGTCGCGCAGGCCACCCAGCAGACCATCGGCCGCAAGGTCCGCGAGCTGAAGTTCGCGATCCAGGTCGAGGAGGAGCTGGGCAAGAAGAAGATCCTGGAGAACTACCTCAACATCACGTTCTTCGGGCAACAGGCCTATGGCATCGAGGCCGCCTCCCAGCGCTACTTCTCCAAGCCCGCCGCCGACCTGGACCTGGGCGAGGCGGCGATGATGGCCGGCCTCGTCCAGTCGCCGAGCCGCTACGACCCGATCAACGACCTCCAGGAAGCCACCAAGCGCCGCAACACGGTCCTCCAGCGGATGGCCGACGTGAAGGACATCAGCCAGGCCGAGGCGGACGCCGCCAAGGCCAAGCCGATCAAGCTGAAGGTGAAGACCCCGAAGAACGGCTGCATCACCGCCGTCGACGGCGCCGGCTTCTTCTGCGACTACGTCCGCAAGACGATCCTCAACGACCCGACCTTCGGCAAGACCGCCGAGGAGCGGACGAAGCTGTGGAACCTGGGCGGCCTCACCATCAAGACCACGCTCGACCCCCGCGCGCAGGCCGCCGCCAACGAGGCCGCCGTCGCGAAGGTCGACAAGGACGACCCGGTCGCCGCCTCGGTGGTGCAGGTCCAGCCCAAGACCGGCCGCATCCTGTCGATGGGCCAGTCCCGCCCGTACGGACTGGACCAGAAGCAGCACCAGACGACGCTCAACCTCGCCGTCGGCAGCAAGATGGGCGGCACCACGTACGGCTTCCAGGTCGGCTCGACCTTCAAGCCGATCACGGCCGCGGCCGCGCTGGAGAAGGGCCTGAGCCCGGCGCAGAGCTTCGACACCCCGGCGCAGATCAACATCCCGGAGAGCGACTACACCCGTTGCGACGGCAAGCCCGCGGGCTACGCCAACTGGGAGGTCAACAACGAGATGAAGTCGGAGAAGGGCGTCTTCGACATGACGAGCGCCCTCGGCAAGTCCATCAACACGTACTTCGCCAAGCTGGAGCAGATGGCCGGCCTGTGCGAGACGCTGACGATGGCGAAGAACGTCGGCTACGAGCGCGAGCTGGGCAAGCCCATCAAGCAGAGCCCGTCGGTCACCCTCGGCAGCATCGAGAGCACCCCGCTCGACATGGCGTCCGTCTACGCGACCTTCGCCAACCGCGGCATCTACTGCACCCCGATCGCCATCGAGTCGATCAAGGCTGCCAACGGCGACAAGCTGAACGTGCCGCAGACCAAGTGCACGCGGGCCATGAGCGACCGGACCGCCGACACCATCAACCAGATGCTGAAGGGCGTCGTCGAGGACGGCACCGGCACGAAGGCCGGTCTCAGCGACCGCGACAACGCGGGCAAGACCGGTACGACCAACGACCGCAAGGACGCCTGGTTCGTCGGCTACACCCCGAACCTGTCCACCGCCGTCTGGGTCGGTGACGACGTCGGCGAGAAGAAGTCGATGTACGACATCACCATCGGCGGCGAGTACTACGACAAGGTCTGCGGTGGCTGCCTCCCCGGCCCGATCTGGAAGATCGCGATGACGGGCGCCCTGGACGCCGGTCAGACGCCGGGCTTCGTCCCCGTCTCCGTACCGCGGGCCCAGAAGCCCAAGGAGGAGAAGCCGGGCGACGAGGGCCCGAACAAGCCCCGCAAGCCGGCCGACAACAAGCCGGGCGGCACGGACCCGAACCCCGGCTTCACGTTCCCCACGGACCTGCTCGGCGGCGGCGACGGACGCAACAAGCCGCGCGGCGGAAACCACTGACCTGGTGATACGAGGAAGGGCGCCCCACCTGACGGTGGGGCGCCCTCCTCGTAGCTGCTCCGCGGATCAGCCCGCGAGCAGCTTCTTCACCACGGCGGCGACACGGCCGCCCTCGGCCTGGCCGGCCACCTTCGGGTTCACGATCTTCATGACGGCGCCCATGGCACGCGGCCCCTCGGCGCCCGCCGCCTTCGCCTCCTCGACGGCCGCCGCGACGATGGAGTCGAGCTCCTCGTCGCCGAGCTGCTTCGGCAGGTACGCGTCGAGGATGAGGCCCTCGGCCTTCTCGCGCTCGGCGGACTCGGGGCGACCGCCCTTGGCGAAGGCGTCCGCGGCCTCGCGGCGCTTCTTCGCCTCCTTCGCGATCACCTTCTGCACCTCGTCGTCGGAGAGTTCGCGCTTCGTCGTGCCCGCGACCTCCTCCTTGGTGATCGCGGTGATGGTCAGCCGCAGGGTCGAGGAGCGCAGTTCGTCGCGCTCCCGGATCGCGGCGTTGAGGTCGTCCTGGAGCTTCGCCTTGAGCGTGGTCATGGGGCCAAGTGTCGCAGGTGCGCCCCCCGTACCGCCCGCGCATTTCGGACCGGCGGGTCTGCGACGATGGGGGGATGCGCGCACGGTACGGCATCCCCCTGAAGATCACGGCAGGCCTCACGGCGACGGCGGCGGCCGGAATCGCCTACGCGGCCGGCATCGAGGCCCGCTCCTTCCGACTCCGCCGGGTGACGGTCCCGGTCCTCCCGCGCGGCATGCGCGACCTGCGGGTACTCCAGGTCTCCGACATCCACATGGTGAGCGGCCAGCGCAAGAAGCGCGCCTGGCTGCAGTCCCTCGCGGGGCTCCGCCCGGACTTCGTCGTCAACACCGGCGACAACCTCTCCGACACGGACGCCGTGCCGGAGGTCCTCGACGCGCTCGGGCCGCTGATGGAGTTCCCCGGTGTGTACGTCTTCGGCTCCAACGACTACTACGGGCCCCGGCTGCGCAATCCCGCCCGCTATCTGCTGGAGAAGGTGCAGGGCCGCCACGGCCTCAACGGCAACCCGCCGGTGGTCGGCGCCGTCCACAACCCGTGGGAGGACCTCCGGGACGCCTTCGACGCGGCCGGCTGGGTCAACCTCACCAACACCCGCGGCCGGCTGAAGCTGCCGCAGGCCGAGCTCGCCTTCACCGGCCTGGACGACCCGCACATCAAGCGCGACCGGTACGACAAGGTGGCCGGCGGCCCCGACGCGGCGGCCGACTTCTCGGTGGGCGTCGTGCACGCCCCGTACCTGCGCTCGCTCGACGCCTTCACGGCCGACGGGTACGAGCTGGTCCTCGCCGGGCACACCCACGGCGGGCAGCTGTGCATCCCCTTCTACGGGGCGCTCGTCACCAACTGCGACCTGGACACGGACCGGGTGAAGGGCCTCTCCACGCACACCGTGGACGACCGCACCTCGTACCTCCACGTCTCGGCGGGCTGCGGCACCAACCGGTTCACCCCCGTCCGCTTCGCCTGCCCGCCCGAGGTCACCCTGCTCACCCTGACGGCGCGTGCCTGAACGCTTACGGTGCGGGGCATGATCACGCCCCCACCGCGGCCGTGGCGGCCCCGCCGCCACGGCCTTCCGCACCCCCGTCCGGCGACCGTCGGCCCGGACCGCATCCGACCTGCGCCGAGGCCCTCCGAATACCGGATTTCGTCTGAGCGCGCGCGTGGGCTAAAGTAATCGATGTCGCCGCGACGTGAAGAACAAAGCAGCGACATCGGGGTGTAGCGCAGCTTGGCAGCGCGCTTCGTTCGGGACGAAGAGGTCGTGGGTTCAAATCCCGCCACCCCGACAGCCGCAGGACCACTCAGGGGCCTGATCCGCGAAAGCGGGTCGGGCCCCTGAGTGCTTTTCTGCCCGAAAGTTCTTCGGCGGGGCTGTCACACATGTCCCCCGGATTCCGTCAGTGCGGTGAAGGACCACGACGGAACACGAAGAACAGCCCGAAGGGACATCGCCATGAAGGTCGCCGCCACCTCCCGCCTCTCCAACCCCGTCCGGCTCGTGCCGGAGCTCGGGGCCGTGGCCGGGGCGCTGTACAAGGCCACCGGGAACGGGGCCGTGCCGAAGACGACGATCGACCTGCTGCAGCTGCGGGCCGGGCAGATCGTCGGGAACACGTACCTGACCGTCATGCACACGGAGAGCCTCCGGAAGGACGGCATCCCGGAGGAGCGGATCACCGCCGTGGCGTCGTGGCAGGACGCGCCGTGCTTCAGCGAGGAGGAGGCCGTCGCCCTGGCGCTCGTGGAGGCCGTGCTGCGGCCCGCCGCGCCCGGGGCCGAGCGGGTCCCGGACGAGCTGTACGCGAAGGCCGCCGAGCTCTACGACGAGAAGGGGCTCGCCACGCTCGCCCTCGCCATCGGGCAGGTGAACTTCTTCATCCCGCTGGCGCTGATCGGCAAGCCCCTGCCGGGCGTCAAGCCGTCCGAGCAGTGGACCTAGGACCGTCTTCCGGATCAGGACCTAGATCACCGGCGGGCGGCCCAGGCGGGTCATGTGGAGGACCGTGGTCCAGCGCATCGGGGTGCGGGGCCCGCCGGAGCGGCGGACGCCCTCCGCGAAGCCGCCGAACCAGGCCTTCAGACCCGGCAGCGAGCGGGTGCGGGCCAGGGTCAGGAGGGTCCACACGCCGAGGTAGACGGGGACGAGCGGGGCCGGCAGGTTGCGCTTGGCCAGCCAGACGCGGTTGCGGGCCGTCATCCGGTAGTAGACGGCGTGCCGGGCCGGACTGGTCCTGGGGTGCTGGAGCAGCAGTTCCGGCGCGTACAGGACCTTCCAGCCCGCGTCCAGGGCCCGCCAGGCGAGGTCGGTCTCCTCGTGGGTGAAGAAGAAGTCCTCCGGCCAGCCGCCGATCCGGTCGAGCATCGGCATCGACAGGCCGTGGCCGCCGCCGAGGAAGGTGGTCACCTCGCCGCCGCGCAGCGGGTCCTTCGCCCCGAGGCGCGGGACGTGCCGGCGCTGGGTCTCGCCGGTCTCGTCGGCGATGCGGAACGAGACGATGCCGAGGTGCGGGTCCGCCTCGTACAGGTCGGCGAGGCGGCGGAAGACGTCCTTGTCGACGAGCAGGCCGTCGTCGTCGAGGTCCACCACGATGTCGACGTCGCCGAAGGAACGCAGCGTCTCGATCGCGACGTTCCGCCCGCCGGAGACGCCCCGGTTCTCGGGGAGTTCGACCCCGGTGACGCCCTCGGGCAGGGCCGGGAGCGACCCCGTGCCGTTGCCGACGACGACGATCCGGGACGCGGGCTCGTCCTGGCCCGCCACGGCGTCGAGCAGCGCCCGCAGCTCGGCGGGGCGCGTGCCCATCGTCAGTACCGCCACACCCACACGAGGTCGCGCCACGACCCACTCCGTCCCATGAACCTGTGCACCAGAACCTGCTCCGGGCCGCGATGCTAACCGTCCGGTGACACCTTCCGTTCACCCGGACCACGGGTGTCGTGCACCGCACGGAGGCGCGGAGGGGGGAGCGCGGCGAGAGCCGGGGTCGGGCGGCTCTACGCTGGTTCCCTTCCGTCAGGTTGATCGATCGTCGAAAGGGTGGTCTCCAGGTGCTGGTCGCGGACCGATATCGGCTTCATGTGTGTATCGGCCGGGGCGGCATGGGCGAGGTGTGGCAGGCCACCGACGAGGTCCTGGGCCGGCCCGTGGCCGTGAAGCTGATGCTGGCGCAGGCGACCGACCCCTCCGCCGGCGACCGCTTCCGCCTCGAGGCGCAGACCGCCGCGCGGCTGAGCCACCCGCACGTGGTGGGCGTCTTCGACTTCGGCACCTGGGACGGAAAGCTGTTCCTGGTCATGGAGTTGGTGGAGGGCGACAGCCTCGCCGGGAGCCCGTCCGATCCGCTGGTCCTGCCCGCCGAGCGCGTCGCGGTCGTCGCCGCGCACGCCGCCGCCGGGCTCGCGGCCGCGCACCGGCAGGGCGTGGTGCACCGGGACATCAAGCCGGGGAACCTGCTCGTCGACGCCGAGGGCACGGTCAAGCTGGCCGACTTCGGCATCGCGCGGTTCGTGGACGACCCCTCGGCCGCCCTCACGACGACCGGTCAGATCGTGGGCACGGGGCTGTACCTCGCGCCCGAGCGGGCCCTCGGGCAGCCCGCGTCGTCCGCCTCCGACGTGTACTCGCTGGGCTGCGTGCTGTACCAACTGATCACCGGAAGACCCCCGTTCCGCGCGGACACCGCGACCGCTCTGCTGTACCAGCACATCGACACCGCCCCGGTGCCGCCCAGCCGCCTCGGGGCCGCGCTGCCGCCCGACTTCGAGACGTACCTGCTCAGCCTGCTCGCCAAGCAGCCGGAGCAGCGGCCCTCGGCGCAGGCGATCGCGGACTGGTTCTCCTCCGGCGCCTGGCGCGGGTCCGGATACCCCGGGGCCGCCCCCGCCGCGGGCCGGCCGCACGCGCCCCATCAGCCCGCCGGGCCCGGGCCCGTCCTGACCCGTGCGCCCCACGGCTCCCACCAGCCGGCCGGGGCCGCCCCCATGCCCATGCCCGCGCCGGTGCACACGCCCGCGCCGACCCCGCCGCCGATGAACCGGCCGCCGGTGACCCGGCCCGCGCCCGCCGCCCGGCGCCGCCAGGCCCCGGCGAGCAGCGGCGGCGGGCTCGCGGAGCTCTCCCGGCGCCGCCCGCGCAAGACGGCCGCGGTGGCCGGCGCCATCGCCTTCGTGGTCTTCCTGATCATCGGGATGGCCTGGCTGTCCTGACGGCGTCCTGGACCGGTTCGGTACGGGGCGGCCCCACTGTCCTGGCGGCGTCCTGGAACGGCTCGGTACGGGGACGGCCCCGCTGTCCTGGCGGCTTCCTGAACGGCTCGGTACGGGGCCCCGGCTTTCCCTGGTGAGGCCCCCGACCGGTTCAGTACGGCCTCGGTGCCATCACGTGCGGCTCCTCGTCCGCCGTCCCGAGCAGCAGGCAGCGCGGTACGCCGGGCCCCGGGGTCGCGCGCACGGTCACCGGCGTCGGCGGGTCGGTCGGCAGCTCGATCGTGACGGTGACCGGGCGGTCGTCCTGACCCGTGGCGTGGCCGGTCTCCTTGCCGTCGACGAGGACCTCGACGACCGGGGCGTGCCCGGTCTGGACGGTCACGGAGACCGAGTGCCCGAGGTGGTCGATGTGGAAGTGGTGGCGTGCCCTCATGGGCCACCTCCGTGCCGCCGGGTTGGATGCGCGCCGCCGGAGCGGGGCTCGTACCTCCAGGGTAGGCGGTCGGATGTTTGCGGTACGCATCCGATCGATCACGCTGAGCGCACAGGTGGTCGGGCGGGCGCGGCGCTTCGAAGAGCGGCCGGTTCCCGGGGCGCCGATCGGGGCCTCCTGGGCGCCCCTAGAGCTCGCCCGACAGCGTGAACAGGCCGCGCCTCGCGCCCTCTTCGTAGGCCTCCCGCAGGTCCGGGTCGCCGACCGGCGCCCCGAGCGCCTCCTCCCCACGCGCGCGCGTGACCGCGCAGTACTCCGCCGGCCGGTACGAGGAGTCGAAGACCGAGGTCCGCAACAGGTCGACAGCGCCCAGGAGATGGGCCGCCGCGTCGCGCCGGCCGTCCATCGCCCGCATCTGGGCGAGGAGTTCCGCCGCGCAGGCCGCGCCCACCGCGGAGCCGAGCCGCAGGTGCTCGCGCAGGGCCCGCCGGGCGTACTCCGCGGCGCGTGCCCGGTCCCCGTCCCAGGCGCCGAGTTCGGCCCGCACGTGGTACGCCCAGGCCTCGGCGAATACGTCACGGCCCACCCAGGCGCGCCGGCTCTCCCGGTCCAGGTCCCCCTGGTCCAGCGCCTCCTGCGCGCCCTCCGGGTCGGAGCGGCACAGGGAGAGCGCGAGCCCGACCCAGCACGCCCGCCGGCTCGGCCCGAACTCCGGGTGCTCCTCCATCAGCGCGAGGGCCTCCCGGAACTCGGCCGCCGCCGCGCGCGTACGCCCCTGGTAGAGGGCGGTCGCTCCGCGCAGATGGGCCAGGAGCGACAGGCAGCGCTCGTCGCCGTCCCGTACGGCCGCCGCCCAGGCCTGCGCGAGGAGCGGGTCGGCGTCCTCGGGGCGGCCCGACTCCAGCTCCAGGAAGGCCGCCAGCCACAGGGCGCGGGCGGACGGCGGTCCGGCGTGCAGGCTGAGGGCGTGCCGCAGCCGGGCGCGGCCCTCGGCGGTCCGCCCGCAGGCCACCCACAGGAACCAGAGGGAGACCGCGATCTCGACGGACGTCTCGGCCTCGGCGCTCGGCGACAGCGGCGCGGTCGTGGGGTCCATGGCGGCCGCCAGGTCCGGGAGTTCGCGCAGCGCGAGGTCCCGGGCGTCCAGCTGCCGGCCCCGCTGCCACCAGTCGGAGGCCCGCCGGGCCACCTTCACGCACCATCTGCGGTGGTGCAGGAGGACGGCCCAGCGGTCGCCGCGCGCGGTGAGCCTGCGGGCGCCGACGGCCCGCATCGGGTGCGGCATCCAGTAGCGGGGCAGGCCGTCCTCGCCGTCGAAGAGGTCGTCGACGGGGAGGAGGGCGAGGGGCGCGAGCCGGTCCAGGACCGTCTGGATCGCGTCGGCGGGCAGCGTCCCGGAGGCGCAGACCTCGCGGACGGCCTCCCGGCCGAAGGCCCCCTCGAAGACGGACAGCCGCTCCCACAGGAGCTGTTCGGCCGGGCCGCAGCTCTCGTAGCCGCGCTCGGCCGCGGCGATCTGGTCAAGGCCGATGTGTTCGCCCCACAGGCGTTCGGTCTCCGGTGGTTCTCCAGCCCACATGTACTCCAGCCCCCGTGTCACTTCTCCGCCCTCTCCTGTGATTCAGGACGGATTCGATGGAAAACGGCCGACGCCGCGGCTTGAATGCATTTGCCCTGGTCCACATCCTGGGGCCTTCCCGTGCCCGCACCCAGGGTTTCCCCGGGATCGACCAAGGAGGCACATGCATACCAGGGAATCCGTCCTGGGAGAGGTGGATCTGGCACTGATCCACGCACTGCAGCTCGCACCGCGGGCCAGCTGGACGCAGCTCTCCGGCGTGCTCGCGGTGAGCCCGGACACGCTCGCCCGGCGCTGGGAGACCCTCACCGCAGGAGGCTACGCCTGGAGTTCGCTGCTCGCGGCCCGGCGCGGCACGGAGGCCACCCTGTACGCGTGGGTGGAGCTGGAGTGCGTCGCCGGAGCCGCCGAGGCCACCGCGATCGAGGTCGCGGGCGATCCGTGCACCCTCGGCGTCCACCAGGTGACCGGCGAGGCCGATCTGGTGCTGCTCGTCAACTGCCCGGACCTCCATGCCCTCGACGGTTACCTCGCCGGCCGGGTGCGACGGCTCCCCGGGGTGCTCAGGGCCCGCACCCAGGTCGTCACCCAGCTGCACAACCGCCCGTACCGCTCGCGGATCGAGCAGCTCACCCCGGCGCAGACGCAGCACCTCACCGAACTCACCGGAGGTGACCGGCGGGCCCGGTCCTCCACGCGCGCGTACCCGCTCGTCACGGAGCTCGACCAGCGGATCGTCGCGGAGCTGGCGGGGGACGCCCGGCGCAGCGCCGCCGAACTGGCCCGGCAGTGCGGCACCAGCGAGTCGACCGTACGCCGCAGGCTGGACGCCCTCGGCGCGGCCGGTGCCGTCCACCACCACTGCCTGCCGGCCCCGCGCTTCTCCGGCCGGCCGGTGTGGGCGCTGGTCACGGCGGACGTACCGCCCCTGGAGGTGGCCGAGTCGGTGGCCTCGCTGACCCGGCTCCGCCAGACCCGCGTGATCACCTCGGTCACCGGTCCGCACAACCTGGCCCTCGCCATGTGGCTCCGTACGGTCGAGGAGCTCCACGACGTGACGGCGGCGCTGGTGCGGGCCGCGCCGGCGCTGCGGATCACGGGCACCGCGGTGTCCCTGCACACCCACAAGATCGGCGCGCAGGTCCTCGGGCCGGACGGCCGGCGCACCCACCACGTGCGGCCGGCGACCGGCTCCTGATGGGGCGCCCGGCGCGTTTTCCGATGGGCGCGTGGACCGCCGTGTTCGTGACGCCGCCCTCCCCGGCCGTCCTGATCAGGCCGGGCGGGACGCCTTGACCGAGTACATCAGGGGGATGCGGGGGCGGTCCGCGGGGAAGCGGTAGTAGCCGTCCTCGTGCCGCTGGAGGGCGCCGTAGCGGGGGAAGAGCGAGGCGTCGTGCTCGTGCAGGAACTCGATGCGCAGACCGGCCTTCGCGAGGGCGGTGACGACCTCGCCGACCGGGTGCACCCACTCCACGCTGCGGTTGTGGACGGTGACGGCGTCGAGGTCGGCGTACGTCCCCGGGGTGGTGTCCACCCACGGATCGCGGACGAAGTAGTCGTGCTCGACCCGGCTGCCGGTCTCGTCGTCGAGCGAGTCGGTCAGCGGATGGAACTCGGCCACGTAGAGGAAGCCGCCCGGGGCGACGAGGGCGGCGGCGGTCTCCGCCCAGCGGTCGAGGTCGGGCAGCCAGTTCAGCGCCCCGGTGCCGGTGTAGACGATGTCGTACGACCGGTCCGGGACGGCCTCGGCGGCGTCGTACACGTCGGCGGCGACGAAGGCGGCCCGCTCCTGCGAGAGGCCCAGGTCGGCGGCGAGCGAGCGGGCGGTCTCGACGGCCGGCTCGGAGAAGTCCAGGCCGACGACGTGCGAGGCGCCGTGCCGGGCCCAGGAGAGGGTGTCCAGGCCGATGTGGCACTGGAGGTGGAGCAGGGAGCGCCCGGTGACGTCTCCGACCTCCGCGAGCTCGAAGTCCCGCAGGGCGTCCTTGCCCGCGCGGAAGGCGTCGAGGTCGTAGAACTCGCTGGCGGCGTGGATCGGGACGCGCTCGTCCCACTTCGCGCGGTTGGCCTCGTGCCAGTCGTCGGGCGTCGGAGAGTACATGTCGGCGAGGTTATCCACAGGCTGCGGGCGACGCGACCCGATTGTCCGCGGCTCGGAGCATGATGGGTGCCATGACTACCGAGAGCAAGGACTTCGACACCCCCGTCTGGGAGCAGCGCTTCCGGGCACCCCGCGTCTCCCTGCCCGAATGGGCCGAGGAGGCCCCGGACCGCTCACTCTTCGTGTCCAACGCGACGGGGACGTACGAGCTGTACGCCTGGGACCGGGCGAGCGGTGAGCAGCGGCAGGTCACGGACCGGCCGAACGGGACGACGGACGGGGCGCTGTCGCCGGACGGCGCCTCGGTCTGGTGGTTCGCGGACACCGACGGGGACGAGTTCGGGGTGTGGATGCGCCAGCCGTTCGCGGGCGGCGAGGACGAGCCGGCCGTGCCCGGCCTCGACCCGTCCTACCCCGCCGGGCTCGCCATCGGCCGGGAGGGCACGATCGTGGTGGGCCGGTCCACGGACGAGGAGGGGTCGACGGTCCATCTCGTACGGCCCGGGGCCGGCGCTCCGGTCGAGATCTACCGGCACCGGGAGTCGGCCGGCGTCGGCGACCTCTCCTACGACGGCTCGTTGATCGCGATCGAGCACACCGAGCACGGCGACGCGATGCACTCGGCGCTGCGCGTGCTGCGCGCCTCGGACGCGGGCGTGGTGGCCGAGCTCGACGACACCAAGGGCGGCACGGAGGAGCTGGGGCTCACCGTCCTCGGTTTCGCCCCGCTGGCCGGGGACACCCGGCTGCTCGTCGGCCATCAGCGGCGCGGCCGCTGGGAGCCGATGCTCTGGGACGTGGCGACGGGCACCGAGACCGACCTGCGGCTCGATCTGCCGGGCGACGTGTCGGCGGAGTGGTATCCGGACGGCTCGGGCCTGCTGATCGTGCACGGCTTCGAGGCCCGCAGCGAGCTGTGGCGGTACGAGATCGCGACCGGCGCCCTGGTCCGGGTGGAGACCCCGGCCGGTTCGGTGTCGAGCGCGACGGCCCGGCCCGACGGCTCCGTGGAGTACCTGTGGTCCTCGGCCGCCGAGCCGCCGGTGGTGCGCTCCACGGCCGGCGGCGTCGTCCTCGACCCGCCCGGTCCGAAGGCGCCGCCGTCGGTGCCCGTGGAGGACGTGTGGGTGGACGGCCCCGGCGGCAGGGTCCACGCGCTCGTGCAGCGCCCGGCGGGGGGCGAGGGCCCCTTCCCGACTGTCTTCGAGGTGCACGGCGGCCCCGCCTGGCACGACAGCGACGCCTTCGCGTCGGGCCCGGCGGCCTGGGTGGACCACGGGTACGCGGTGGTGCGGGTCAACTACCGGGGCTCCACGGGGTACGGCCGGGAGTGGACCGACGCGCTCAAGCACCGGGTCGGTCTGATCGAGCTGGAGGACATCGCCGCGGTCCGCTCCTGGGCCGTGGAGAGCGGCCTCGCGGACCCGGCGCGGCTCGTCCTGGCCGGCGGTTCCTGGGGCGGCTACCTCACGCTGCTCGGTCTGGGCACCCAGCCGGACGACTGGGCGGTCGGTCTCGCGGCCGTGCCCGTCGCGGACTACGTCACGGCGTACGAGGACGAGATGGAGGCCCTGAAGGCGCTGGACCGGACGCTCCTGGGCGGTTCCCCGGAGGAGGTGCCCGAGCGGTACGCCGCCTCGTCGCCGCTGACGTACGTGGACGCGGTGAAGGCGCCGGTGCACGTGTCGGCCGGTGTCAACGACCCGCGCTGCCCGATCCGGCAGATCGACAACTACGTCGACCGGCTGGCGGCCCGGGGCGCGGTCCACGAGGTGTACCGGTACGACGCGGGCCACGGCTCCCTGGTGGTGGAGGAGCGGATCAAGCAGGTCGCCCTGGACCTGGACTTCGCGGCGAGACACCTGGGGACCACTCCGCCGGTCCGGGGAGGCGCCGCGGCCTCGGCCTGACCGGCCGGCGCCCGGGGACCCGGTCGTCGGGAGGTGGTGTCCGCTTGCGTACCGTGGGGGCGTGTACCGGTTCCTGAGAACGCCCCGCTGGTGGGGGATCAACGTCTTCGTCCTCCTCGCGATCCCGTTCTGCGTCTTCATGGGGACCTGGCAGCTCGGCAAGTTCGAGGACCGCGTCGACTCCCATCGGGAAGCCGAGCGGCGGCCCGCCGCGAGCGCGGAGAAGGCCGAGCCGCTGGACTCCCTGCTGCCGGTGGACAAGGAGACCTCGGGTCGCTCGGCGCAGGCACGTGGCCGGTTCGGGGGGCAGTTCCTCGTGCCGGACCGCGAGCTGGACGGGCGCACCGGCTCGTACGTCCTGACGCTGCTCAAGACCGACGGCGGCCGGTCGCTGCCGGTGGTCCGGGGCTGGCTCCCCACGGGCGCGAAGGCCCCCGCCCCGCCGTCGGGCGAGGTGACGGTGGTGGGCGCGCTCCAGGCCTCGGAGAACCCGGGCACGAAGGGCGTCCAGGCGGCGGGCGGGCTGCCCGAGGGGCAGCTCGGCATGATCAGTGCGGCGTCCCTGGTGAACGTGGTCTCGGACGACGTCTACGACGCCTGGATCACCCTCGCGGACTCCCCCGCCGGGCTCACGCCGGTCCCGGCGGTGGCCGCGGCGGGCACGAGCCTGGACGCGAAGGCCTTCCAGAACCTCGGCTACACGGCGGAGTGGTTCGTCTTCGCGGGCTTCGTCGTCTTCATGTGGTTCCGCCTCGTACGCCGCGAGGCGGAGGCCTCCCGCGACGAGGCACTGGGCCTGTAGGCCACGGCTCGGCCACGAAGGGCCGGGGCCGGGGTCGACACCAGGGCCGGGGCCGGGGCTCGGGGCCCGAAACTTCCCGACCCCCGGGCCGCCAGGCCGTCGGCCACGAGCTCAGGAGCCGGTGGCCGCCGCGCCGCCGGACGCAGGCTCGGAAACCGGTGACCACCCGGCTGACCGGGCACAGGCGCGGAAACCGGCGACCACCCGACCCCCGACCCCCGGGCGCAGGCTCAGGACCCGGGCGGCCGACCGGCCGACCAGCCGCCCGGCCGACCGGCCCCCGGGTTCAGGAGCTCGCCAGGGTTCCGGTGCGGTAGATGGTGCCGGCGCAGGCGTTGGGGATGACGGCCGAGGCCGTGGGGCCGCCCGGTTCCGCGGTGTGGCTGACCACGATGCTGCCGTCCGCCGGAGCGCCGTCCTCGCCGAGCAGCTGGAGTGCCGCGCCGGCACCCTCCTCGGCTCCGGCTCCGGCCCCGGCGCCGCCGGAGTCGGTGCCGCCCGCCCCGCTCGTCGGGTCGTCCGTCGGGGTCGGCGTCGACGTGGCCGTCGGGGTCGGGGTGGCGGGCGGTTCGGTCGGGGGGGTCGGCGTGGGGGTCGGGGTGGTGCCAGTCGTCGGGCAGGTGTCGCTCGGCACCCAGACGAACTTCACCTCGTAGCTGCCGCTCGGCTGCAGGGCGAGCGCGAGCGACTCCTGTGAGGGGTCGGGCAGTCCGCTGCCGTCGCCCGAGGTGTGCCGGACCACCGAGATGCGGGCCGGGTCCGCCGCCCCCCTGGCCTCGAAGCCGACGATGCCCGCGCCGTCCACCAGGCAGGTCCGGTCGGAGACGTTGGCGATGCGGAAGGTGCCGTGGACCTTGCCCTCGCTGTCGGCCCCCTCGGCTCCCTCCCTGACGACGCCGAGCTGCTCGGCGGTGCACCGCGGGGTGGAGCCGGGGTCGGCGCCCAGCGTCTGGTGCGGGCCGACGCCGGAGGCGCCGGAGCCCGGGCGCTGCGGCTTGCCGGAGGCGCCGTCGGCCCCGCCGGGGCTCGGCGAGACGTTGCTCGCGGGGGCCTTGGAGCTCTGGCCGCCCTCGACGCCGGTCTCGGTGCCGGTGCCGCCCTGGGCCTGCTCGCCGTGACCGGCGTTCACCGGGTTGGCGGCGGAGAGGCCGCCCGAGGAGGCGACGTGCACGAAGGCGGGGACGGCCGTGCCGATGAGGACGGCGGCGGCCGCGGCGCCGACGATGGCCTGCCGCTTGCGGGCGCGCCGCGCGGGCACGGCACGGCGCAGGTGTTCCAGCGAGCCGAGGGAGGGCTCCATGCCGCCCACGGCGTCCTGGAAGAGCCGCCGCAGCGCGAGCTCGTCGTCGCCCTCGCCGGGTCCGGGCTCGATCTTCACCATGCGCTGTCCACTCAGCTCGTCACGTTCATCCAGGGCGTCGGGATTCTCCGAGGCGGAGGCCGGGGCGGCGGACGCGGTGTCGTCCTCGCGCGCCGTCTCGGCGGCACGCCTCTCGGGGACGTCGTCGCCGTCACGGTCCTCGTGGGCCACGCCGTCCCCGCGGGGTGCCTCGCTCATGTCGTCGCTCCCATCGCGACGCGCAGCGCCGCGATGCCCCGCGAACCGTACGCCTTCACCGAGCCCAGGGATATCCCGAGCGTCTCGGCGACCTGGACCTCCGTCATGTCGGAGAAGTACCGCAGGGCGAGCACCTCGCGCTGGCGCCGCTGGAGTCCGCGCATCGCCTTGATCAGGTCCTCGCGCTCCAGCTGCTCGTACGCCCCCTCCTCCGCGCTGGCCATGTCCGGCATCGGCTTGGACAGCAGCTTCAGGCCGAGGATGCGGCGGCGGAGCGCGGACCGGGAGAGGTTCACCACGGTCTGGCGCAGGTAGGCGAGCGTCTTCTCGGGCTCGCGCACCCGCTTGCGGGCCGAGTGGACGCGGATGAAGGCCTCCTGGACGACGTCCTCACAGGAGGCCGTGTCGTCGAGGAGCAGCGCGGCGAGACCGAGCAGCGACCGGTAGTGGGCGCGGTAGGTCTCGGTGAGGTGGTCGACGGTGGTGCCGGCGGCCGGGGCGGTCTCGGTGCTCCGGCGGGGCGACGGGATGCCGTCCACGTCGCCGGTGCGGGATCCGGTGGGCACGGGGGCGATCACCGGCATGCCGCCGAGCGCGCGCGGGCGCCTGAGCGGGCGGACCGCTGAGCCGCGTACGGGGACGACGGCGCTGCTCCGCATGGGGAGCACCGCCGTGCCCGCGCCGCGCAGCGGGGCGATGGTTGCGATGTCGAGTACCTCTGCCACGCTTGTTGGACACGCTTCCCCCCGGCAGGGTTGTACGCGTACGCCACCTTTTTCGACGGCGACTTGTTCGTCCTCATGCGTAACCGTTCTCCCCCGATGCCCCGCTTCCAGCGTGTCCCGCGCACACGGTCGTGGGTGCACGCAGAGACGCGCCCCGCCCAACTCTGGTTGCAGTACGGGGGAAGTGCATCGTCGACCACGGCATCGCCGCAGTTCAAGGGGTATCTGACGCCTTTTTGCTCACAGGTCGTTCACAGATCACGCAAATCCGTGACAAGCGATTCCGCGATCTGAAGCGCGTTCAGGGCCGCGCCCTTGCGGAGGTTGTCGGCGCAGACGAAGAAGTCGAGCGCGCGCTCGTCGTCGAGGGAGCGCCTGACCCGGCCGACCCAGGCGGGGTCGGTGCCGACGACGTCGGCGGGGGTGGGGAAGTCTCCGGCGGCCGGGTCGTCGCAGAGCACGACCCCCGGTGAGGTGGCCAGGACCTCGTGGGCGCGGTCGACCGGGACGGGGTGCTCGAAGCGCGCGTGCACGGAGACGGAGTGCCCGGTCACGACGGGGACGCGGACGCAGGTGGCGGCGATCCGGAGGCCGGGGAGGCCGAGGACGCGGCGGGTCTCGTCGCGGACGTGCTCCTCCTCGGAGGAGGCCCCGTCGGCGCCGGGGGTGCCCGACCAGGGCAGGACGTTGAGCGCGAGGGGTCCGAAAAAGGGGCCGGTGTTCTCGCCGACGGCGCGCCGTACGTCTCCGGGGTGCGTGCCGAGGTCGGCGTCGCCGGCCACCAGGCCGAGCTGGGCGCGGAGCGCGTCGACGCCCGCCTGTCCGGCACCGGCGCCGCTGGCGGCCTGCTGGGCGGTGACGACCAGTTCGGCGAGGCCGAACTCGGCGTGCAGGGAGCCCACGGCGACGATCAGCGCGAGGGTGGTGGAGCCGGGGCCGGCGACGATGCCCCGGGGGCGCAGCCGTGCGGCGGGCGCGTTGAGCTCGGGGACGACGAGCGGCACGTCGGGGTCGGCGCGGAAGGCGGCGGAGGTGTCCACGACGACGGCGCCCTTGGAGACGGCGAGCGGCGCCCAGTGGGCGGCGACGGTCTCGGGCACGAGGAAGAGCGCCAGGTCGACGCCCTCGAAGGCTTCCTCGCTCAAGGCGAGGATCTCGCACTCCTCCCCCCGGACGGAGGCCTTGCGGCCCTCCGAGCGGGGGGAGGCGAGGAGGCGGATCTCGCCCCAGACGTCCGCGTGGTGCGTGAGCATCTGGAGCATCACCGAGCCGACCGCCCCGGTCGCTCCCACGACCGCGAGCGTCGGCTTCGGGTTCATCGTCCGGTGCCTCCGTAGACGACGGCCTCGTCCGAGTCGCTGTCCAGGCCGAAGGCGGTGTGGACGGCGCGCACGGCCTCGTTGACGTCGT
Organism: Streptomyces sp. TLI_105; assembly: GCF_900105415.1. Taxonomy (GTDB): domain Bacteria; phylum Actinomycetota; class Actinomycetes; order Streptomycetales; family Streptomycetaceae; genus Streptomyces. The sequence continues at coordinate 4,444,017 of NZ_FNSM01000001.1, read as the reverse complement.
CGGCGCGGGTGACGACCGAGATGCGGATCTCGGAGGTCGAGATCAGCTCGATGTTCACGCCCGCGTCGGAGAGCGCCCGGAAGAAGTCCGCGGTGACGCCCGGGTTGGTCTTCATGCCGGCGCCGACCAGGGAGATCTTGCCGATCTGGTCGTCGTAGCGCAGCGAGTCGAAGCCGATCGCGGCCTTCGCCTTCTCCAGGGCGTCGATGGCCTTGCGGCCCTCGGCCTTGGGGAGGGTGAAGGAGATGTCCGTGAGGCCGGTGGAGGCGGCCGACACGTTCTGCACGATCATGTCGATGTTGATCTCGGCGTCCGCGACGGCCCGGAAGATGGCCGCGGCCTCGCCCGGCTTGTCCGGCACGCCGACGACGGTGATCTTCGCCTCGGAGGTGTCGTGGGCGACGCCCGAGATGATGGCCTGCTCCACCTTGGGACCCTTTTCGTTGGAGTGTCGCTCGTTGCTGACCCAGGTGCCCTGCAGCCCCGAGAAGGACGAGCGGACGTGGATCGGGATGTTGTAACGGCGTGCGTACTCGACGCAGCGGTGCAGCAGCACCTTGGAGCCGGAGGCGGCGAGCTCCAGCATGTCCTCGAAGGAGATCCAGTCGATCTTCTTCGCCTTCTTCACGACGCGCGGGTCGGCCGTGAACACACCGTCGACGTCGGTGTAGATCTCGCAGACCTCGGCGTCGAGCGCCGCGGCGAGCGCCACGGCGGTGGTGTCGGAACCGCCACGGCCGAGCGTGGTGATGTCCTTCTTGTCCTGGGACACGCCCTGGAAGCCGGCGACGATGGCGATGTTGCCCTCGTCGAGGGCGGTACGGATCCGGCCCGGCGTGACATCGATGATGCGCGCTTTGTTGTGGACCGAGTCGGTGATGACGCCTGCCTGGCTGCCCGTGAACGACTGGGCCTCGTGGCCCAGGTTTTTGATCGCCATGGCCAGCAGGGCCATGGAGATCCGCTCTCCGGCGGTCAGCAGCATGTCGAACTCGCGTCCGGCAGGGATCGGGGATACCTGCTCGGCGAGATCGATCAGCTCGTCCGTCGTGTCGCCCATCGCGGAAACCACGACGACCACCTGGTGGCCGTTCTTCTTGGCGTCCACGATCCGCTTGGCGACGCGCTTGATGCCTTCGGCATCGGCAACGGAGGAGCCTCCGTACTTCTGCACGACAAGGCCCACGTGCGCTCCTCGCTCAGTCTGTGCCGCAGCCGGCGCTGCGATCGCCTCAGTCTATCGAGGGACCCGAAAACGCCAGCGTGATATCGAATGATGAGACGCGCTGCTCGCGGAGTGATCACCCACGTCCGTCGGCGACCGATCGGCCGGCGGTGGGCCGTCGGCCGCCCGGCGGCGCGCTACTTCCTGAGCGACCTGATCCGCAGGCCCAGCGGGGTCGCGATCTCCTCCAGCATCACGCGGCCCGCCTCCTCCGCGAGGTCGTCCTCGGCGAGGTCCTCGTCCGTGTCGAGTCCGTCGAGCTCCGCGAGGGGCTGGTCGAGGCGGACGTGGGCGACGAGGGACTGGAGGGCGCGGAGAGTGGCCGAGGCGGTGGGGCCCCAGTTGGAGAAGTACGAGAACTGCCACCACCACAGCGCCTCGCTGGTGCGGCCCGCGCGGTAGTGGGCGAGCCCGTGGCGCAGGTCGGTGACGATGTCGGCGAGGTTGTCGGAGATCCGGGCCGGCACCGGGGCCTTGCGCGGCTCGTACGGGTCGAAGACCTCGGAGAAGACGTCGACCGGCTCCAGCATCACCGCGAACCGCTCGCGCAGGTCGTCGACGTCCGGCTCGGGGCCCGTGTCCGGCTCGTACCGCTCGTCCGGGACGATGTCCTCGTGCGCGCCGAGCCGGCCGCCCGCCAGGAGCAGCTGGGAGAGCTCCAGGAGGATGAAGGGCACGGCGCTGTCCGGCTCGTCGCCCTTGGCGACCTCGGTCGTCGCGACGATGAAGCTCTCGATCGAGTCGGCGATCTGAACCGCGAAGTCGTCCGGATCCTGCGTGACGGAGTGCAGTGTGGGATCAGACATCGAGCAGCCTCCCTGAGAACACGCGGCGCGCGCCGGACCTGTCGTCATACATCTAGCAGCCGCCGTCCCTCGAAGGCACGGCCGAGGGTCACCTCGTCGGCGTACTCCAGGTCGCCGCCGACCGGGAGGCCGCTGGCGAGCCGGGTCACCTTGAGCCCCATGGGCTTGATCATCCGCGCCAGGTACGTCGCGGTGGCCTCGCCCTCCAGGTTCGGGTCGGTGGCGAGGATCAGCTCGGTGACGGTGCCGTCCGCGAGCCGCGCGAGCAGCTCGCGGATGCGCAGGTCGTCCGGGCCGACCCCCTCGATGGGGCTGATCGCGCCGCCGAGGACGTGGTACCGGCCGCGGAACTCACGCGTCCGCTCGATCGCCACGACGTCCTTGGGCTCCTCGACCACGCAGATGACGGTCAGGTCGCGGCGCGGGTCGCGGCAGATGTTGCACTGCTCCTGCTGCGCCACGTTCCCGCAGACCGCGCAGAACCTGACCTTCTCCTTGACCTCCAGGAGGGCGTGCGCGAGACGCCGGACGTCCGTGGGCTCCGCCTGGAGGACGTGGAAGGCGATCCGCTGCGCGCTCTTGGGACCGACGCCGGGCAGCCTGCCCAGTTCGTCGATGAGGTCCTGAACCACGCCTTCGTACAACGGAACGCCTCTCTCGGAGTGCTTGATTCTTACGGTAGTGGCTGGAAGCGAGCCTTAGAAGGGGCTCAGAAGCCGAGACCCGGCATGCCGCCCATGCCCTGGGCGAGCGGGCCGAGCTTGGTCTGCTGGAGCTGCTGCGCGTTGTCGTTGGCGGCCTGCACGGCGGCGACGATCAGGTCGGCCAGCGTCTCGGTGTCCTCGGGGTCGACCGCCTTGGGGTCGATCTCCAGGGCGCGCAGCTCGCCGGCACCGGTGACGGTCGCCTTGACCAGGCCGCCGCCCGCCTGCCCGTCGACCAGGGTCGCCGCGAGCTCCTGCTGGGCCCGGGCGAGGTCCTGCTGCATCTTCTGGGCCTGCTGGAGAAGCTGCTGCATGTTGGGCTGGCCACCACCGGGGATCACGGTCACTCCTCAGGTTCGATATGTCGGTATGCCGAGCCTACGTGGTCACGGACCGGGGCGCCGACGCAACTCTTTCGAGTGAGAAACTGCGGGCTCCTCTACCTGATCAACACCCTCTTGCGGGCGGAAATCCCGGGATTCCGGGCCCATCGCCCACCATTCGGCGGTAGGAAGGGCAGGCACCACGTGCACCGCACGTCACAGAAGGACACGCGCGCTGAGCTGAACAGAGGAGTCCCCCGGTGAGCCAGCAGCCGGAGATGCAGCCACCGGGACCCCCCGGGGGAGACGTCCACCGCGATCTGACCGGTACGCCCTTCCCCCTGGGCGACTGGGGGGAGCCGGCCGAACGGCTCGACGAGCTGTACCGCTGGGTCGAGAACAACGCCCTGCGCACCGCCGAGTGGTACCTCTCCGACCGCGTCTGGAAGCGCCGGGCCGCCCGGATCCTGCGGATCGGCACGGCCGCGGGGGTGATCGCGGGCGCCGCGCTCCCGCTGCTCGACCTGACCGGGGTCGCCGAGGGCACCTCGGGCTGGGGCTATCTGTCGCTGCTGCTCGGCGCCGCCTGCCTGGCCTGCGACCGGTACTTCGGGCTGACGTCCGGCTGGATAAGGGACGTGGCGACGGCGCAGGCCGTGCAGCGCCGGCTGCAGGCGCTCCAGTTCGACTGGGCCTCGGAGAGCGTCCGGGAGGTCCTGGGCCCCACGGAGGGCACGGCGAGCGAGGCGGCCGAGCGCTGTCTCGGCGTGCTGCGCCGCTTCTCGGAGGACGTCACGGAGCTGGTGCGGGCGGAGACCGCGGACTGGATGGTCGAGTTCCGCTCGGGCCCGGCGCCGCTGGCGCTCCAGTCGGTCGGGGTGGTCCCGGCCAGGTCCGAGGTCTCCCACCCCTCGGGCCGTTTCCCGCTGCCGCCGGGCACCCGGCCGAACATGCCGCGCCAGCGGCCCCCGGAGACCCGCTGACGCGGGCTGCTCCGGGGGCCTCGGCGCAAGCCGCTCCGGGAGACCTCGGCTCAGGTCGCTCCGGAAGACCTCGGCTCAGGATGCTCCGGGACCTCAGCTCAGGATGATCATCGAGCCCTGGGCGAGGCTCCGGGTCGCCGCCGCGTGCAGCCCCAGCCAGACGTGCCGCTCCCGGGCGAAGGGGTGGCCGTCGTACGGCACGGCCACGGCCGGCTCCTCCAAGGTGGTGGGCCGCTCCGGCGGCTGCGGGGCGGCGGGCGGGTTCGCCGGGTCGATGCCGATCGAGGGCGCCACGAACTCCAGCTCCCGCAGCAGCCCGTACGAGGAGCCGAGCGGGCCGCCGCCTTCGAGGAGCTCGTCGTTGGCGAGCGGCACGGGGAAGTCCACCGGCACGTACGCGCCCGCGTGGTCGTAGTGCCAGACCAGGTGGGACTGCTGGGCGGTCGTCTCGAACATCTCCAGGAGCTGTTCGTAGTCCCCGCCGAGCTCGTCGACGGGCTCGACCGGCAGCCCGCACATCCGGAGCAGGTAGGCCCGGCGCAGGAAGTGCAGGGCCGTGTAGTCGAAGCCGGCGACCGGGGCGACGTCGCCGGAGAGCCCCGGCATGTACGCGTAGACGGGCACGGTCGGCAGGCCCGAGGCGCTCAGGACGGCGTCGTAGGCGGCTATCTCTTCGGCGAAGGGATTGTCGGGGCTGTGGCACAGCACGTCGACGAGGGGGACCAGCCACAGGTCACAGGCCAAGGGAGGCTCGCTCTCCGTCAGTTGCAGGGACGGCCAGGGTAGTCGGCCGCGCCGACGACGCCCACCCGCCGATGACCTGCCCCCGGATGCCCGGCCTCAACCCGAAGGTCCCCCTCGGTGCCCGCCGCCACGTCAGCGGAGGGCCCGCGCCTCCAGGCGGTCGGCCCATTCCAGCGAGTGGGCGTTGTAGGCCCGGACGACTTCGACGGCCGCGTCCGCGTCGCCGCGGGTGATCGCGTCGACCAGGTCCACGTGCCCGCTCCACAGCCAGCCGAGGACGTCCCGCTCGGAGCGCAGGTAGGGCACGGAGAAGACCCAGGCCTGGACGCGGAGCCGGTGCAGGAAGTCGGCGATGTAGTCGTTGGCGGAGACGAGGCGGCCCAGCTCGCGCCAGTAGCGGATGTCGTAGCCGATGAGGATGTCGAGGTCCCCGGCCCGGGCGGCGCGGGCGGCGGCCTCCCCCCGGCGGCGTACGGAGACGAGCGCGACGCCGATGCCGAGGTCGGGCTCCGGAGCGGGGGGCGGCGGGGTCGTCGAGGGGGCGTGGCGGCGGAAGATGCCGTCGACGACGAGCATCCGGGCCTCGACCATGCCCCGGTAGTCGTCGATCGAGTACTGGTGGACGCGGAAGCCGCGGTGCTGGTCGGAGTCGAGGAGGCCCTGGGCGCAGAGGTCGACGAGGGCTTCGCGGACGGGCGTCGCGGAGACCCCGTACTGCTCGGCGATCTGCTTGACGGTGAATTCCTCGCCGGGCTGGAGACGGCCCGCGAGCACTTCGTCACGGAGCGCGTCCGCGATCTGCTGTCGCAAGGTGCTGCGCGTGACAGCTCCGCTCGCGGGCATGTGGTCGGTCCCCTCCGTACGGTTCCGGACACCCTAGTCCAGACGGAGGGGACCTCCCGGTACTGCGGTTATGCGGTGTGCTCGTCGGCGACCGCGAGGGCCGCGTCCAGGGCCGCCAGGCCCTCCTTGGCCTCGGCCTCGGAGACGTTGCAGGCGGGAACGGCGTGGGTGCGGTTCATGTTGATGAAGGGCCACAGGCCGTTCTTCTTCGCCGCCGCGCCGAAGGCGGCCATCGGCGCGTTGGCCTCGCCGGCCGCGTTGTACGGGACGAGCGGCTCGCGGGTCTCCTTGTTCTTGACCAGGTCGAGCGCCCAGAAGACGCCCATGCCGCGGACCTCGCCGACGGAGGGGTGGCGCTCGGCGAGCTCGCGCAGGCCCGGGCCGAGGACGTTCTCGCCGATGTGGGCGGCGTGCTCGACGACCTTCTCGTCCTCCATCACCCGGAGGGTGGCGACGGCGGCGGCGCAGGCCAGCGGGTGACCGGAGTAGGTCAGGCCGCCGGGGTAGGGGCGCTTGTCGAAGGTGGCGGCGATCTCGGCGTTGATGGCGACGCCGCCGAGCGGCACGTAGCCCGAGTTCACGCCCTTGGCGAAGGTCATCAGGTCGGGCACGACGTCGAAGTGCTCGGAGGCGAACCACTTGCCGGTTCGGCCGAAGCCGGCCATGACCTCGTCGAGGATGAAGACGATGCCGTACTTGTCACAGATCTCGCGGACGCCGGCGAGGTAGCCGGGCGGCGGGGTCATGATGCCGGCGGTGCCGGGCACGGTCTCCAGGATGATCGCGGCGATCGTCGCCGGACCCTCGAAGGCGATCGTGTCCTCCAGGTGCTGGAGGGCCCGCGCGCTCTCCTCCGCCTCGGTGGTGGCGTAGAAGGGCGAGCGGTAGAGGAACGGCGCCCAGAAGTGCACGACGCCCGCGGAGGCGGTGTCGGAGGCCCAGCGGCGCGGGTCGCCGGTCAGGTTGATCGCGGTGGAGGTGGCGCCGTGGTACGAGCGGTAGGCGGAGAGCAGCTTCGTACGGCCGGTGTGCAGCCGGGCCATGCGGACGGCGTTCTCGACGGCCTCGGCGCCGCCGTTGGTGAAGAAGATCTTGTCCAGGTCGCCCGGGGTGCGCTCGGCGATGAGGCGTGCGGCCTCGGAGCGGACGTCCACGGCGAAGGCGGGCGCGAAGGTCGCGAGCTTCCCGGCCTGCTCCTGGATGGCGGCGACGACCCTGGGGTGCTGGTAGCCGATGTTCGTGTAGACGAGGCCGCTGGTGAAGTCGAGGTAGCGGTTGCCGTCGTAGTCCCAGAAGTACGAACCCTCCGCGCCGGCCACGGCGAGCGGGTCGATCAGGCCCTGGGCGGACCAGGAGTGGAAGACGTGCGCGCGGTCGGCGGCCTTGACGGCCGCGCCGGCCTGGGGGTCGGGTTCGACATGAGGGGTCATGGGGTCGAGGGTAAGGAACCGCAGGTGGGACGGGCCATCACCATCTTGTCCACCGAGACCGCGGCGGACCCGACACGTTGCCGGTCGGGCCGGTGAGCCGCCCGCGCGGGCGCTCGGCCGAAGATCACGTCCACCAGGGCGCCTAAGCTGCGCGCCATGAGCACGTCAGCGCGTAGTGCCGCCACCACGTTCACCGGCTGGGGCATGGTCCTCAGTGGGGCGGCCGCCGTCGTCGTCGCCTTCTGGGGCGTCTCGCCGTACCCGCCGCTCGTCCCCGAGCTGCTCCTCGCCGGGCTCTCGGCGCTCTTCGCGGTGGGCTGGGTCCTCGCCTCGTACCGCGCCGCGGCCCGCGACCGCGACCCGCTGCGCAAGCCCCGCCCGGACACCCGGTACCCGAACCCCGTCCTGCGGTACGTGCTCTGCTTCGGCGTCCCCCTCGCCACCTTCGCCGCCTTCCTGACGGCCTTCAACGTCAGCGGCTCCTACGGCCGCGAGACCGAGCGTCTGGAGCGCGCCGGGTACGACGAGTACTCCGTCGCGGTCGTCCGCCTCGCGGGCGAGCCCGAGTTCCACGAGGGCGGCGAGGACCACGACCCCTACTACCTCACCGACCTCGCCCTGCGCATCCCGTACGAGGCCGGCCGCCGCGAGGTCACCCTCCGGGGCGTGTACACCCGATCCAAGGCGCCCAGGCCCGGCACGAAGGTCGACGTCTACTTCGCGCCCCGCGACCCGAACACACCCGTCACCGAGGACGGCAGACGCTCCACGGTCCGCCTGTTCCTCATCGCCTTCCTCGGGATCTGGATCTGGCCGCTGCTCCTGGGCGTGGGCTTCTCCCTGAAGGGGATGTCCGACGACGACGATGTGCACGACCTGCGCCGCTTCAGCCCCGGCGTCCACCTGCCCGCGCTCGCCGTCCTGCTCACCGGCCTGCTCCTGCTCCTGCCGAAGGCCCTGGACTTCCAGGTGGCCGGCCACGACCAGCTGTACGCCCTCATCTCCTGTCTGACCCCCGCCCTCGCCCTGACCTGGGTGGTGATCAAGAAGGCGTGAACAGCTCGGTGACCGCGCTCCGCAGGAGCAGCGGGTGGACGAAGCGGTTCGCGGCGGTCGGCGGGAACCGCCAGGCCAGGGGCCAGGTCCGGCCGACCAGGGCGGGGACGGGGACGTAGCTGACGTGGGCGGGCCCCGCGTTGAAGCGCGTCACCCCGCGCGGCCACGCCCGGCGGGCCGTCGAGCCGGGCGGCACGAGGAAGTAGACCCCGCGCCGGCCGTTCGCCTCGATGACGACGGGGCCCGGGTCTCCCCCGGTGAGCGCCTCCATCCAGTCGGCCAGTCGGCGCCCCTCGTCGCCGTCGACACGAACGGCGTCGAATTGTACGCCCGCCTTACGGAGTTGGAATCCGGAAACTGGAATCCAATCCGCCTTCACTTCCCGATCCTCTTCATTCACGAGACCATGTTCGCGCGTCGACGCTAGCGTTTTCCACGACTGCGGCGGGCGCGTCGGCGACCCCTTGACCTGCGCCAACGCCCCTCGTACGCAGTCGAATTCGGCGGGGAGCAGTTGAGACCGGTTGAGATCGGTTGAGTCCGAATGGGGAGCGTGAACGGCACGAGCGGAGAACAAGGAAACGGTGGGCCCCGCGGCCAGGATGGCGGCCGCCGTGGCGAAGAGATTGCGCCAGAAGAAGGGCTGGACCCAGGAGCAGTTGGGGGCGCAGACGGGCTTCACGGGGGCGGCCATCAGCTCCATGGAACGGCTGATCCATCCGGTGAGCGACGAGATGCTCGTCCAGCTCGAACGCGTCCTCGGCGGCGGCACGGGCATCTTCGAGGAGATGCGGGAACTCGTACGGCTGGAGAAACTCCCGGAGCAGTTCCGGGGGTACGCGCCGATCGAGCAGAAGGCGGTGGCGCTGTGGCTCTATGCGAACCACGTTGTCCACGGCCTCTTCCAGGCAGAGGCATACGCACGGGCGTTGATTGCGGGCGGCTACCCGAAGCCGACGCCGGAGCGGGTCGAGGAGCTGGTCGTCGGCCGGATGGCGCGGAAGGCGCTCTTCGACCGGAAGCAGGTGTGCGAGATCGAGCTGATCCTCGACGAGTCGGTGCTGCGGCGGGCGATCGGCGACGAGGAGGTCATGCGGGAGCAGTTGACGTACCTGGCGGAGTGCGCCCGGAAGAGGAACGTGAACGTCCAGGTGCTGCCGCTGGATGCGGGGTTGGGGGGCGAGTACGCAGGCGACCGAGGCATGATGAACCTCGTCGAGACCCCGGCCCACGACCACGTGACCTTCCTGGAGATCCAGGGGGAGAGCCTGTTGATCTCCGACCGGACGAAGGTCAGTACGCACCGGCAGCGTTATGCGAAGATCCGGGCACAGGCCTTGGATCCGCGCAGGTCGCTGGGCCTCATCGAGGAGTTGGCGGGAGCACGGAGATGAACGACACCCTGCACTGGTTCAAGTCCAGCTACAGCGACAGCGGCGGCGGGGACTGCGTCGAGGTCGCCCTCGACCGACGACCGGAAGGCGCCGCCCTCTACCTCCGGGACTCCAAGGTCCCCGACGGCCCCACCTTCGCCGTCGAGCCCGCCGCCTGGGCCGCCTTCCTGACCTGGCAGGACTGAGCGTCCGGGCTCCGTCCCGGACAGGACCGGCTTCGTCCCGGACATGTCCGGGACGAAGCCGGTCCTTCCGTCGGCGCGTCCGGCGCGACCAGAGTGGCGCCCCGTCGGGCTCCGGAACCCCGGGGCCCCGAACGACGAAGGAGCCATCATGCGTTTCCGTATGCTCGCCGCGGCCGGTGTCCTGGCCGGTGCCGTGATGTCCGCGACGGCCGTGGCGCCCGCCCAGGCGGCCCCCACGGGAGCCAGTGCCGGGTGGGCGATGTCCATCGGCGGACCGATCAGGAGCTGCGCGGCCGCCAGTTGCAGCGTCAACTACCAGACGTCCTACGGCGAGGACGTCTACTGGGACTCCAGCAAGATCAACTCGTCGGGCAACCGCTGGTACCACGTGACCTCGCCGGCGTACGGCTGGATCTACTGCGGGAACATCAGCGCTCCCTGCTAGGTCTCCCTGCCGGGCCTCCCGGCTACGCCGCCAGTTCCTTCGCCAGGGACGCCGCCGCCGCGAGGGACTCCGCGCGGGAGGCCTCGTGCAGCGGGACGAGTTCGGCCATCGCCGGGACGTGCGGGGCGAGGGTCAGCTCGGGGACGATGAAGCTGACGTCCAGGCCGAAGCCGCCCCCGAGGGCCTGCCGCAGGTAGCCCTCGACGTAGTCGTTGCCGTGCATCGGCGTGCCCTCGCGGTAGGAGCCGCCGCGGCTGGCGACGACGACGGCCCGCTTGCCGGCGAGCGAGGGGTGCTCGGTCACCGAGGTGCGGCCCACGAGGAAGACGTGGTCGATCCAGGCCTTCAGCGTGGACGGGATCGTGTAGTTGTACATCGGGGCGCCGATCAGGATCACGTCCGCCTGCTCGGCCTCCTCGATCAGCTCGGCGCGCAGGGCGAAGGCCGCGCGCTGCTCGGGCGACCGCTCGGCGGGGGCGGTGTTGCCCGCGTAGTAGGCGGCGGCCCCCAGGTGGGGGATCGGTTCCGCCGCGAGGTCGCGGTGGATCACCGTCCCCTCGGGGTGCTCCGCCTCCCAGACCTCGCGGAAGGCGGCGGTGACGGCGCGGGAGTGGGAGTCGGCGCCGTTGAAGGACGTGTCGATGTGGAGCAGCGTGGCCATGGGGATCGTCTCCTGGGAGTCACAGGGGCTGGTGAGAGAGATCCTTCTTCCTCAACCAAAGTTGAGGTCCAGCCCCTGTGACCCGGATCACCCTCAGATCATCAGGATCATCCGGCCCGGCCTGTGCCCCTCCTCCGCCCTGCGGTGCGCCTCCGCGACCTCTTCCAGGGGCATGACGTCGGCCACCCGGGTGATCAGCTCCCGGTCCGCCACCTTCCGCAGGCTCTCCGCGAGCCGGGCGGCGTCCGGCTTGGCCCGTACGGTCTCGACGCGGATGCCCCGCTCGGCGGTCGGAACCCGGTCGGGAGCGAGCGCGGCGAACACGCCGCCGTCCTTGACCACCGGGAGCAGCTCGGCGCCGATGAGCGCCCCGTCGAAGACCGCGTCCACCCGGTACGGGTCGCCTTCGATCACCTTCGCGACCACGTCCGCCGGGGTGCCGCGCGTGACGACGTGGTCCGCGCCGATGACCCTCAGCTCGGGCCCGTCGCCCTCGTGGGCGACGGCCACCACGCGCAGTCCGGCGGCGTGGGCGTACTGGACCGCCAAGCGGCCCACCACCGCGCTCGCACCGGTCACGAGCAACGTCGCCCCCTCCCGGAGCGCGAGCCGTTCGAGGCCCTGCTGGGCGGTGGCCGAGGCCAGCGGGAGGGAGGCGGCGACGGTGAAGTCCACGTCGTCCGGGATCGGGGCCAGCCACTCCGGCTCGGCCCAGATGATCTCCGCGTACGTGCCGTCGCCCGTCAGCATCTCGAACCAGGGCACGAAACCGGCCACCCGGGTGCCGGGCTCCATCCCGGGCGCGGGGTCGAGGAGCTTGCCCGCGAAGTCCGTCCCCAGGACGAACGGGGGCCTGAGGTCGCCGACCGCGTCGGCGTACCGGCCGGCGCGGATCCGCAGGTCCGCCTGGTTCACTCCGGCCGCCTTCAGCCGCACCCGCACCCTGCCCGGGACGGCCCCGGCCTCCGGCTCGGGCCGGCGGGCCATTCTGAGGACCTCGGGTCCTCCGTAGGCGGTCACTTCGACGACACGCATCGAGCGCATGGGGTACTCCTCACACGGAAGGCCCCCTCGTGGCCCATTACACCCACGCTCCAGACCCCCGGCAACCCATGCCCGTCCACCCGAGTAGCCCTCCCTGAACGAAGGGCGAAGTCCAGGTGGCGGGCCGCTACACCGCCCTCGTCCTCGCACTGGCGTACGTACCGTCCCGGCCATGGAGTGGATTACCGCAGAGAACGTCATCGCCGTGGGGACGGCCCTCGTCGGTGTCCTGGTCACGCTCGCCGTCGTCTGGATCGACCGGTTCTCGCCCCAGCGCAAGCGGCTCGGCTACCGCGTGCAGCTCAACACCCCGCTCCACCGGGAGGAAAACCAGGACAGCGAGGTCATGACGGTGCGGGAGGGCCAGGTCGTGGGGATGGCCGCGCCCGCGAACGGCTCCACCCTCGTCCTCCTGCGCATCGAGAACGACCGCGAGCTCGACATCAGCTCCGAGGACTACGGCGCCTCCACCGAACCCCACGGCCTGAAGATCACCTTCGGCGAGCGGACCGTCCAGGGCGTGGTCGCCACCGTCCCGGCCGGCTGGGAATCCGTCCGGGACGACCTGGAGCGCACCCCCAAGCTCGGCCGGGACGACAACGCCGTCCTCGTCCCCAAGGTGGCCCTCGAACGCGGGCAGTACTTCAAGCTGCTCGTCCAGCTCTCCGGCGGCGTCGCCGACCGGGACATCAAGATCGACGGAAGCCTCCAGGGCGGCACGATCCGGCGCAACCGGAGCACCACGCCCGACGAGAAGCCCGCCAGGTTCAGCCCGACCGCGCGGAACGTCACCGTCGTCCTGACCGCCTGCGTCGTGGCCCTGGCCGCGCTGATCGTCCGCGAGCAGACCCCGCCGCCCATCGGCTGCGCCCGGGGCACCCTCACCGTCACCGGCTCGACGGCCTTCGCCCCCGCCCTGCGGGAGGCGGCCCGGCAGTACGAGAAGGACTGCGAGGGCTCCACCGTGACCGTGGACGTGCACGGCTCGACCGCCGGGATCCGGGAGCTCGCCCAGGCCGGGCCCAAGAAGGACGCGGTCATCGCCTTCTCCGACGGACGCAAGCCCGGCGGCTTCCCCGAACTGCGGGAGAACATGGTCGCCGTCTCCCTGTTCACCCTCGTCGTGAACGACGGGACACCCGTCGACGACCTCACCCTCGACCAGGTCCGCCGCGTCTACCGGGGCGAGATACGCAACTGGGGGCAGCTCGTCCCCGGCCTCGACCGACCGGTCCTCCTCGTCAGCCGGGACGCCAACTCCGGCACCCGCCAGGTCTTCCAGCGCCGGGTCCTCGACCGCAACGAGCCCGCCAACTCCTCGCAGGACTGCCAGACCTCCGACGACCCCGAGTCGAAGGTCATCCGGTGCGAACTCGACTCCACCGAGCAGGTCCTCGCCACCGTCGCCAAGCTCCCCGGCGCCGTCGGCTACTCCGAACTCCGCGCCACCGAAGGACGCAAGGGCCTGCACCGGGTGGCCGTCGACGGACGGCGGCCCCTCGTGGAGGAACTGGGCGAGTCCGGCTACCCGTACCGGGAGATCGAGTACGCCTACACCTGGGGTCTGCCCCCGACCGACTCCCTGACCTCCAGCTTCCTCACGTACCTCCGGTCGGGACGCGGCCAGGACGTCATCAGCGCGCACGGACACCTGCCCTGCGCGACCCCGAAGGGGCTTCCGGTCTGCGGAGAGGGCTGATCGCCGATCTCGCCGTCTGGCATGCTCTGGCGACGTGGAGTCATTGAACGCGGAAGATCCGGTCAGCGTCGGCCCGTTCCGCCTGATCGGCCGCCTCGGGGTCGGCGGGATGGGCCGGGTGTTCCTGGCGCGCTCGGCCGGCGGGCGGACCGTCGCGGTCAAGGTGGTGCACGCGGAGCTGGCCGCCCAGGACGAGTTCCGGCGCCGCTTCGCCCGCGAGGTCGCCGCCCTGGAACGGGTCGGCGGCACCGGCACCGCGCCCGTCCTCGGCTCGGACACCACCGCCGACTCGCCGTGGGTCGCCATCGGATACGTACCGGGTCCTTCGCTGCGGACCGTCGTCGGCGACGAGTTCGGGCCGCTGCCGCCCGCGACCGTACGGGCCCTGGCGTCCGGGCTCGCCCGCGCCCTCGACCACATCCACGCCGCCGGGCTCGTCCACCGCGACCTCAAACCGTCCAACGTGCTGCTGACCGTCGACGGGCCGCGAATCATCGACTTCGGCATCGCCCGCGCCGTCGACACCGTCGCCGACGGCGGCAACCTGACCACCACCGGGGCGGTCGTCGGCTCCCCCGGCTTCATGTCGCCCGAGCAGGTCCGCGGCGACCACGTCGGCCCCGCGTCGGAGGTCTTCTGCCTCGGGTCCGTGCTCGCGTACGCGGCGACCGGCCGCGCCCCCTTCGGCACGGCGGACAGCGGCGTCCACGCCACCATGTTCCGCATCGCCCACGACGAGCCCGACCTGACGGACCTGCCGCCCGAGCTCTCCGGACTCATCCGGGCCTGTCTCGCCAAGGACCCGGCGGCCCGGCCCACGGCGACCGAGATCGTCGAGACCCTGCCGGTCGCCGACCCCTGGCTCCCGGCGGACGTCCTGGCGCGGCTCGGGCGGCACGCGGCGCAGCTGCTCGAAGCGGAGGGTTCCGCCCCCGTGGAGGGCGCCCCGGCCGCCTCCGACACTCCCCCGCCGGCCGGCACCGCCTCCACCGAGCCCGCCGAGCCCACCGCGCCTTCCGCGCACCGGCGCCGGGGCCGCACCGTCCTCCTCGCCGCCGTCACGGCCCTCGCCGTCGCGGCGGCGGCCACCGTCGCGTACGCCTACTGGCCCGGTCGGGGCGACGACTCCGGCGGCACGGCGGTCGGCGGTGGGAAGGGCGGCACTGGCCGTCCTCCCGCCGGGATCGTCCCCGCCGCCTTCCTCGGCGCCTGGGAAGGCGTCCTCAAGGGCACGGCGAACGCGCCCTACGAGACCAGCCGGATCGAGATCACGCAGGGCCCCGCGGGCGCCAAGGCCGCCGTCTACACCCACGTCACCGGCGAACTGCTGTGCATCGGCCGGTCCACCCTGGTCTCCGCCACCGACGGCGAACTCGTCCTCGGCGAGGCCGAGATCACCGCGAGCATCCCCGCCCAGCGCTGCACCCCGGCCGCCCGCCAGACCCTCAGGCTGCGCTCGACCGACGTCGTCGAATGGGGCTCCGGCGTCGCCAGGAGCACCTTCCGCCGGGTCAGGTCCGGCACGGACGTCGTCCCCGCCGCCTACGTCGGCACCTGGAAGCAGGCGCCGGACACGGTGACCCAGCCCGAACCCGACCGCTGGTCCTACCGGGTCACCATCACCCAGGGCCCGGTCGGCGCCCCGCTCGTGCGCTTCGAGCAGTCGTACCCGCGCATGGACGACCAGGGGAACCTGCTCGCCGACGACGTCGACTGCGCGACCACCGCCGTCGTCGGCAGCGCGGGCTCCCTCCTCGTCCTCGGCCCGGAGACCCGCGACCCGGCAAGCTGGGACCCGGACTGCGCCGAGAACGGCTCCAGCAACCTCCGCCTCGTCCAGTGGCAGGGCAGGGAGCGGCTCCAGGTGTACGGGATGACGGCGGACGGGGAACCGGCCGAGTTCGTCCGGGAGTGACTCCTAGCGCGCGATGAGTTCGAGCGCGGCCCGGACGGAGTCCAGGAGGGGCTGGCCGATGGCGCCGACGGTGGCGGCGACCGCAGCGAGCGCCATCAGCGAGCGTCGGCGGGCCGCCGGCTCGGCGGACGGACCGTCGGCGAGGACGGGCAGCGCGTCGTCGATGGAGGCGCGGTCCTCCTCCGGCACCTCGCCGCGCAGCGCCCGCGCCAGCTCCACGACGGCTCGCAGCGTCTCCTCCAGGGTGGCCCGCGGGGCGTGATGGTGGTGGACGATGCCGGTGTGGCCCCGGCCGCCGTTGATGTGGACCGCGTCCCCGTAGTAGTTGTTGTCGCCGGTCACTTGGACACCCCCGTGTGGCCGTCGCCGCCGTAGATGTTCACGGCGTCGCCGAAGTAGTAGTTGCTGGGGTTGCTGATCGTCAGCGCCCCCACCGTGACCGTGAGCTCCGCGTCCGGCTTGTCGATCGCGGACGCGATCCGTACGACGAGTTCGTTCAGGTACCGGGGCTCCCCGGAGACCATCGCGGTCGACCGGCCGTTCGTCTCGATGGCCAGGACGTCGTGCGCGGACGCGGTGACGACGGCCAGCATGTCGACCAGGGCCCAGATCAGCGCGCCGAGGACGCCCAGGAAGGAAATCTGCAGCAGGAAGCCGGCGAACGCGGACGGCTCCCGGCCCGAGCTGAATCCGTTGGCCAGGAAGGCGAAGAGGCTGATCCCGAGCGCCACGAGCAGCGTGAGCGCCACCCGTTTCACGAACACGCGGACGGCCTCGACCTTGCGGGGCCGGAGGACGAACGTGTAGACGCGGACGATGTTCTCCAGGGGGTACGCCGCGCCGTTCACCCAGAGCAGCCGCTTGCTGATGACCAGCGGAAGAGCCGTCGGCGCGGCGACGGTCGGCGCGGCGTCCCTGGTCTGCCACGGGCGGTCGGGCGGCGGTGGCGGTGAGGCCGGCGGTGGCGGTGTTCCCATGCTTCCCCCTGTGCTGTGCCGAGCTGAAACGGAGCCCCATTAAGCACCCAACCACCCTTTGAAACAAGGCGAGTTCAGGCCTCGCGCGAGACGACATCGGAGGCCGCGCGGGCGTAGTCGTGGACCAGGGGGCGGGGGTCGGTGGTGCGCCAGGCGAGGGCGAAGCGGCTCGGGGTGACGCCGCGGACGGGGCGGGTCACGACGCCGCCGCGGGTGAGGAGCGAGGCGTTCCCGGCGGCGACCAGGCAGACGCCGAGGCCGTCGACCAGCGCCTCGTACGCCTCGTCCGCGCTGGCGATCTCGGCGCCGACGACCGGCGGGCGGCCGCCCCGGGCGTCCACGGCCAGCCAGTGGTCGCGGAGCTCGGGGCCGGTGGCGGGAAGGGCGAGGAAGGGTTCGTCGAGGAGCTCGGCGAAGTCCAGGTCGTCCCGGGCGGCCAGGGGATGCGCCTCGGGCAGGGCGACGAGGCGGGGCTCGGTCGCGACGACGACCCAGCGGAAACGGTCCGCCCCGGCCAGCGGCAGCCACACGAAGGCCACATCGCTGGTGCCGTCCGCGAGGCCCGCCGTCGGGTCCTCCCAGCCCACCTGGCGCAGCCTGAGCCGGGCCTCCGGGTGCGCCTCGGTGAACCGGGACCGGATCGCGGGCAGCAGCCCGCCGCGGCCGGGGCTGGTGCTCATGCCGACGACCAGGGTGCCGTCGGCGGCCGCCCTGGCCTGCCGTAACGCCTCCCGGCCCTCGTCCCACGCGGCGAGCACGGCCCGCGCGTGCGGCAGCAGGGCCGTGCCGGCGGGGGTGAGGGCCACGCCCTGCCGGCCTCGGTCGAAGAGCGGCGCGCCGAGCTGCCGCTCCAGGGCGCGGATCTGCTTGCTGAGCGCGGGCTGCGAGACGTACAGCCGCTCGGCGGCCCGCGTGAAGTGGAGCTCCTCGGCGACCGCGAGGAAGTACCGCAGATCCCGCCCGTGCACATCCATAGCCATGGGTTATCACGTCGGATCTTGGACGGACAACGTCCCGCCGTCCCAAGCTTGTCGAGACAGCGAACCGCCACCCGGCGGGGCCCACGAGGGGGAGCACGAACATGAGCAAGGTCTGGCTGATCACCGGCGCGAACAGCGGCTTCGGGCGCGCCTTCGCCGAGGCCGCGATCGCCGCCGGCGACGTCGTCGTCGCCGCGGCCCGCCGCACCGAGACCCTGGACGACCTGGTCGCCGCCCACCCCGACCAGGTCGACCCGGTCGCCCTGGACGTCACCGACGCGGCGGCGGTCGACCGGGTCGTCGCCGAGCTCGTCGAGCGCCACGGCCGCGTCGACGTCCTCGTCAACAACGCGGGCCGCACCCACGTCGGCTCCGTCGAGGAGACCACCGACGAGGAGCTCCGCTCCCTCTTCGACGTGCACGTCTTCGGCCCCGCCGCCCTCACCCGCGCCGTCCTGCCCCACATGCGGGCCCGCCGCTCGGGCGCGATCGTGCAGGTCAGCAGCATGGGCGGGCAGATGTCGCTGCCCGGCTTCGGCGCCTACAGCGCGACCAAGTTCGCCCTGGAGGGCCTCTCCGAGGCCCTCGCCACCGAGGTCCGCCCGCTCGGCATCGACGTCCTCGTCGTCGAGCCCGGCGCCTTCCGCACCAGCCTCCTCGGGAAGGGCGGCGTCAGCGGGGGCTCCATCGAGGACTACGCCGAGACGGTCGGCGCCACCCGCACCTACGTCGAGACCGGCGGGGGCACCGAGGAGGGCGACCCGGCCAAGGCCGCCGCGGCCGTCCTCGCCGCCCTGAACGCCGACGAGACCCCGCTGCGGCTCGCCCTCGGCTCCGACTCGATCGACGCGATCCACGCGCACCTGGAGCAGGTCCGTTCCGACCTGACGACCTGGGAGAAGGTCGGCCGGGACACGAAGGTCGACTCCTGACGATCCGTGCGGATCCGCCGGTGGAGCGACTGCGCATGCGGCTGGAGCTCCACCACTCGCCCCGGCTCGGCAGACCGGCGGGAACCGTGCTCGACGAGACCTCGTCGGAGGACGCGTGCGGGGCGGACGGCATCGCCTGGACCCGCACGGCCGATCCCCGGAACCCCTGGGCTCCTCCGCGGGTCCGGACACAGCGCCGCGCGCCGCCCGCCCCCCGTGGAGTAGGGGCGCGGACGGCGCGCGGCGGCCTGCGGGTGCTTCCTACAGGAACGAGTTGATCTCGATCGTCTCCGTGCGGCCGGGGCCCACGCCGATCGCGGAGATCGGGGCGCCCGACATCTCCTCCAGCGCCTTCACGTACGCCTGCGCGTTCTTCGGCAGGTCCGCGAAGGTCTTCGCCTTGGTGATGTCCTCGGACCAGCCCGGCAGCATCTCGTAGATCGGCTTCGCGTGGTGGAAGTCGGTCTGCGAGTACGGCAGCTCCTCGACGCGCTTGCCGTCGATCTCGTACGCGACGCAGACCGGGATCTGCTCCCAGCCCGTCAGCACGTCGAGCTTGGTGAGGAAGAAGTCCGTCAGGCCGTTGACCCGGGTCGCGTAGCGGGCGATGACCGCGTCGAACCAGCCGCAGCGGCGGTCACGGCCGGTGGTGACACCGCGCTCGCCGCCGATGCGCCGCAGCGCCTCGCCGTCCTCGTCGAACAGCTCCGTCGGGAACGGGCCGGCGCCGACGCGGGTCGTGTACGCCTTGAGGATGCCGATGACGCGGGAGATCTTCGTCGGGCCCACGCCCGCACCCGTGCAGGCGCCGCCCGCGGTCGGGTTCGAGGAGGTGACGAAGGGGTACGTGCCGTGGTCGACGTCCAGGAGCGTGCCCTGGCCGCCCTCGAAGAGCACGACCTTGTCCTCGTCGAGCGCGTTGTTGAGGATCAGGGTGGTGTCCGCGACGTACGGCTTGATCTGCTCCGCGTACTGGAGCATCTCCTCGACGATCTGCGCGGCGTCGATCGCGCGGCGGTTGTACAGCTTGGCGAGGAGCTGGTTCTTCCCCTCCAGGGCCGCTTCGACCTTCTGGGTGAGGATCGACTCGTCGTACAGGTCCTGGACCCGGATGCCGACGCGGTTGATCTTGTCGGCGTAGGTCGGGCCGATGCCGCGACCCGTGGTGCCGATCTTGCGCTTGCCGAGGAACCGTTCCGTCACCTTGTCGAGGGTGACGTTGTACGGGGTGATCAGGTGGGCGTTGCCGCTGATCAGGAGCTTCGACGTGTCCACGCCGCGCTCGTTCAGTCCGCTCAGCTCGGAGAGCAGGACCGCCGGGTCGACGACGACACCGTTTCCGATCACCGGGGTGCACCCCGGGGAGAGGATTCCGGAAGGGAGGAGATGCAGTGCGTACTTCTGGTCGCCGACGACGACCGTGTGGCCGGCATTGTTGCCGCCCTGGTAACGCACCACGTAGTCCACGGATCCACCGAGGAGGTCGGTGGCCTTTCCCTTGCCCTCGTCACCCCACTGAGCACCGAGCAGCACAAGTGCGGGCACAGGCGTACACCCCTTCCGGGTGGGGCATGTCCAAGGTCAGGGGGCGTACGCCGCCTCACCGGTGTGCCCCGGAATAGACGAAGCCCCTGGCGCAATAGCGCAAGGGGCTCTTGCACAAAGATGCTACCCGAGGAAGGACCGAGGTGTCGGATCACGACCAGCTGCTGGTCATCGTCGACCCGGTCGCCCGCCGAAATGACGGCGAGTCCGTACGGATCGCGAAAGACGTGCTGTCCGCGGGCGCGGAGGCGAAGATCTGCCTGCCGGACGACCCCGAGGAATTCTGCCGGGCCCTGGCCCGGCGCGGCTCCCGGCGCCTCGTCGTCCTCGGCGACGACCGCGCGCTGCTCCGCACGGTGGCCCTGCTGCACCGCGAGCGGGAGCTCGCCGAGGGGGCCCTCTCGCTCGTCCCGATCGGCGCCCCGGACGACCTGGAGGTGGCCCACGCGCTCGGCGTGCCGCGCTCCACGCCGGCGGCGGCGCGGGCGGTCCTCCACGGGGCCGTGCGCCGTCTCGACCTGCTCGTCGACGACAGCGACGGCGTCGTCCTCGGTGACCTCCTGGTGCCGGGCCTGCCCGATCTCGCCCCGGCGGCGCCGTCCGTCTGGGGCACCTGCCGCTCCCTCGTCCGCACCCTCGTCCGGCCGGCCCCCTCGGCCCTCGCCGTCCGCCTCCACCCGCTGCGGGTGGAGGCGGACGGGGTGCTGCTCGCCGACGTCGACGCGCCGGTGGAGGGCCTGTCGGTCCGCTCCGCGGGCGGTACGGCGGAGGTGACCGTCCACCCGTCGGCGGCCCCGCCGCGCCACGCCGTCGCCCACGCCCTCACCGTCTCGGGCCCCGACTTCCGCTACCGCGCGGACGGCCGGGTCGCGGGGCCGGTGCGGCGGCGGACGTGGACGGTCCGGGCGGGGGCGTGGGGGCTGACCCTGCCCCGGGACACGGCGTAGGCCGACGCCCGCCGGATTGCGGCTGGCGCTTCGCACCGTGCAGGGCCTAGCGTCAGCTGACATCGACCGGGTGGGCGGGGGACGTGCGATGACGGGTGCGCTGGGCGTCGAGGCGACGGCGGGGGCGCTGGAGCGGTACCGGCGAAGAGCGGGGCGGCTGATCGTCGTGGGGGTCGTGACGCTCGCCCTGGCCGCCGCCGTCGGGATCACCGGGATCATCGGGGTCTCCGGCCCGGTCTCCTGGGTCCTCGCGCTCGGGATCGTCTCGGTGGGCGGCGGGATCGGCTCGCTGGTCCTCGCGCGGCGGATGCGGCGGGCCCTCGGCGCGGGCGTCTGGTCGGCTCACCCCGCCGTGGCGGTCGGCCAGAGCCGGTACGCGACGAGCGTCGTGCTGCGCTCCCCGGACGGCGGCGAGGCGTGGCCGCTGACGGTGATCACGACCCGGCAGCGCTACGAGCTGCTGCGGCCGGGTCCGGACGGCGTCCTGTGGTGGTGCGGCGACCCGCGCAGGGGCGGGGTCCTCGCCCCGCCCGGCGGCGGGGAGCTGATCTGGGCGAAGCCGCTGCGCGGCGCGCGTGTGCGCCGCCGGATCGTCGCGCGCGCGGAGTCGGAGGGGCTGATGCTCCGGGCGGCCCCGAGGCAGCCTCAGGAGCCGGCGCCCGTGCCTGTCACCGGGCCCGTGGCCGTGGCCGCGGACGTGCCTGTCACCGGACCCGTGGCCGTGGACGTGCCCGACGCCGTGGACGTGCCCGTCACCGTGCACGGCCGTTCCGTACGGCTCGACCAGGCGCGTCCCGCGTCCGGGCCGACGTACGCGGTGCTCGCCGCCCACGCCCGGCGCCAGGCCATGCCGCCGGGCAAGGCGCTCCGCCCGGAGGCGGACGTGCGCAAGGTGGCCTGGTGGCGGGTGCGGAGCCTGCGGCGAGCCGCCGGAACGACCCGGGTGCTGGTCGCGCTCGCGTTCTGCGCGGCCGTCGGCGCGGTCGCGCTGACCGGACCGCCGGAGGAGGGCGCCGTGAAGCTGTACGCCATCGGTCTGCTGGTCCTGGGCGCTCTCGTGTACTCCTGCTACGGCCTGCTGGTCACCGGCAGGCCCGCGGCGCGGCTGATGGCCCGGGCCGCGACCTCCTCCCCGCCCACCCCGCGCCGGTACGTCCTGCTGTACGACCCGCAGGGCGGCGGTCCCGTCCTGGTGCTGTTCCCCGTGCACGGCGGTCTGTACGTCCAGCCCGAGGGGCTGCTCCCGCTGATTCCGCCCGGCCCGCCGAAGGAGCCGCGCCGCGGGCTGCCGCCCCGGCCCGTCGGCACCGCCTGGCTGCACGGCTGGCGGGACTTCACCCCCGACGGTCGCATGCCGTTCGTCGTGCCCTGGATCGAGGGGCGCCCGCTGTGGCCGGCGGGGCCGTACTGGGCGACGGACGGCCGGCCGGAGTTCACCGCGCTCCTGGACCGGCTCGCCCCGCCGCTGGAGACCCGGGCCCCCTGATCAGCCCGCCTGCGCCTCCTTGTGGGCGCGCCAGCGGTCCATGATCCCGGCCATCTCGCCGTGCAGGAAGGCGAAGAACTCGGCCGTCTCCGCGATGCGGCGGCCCGCCGCGCTGTCCGTTCCGAGGGTCGCGGCGCCCTCGTCGAGGGCCTTCTCCCAGCGGGTGAGGGTCTGGTCGCGGCGGGTGAAGGTCTCGTACCAGAGCTCGTTGTGGAGGACGTACCGCTCCCGGCGGGTGCCGGGGTCGCGCTCGCGGCTGACCATGCCGACCCGGGCGAGGTAGCCGATCGCTCCGGAGACGGCGGCCGGGCTGATCCGCAGCTGTTCGGCCAGCTCGGCCGAGGTCATGGAGGCCGTCTCGGAGGCGAGGAGCGCCGCGAAGACGCGGCTCGCCATGCGCTGCATGCCGGCAGCGGTCATCTCGGCGGCGAAGCGCTCCACGAAGCGGGAGACCGCCTCGTCGTCGGCCGCGTCGGCCCCGTCGGTCCTCGTCGTCATCTCGCTCTCACCCATCCTCAGACTTTATACGGTTCCTTAACTTCACAAATTTGTGAAACTACCGTACGTTCAGAACCATGACGAAGGCAATCAGCGTCATCGGACTCCACAAGTCCTTCGGGCGCACCCACGCCCTCGACGGCCTCGACCTCGCCGTCGAGACCGGCGAGGTCCACGGTTTCCTCGGCCCCAACGGCGCCGGGAAGTCCACCACCATCCGGGCCCTCCTGGGCCTGCTGCGGCCCGACTCCGGCGCCGCCCGGCTCCTCGGCCGCGACCCCTGGCGCGACGCCGTCGAGCTCCACCGCCGGATCGCGTACGTCCCCGGCGACGTGACGCTCTGGCGCAACCTCTCCGGCGGCGAGGTCATCGACCTGTACGGCAGGCTGCGCGGGGGCGGCCGCCTGGACAAGGCCCGGCGGGCCGAGCTGATCGAACGCTTCGAGCTCGACCCCACCAAGAAGGGCCGCACCTACTCCAAGGGCAACCGGCAGAAGGTCGCCCTGGTCGCCGCCTTCGCCGCCGACGTCGACCTGCTCGTCCTCGACGAGCCGACCAGCGGCCTCGACCCGCTGATGGAGGAGGTCTTCCAGAGCTGTGTCGAGGAGGCCCGCGACCGGGGCCGGACCGTCCTGCTGTCGAGCCACATCCTCAGCGAGGTCGAGGCCCTCTGCGACCGGATCAGCATCGTCCGCAAGGGCCGGACCGTCGAGTCGGGTTCGCTCGCGCAGCTGCGGCACCTGACCCGTACCAGCGTCACCGCCGAACTCGCCGGACCGCCCAACGGCCTCGCCCACCTGACGGGCGTCCACGGCTTCGACGCGCAGGGAAGCCGCGTGAGGTTCCAGGTCGACACCGACAAGCTCGACGCCGTCCTCCGCTCCCTGACGGCCTCGGGCGTACGGAGCCTGACCTCCACCCCGCCCACCCTGGAGGAGCTCTTCCTCCGTCACTACGCCGACGAGGAGGCCGTCCGATGACCGCGCTCGCCGGCACCGGCGTCCTCACCCGGCTCGCGCTGCGCCGCGACCGGCTGACGCTCCCCGTCTGGGCCCTCGTCACCGGCGGCATGGTCGCGAGCGGCGCCGGATCCCTGGAGGGGCTGTACGGCACGGCCGCCGAGCGCGCCGAGCTCGCCGCCTCCATGACCGCCAACAGCTCGATGCGCGCCCTGTACGGGCCGGTCTTCGGCGACTCCCTCGGCGGGCTCGTCGCCTGGCGCTTCGGCACCTTCGGCGCGGTCCTCGCCGCCGTCGCCAGCCTGATCGTGGTGGTCCGGCACACCCGCGAGGAAGAGGAGACGGGCCGTCAGGAGATGCTGTCCGCAGGGGCGGTGGGCCGCCGGGCCCCGCTGACGGCGGCGCTCCTCGCCGCCCTCACCCTCAACACGGCCGTCGCCCTCGTCGTCACCGCCGGCCTCGCCGGACAGGGCGCCGCCGGGGCGCTCGCGCTCGGCCTGGCGATCGGCGGCACCGGCATGGTCTTCGCGACCACGGCCGCGCTCGCCGCCCAGTTCACGGAGAGCGCCCGGCTCGCCAAGGGCCTGTCGGCCGCCGTCCTGGGCCTGGCGTTCGTCCTGCGGGCGGCCGGCGACTCCGGCACGGCGGACGGTTCGTCGGTGCTCACCTGGGTCTCGCCGGTCGGCTGGGCCGAACACGTCCGCGCCTTCGCCGACGAGCGCTGGTGGGTGCTGCTCCTGATCCTCGCCGCCGCCCTGGTCCAGACGGCGGCGGCGTACGCCCTGACCGCCCGCAGGGACGTCGGCGCGAGCTTCCTCCCGACCCGGCTGGGCCCGGCCGAAGGCCGTCTCGCCACCGCCGGGGCGCTCGCCTGGCGGCTCCAGCGCGGCACGCTCCTCGGCTGGTCCCTCGGCTTCCTGCTCGGCGGGCTCGTCTTCGGCGGGATGGCCGAGGGCGCGGCCGACATCGTCGGCGACAACGAACGGGCCCGGGAGATCTTCGAGCGGATGGGCGGCCAGAGCGCGCTGACCGACGCCTTCCTCGCCACCATGGTCTCCCTCCTCGGGATGCTCGCGGCGCTGTACGCGGTCGGGTCCGTGCTGCGGCCGCACGGGGAGGAGACCTCGGGCCGGGCCGAGCCGCTCCTCGCGGGCTCCCTCGGCCGGCTCCGCTGGGCCGCCGGGCACCTGGTGATCGCCTTCGGCGGCTCGGCCCTGATCCTGGTCCTCGGCGGGCTCGGCCTGACCCTCGCGTACGGACACGAGCCCGGCCCGATCCTGGGCGCCGCACTCGTCCAGCTCCCGGGCGTCTGGACGCTCGCCGGGCTCGCGGTCCTGCTCTGGGGCGCCGCCCCGAAGGCCGCGACCGCCGCGTGGGGCGTGGCCGGGCTCTGCCTGGCCCTCGGCTGGATCGGCCCCGCCCTGGACCTGCCGCAGGCCGTCCTGGACGTCTCCCCCTTCGGGCACCTGCCGAGGCTGCCGGGCCCGGACATGACCTGGACCCCGGTCCTGGTCCTGACGGCCCTGGCGGCGGCCCTGACGGCGACGGGCCTGGCGGGGCTGCGCCGCCGGGACGTCAGCGGTTGAGCGTCACACCTCCACGAGCAGTTCCTCGAAGCCCCGGATGACGTACCCCGGCTTCCACACCGGTTCCGCCGCGAGCCTCAGCCCCGGCGCCTGCCTCAGCAACTCACCGAAGACGGCGGTCAGTTCGAGGCGGGCGAGCGGGGCTCCGAGGCAGTAGTGGATGCCGGCGCCGAAGGTGATGTGCGGGTTGTCGGCCCGTTCGAGGTCGAGGACGTCGGCGGTGGGGCCGAAGCGGGCGGGGTCGCGGTTGGCGGAGCCGAAGAGGAGGGCGACCTCGGAGCCGCGCGGGAGGGTGACGCCGTCGAGCTCGATGTCGTCGAGGACCCAGCGCTCGAACATCTGGAGCGGGGTGTCGTAGCGCAGAAGTTCTTCCACAGCTGTGGACAACTTTTCGGGATCCGGCCGGACGCCCTCCCTGAGCAGCGTCCACCAGCCGTTGACCGTGGTGTTCACCGTGGCCTCGTGGCCCGCGTTGAGGAGCAGGACACAGGTGGAGATCATCTCCTGCTCCGTCAGCTCCTCCACCGCGATCAGGGATGAAATCAGGTCATTTCCCGGGCTCTTCCGCCGCCGCGCGATCAGCTCCCGCAGATAGTCCGAGAACTCCACCGAGGCCTCGACCGCCCGCCGGGCCGTCTCCTCCGAGGGGTTCAGCTCGAACATCCCGCAGATCGCCGCCGACCAGGGCCGCAGCCGCCCCCGCTCCTCGTCCTCGGCCGGGATGCCGAGCATCTCGGCGATCACCGCGACCGGCAGCGGCTCGGCGACGACGGACAGCAGATCGCCGCCGCCCGCCGCCACCAGGTCACCGACGAGACCGGCGGCGAGGCCCCGTACCGTCGGCGCCAGGTCCTCCACCGTCCTCGGCGTGAACGCCTTCGACACCAGCCGCCGGATCCGGGTGTGGTCGGCCGCCTCCAGATCGAGCAGCCCGTGGTCGTTGAGCGTGTGGAACGGCTCGTACGCGGCGTCCGGCGCCTCCCGCCCGAACTCCTCGTGCGTGAAGCGGTGGGTGTACGTCCGGCCCAGGCGCCGGTCCCGGAGGAGGGCCGACACGTCCGCGTGGTGCGGGATCAGCCACTGGCGGGTGGGGGCGTGCCAGTGGGCGCGGCCGGCGGCGCGCAGCTCGGCGTAGGCGGGATACGGGTCGGCGACGAACTCCGCCGACCAGGGGTCGTAAGAGGCTTCCATGGACGGACGCTACCCGCCGACCCGCACCAACCCCGCCTCGTACGCGAAGACCGCCGCCTGCGTGCGGTCGCGCAGGCCCAGCTTCACCAGGATCCGGCTGACGTGCGTCTTGATCGTCGACTCGGCGACGACGAGGTGGTCGGCGATCTCGGCGTTCGACAGGCCCTGCGCGATGAGGACCAGGACCTCCGTCTCCCGCTCGGTCAGCTCCCCGATCTGCGCCATCGCGGGCGGGCGCGGAGAGCCCGGCGCCTTCGCGAACTCGGTGATCAGCCGCTTGGTGACGGTCGGCGCCAGCAGCGCCTCGCCGGCCGCGACCACCCGGACGCCGTCCGCGAGCTGCCGGGCCGAGGCGTCCTTGAGGAGGAAGCCGGAGGCCCCGGCGCGCAGCGCCTGGTACACGTACTCGTCGAGGTCGAAGGTGGTCAGGACCAGCACCTTCGCGTCCGCGTCGGCGGCGACGATCTCCCGGGTGGCCTCGATGCCGTTCAGCTCGGGCATCCGGATGTCCATGAGCACCACGTCGGGCCGGAGGGCGGCGACCTGCGCGATCGCCTCCCGGCCGTTGACCGCCTCGCCGACGACCTCGATGTCCGGCATCGCGCCGAGCAGTACGGAGAAGCCCTCGCGGACCATCATCTGGTCGTCGACGATCAGTACGCGGATCACTGCGCGGCCTCCTCACGGCTCACGGGGACGAAGGCCGTCACCTCGTAGCCACCGTCGTCGGTCGCCTCGGCCGTCATCTCCCCGCCCAGCATCGTCACACGCTCCCGCATGCCGGTGATGCCGTGCCCGGCGCCCGGCGAAGGCTTGACGAGACCGCGCGCCGGGCCGTTGGCGATGCGCAGACCGAGACCGCCGAGAACGTAGCTGACCTCGACCTTCGCGGCCGCGCCCGGCGCGTGCCGCAGCACGTTCGACAGGGCCTCCTGGACGATCCGGTACGCGGAGAGCTCCACGCCCTGCGGCAGCTCGCGCACCGCGCCGGTCACCGTCTTCGTCACGTCGAGCCCGGCCTCGCGGACGTTGTCGACGAGCGCGTCCAGGTCGCCGAGGGTCGGCTGCGGCGCGTCGGGCGCCTCGTAGTCCTCGGCCCGGACGACCCCGAGGATGCGGCGCAGCTCGGTCAGCGCGGCGACGGCGTTCTCCCGGATGGTGAGGAACGCCTGCTCCAGCTCCGGCGGCGGGTTCTCCACCCGGTACGGCGCGGCCTCCGCCTGGATGGCGACCACCGACATGTGGTGGGCGACGACGTCGTGCAGCTCCCGCGCGATGGTCGTCCGCTCCTCCAGGAGGGTCCGCTTCGAACGCTCCTGCGCGGTGACGGTCTGCTGGGCGGTGACCTCGCGGGTCGCCTGGCGGCGGACCTGGAAGACGGTGACGGTGAGCAGGGCGAGGGCGGCGACGAACAGCAGCGGTACCGACTCGGAGCCGGTCCCGATCCCGAGGAACGTCTCGGCGAAGAGGCAGTAGCCCGCCGTCACCAGCCACATCCACGCGGCGGTACGGGGCCGGGTGCGGGCGGCGACGACGACGAGGACCACGAGGTGCGCGGCCAGCGAGTTCGCCGCCCAGGGCCAGCCGGACTCGTAGCCGGCGAGGTACCCCACGAAGGGGGCCGTGCCGAGCGCGGCCCAGAAGGCGAGGACCGGCCGGACCAGGGTGAGCAGCACGATCGCGGCCGGCACGAAGGCGGTCAGGGCCCCGAACGAACCGATGGCGCCGTGGAAGCGATCCATCCCGATGGCGAAGACGATCAGCGCCGCGAAGGCGACGACCGCGTGCGGCAGCAGACCGGCGTACGCCCGTATCCGCTCCGGCAGGAAGCGCGTCGGCCCGCTGTTCACCTCCATGCGCGGGAGCGGCCGGTAGGCGAAGGCGTCGTGGAAGAGTTCCTGGCGCAGGCCGCCGAGCGCCACCTGCACCAGGCGGAACTCGGGGCTGCGGCTCGTCTCGGTGGACTGTGTCTGGGTCACACCGAAAACGGTACGGGGGGCGGGGGACCCGGTCGTCCCGCTGGATGCGGATCCTTCCGGGTCCCCCTTGAGGACTAGGGCGGCCCTCAGGCGATGCTGTTGAACTTGGTGCCCTCGCCCGCGTACAGCGACGTCGTCCGACGGCTGAAGGGAGTGGTGACGGAGCCCGTCGAGTGGTAGACGTACGTGCCGCCCGACCCGTACGCGATCAGGTCCGGGCGCCCGTCGTTGTCGAGGTCGCCGGCGCCGACGAGCTGGGAGAAGACGCCCCAGCCGCCGCCGATCCGGACGCGCGGGGCGAACGTGCCGTCGCCCTTGCCGGGGAACAGCCACAGCACGCCCGCCGTGTCGCGCGCGACGACGTCGCCCGCGACGGTGCCCGCCACGTCGCCGACGGCCGTGAGCTGGTTGTACGTGTTGAAGCCGGCGGAGGCGAGCCGCACGCGGGCCGCGTAGGGGGCGTCCCACTTGCCGGTGGCCTTGTGGAGCCAGAGCGCGCCCGCGCCGTCGACGGCGACGAGGTCGGGGCGGCCGTCGCCGGTCAGGTCGGAGCCGGCCGCGATCTTGTTGTAGGCGCCCCAGCCGGCGCCGATCCGGGTCCGGTTGACGAAGGTGCCGTCGCCCTTGCCGAGGAAGCTCCACAGGACGCCGGTGGTGTCGCGGGCGACGAAGTCGCCGGCCGGTCCGCCCGCGAGGTTCCCGGCGGCCTCGATGGCGTTGTACGCCTGGAAGCCCGCGCCCAGCTTCGTGCGCTTCGCCGGTGCCACCTGGCCGTTCACCGGACGGTCCCGCAGGTCGTCGCGCCACAGCACGCCGGCGGCGTCCCGGGCGAGGACGTCGGTGGAGCCGTTGTTCGTGTAGTCGTGCGGGTCGGCCGCGCGGACGACGTTCATGAGCCAGCCCTGGTAGGCGGGCTCGCCGGTGCCGTCGAGCAGCGTCGCCTCGGCCTCCACGCCGTACGTGCCGTTCGGCGCGTCGACCCCGTCGATGACGCCGTCCCAGTCGAAGGAGAACAGGGTGCCGGACGCGGGCGCGGTCAGGCGCTTCTTGAACTCCTTGCCGGTGGCGACGTGCGTGAGCGTGACGTCCAGGTAGGCGTCGGCGCGCGACAGCGTCCAGCCCAGGGTCACCTTGCCGCCGGTCTTGTCCAGGTCCGCCGTGTCGGGGACGTGGACCTCGTCGATCGCCAGCGGCTGCTCGGCCACCGGCGTGCCCGTCTCGGCGACCTTGGTGACGGTCGGGGTGCCGTCCGCACCAGCCGCGACGCGGAACAGGCCGTCGCCGTCGGCGGCCCGGCTGCCGCGCAGGACGGCGCTGCCGTCCGCCGCAGCCGCCGAGGACGACGCCGTGACGCCGAGTTCGAGGGTCTCGCCGCCGGTCAGGGAGACGGCCAGGGCGGCCTTCGAGGGATTGCCGTAGACCAGCCGGTCCCCGACGAGCTCGTAGTACCACTTGCCGTCGCGGACGCCCAGGACGGTTTTCTTCCTGTCGCCCGTCTTGCGGTCGACGGAGGTGACGTACAGCCCGCTGGTGCTGTCGTAGTCGAGCCAGGCCACGTGAGAGCCGGAGAACATCAGGCTGGTGAAGTCGTACCCGGACTCGGCGGAAGCGTAGGTCTCGGTCACCGTCCCGGCCGCCACGTCGATCAGAGCCCGGCCGCCGGTCCGCGCGCCCTCCGGACCCGTCGCGTATCCGACGAGGACGGAACCGTCGTGAGTCGTCGAGCCGACGAACTCGCTGGCGTCCTCCGGCAGACCTTCGACCTTACGACTGGTCGTCGTGGCGCCGTCCTTGGTCACGACGTGCAGTTCCCAGCCCTGCTCCGTCATGATCTGCGCGAGCACGCTCGTCGGGCTCAGCACGGTCACGTAGGTGCCGTTCAGCGCGCCGAGGTCGATGGACACGGCCGGGGCTGCGGGGTCGGCCATGTTCCGCAGGGTGATGGAACGCATTTCGAGGTTCCAGCTCGCGTCGCCGATGACCACGACGTCGCTGCCGGCCACGAAGACGCCGCCGCCCTCGGGCTGCTGGATCTCGGTAGAGGCCCCGCCGTCGTACGGCGTCCAGAGCAGGTTCCTCGTGTAGGACTCGTCGAAGGAGGAGCTGAGGAAGCCAGTGGCACCCACGCCCGCGAGCTCGGAGCCCTCGGGGAAGACGGGAAGGGTCGCGGCGGCCTGCTCGGAGGAGGCCGAGGTCGCCGCGAACGCGGCCGGGGCAGTGGCGAGCGTGCCGGCGCCGAGGGCGGTGACGGCGAGGACGACCGTGACGGCGGTGGCGAGACGGGCGCCGGTGGAACGGAGCTGCAAGGTGAAACCCCCACGAGAAGATCGGGCACGTGAGTGCTGTGCCCGATGAGACTCGCGATCGATTCGAAGGGTTGTACGGGAATCCGGAATTCCGGGGTCACCACGCCAGCTGGGCGATCTCCTCCGCCACCACCGCGCACGCGTCCGCCGCCGGGTCGATCAGC
Source organism: Streptomyces sp. TLI_105 (assembly GCF_900105415.1). Classification (GTDB taxonomy): domain Bacteria; phylum Actinomycetota; class Actinomycetes; order Streptomycetales; family Streptomycetaceae; genus Streptomyces. Next base: position 4,413,010 of record NZ_FNSM01000001.1, on the reverse strand, counting down.
GGGAAGTGGCCGATGCCCTCCAGGAGCGTCAGGCCGACCCCCTCGCCCGCCTTCGCCGCCGCCTCCGCGTACGCCTCGGCCACCGCGTACGGCACGTCGGTGTCCTCGCGGCCCTGGACGACGGTGGTCGCGATGCCGGTCGGAAGGAGGACGGAGGGGTCCGCGAAGGCCGCGCGCTCCTCGTACGAGGACTCGCCGCCGAGCAGCTCCGTGACCGCGCCGCCGCACACCCCGAGCTCCACCGCCCGCCCGAAGTGGGAGATCGGGGCGAGGGCGACGACCCCGCGCAGCTCCGGCGGGGCGGGGAGGCGCCACGGGGAGCCGGCGGGCAGGACGTGCCGGGCGGCGGCCCACAGCGCGAGGTGGCCGCCCGCCGAGTGGCCGGTGAGGACGGTCCGCCGCGGGTCGGCCTGCGGGAGGTGCGCGGCGACCAGGTCCGCCATGGCGTCGAGCGCCGCCGCCACGTCGTCGAAGGTCTCCGGCCAGCGCCCGGCGACCGGGGCCGTACCGCCCTGACGGGGGAGGCCGGGGCCGCGCCGGTACTCGACGTTCGCCACGGCGAAGCCCCGGCGGGCCAGGAAGTCCACGAAGGGGGTCAGGTGCTGCCGGTCGTACGGCGCCCGCCAGGCGCCGCCGTGCAGGGCGACGACGAGCGGGGCCCGGGTGCGCCCGTCGCGCGGGGCGTAGAAGTCGACCACCTGGTCCGGGTGGTCGCCGTACGCGGCGGTGGCGTCCGGGGCGACGGCCGGGTGCGAGAAGGCCGACGCCTCTTCGGCGGCATCGCGCGCGGCGGGGTCCGGCATGCTGTTCCAACCTCTCGGGTGCGGGGCCGAATTGGCCTGACCTGCGGGGACGGTACCAGCACCGGAACCCCCCGCAGATCAGGCGCTCATCCGATCAGCCGCCGAGGCCCGCGAGGACGTCCGCGAGGATCCGGGCCGCCCGCTCCGCGTCCGCGAAGCCCACGTACAGCGGGGTGAAGCCGAACCGCAGGACGTCCGGACGGCGCAGGTCGCCCACGACCCCGCGCTTGATCAGCTCCGCCATGACGGCGGGCGCGTCCGCGCAGCGCAGCGCCACCTGGCTGCCGCGCTCGCCGTGTGCCCCGGGGGTCACGGAGGTGACGCCGCCCTCGGGGACGTACGCCTCGACGCACTCCAGGAAGAAGTCCGTCAACGCCAGCGACTTGGCCCGGACGTCCTCGACCGCGACGCCGTCCCAGACGTCGAGCGCCGCTTCGAGGGCCAGCATGGACAGGATGTCGGGCGTGCCGACCCGGCCCCGGAGCGCGCCGGACGCCGCCTCGTAGCCGGGGGTCATGCCGAACGGGTCGGCGTGCGAGTTCCAGCCGGGCAGCGGTGAGTCGAAGGCGGCCTGGTGGCGCTCGGCGACGTACAGGTACGCGGGCGAACCGGGGCCGCCGTTCAAGTACTTGTAGGTGCAGCCGACGGCCAGGTCGACCCCGTGGGCGTCCAGGCCGACGGGCAGGGCGCCCGCGCTGTGGCACAGGTCCCAGACCGCGAGCGCGCCCGCCGCGTGGAGCGCGGCGGTGAGCCCGGGCAGGTCCTGGAGCCGGCCCGTGCGGTAGTCGACGTGGTTGACGAGCGCGAGGGCCGTGCGGCCGCTCACCGCGGCCGCCATGTCGGCCGGGTCGCAGGCCACGATCTCGTGACCCGTCAGCCGCGCCGCGGACTCGGCGATGTACCCGTCCGTGGGAAAGGTCGTCGCGTCGACGAGGATCTCGTCGCGTTCGTCGCCGTTCAGCCGGGCGGCCGCGACGACCGCCTTGAAGACGTTCACGCTCGTCGAGTCGCCGACCACGATCTGCCCCGGGGCGGCGCCGACGATCGGGGCGATCCGGTCGCCGATCCGCTCGGGCGCGGTCCACCAGCCGGACTCGTCCCAGGAGCGGATGCGCAGCTCGCCCCACTCGCGGGTGATGACGTCGGCCATGCGGGCCGGGACGTGCGCGGGCAGGGCGCCCAGCGAGTTGCCGTCCAGGTAGACGGTGTCCTCGTCGAGGGCGAACTTCGCGCGGTGCCCGGCGAGGCCGTCGGCGGCGTCGAGGGCGAGGGCCCGCTCATGGAGGTCGCTCCGGTGGAGGCCGTCGGCGGCGTCCGGGCCCGCGGCCTTCTTCTCGTACGACTCAGACATGGCTGCGGGCCGTCCAGAGCTCGGGGAACACGTTCTTCTGGGCCCGCTTCTCCAGCCAGGCCACGCCCGCGGAGCCGCCGGTGCCGGTCTTCGCGCCCATCGCGCGCCGGGTCGCCACCAGGTGGTCGTTGCGCCAGCGCCAGACCAGTTCGGCGACGTCGCTCAGGGCCTCGCCGAGCCGGACGAGCTCGCCGTTCTGGTCGGCGTCCGCGTAGATCCCGGCCCAGACCGCCTCGACCTCGGGCGAGGGCTCGTACCGCTGCGCCAGGTCACGGCCGAGGACCGACGCCGGCACGGGCAGGCCGCGCCGGGCGAGGAACCCGAGGACCTCGTCGTACAGGCTGGGCTCGTGCAGCGCCTTCTCCAGCTCGGCGTGGACGCGGGGCGCGCCCCGGTGCGGGACGAGCATGGACGCGGACTTCTCGCCGAGCAGGAACTCCATCCGCCGGTACATCGCCGACTGGAAGCCGGAGCCCTCGCCGAGCGCCGCCCGGTAGGCGTTGAACTGGCCGGGCGTGAGCTGGGCGAGCGGCCGCCAGGAGTGGTTGAGGGCCTCCAGCTCGCGCACCGAGCGCTTGAGCGCGTCCATCGCGACGGGGACCCGGTCCTCGCGCAGGGCGCGGCTCGCGGTCTCCCACTCGTGGACGATCACCGTGAACCACAGCTCCATGACCTGGGTCGTGACCAGGAAGACCATCTCGCCGGGGTCGTCCGAGCGCAGGTGCTGGAGGTGGGTGAGGACGTCCGCCTGGACGTAGTCCTCGTACGGCGTCGTACCCGCGAAGTCGAGGTTCGGGTCGTCGACGACCGAGCCGGCTCCGGAGGCATCGGGGAAGGTGGACATTTCTGTCTCCTCGATACGGGCTACCGGGTAGCGGTCCGCTCCACCGTGTGCGCTCTGCTGTGCGCCACGGGAGCTCCGGTCCCCTCGGGAGGCGTGCTTCTTCGCGCGCGTCCCAAGCGCATCATGACACGATCGGGCCCGTGATGTAGATCCCCTCTTCGTCATACGGAAAAGCGTTCGATCGACAGCCGTTCAGGCCCTTGATCTGCTGCATCATCGCGGGCGCGAGCCTGCCCGGGCCCGCGCAGCCCATGTGCGAGCGGATGCCGATCTCGTGTCCCACCTCGTGGTTGATGATCAGGTGCCGGTACTCCGCCGGCTCCCCCACGAAGGTCGGCGAGCCGAGCATCCACCGCTTGAGGTTCACCACGACGCCGTCGGCGGTCTCACAGTTCAGCTCGCCGTGGGTGTGGTAGCCCTGCCGCGCGCAGAGCGCGTCGGCGGTGTCCGGGGTGGCGATCCTGATGACGAAGTCGGCGTTCTCCGAGACCAGCTGGAACCGGCCCCGGCCGTGCGCGGCCCAGCCGCGCGGATGGGCCAGGATCCGCTGGATCTCCGCGGCCGTCTCGCGCGCCGAGAGCGCGATGCCGTCCTCGACCTGGACCCGGTAGCGGCGCAGGGTGCCGCTGTGGCCGACGGGCTCGCCCGAGGCCTGCGCGGTGGTGAAGGTGCCGGAGCCGGACTGCGGGACGATGGTCCCCTTCGGCGGGGGCGCGGGGGGCGGCGCCTTCTTGGGCGTCGGCTTCGGGGTGGGCTTCGGCGTCGGCTCGGGCGTGGGCTTCGCCGTCGTGGGCCGGGGGCCCGGCGGGGCCGTCGTCGGCCGCACCGCTCCGGGCGCCGCCGTCCCGTCGGCGTCCTGGCCCCGGAAGTGGGCGAAAGCTGCCCCGGCGCCGAGCGAGACCGTCACCAGGGCCAGGGCCGGAAGGACGAGACGGGGTCCTGACCTGCGCTTCTTCCTCGTTCCCCGCCGTCCTGCGGGTAAGGCGCGTTTTCCCACGACAGACTCCCCCCTGAATCCTGCGGTCCGGGGGATCGTACCCGCCGACTCGAACGCCCTTTCCCCTCATGGCGGAGAAAGGGCGTTCACGGTCGCGGGGAGCGTCAGCCGAGGGTCTCCGCCGCCGTCTCCGAGGAGTCGCGCAGGAAGGTCGTGCAGCGCTCGTACTCGTCCTTCTCGCCGATGTCACCGGCCGCCCGGGCCAGGGCGTGCAGGGCGCGCAGGAAGCCGCGGTTCGGCTCGTGCTCCCACGGCACCGGGCCGTGGCCCTTCCAGCCGTTGCGGCGCAGCGCGTCCAGGCCGCGGTGGTAGCCGGTACGGGCGTAGGCGTACGACTCGACGACCGCGCCGCGCTCGTAGGCGTCGTCGGCGAGCCGGGCCCAGGCGAGCGAGGAGGTCGGGTACTTCGCGGCGACGTCCGCCGGCGCCGTACCGCTCGCGAGCAGCTCGCGCGGACCCGGCTCGTCGGGCAGGTGGGTGGGGGCCGGTCCCCCCAGGAGGTTCTCGTGGATGGCCATGGGCCCAGTCTGCCTCAGGACCCCGCCCCGCCGTCCCCGCCCCGGGCAGAGCCACCCGCCCCGCCGTCCGTCTCCCGGGCGGGGACGTCCCGTCGGCCCGGGTCCAGGGGCGGGGCCTGCACCCCGCAGTGGACCCTGCACCCCGGGTGGCAGCCCGCCGACGCGGCCGGGGTCCGCATGGTCGTCCAGGCCAGCACCGCGCCCACGACCAGAATCCCCGCGCACATCGGCATCGCCCGCCGGAACGTCTCCCCGAACTCCTCCGCCGAGCGGTACGCCTCCGGGCCCATCCCGGCGAGCAGCGGCAGCGCGGCCACCGCGATCAGCCCGGCCGCGCGGGCGGCCGCGTTGTTGATGCCGCTCGCGAGGCCCGCCCTGGACACGTCCACCGAGGCGAGGACGGTCGCGGTCAGCGGGGCGACCAGGGCCGTCATGCCGAGCCCCAGGACGAGCATCGCGGGCAGCACATCCGTCAGGTACGAGGCGTTCTCCCCGACCCGCAGCATCAGCAGCATCCCGCCGGCGCACAGCAGCGGCCCCACGGTGAGCGGGATCCGGGGCCCGATCCGCTCCCCCAGCTCCCCGGACTTCGCGGAGAGCAGCAGCATGAGGACGGTCGTCGGCAGCAGGGCCATACCGGCGCCGAGCGCCGAGTAGCCGGAGACCACCTGGAGCTGGAGGGTCGCCAGGAAGAAGAAACCGGCGAACGCCGCGTACACGCACAGGGTGACCAGGTTGACCGCGGTGAACACGCGGGAGCGGAAGATCGACAGCGGCACCATCGCCCGCTCCCCACGCCGCCGCTCCACCGTCACGAACCCGGCCCCGAGCAGCACCCCGGCCACCCCGGCCCACCAGGCCGCGCCGATCAGCGCGTACGTGACGAGGGCGAGCGCCGCCGCGCCCAGGACCGCGCCGAGCACGTCGAAGCGGCCGTGCGCGGTCTCGTCCCGCGACTCCGGCACGTGCCGCAGGGCGACCGGCACGCAGACGGCGGCGAGCGGCACGTTCAGCAGGAACACCCACCGCCAGCCGGGGCCGTCCACCAGCCAGCCGCCCACGAATGGGCCGATCGCCGCGCCCACACCGCCGAAGCCCGACCAGAGCCCGACGGCCCGCGCCCGGTCGTCCTCGTGGAAGCTCGCCTGGATCAGCGCGAGGGAGCCTGGCGTGAGCAGCGCCCCGCCCACCCCCTGCAGGGCGCGGGCCCCGATCAGCACCCCGGCATTCGGGGCGAGGCCGCAGAGCAGCGAGGCCGCCGCAAACCACACCACCCCGATCACGAAGACCCGGCGCCGCCCGAACCGGTCGCCGAGCGAGCCGCCGAGCAGGATCAGCCCGGCCAGCGTCAGCATGTAGGCGTTGACCGTCCACTGGAGGACGGCGAGGTCGGCGCCCAGGTCCTCGCCGATGTGCGGCAGGGCGACATTGACGACGGTCGAGTCGAGCAGCGCCATCCCGGACCCGAGCACGGTCGTGAAGACGATCCAGCGTCCCGTACCGGAGCTCATCCGGATGTCCATGCCTGCATGATCCCGCGAACGCCGAAGCCCCGCCCACCGGATCCGGGGAAACGGTGGACGGGGCTGCTTTCGGGACGGGCTCCGGCGGTCAGCGGGTGAAGGTGAAGTACTTCCACGCCCCGAAGGACGTGGTGTTCACGTTGTCGCCGGACGTGCTGTCCACATACCCCGTGCGGACCCGGGCCCGGATGCCGGCCGCTCCGTCGCCGTCGAACGCGATGTACGCCATGCCGCCGCTGTTCAGCGTCACGTAGTCCTCGCCACCGGTGCGCCAGGCGCCCTGGTACCAGACCTGGACCTCGTACTTGGTCTTGCGGCCCGGGTATGGGTTGTTCCACGCGGTGACCAGCGGGTCGGCGGTCTGGTGGTACGTCTGGTACCAGATGGTGCCGATCTTGGACCACTTGTAGTGCCGGGACAGCGTGGTCGTCACGCCGGCCCGCGTGTACACGGTGGACCCGACGTGGGCCCTGCCGGAGCGGGTGTCGCCGGCGAAGTCGGCGGTCACCCAGGTGTCACGGGTCATCCTCGTCGTCACCGACAGCTTGCCCGCCGAGTCGACCGTGCCGCGCTTGAGCAGCCGCTTGGGCTCCGGGCCGTACGGGTCCGCCCAGATCTCCACGACGCGGTTCCGGTGCGTCCAGCCGAGAGAGGCCGTGTACGTGACGTTGGTGCCGTAGGCGACCGTGCGGCGGTTCTGGTCCAGCTTCAGGTACGTCGGGAAGGGCGCCACCTGCACGGCGGCCGTCCCGGTGGAGTACGCGTGCTTGGCGTCGCCCGGGTACGCCACCTTGTACGAGACCTTCCCGGCCGCGGCCGGGGTGTCCGGGAACGAGAACGTGCCGTTCGACGCGGTCGTCCGCATCCCGAGCGCCTTGCCGGCCGGGTTCTCCGCGTCGTACCGCGTCACGGTGAGCGGAGTGCCGGCCGGCAGCCGCAGCGTGGAGGCGATCGAGCCGGAGACGGTGAGCGGCTTGTTGATCGGCGCGGTGGCCGGGGCCTTCACTGTCACGGAGACGGTGTGGAGCTTCGGCGACGTGTAGATCCGGAGCGAGTACGCCGACTGGCCCGGCTCCTGCACCGGCACGAAGAGCCGGGTGCTGTCGGGGGCCCACTCGATCCCGCCGTACATGATCGTGCCGTACGCCGCCCAGGCCTTCGTGTCCCGGACGCTCGGCGGGGTCGCGGAGCCGCCCGCGAAGACGAAGGTGTCGCCGACGTCGTCACTGTCCCACGTCTGGCCGGCCACGGTGCCGTCCGGGGCGACGGCCACCTTCTCCGCGGACCCGGACACCGGGAAGTGCTCCTGCTCGGAGAGGTCGGTCAGGCTGAGCCGGGTGAGCGAGGTGACCCGGTCCGCCGCGACGACGCTCTTGCCGTCGGGGGCGATCTCGATGTCCTTCACGAACCCGTCGCGCTTCGTGGACGTGCGGACGACCGGCTTGCCCGAACCGGTGTCGTACACGACGATCGGGCCCGAGCTGATGGTGCCGTCGGCGGCGACGAGCGTGTCCGGCGCCGCCGGGTCGGTGCGGAGCGTGGGCGGGGCCGACCAGTCGGCGCCCGTCGTGAGGGCCAGGGCCACGGTCGGCGTGGCCGTGGTCAGATCGACGGACCCCAGCTCCGAGTCCCAGTTCTCGCCGTAGCCGAACCAGAGGCGGCCGGCGGCGGCGGCGACGGTCGAGGGCTTGGTGCCCTCGCCCGTGGGGTACTCGGCGGTGACGCCCGGCTGCGCCGTGTCGATGGCGACGATCTTGTCCGCGTTCTGCACCGCCGCGTACAGCGTGGCCGAGTCGGCGGAGAGGTCGAGGTCGCGGACGTAGGGCAGGTTGTCGACGGCCTGGACGAAGCGGCCCGTGAAGTCGGTGACGACGACGCGGTTGTTGTACGTGTCGCTGAAGAACAGGCGCTGGTGGGCACCGTCGACGACCATGTCGCCGATGGTTCCGACGTTCAGCGGGACGATCGAGTCGGCGGCCGCCTGACCCGCCGTACCCGCGACCAGCGCCGCGGAGCTGACGAGGACCGCGAACGAGGTCGCGGCAGAGAGAGTGCGCTTGCGCACGAGGAAGAGACCCCCCAGAAACATGGCCTCCGGCCCACGGAGTCGGGGCTCGGTCAGCGCAGACTAGATCACGCGACCGACAGCGCGCCTCCCGGTATCCCCGCCCGCCCGGGGACGGCCCGCACCGCACGGGCAACCCCCGCCCCGAGATGGCCCGCCCCGCACGGCCGGTCCCCTCCGTCGGAGGCTCCCGGTCAGCCGCGGCCGGAGGCTCCGTCAGCCGCGGCGCAGTCGCGCCGCCGTCCTGACCAGCGCGTCCACGCCCCGCTCGGCCTTGTCCCTGGGGCAGCCGACGTTCAGCCGGACGAAGCCGGGCGTGCCGTACACCCCGCCCGGCATGATCGCGACCTTCTCCACCGCCACCAGCTCCTCCTGGAGCCGGCTCTCCTCGACGCCGAGCGGCCGCAGGTCGATCCAGGCCAGGTAGCCGGCCTGCGGAGGCGTCCAGTCGACCTCCGGCAGCCCTTCGGCAAGGCGCTCCCGGACCATGTCCATCGTCCCCGCCACGTATCCGCGCAGCTCGTCCAGCCAGGCCGCGCCCCGCCGGTACGCGGCGATGTGCGCGGTCAGGGAGAGCACCGCGGGCGAGGCGAGCCCCTCGCCGGTCTCCATGCGCCGGACGAACGCCTCGCGCTCGTCGGGATCGCCGATCATGCCGTACGAGCCGGAGAGCGCCGGAAAGTTGAAGGCCTTCGTGCCGGAGGTGATCAGGGCCCAGCGGCGGCCCCGCCCGGGCTCGGCGATCCGCGTCCAGGGGACGTGCCGGTGGCCCTCGGTCGTCAGATCGGCGTGGATCTCGTCGCTGACGACGGCCGCGCCGTACCGCTCGGCCAGCTCGGCGAAGACGGTGAGCTCCTCCTGCGTCCACACCCGGCCGGTCGGGTTGTGCGGGGAGCAGAGCAGCAGCATCCGGCTGTCCGGCCGGGCGAGCTCCCGCTCCAGGGCCGCCGGGTCGTCGACCGGGACGCCCCGCAGCTCGCGGCCGAGCCCGGTGACGGCCTTGCGGAAGCCGTCGTAGGTGGGGGTGTGGACGACCACGCCGTCGCCGGGTTCCGTCCACATCTGGAGGAGCTGCGAGAGCTGGGAGAGCACGGAGGGCGCGTACACCAGCGTCCCGGGGTCGATCTCGGCGCCGTACCGGGTCGCGTACCAGTGGCGTATCGCCTCCCGGAACTCCCCGAGGCGCCAGTCGGTGTAGCCGAAGACCCCGTGGTCGACGCGCTCGCGCAGGGCCGCGAGGACCTCCGGCGGGGAGGCGAAGTCCATGTCGGAGATGGTGAAGGGCAGCAGACCGGGGACGCCGAAGCGGTCCGCGATCCCGTCCCACTGAACCGACCAGGTCCCTTGCCGGTCTATCTGCCGGTCGAAGTCGTACATCAGGCCTCCCGTCGACGGACGCACGACGGGCCCGGCACCTCAGGGAGGTGCCGGGCCCGTCGGTCACAGGCTTGTTCCAGCTCGGTCAGGCACTTACTTCAGCTTCGTGCCGGTCGAGCGCAGCGCGGCGCACGCCTCGGTCACGCGGACGGCCATGCCGGCCTCGGCCAGCTTGCCCCAGGTGCGCGGGTCGTAGGTGGACTTCTTGCCGACCTCGCCGTCGACCTTCAGGACACCGTCGTAGTTGCGGAACATGTGGTCCACGACCGGGCGGGTGAAGGCGTACTGCGTGTCGGTGTCGAGGTTCATCTTCACGACGCCGTTCTCAAGGGCGGTGGCGATCTCCTCGGCCGTCGAGCCCGAGCCGCCGTGGAAGACGAAGTCGAACGGGTCGGCCTTGCCGAACTTGGCGGCGACGCCCGCCTGGAGGTCCTTGAGGAGCTCGGGGCGGAGCACGACGTTGCCCGGCTTGTAGACGCCGTGCACGTTGCCGAAGGACGCGGCCAGCAGGTAGCGGCCCTTCTCGCCCAGGCCGAGGGCCTCGGCGGTGCGGATGGCGTCGTCGACGGTGGTGTACAGCTCGTCGTTGATCTCGTGGCTGACGCCGTCCTCCTCGCCGCCGGTCGGGGTGATCTCGACCTCAAGGATGATCTTGGCGGCGGCGGCCTTCGCGAGCAGCTCCTGGCCGATGGCCAGGTTGTCGGCGAGGGTCTCGGCGGAGCCGTCCCACATGTGCGACTGGAACAGCGGGTTCAGACCCTTGGCGACGCGCTCGGCGGAGATGTCGAGCAGCGGACGGACGTAGCCGTCCAGCTTGCCCTTCGGGCAGTGGTCGGTGTGGAGGGCGACCGTGATGTCGTACTTCGCGGCGACGATGTGCGCGAACTCGGCCAGGGCGACGGCGCCGGTGACCATGTCCTTGTTGTACTGACCGCCCAGGAACTCGGCACCGCCGGTCGAGATCTGGATGATGCCGTCGCTCTCGGCCTCCGCGAAGCCGCGCAGCGCCGCGTGCAGGGTCTGGGACGAGGTCACGTTGATGGCCGGGTAGGCGAACTTGCCAGCCTTCGCCCGGTCGAGCATCTCGTTGTAGACCTCGGGGGTTGCGATGGGCATTCGTCCGCTCCTTGTGATGTGCGGGGTGTGTGCGTTGCTGTCCCTGACCTAGGGGCGACGTCATCGTCGCGGCCCATCTTTCCAGACTCTTGTCCGGGCTCCCACGGGCGTGACATGCCGAGGGGTGGGGTGTTTCACGTGAAACACCCCACCCCTCGACAAAAGACCAGGTCAGGACGGGTTTGCCAGGAGTCCAGGCCCTAAGTCACGACTTCGCGGCGGTTACGCCAGGCCGAGATCCGCCAGCTGGTAGCCGGTGAGGTACGGCAGCCCCGCCTCGGCGATGGCGCCGGCGGCGCCCCGGTCCACGATCGTCGCCACGGCGACGACCTCGCCGCCCGCCTCGCGGACGGCCTCGACCGCGGTCAGCGGCGAGCCGCCGGTGGTCGAGGTGTCCTCGACGACGAGACAGCGGCGGCCCTTGACGTCCGTGCCCTCGATGCGGCGCTGCATGCCGTGCGCCTTCTGCGCCTTGCGCACGACGAAGGCGTCCAGGCGCTGCCCGCGCGCGGCGGAGGCGTGCAGCATCGAGGTCGCGACCGGGTCGGCGCCCAGGGTGAGTCCGCCGACGCAGTCGAAGTCCAGGTCGGCCGTGAGGTCGAGCATGACCTGACCCACCATCGGCGCGGCCTCGCCGTCCAGCGTGATGCGACGCAGGTCGATGTAGTAGTCGGCTTCCAGACCCGAGGAGAGGGTCACCTTGCCGTGCACCACGGCCTTGTCCTTGATCTGCTGGAGCAGCTCAGCGCGTACGTCAGTCATGCTCAGCAGCTTAAGGGGCGTCTTTCGCGGCTTTCACAGCCGACGCCAGCTCCAGGTGCTCTCGATCTCCAGGGGGTCGATCGGGGTGACCAGGCGCGGACGGGTGTTGAGGCCGTTCGGCGGGCCGGACTGCGGCTCGACGCAGACCGCCTCCTCGGGCTCGTCGTAGATCACGACCCACTCGGCGCGGCTCGCGACCTTCAGCTCCAGCTCCTCCGGCCAGGTGAGGGTGACGTCGACGCCGCCGGGCATGCCGAAGCAGTCGTCCCAGGGGCCGGGAACGGGGTCGATGCGGCGGCCGGTGGGGAGGTGGTCGCTCCCGCGCTCCTCCTGCCAGACGGGCGTGAAGTCGATCCGTACGTCCTGACCGCCCCGGCCCAGGTTGCGCAGGAACCAGGGGTGCCAGCCGGCCTGCGCCGGGAAGGAGTCGTCGTAGGTCTCGACGCCGAAGCGGAGGGTGAGGGAGTCCTCGGCCAGCTCGAAGACCTGGGTGACCCGGCCCTGGTACGGCCAGGGGTCGCCGAGCTCGCAGGTGAAGACGGCCTCGGTCGCGGAGGTCCGGGCGGTCTTCCAGGCGAGGTCGCGGACGGTGCCGTGGATGGCGTGCGGGGCGGCGTTGATCGGCAGCTGGTGCGTGATGGCGCCGTTGCGGAAGCGGCCGTTCTCGGTCCGTCCGCACCAGGGCGCCATCGGGAAGCTTCCGTACCGCTCGCCCTGGCGCAGCAGTTCGGTGCCGCCGATGCGCAGGCTCCCGATGCGGCAGCCGTGTTCGGGGTCGATGGTCAACTCGGCGTCGCCCGCCGTCAGTCGCGTCTGCATGCTCACGTCCCGACCCTAGGGCATGTCTTTCGGATCAGACCGGATCAGGAAGCGAGGCACGGCGCCAGACGCCGCTCCCTGATCCGGCCTGATCGACAAGACACCCCCTAGCCCCCATGGAGCCGTTTCAGCGGCGGCGGCGCAGCGCCCGGCCGACGACGACGGCCGAGGCGAGCGCGAGGGCCGCGGCCGGCGCGATCCAGCGCAGGGTGGCGCCGGCGCTCGTCGCCTCGGGGGCGGGGACGGGGGCGTACCGGCCGCGTGGAGGCGCGTGGTCGACCTCCTCTGCGGACCGCCCGATCATGGTCCGGCGGGCGTGGGCGGCCTCGGCGGCGGGCTGCGGGGAGGGGAACTCGATCGGGGTGTCGCCGAAGCCCTCGTCGAGGAGCGGGTCGAGGGGCGGGGGCGGCACCGGGGCGTCGAAGACGGCGCCCCTCCCGGGCGGTTCCTCCACCCCGTCGTCGACCCCGTCGTCGTCACTGGCCTCTTCCGGGGCCTCTTCCGGAGGGGCGTCCGGCTCCTCCGAGACCCCTTCCGGAGCCGCGTCCCGCTGCTCCGACGCCTTGGAGGTCTCCTCCGCCAGCGCGGCCACCGCCTCCACGAACTTGTCGAGGAGCCTGGCGCCCGCCGTGGAGCGTGCCTCGTCCGTCGCGTCGGCGAGCCGGCCGGTCGCCGTGAGGGCGCCGGTGAAGCTCAGGCTGGTCCCCTCGGCCACCGGGGTGAGGACGACGGTGAGGGACAGCTCGGCCGAGCCCTTGCCCCGCACCTCGGTGCCCTCCCCCTCGTAGGTGATGGCCCCGTCCCGCTCGACGACCTTGAGGGCGCCCCGGTAGGTGATGGTGTTGCCGCCGACCCGCACCTTCAGCCGGCCCGTGAGGGGTCCGGCCTCCTCGTCGGCGTCCCGCTGGAGACCGGGCACGCAGCGCACCACGCGGGCCGGGTCCGTGAGCGTCGCGCGCAGGGCTCCGGCCGGGACGGGAACGAACACCTCATGCTCCATGGAAGCCGAGCCTACTCAGGCGGGGGCGCGGCGTCGCCTGTTCGCCCCGAGGGGTGTCCTCCGTCAGGCCCCGTACCGGGGGTGCACCAGGGTCGAGGGCGGCGGTGCGGCGCCGCGGGTCCCTTCGGCGCGGCGCGCGGCGGCCTCCAGGGTCCCGGCGCCGAGCGAGCGCAGCCGGGGCGCGCCGGGGGCGAGGCCGAGGGCGGGCGGCCGGTCGCCCCGTACGGCCAGGAGGAAGCCCCAGTCCCGGGGCCCCCGCCCCGTGCGGCCGGCGCGGTCGGCGCGGTCGGGTCCGGCGGCGAAGCCGGGGGTGCGGCCGGCCGCGCTGAACGGGCTGGTCGCGAAGCCGGCGGCGCGCAGGGTGGCGTCGACGGTCCAGTAGGTGCGGGGCCGGTCGGTGGCCGATCCGGCGTGCACGACGAACCGTCCGGGGGCGGTGAGCACCCGGGCCACCAGGCCGTAGAACTCCTCCGAGTAGAGCTTGGTGCTGGGGGTGATCCCCGGGTCGGGCAGGTCGGAGATCACCACGTCGTACCGTTCCTGCAGACGATCGGCGGCGCCCCTCAGCCAGTTGAACGCGTCCGCGTAGACGACGTGGACGCGGGGGTCTTGGAAGGCCTGTGCGTTGAGCCTGGCGAGCGCCGGGTCCGTACGGGCGAGGCGGACGACCCCCGGGTCGAGCTCGACGACGGTGACGGAGCGGACCCCGGCGTAGCGCAGGGTCTCGCGGGCGGCCATCCCGTCGCCGCCGCCGACGATCAGCACGCGCGCGTGCGCGCCGTTCATCGCGGGGTGCACGAGCGCCTCGTGGTAGCGGTACTCGTCCCGGCCGGCCACCCGCAGGCGCCCGTCGAGGAACAGGTCGGGCGGTTCCTCGCGGTCCCCGGTCACCACGACCTCCTGGAGGTCGGTGTGGACGGCGACCCGCACCCGGTCCCCGTACACGGCGCGGCGCGCGGCCTGTTCGAAGTCGTCGACGAGGACGGTCGCGGTGGCGAGGACGGTCAGGACGCACAGGTTCACGGCCACGAGCAGGGCCCGGGACCGGCGGGTCAGGTCGCGGCGGAACACCCAGAGGACGAGGCCGCCGCCCGCGACCGCGTTGACCGCGCCGGTGACGAGCGCGCCGGTGAGCTGGCCGAGCCAGGGCAGCAGCAGGAAGGGGAAGGCGAGGCCGCCGACGAGCGCGCCGACGTAGTCGGCGGCGAAGAGGTCGGCGACCGTCCCGGCGGCGTCGTCCTGCTCCCCGAACGGGGCCTGTCGCCCGGTCCGCCCGGCACGTTCTCGTCCCGCCCGCTGTATGAGCGACATCAGGAGCGGGATCTCGGCGCCGATGAGCACCCCGATGGCGAGGGAGAACGCCACCAGCACGTACCGCGATTCGCCCAGCCAGGCGAAGGCCGCGTACAGCACCATCGCCGAGCAGCCGCCGATCAGCGCGAGCCCGGCCTCGACCAGGCCGAAGCCGACGGCGGCGCGACAGCGCAGCCGCTTGGCGAGGAGCGAGCCCACCCCCATCGCGAAGACCATCACGGAGAGCACGACGGAGGCCTGGGTGACCGAGTCGCCGATCAAGTAGGAGGCGAGGGCGACGAGTTCGAGCTCGTAGACCAGGCCGCAGGCGGCGCAGACGAAGACGACCGCGAGGACCGGGAACCGGACCGCCTCGCGCGGCGGCCGCACGGACCGCCGCACGGGCGGCCGGCGCACCCTCTTGGGTGGCATGGTCACGGTCGGCTCGATCATGCCCGTAACGCTACGTCACGACCGTCGCACCCTTTGTCACCCACACGAGTGCACATGGTGCTTTGGGAGGGCGCATCAGAGCGTTGCGGGCATACATACGCCGAGGCGGGTCCTGGTCACCACGAGCTGCCCCTCCTGCGGGTAGGCGTGCCAGGTGCGCCACCGCACCTGACCCTCGTGACGCTGCGCCAGCATCGCCGTGAAGGCGTGCGGCGAGCCGGGGAAGGTCCCCGCGAGTCCGTTCGGGTGGTCGGCGACGAGCGCGAGCAGCTCCTGCGCACGGCCCGCGAAGGAGCCGTGCGTGAGCGTCTCGACGCGCGCCGCGAATTCGTACTCCCATTCGCCGACGCGCTTGGACACGCCGAGCGGGAGCGGGGTGCTGCTGCCCGGCATGCAGGCCACGGTCTCCGAGCAGTGGCGCCCCTCCTCCTCCAGGAGGACCTGATGAGAGGCGCCGAGCAGTCTCAACTGCAGCTTGGCTCCGGAGAGTTCGAGATCGAGCACGGCGAGCGCGGGCAGCGGCTCGCGCCCGAGGGCCCAGGCCAGATCTGCCGCGCGCGTATCGGTGTAGGAGGTCTTCAGGGTGGTGAGCATGGGTCGGCTCCGCAAACACGGTTTGACGGGTGGGCCGGGGGCGCCCCGGAGAAGGGTTCTACGGGAGTGGGGAATCGCCGGCTCGGGTCCACACACGGTCCGAGGGCTGTCTCTGTCAGGAGCGAGAGAACCATGTGTGCCGGGCGACTCGCAGCGTTTTTACCCAACTTGCCGTGGTTTCCAACCCCTTCGGGGACCCAGCAGTTCACTTGTTCAATCAGCTGCCGCCGCAGCCCCCACCACCGCAACCGGACCCGCACGAGCTGCCGGAACCACAGGAGCTGCTCCCGCCGCAGCCGCCACCGCCGTCGGCCCAGCTGCTGCCGCCCCGGCGCTTGTGTCCGCCGCGCCGCTTGCTCCCGCCCTTACGGGTGCCGGAGAACACTCCGATCACCACGAACACGACGAAGAGGAGAATGAAGAATCCCATCAGTACTACCCCCGTTCTTCTGTGCGAGGGGGATGCCCGGTCCGACATCCCGTCAAAGCCGACTTGAGCGAGTCCAGAGCTTCAGCTGCACGAGGACGAGCTGGAGCAGCTGGAACACGAGGACGACGAGCAGGAGGAGCTCGAACACGACGAGGTGGAGCAGGAGGACGACGAGGACGAGGAGCAGGAAGAGGAGGAAGAAGACGAGGAGGACGAGGAGGACGAGGAGGACGAGGAACCGGCCCACCAGCTGTCACTGCCGCCGCCGCGGCTCACCCGCGTCGTCCCGCTCAGCGTGCGCGCGACGATCCACACCACGATCGCGATCACGGCCGCGATCCCGAGGATGAAGAATGCGATGTCCATGCCAGGGCGATCCCCTCCCCGGACACCCCCCAAAGCGCACTTGAGCAAGTCCAGAGCTTGGCCCCAGGATGGCGGTCATGACACGACCGCTGCTCAATCGCCGCCTCGCCGAGTTCGGGACGACGATCTTCGCCGAGATGTCCGCGCTCGCCGCCAGGACCGGGTCGATCAACCTCGGTCAGGGCTTCCCCGACACCGACGGCCCGGAGGAGATCCGGGAGGCGGCGGTCCGCGCGCTGCGGGACGGCCGCGGCAACCAGTACCCGCCCGGCCCCGGCGTCCCCGAGCTGCGGTCGGCGATCGCCGACCACCAGCGGGAGCGGTACGGCCTCGCGTACGACCCCGACGCCGAGGTCCTCGTCACGGCGGGCGCCACCGAGGCGATCGCGGCGGCCCTGCTCGCCCTGGTCGAGCCGGGCGACGAGGTGATCGCCCTGGAGCCGTACTACGACTCGTACGCCGCCTGCATCGCGATGGCCGGCGGCACCAGGGTCCCCGTCACCCTCCGCCCCCACGAGGGCGTCCGCGACGGAGCCGCCGAACGACGCTTCGTCCTCGACCTCGACGAGCTGCGGGCCGCCGTCACCGACCGGACCCGGCTGATCCTGCTCAACACCCCGCACAACCCCACCGGCACGGTCCTCACCCGGGCCGAACTGACCGCCGTCGCCGAGCTGGCGGTCGAGCGGGACCTGCTGGTCGTCACGGACGAGGTGTACGAGCACCTGGTCTTCGACGGGGCCGAGCACCTGCCGATCGCGAGCCTGCCCGGCATGCGGGAGCGCACGGTCACCATCGGTTCCAGCGGCAAGACGTTCTCGTTCACGGGCTGGAAGGTCGGCTGGATCACCGCGAGCCCCGAGCTGACCTCCGCCGTCCGCTCGGCCAAGCAGTTCCTCACGTACGTCTCCTCGGGCCCCTTCCAGTACGCGATCGCCGAGGCCCTCCGGCTCCCCGCCGCCTACTTCGACGGCCTGCGCGCCGACCTGCGCGCCAAGCGGGACCTGCTGAGCGAGGGCCTCGTACAGGCGGGCTTCGAGGTCTACCGCCCGGCCGGCACCTACTTCGTCACCACCGACATCCGCCCCCTCGGCGCCACCGACGGCTTCGCCTTCTGCCGCTCCCTCCCGGAGCGCGCGGGCGTCGTCGCCATCCCCAACGCGGTCTTCTACGACCACCGCGAGGAGGGCGCCCCCTTCGTCCGCTTCGCCTTCTGCAAGAAGACCGAGGTCCTGGAGGAGGCCGTCTCCCGCCTCAAGCGCCTCGCCTGAGTCGACACGCCCCGGAACGCGCGAGAGCCCGGGCCCCTCGGAGGGGTCCGGGCTCTCGCGGGCGTCCTGCGCGGGACGGGTAGGCTCAGGCCTCCTCGTCGCCGCCCTCGGCGCCCTCGGCCTTGGCCTCCGGGGACTCCAGGCCGAACTGCTCGACGATCCACTTGTCGAACTCGATCGACGCGCGGACCCAGCTGACCGTGGAGGACACGAAGTGCTCCAGGGCGACGCCGGTGCCGATCAGCATCTGGGCCTCGCCGATGAGGCGGAGGGTGGCGGAGCCGTCCTCCTCCTCGTGCAGGTGGGTGTAGACCTTGGGCCACAGGGTGCGGCGGTTCCAGTCGTCGATCGCGTCGAGGACCTTCGCGCGGTCGTCGGCCGAGTGCGGGCGGTCGTAGAACGTCCGCACCGAGAAGACCTGCTGCTCGCCCTCGCCGCGGAACATGAAGTACGTGCGGAACTCCTCCCACGGCGCCGCGAGGTCACCCTCGTCGTCGACGACGTACTTGAGTTCCATCTGGTCGAGGAGCTGCTTGACGAGGTCCTGGTCGGGGACGACGGGGCCCGCCGGTCCTGCGGCCTGAGGCTGGGGCTGGCCCCCGAAATTCGGAATCGAGGACGGGTCGATGCTCACCGTGTATTTCCCTTCGTACGGATGCTCGCCATCCTCCCCCATGCCGGGCGGTACGTGGCAAGCCCCGCCGGTCCGGAAGAGGCAAGATCCGCTCCCGGCTGACATGATCTCGTGCCCATGGGGGACACGAAGAAGAAATCCCGGCGGTGGATCTGGCTCGTCGTGGGGCTCCTGGCGCTCTGCGGGCTGCCCGTCACGTTCCTGGCCTGGGGCGCCTACTCCCTCGGCGAGGGCAGCAGGACGCAGCCGGTGGACTGCGCCGATGCGATGGAGTTCGCCCGCGGCAGGCTTCCGGCGGGCGCCGAGGACGCCCGCTGCACCGGGACGCACTGGCAGGACTCGTACATCACGGTGGACTTCCGCATGCCGCGCGCCGGGGTCGCCGACTGGCTGAGAACCACCTATCCGAGCGGCAGGCCGCCCGTCTCCTGCGACGGGGACCTCTGCCTGGACGTGGACTTCGACCAGGCGCTCTACGTCGACGTGAAGGTGGTGTACGAGGACGGCGGCACCGCCCTCGTACACCTCGGCTCCTTCGACCTGTAGGGCCTGATCCGAAGGACAGGCCCCGGCCCGCCGGGGACGGCTACTGCGCCGCCCCGACGATCAGGCCGTCCTCGAAGCGGTCCACCCGGACCGTGTCGCCGTCCACGACCTCGCCCGCCAGGATCTCCTTGGCGAGCCGGTCGCCGATCGCCGTCTGGATCAGGCGGCGCAGCGGCCGCGCGCCGTACGCGGGGTCGTTGCCCTCCTCGGCGAGCCACTCCAGGGCCTCCGGGGTGACCTCCAGGGTGAGGCGCCGGTCGGCGAGGCGCTTGGCGAGCCGGTCGATCTGGAGCTGTGCGATCCGCCCCAGCTCGGCCCGGTCGAGCGCGGAGAAGACGACCAGGTCGTCCAGCCGGTTGAGGAACTCGGGCTTGAAGCTCGCCCGCACGACCTCCAGGACCTGCTGCTTCTTCACGTCCTCCGAGGTCAGCGGCTCGACCAGGTACTGACTGCCGAGGTTCGAGGTCAAGATCAGGATGGTGTTGCGGAAGTCCACCGTCCGGCCCTGCCCGTCGGTCAGGCGTCCGTCGTCCAGGACCTGGAGCAGGACGTCGAAGACCTCCGGGTGCGCCTTCTCCACCTCGTCGAGCAGGACCACGCTGTACGGGCGGCGGCGGACCGCCTCCGTGAGCTGGCCGCCCTCCTCGTAGCCGACGTAGCCGGGGGGCGCGCCGACCAGGCGGGCGACGGAGTGCTTCTCGCCGTACTCCGACATGTCGATGCGGACCATGGCCCGCTCGTCGTCGAAGAGGAAGTCCGCGAGCGCCTTCGCCAGCTCGGTCTTGCCGACGCCGGTCGGGCCGAGGAAGAGGAAGGAGCCGGTGGGCCGGTCGGGGTCGGCGATCCCGGCGCGGGTGCGGCGCACCGCGTCGGAGACCGCCTGGACGGCCTCGGACTGGCCGATCAGCCGCCTGCCGATCTCGTCCTCCATGCGGAGCAGCTTCTGCGTCTCGCCCTCCAGGAGGCGGCCGGCGGGGATGCCGGTCCAGGAGCCGACCACGTCCGCGATGTCGTCGGGCCCGACCTCGTCCTTGACCATGGTGTCCTTGGCCGCCTCCTGCTGGGCCTCCGCCTCGGTGGCGGCCTCCAGCTCCCGCTCCAGGGCCGGGATCTCCCCGTACAGCAGCTTGGAGGCGGTGTCGAAGTCGCCGTCGCGCTGGGCGCGCTCGGCGCGGCCGCGGGTCTCGTCGAGGCGCTCCTTCAGCTCGCCGACCCGGTTGAGGGACTGCTTCTCCTTCTCCCAGCGGGCGGTGAGGCCGCGCAGCTCCTCCTCGCGGTCGGCGAGGTCGCGCCGCAGCTTCTCCAGGCGCTGCTTGCTCGCCGCGTCCGTCTCGTTCTTCAGGGCCAGCTCCTCCATGCGGAGCCGGTCCACGGAGCGCTGGAGCTCGTCGATCTCGACGGGCGAGGAGTCGATCTCCATGCGGAGCCGGGAGGCGGCCTCGTCGACGAGGTCGATGGCCTTGTCGGGGAGGAAGCGGGAGGTGATGTACCGGTCGGAGAGGGTCGCGGCGGCCACCAGCGCGGAGTCGTTGATCTGCACCTTGTGGTGGGCCTCGTACCGGCCCTTGAGGCCTCGGAGGATCGCGATGGTGTCCTCGACGGTCGGCTCGGCGACCAGGACCTGCTGGAAGCGGCGCTCCAGGGCGGGGTCCTTCTCGATCCGCTCGCGGTACTCGTCGAGGGTGGTCGCGCCGACCATGCGGAGCTCGCCCCGGGCCAGCATCGGCTTGAGCATGTTGCCGGCGTCCATGGCGGAGTCGCCGCCGGCGCCCGCGCCGACGACCGTGTGCAGCTCGTCGATGAAGGTGATGATCTGGCCGTCGCTGTCCTTGATCTCGGACAGGACGGTCTTCAGGCGCTCCTCGAACTCGCCGCGGTACTTCGCGCCGGCGACCATCGCGCCGAGGTCGAGCGCGACGAGCCGCTTGTTCTTCAGGGACTCGGGGACGTCGCCCTTCACGATCCGCTGGGCGAGGCCCTCGACGACGGCGGTCTTGCCGACGCCGGGCTCGCCGATGAGGACGGGGTTGTTCTTGGTGCGGCGGGACAGCACCTGGACGACGCGCCGGATCTCGTGGTCGCGGCCGATGACCGGGTCCAGCTTGCCCTCGCGCGCGGCGGCGGTGAAGTCCGTGCCGAACTTCTCCAGCGCCTTGTACTGCCCCTCCGGGTCCGGTGTGGTCACCCGGCGTCCTCCCCTGCTGTTCTCGAAGGCGTCGAGCAGCATCGATGCGCTCGCGCCCTGCTTGTCGAGGATCTCACCGGCCTGGCCGCCCTTGGCGGCGATCCCGATGAGCAGGTGCTCGGTCGAGAGGAAGTCGTCGCCGAGCTCCTTGGCGCGCTTGTCGGCGTCCGCGAGGACGGCGAGGAAGTCGCGGTTGGGCTGCGGGGGCGCGACCGTGGACCCCGTGACGCTCGGCAGACCGGCGAGGAGCCGCTCGGCGCCGGAGCGTACGGCCGCCTGGTCGGCCCCGGCGGCGGCGAGCAGGTCGGTGATGTTCTCGTTGTCCTGACCGGTCAGCAGCGCGAGCAGCAGATGGGCCGGGGTCAGGTCGGCGTGTCCGTCCGCCACGGCGCGGCTGCTCGCCGCGTTGATCGCGTCCCGGCTCCTGTTGGTCAGTTCGGCGTCCACGTGCGGGGCTCCTTCTGGATTGTCGTGGGTCCTCTCCTCCTATGACCTCTCCAGGGTACACAAAGTTGAGTCGCCTCCGCTCAAGGTGTCGGAGGGAGCCCTCCCGCGGGTAGTTTCCGGGCATGGCCACAGACCCCAGGAACCCCTCCGACTCGTACCTGAGCTTCTGGCGCGAGTACCACATGTGCACCCTGACCACCCCGCGCCCGGACGGCACGCCGCACGTCGTCGCGGTCGGCGTCACGTACGACCCCGAGGGCGGGTACGCGCGCGTGATCACCAACAAGAACAGCCGGAAGGTCGCCAACGTCCTGGCGGCGGGCGCGGACGGGGCGCGGGTCGCGGTCTGCCAGGTCGACAAGGGGCGCTGGGCCACCCTGGAGGGCGTCGCCCGCATCCGTACGGAGGCCGAGACGGTCGCGGACGCCGTCGCCCGCTACGCCGAGCGCTACGGCCGCACGCCGGCCCCGAACCCGGACCGGGTCGTCATCGAGATCGCCCTCACCCGGGCGATGGGCCGCGCCTGACCGCACGGGCGGGGAAAAACGGAAAGCACAGCGGCGCCATCGCGTTTCAGGTCCGCGATGGCGCCGCTGTGTGGGGGAAGTGCCGGAGCGATCTACAACGACGGGGGAATCGCTCAGGCACTGCGGGGGGTGGCGGTGATGGCCTCTGCTTCGATCAGCTGGTGGTCCCGCTGATCGAGGTTGACGAAGATCATGCCGTACCGGATGGCACAGCGGATGGGCTGCGGAGCGCCGCGGGGACGGCGCAGACAGCGGTACGCGCGGACGTCTTCGTCCTGCTCGCGGGCGACGACGATCGGCTCTCCGAAGAGGGTGACCTTCAGCGAGTCGCCACGGTGGGGGATTGCCGTGGCGAGATCGACGAAGTGCCAGCCGGAGCGATAGGCCGAGGCCATCTCCCGGCGGAACCTGGGGTCATCGGGAACATTCATGTGCCCGACTAGTTCCAGCCGGGGTCCTGCGCGGGGGCCACGCTCCAGCCCGGGTCATCGAGGAGCGTGGGGGCCGCGAGGTGCCAGCCCGGGTCGAGCTGAGCGGCCTGCACCTGCGCCGGCTCCGAGTGCCAGCCCGGGTCAAGGGCCACTCCCGCGCCCACTGTGGCGGCCGCGATGAAGGCGAGTCCGGCCGCCGCGCGTATGAGCTTCTTCATCATCACCGAGCAACCTCACTTGAAGGCAACGTCTCTTTTCCAACCCCCGCGAGTAAGACGATGGCTTACTCTCTGCGCCTGCACCACCAAACCCAGGCATCATGTTCCTGAGATGCAGGAGCCTGGGGGTGTACATATGCGGAAACAAGCGGACGAAACAGGTCACCCTCATTCGCACGCCGAACTGTGCGAAGCGGGCTCCGAGCTGTATGCGGCCGCTCTGCGCACCGGGCGAATACCCCGGTCAGAGGCGGTCGAGGCACCCTGCCTCCTCGACCTGTCCCTGCTCCACCCCGACCCCGACGACGCGCAGTGGCTGCGTCCGGTTCCCCCCTCCGCGGCGCTCGCCCAGCTGCTCCAGCCGATCGAACGGGAGATACTCGACCGCCGGCGGCGCACCGTCGCCCTGTCGGACGCCTTCGAGCCGTTCATGGCCATCAGCGCCCACGACTCCCCCACCACCCACGCCATCACCGTCCTCGAGGGCATCGACCGCATCAACTCGACCCTCGACCGCGTCGTGGCCAACTGCCGCCAGGAACTCCTCACCGTCCAGCCGGGCGGCGGGCGGCCCGCCCAGGCCCTCAGCGAGGCCCTCGACCGCGTCTCCCCGCTCCTGGGACGCGGCATCAGCATGCGCACGCTCTACCAGCACACCGCGCGCCACACCGAGCTCACGCTGACCTATCTGGAGCACGTCGGCCCCGAGGTCCAGGTCCGCACCCTCGAAGAGATCATCGACCGGCTGATCATCGTCGACCGCGAGGTCGCCTTCATCCCGGCCCGCAGCGACCGCCAGGTCGCCCTGGAGCTGCGCCACCCCGGTCTGGTCGCCTACCTCGGCGGCGTCTTCGACCAGTTCTGGCAGCTGGCGGTGCCGATACGGGAGGAGATCCCGTACGACATCAAGACCGACGGCATCGGCGGCGTCCAGCGCTCCATCGCCCGGCTCCTCGTCGAGGGGCACGTCGACGAGGCCATCGCCCGCCGGCTCGGGATGAACGTGCGGACCTGCCGGGCGCACATCGCCAAGCTCGCCGCCGCCCTCGGCAGCGGCAGCCGCGCACAGCTCGGCTATCTGATCGCCCAGTCCGGCATCCTCGAACGGGACAACTGAGCCCGTGAGACACGGCTGAGGCCCCCTCCACCCGGGTGGAGGGGGCCTCAGCCGTGACAGGGAAAGTGCTACTCGCCCCGCTTCGGGCGCCACACCACGAGGGCGCTCGCCTGCTGCACGTCGGTGTACGGCACCAGGTCCCGGCGGTACGAGGCGTGCACCTGGGCCTCGCGCTGGCGCAGCGTCGCCGCCGCGCCCTCGACCGCCGCCGACAGCTCGGACACCCGGGCCTGGAGCGCCGCGACCTGGTTCTCCAGTTCGATGATCCGCTTGATCCCGGCCAGGTTGATGCCCTCGTCCTGCGACAGCTGCTGCACCTGACGGAGCAGCTCGATGTCACGGGCCGAGTAGCGGCGGCCCCGCCCGGCCGTGCGGTCCGGGGAGACCAGGCCCAGGCGGTCGTACTGCCGCAGGGTCTGCGGGTGCAGCCCGGAGAGCTGGGCCGCCACCGAGATGACGTACACCGGCGACTCGTCGGTCAGTTCGAACGCCCTGTTGCTAAAACCTGGCTGCCGTCGGCGCCCTTCCACGGGTCACGCTCCCTTCGCGGCCTGGAACAGCTCGGCCCGCGGATCCTCGGAGGCGGTCGCCTCGCGGAAGGTCTCCAGGGCCTCTCGTGCCTTGTCGTCCAGCTCCTTCGGCACCGCCACCTCGACCGTCACCAGGAGGTCGCCGCGCGTGCCGTCCTTGCGGACCGCGCCCTTGCCCCGGGCGCGCATGGTCCGGCCGTTCGGGGTGCCCGCGGGCAGCTTGAGGGTGACCGCGGGACCGCCGAGGGTCGGCACCTTGATCTCGCCGCCGAGCGCCGCCTCCGAGAAGGAGACCGGCACCGTGACGGTGAGGTTGTCGTCCTTGCGGCCGAAGACCGGGTGGTCGTCGACGTGCACGACGACGTACAGGTCGCCGTTCTGCCCGCCGCGCTCGCCCGGCGCGCCCTTGCCGCGCAGACGGATCTTCTGGTTGTCGCTGACACCCGCCGGGATGCGGACCTGCATGGTGCGGGAGGACTTGGCCCGCCCGCTGCCCTTGCAGACCTCGCAGGGGTTCTCGGCGATGAGGCCGCGGCCCTTGCAGTCCACGCACGGGTCGGTGAGCGAGAAGCCGCCGCCGCTGCCGCGCGAGACCTGCCCGGTGCCGACGCAGGTCGGGCACACCCGGGGCGTGCCGTTCTTGTCGCCGGTGCCCGAACACGCGGTGCACGGCTGCTGGCTGGACATCCGCAGCGGCACGGTCGCGCCCTCGATGGCCTCGGTGAAGCTGAGCGTCACCTCGGACTCGATGTCCTGGCCGCGCCGGGGATGGGTGCGGCCGGTGCCCCCGCCGCGGTTGAACAGCCCTCCGAAGACGTCGCCGAGCCCGCCGCCGCCGAAGCCGCCCGCCCCGCCCTGGGCGCCCCCGAAGAGGTCGCCCAGGTCGAAGTTGAACGAACCTCCGGCGCCCGGTCCGCCGGCTCTGAAACCGCCGTTCCCGAAGAGGGCGCGGGCGTCGTCGTACTCCTTGCGCTTCTTGGGGTCGCCGAGGACGTCGTTCGCCTCGGAGATCTCCTTGAAGCGCGTCTCGGCGCTCGCGTCACCCTTGTTGGCGTCCGGATGGTTCTCGCGGGCGAGCTTCCGGTACGCCTTCTTGATCTCGGCCTCGGTGGCGTCCTTGGGGACGCCGAGAACCTTGTAGTAGTCCTTCTCGACGAAGTCCTTCGTGCTCATCGACGTCCCTCCTCCCGCGTGCGGGTACGGCTGTTACTCGCTGTCCTTCTCGGAGTCATCCGACTCCTCCGCCTTCGCCTGCGCGCCCGGCTGGGGCTCGGCGACGGCCACGCGGGCGGGCCGGATGGTCCGCTCGCCGATCCGATACCCGGGCTGCAGGATCGCCACGCAGGTCGTCTCGGTGACGTCCGGCGCGTACGAGTGCATCAGGGCCTCGTGGATCGTCGGGTCGAAGGGCTCGCCCTCCTTGCCGAACTGCTGCAGACCCATCTTGGCGACGACGGTCTCCAGCGATTCGGCCACCGACTTGAACCCGCCCACGAGCTCGCCGTGGTCCCGGGCCCGGCCGACGTCGTCGAGCACGGGCAGGAGCTCGGACAGGAGGCTCGCGACGGCGATCTCCTTGACCGTGATCCGGTCCCGCTCCACGCGGCGGCGGTAGTTCTGGTACTCGGCCTGGAGCCGCTGGAGGTCCGCGGTGCGCTCGTCGAGCGCGGAGCGCACCTGGTCCAGCTGGGCGGTGAGACCCGCGGCCTGTGCCGACTTCTGGCTGCTTGCGTCCCCGGCCGGGGCCGTCGCGTCCTCCTCGGACTCGACGGCCTCGGCGGCGTCGTCAGGGGTGGCGCCGGAGGGGACGTCGGGCTTCTCCTCGAAGCCCGGGGTCTCCTCGGTCACGCCTGGCCGCCCTTCGGCTTGTCCTCGTCGACGATCTCGGCGTCGACGACGTCGTCGTCCTGCGCCTGGGCCTGACCGGCGTCGCCGCCGGCGGCCTGGGCGCCCTGGGCGTCGGCGTACAGCGCCTGGCCGAGCTTCTGCGAGACGGCCGCGACCTTCTCGGTGGCGGTGCGGATCTCGGCGGTGTCCTCGCCCTTGAGCTTCTCCTTCAGCTCGGCGAGAGCGGCCTCGACCTCGGTCTTGACGTCACCGGGGAGCTTGTCCTCGTTGTCCTTGATGAACTTCTCCGTCTGGTAGACGAGCTGCTCACCCTGGTTGCGGGACTCGGCGGCCTCGCGGCGACGGTGGTCCTCGTCCGCGTACTGCTCGGCCTCCTGGCGCATCCGGTCGACCTCGTCCTTCGGCAGCGAGGAGCCGCCGGTGACGGTCATCTTCTGCTCCTTGCCCGTGCCCAGGTCCTTCGCGGTCACGTGCATGATGCCGTTGGCGTCGATGTCGAAGGCGACCTCGATCTGCGGGACGCCACGGGGGGCCGGCGGCAGACCGGTCAGCTCGAACATGCCGAGCTTCTTGTTGTACGCCGCGATCTCGCGCTCGCCCTGGTAGACCTGGATCTGCACGGACGGCTGGTTGTCCTCGGCCGTCGTGAAGATCTCGGACCGCTTGGTCGGGATCGTGGTGTTGCGCTCGATGAGCTTGGTCATGATGCCGCCCTTGGTCTCGATGCCGAGGGACAGCGGGGTCACGTCGAGGAGCAGGACGTCCTTGACCTCACCCTTGAGGACACCGGCCTGGAGCGCGGCGCCGATGGCGACGACCTCGTCCGGGTTGACGCCCTTGTTGGCGTCCTGACCGCCGGTCAGCTCCTTGACGAGCTCGGCGACGGCCGGCATGCGGGTCGAGCCACCGACGAGGACGACGTGGTCGATCTCGGAGAGCTGGATGCCCGCGTCCTTGATGACGTTGTGGAACGGCACCTTGCAGCGGTCGAGCAGGTCCGAGGTGAGCTGCTGGAACTGGGCGCGCGTGAGCTTCTCGTCCAGGTGCAGCGGGCCCTCGGCGGAGGCCGTGATGTAGGGCAGGTTGATCGTGGTCTCGGTCGAGGACGAGAGCTCGATCTTCGCCTTCTCGGCCGCCTCGCGCAGACGCTGGAGGGCCATCTTGTCCTTGGCCAGGTCCACGCCGTGACCGTTCTGGAACTGCGTCACCAGGTAGTCGACGACGCGCTGGTCCCAGTCGTCACCACCGAGGTGGTTGTCACCGTTGGTGGCCTTCACCTCGACGACGCCGTCGCCGATCTCCAGGAGGGACACGTCGAAGGTGCCGCCACCGAGGTCGAAGACGAGGATCGTCTGGTCGTCCTTGTCGAGGCCGTAGGCCAGGGCGGCCGCGGTCGGCTCGTTGACGATGCGCAGGACGTTGAGGCCCGCGATCTCACCGGCCTCCTTGGTGGCCTGACGCTCGGAGTCGTTGAAGTACGCCGGGACGGTGATGACCGCGTCGACGACCTTCTCGCCCAGGTACGCCTCGGCGTCGCGCTTGAGCTTCTGCAGGATGAAGGCGCTCATCTGCTGCGGGTTGAAGGACTTGCCGTCGATGTCGATCTTCCAGTCGGTGCCCATGTGGCGCTTGACCGACCGGATGGTCCTGTCGACGTTGGTGACGGCCTGACGCTTGGCCACCTCGCCGACGAGCACCTCGCCGTTCTTCGCGAAGGCGACGACGGACGGCGTGGTCCTGGCGCCCTCGGCGTTGGTGATGACGGTGGGCTCGCCGCCTTCCAGAACGCTGACGACGGAGTTAGTCGTGCCCAGGTCGATGCCGACCGCACGTGCCATTTCGATTCCTCCAGCTGACTGACTTGAGTGGAACTGACTCAAGGATGCACGAGGAACCGAACCACGTCAACAGACCTGAGTCGAGGCGACTCAACTCTTCATCGGCCGTGGCGCTCAATCGGCGCGTCGCTCCCGCCCTTTGCCCCGATCCCCATGAGAGAGTCCGGACATATCCCAGGATTACCGCCGGAGGGTGTGACCGCATGACGGCGCAGCGCGTGATGACGGCGAAACGCGCCTTCGACGTGGCGGGCGGGACGCTCCTGCTCCTCGCCCTGGCACCGCTGATCGTCGGCACCGCCCTGTCCGTCTCCCTCGGCGGCAGCGGCGCGCTGCTGCGCCGCCGGACGGTGGCCGGCCTGAAGGGGCGGCCCTTCACGATGCTGACCTTCCGCACGAAGAGCCCGCTGGCCGCGCTGCCGCTGCTGCTGCACGTCGTCACGGGCCGGATGTCGCTCGTCGGGCCGTGCCCGCTGACCCCGACCCACCGGGAGTGCGCGGGCGAGGGCCGCCGCCGGCTCTCCGTGCGTCCGGGGCTCACCGGACCGTGGCAGATCAGCGGCCGCTCGGACCTGCCGTGGGAGGAGCGCGAGCTGCTCGACCTCCACTATGTGGACCACCACTGGCTGGGGATGGATCTGCTGATCCTTGCGCGTACGCTTCCAGCAGTACGCAGGCGTCGCGCGGCAAGGTTTGCCTGAGCGACACATATCACCGCGAGCGCCGCTACAGCGCGGCGCCGTGACCGGGTAATCTCAGCAGGAACTCAATAAGTTACCGCTTAGTAGGCCCGCCCGAGGAGCCCGTCATGCAACTCGCCGCGATCATCGTGTCGATCGCCATCACGGTGGTGGCCGTCGCGCTGTTCGGCCGCGCCACCGTGCAGATCTACCGCTTCGTGCGGCTCGGTCAGCCGGTACCCGCCGGCACGCGCACCGGTGACCCCAAGCAGCGCACCATCACGCTGGTCAAGGAATTCCTCGGCCACACGCGCATGAACCGCTGGGGCATCGTCGGCTTCGCGCACTGGTTCGTGGCGGTGGGTTTCTTCTCGCTGCTCCTCACCATCGTGAACGCCTTCGGTCAGCTCTTCCAGGCCGACTGGCTGATCCCGTTCATCGGTGACTGGCTGCCGTACGAGATCTTCACCGAGTTCCTCGGCCTGATGACGGTCCTCGGCATCGTGACCCTCATCGTCATCCGCCAGCTGAGCAAGCCGACCAAGGCGGGCCGCAAGTCCCGCTTCGCCGGCTCCAAGACCGGCCAGGCGTACTTCGTCGAGGCCGTCATCCTGATCGTCGGCGTCTGCATCATGACGCTCCGCGCCCTCGAAGGCGTCCAGCACCACGTGACCGGCTGGGAGCCGGGCTTCTTCGCCTCGTACCCGCTGATCGCGCTCCTGGACGGCCTGGACCTGAGCACGATCCAGTACCTCACCTACGGCTTCGCGGCGCTCAAGATCGTCACGTCCTTCACCTGGATGATCACGGTCTCGCTCAACACCAACATGGGCGTCGCCTGGCACCGCTTCCTCGGCTTCCCGAACATCTGGTTCAAGCGCAACGCCGACGGCTCCACCGCCCTGGGCGCGCTCCAGCCGATGACGACGGCCGGCAAGGAGATCGACTGGGAGGACCCGGCCGAGGACGCCGTCTTCGGCGTCTCCCAGGTCGAGCAGTTCTCCTGGAAGGGCATCCTCGACTTCTCCACCTGCACCGAGTGCGGCCGCTGCCAGTCGCAGTGCCCCGCCTGGAACACCGGCAAGCCGCTCTCCCCGAAGCTCCTCATCATGTCGCTGCGCGACCACGCGCACGCCAAGGCGCCGTACCTGCTCGCGGGCGGCGGCAAGGACATGGAGGGCAACGAGAAGGCGTCGGAGGAGCAGCTCAAGGACGTCCCGGCGTCGGCCATCGCGGAGGCCGAGCGCCCCCTCATCGGCACCGCCGAGGAGAACGGCGTCATCGACCCCGACGTCCTGTGGTCCTGCACCACCTGCGGCGCCTGCGTCGAGCAGTGCCCGGTCGACATCGAGCACATCGACCACATCGTCGACATGCGCCGCTACCAGGTGATGATCGAGTCCGCGTTCCCGTCCGAGGCGGGCACGATGCTCAAGAACCTGGAGAAGAAGGGCAACCCCTGGGGCCTGGCGAAGAAGCAGCGCGTCGAGTGGACCAAGGAGGTCGACTTCGAGGTCCCGATCATCGGGAAGGACGCGGAGGACCTCTCCGAGTTCGACTACCTCTACTGGGTCGGCTGCGCCGGCGCCCTGGAGGACCGCGCCAAGAAGACCACCAAGGCCTTCGCGGAGCTGCTGCACATCGCGGGCGTCAAGTTCGCGATCATGGGCGGCGACGAGAAGTGCACCGGTGACTCCCCCCGCCGTCTGGGCAACGAGCCGCTGTTCCAGCAGCTTGCCCAGGAGAACGTCGCGATGCTGAACATGGCGTTCGGCGAGGACGACGAGGACGAGTCGACGAAGAAGCCGAAGTCGGCCAAGAAGATCGTCTCGACCTGCCCGCACTGCTTCAACACCATCGCCAACGAGTACCCGCAGCTCGGCGGCGAGTACGAGGTCATCCACCACACCCAGCTGCTCCAGCACCTCATCGACGAGGGCAAGCTGATCCCGGTGACCCCGGTCGAGGGCCTCATCACCTACCACGACCCCTGCTACCTGGGCCGGCACAACAAGGTCTACACGCCGCCGCGCGAGATCATGTCCGCCGTCCCCGGCCTGCGCCAGCAGGAGATGCACCGCCACAAGGAGCGCGGCTTCTGCTGCGGCGCCGGCGGCGCGCGGATGTGGATGGAGGAGCGGATCGGCAAGCGCATCAACAACGAGCGCGTCGACGAGGCCCTGTCCCTCAACCCGGACATCGTCTCCACCGCCTGCCCGTTCTGCCTCGTCATGCTGACCGACTCGGTCAACGGCAAGAAGAACGAGGGCAAGGCCAAGGAGTCCGTCACGGTCGTGGACGTCGCCCAGCTGCTCCTGGACTCGGTGAAGACCCCGGTCGAGCCGGAGGAGGAGCCGGCGGCCGAGGAGCCTGAGCCGGCCGTCTGAGGTCGAGGGACGAAAGGGCCGCCCCGCGTGAGAACGCGGGGCGGCCCTTCGCGTACGTACGACGCCTCGGCGGTGCGGCCGGCAGGAGGACCACGTCACGTCCCCTAGGGGATGTCACAGCTCGGTGGCAAGGACAGGCCTGAGGCGCGGTCGCACGGCGGAAGCGGGTACGTTCAAGGCGTGGCTGGATTCAGGAACGGACGCGGCCGGGACAACCGCCCCCCGCAACAACAACCGCAGCAGGCGCCGTACGGGTACAACGCGGCCCCGCCGCCCTACCCGCAGCAGCAGTGGCAGCAACCGCCGCAGGGGCAGCCGTACGGGCAGCAGCAGGGGCAGGCCTACGGGGAGCCGGAGTACTTCGGCGACCCGCAGCACCAGCAGCAGCACGCGGCGGCGAACAACCCGGGCCACACCCAGATGTTCAGCGTCGACGACCCGTACGGCGGCGCCGCGACGTACGACGCGGGCGCGCCCCCCGTGCCGACGGGTCCCCGGCTCCCCTGGAAGCAGCTCCTGAGCGGCATCGTGCTCCGTCCGGCGGACACGTTCCTGCGGATGCGGGACCACGCCGTCTGGGGCCCGGCACTGATCGTCACGTTCCTCTACGGGCTCCTCGCGATCTTCGGCTTCGACAAGGCCCGCGACGAGGCGCTCAACGCGACGATCTCCAGCACGATCCCGTACGTCCTGATGACGGCCCTCGGCTTCGTGCTGGGCGGTCTGATCCTGGGCGCGGTCACCCACACCCTCGCGCGCCAGCTGGGCGGCGACGGGGCCTGGCAGCCGACCGTCGGCCTCTCGATGCTGATCATGTCGATCACGGACGCGCCGCGCCTGCTCTTCGCGCTCTTCCTGGGCGGCGAGAACGGCCTGGTGCAGGTCCTCGGCTGGGCGACCTGGCTGGCGCTCGGCGCGCTCCTCACCCTGATGGTGAGCCGCTCCCACGACCTGCCGTGGCCGAAGGCGCTGGGCGCGTCGGCGATCCAGCTGGTGGCGCTGCTGAGCCTGATCAAGCTGGGCACGCTGTAACGCCCCCCTCCGACGTACGAAAGGCCCCCACCGCGCCGGTGGGGGCCTTTCGCGCATCCGTATCCGTGGGCTCAGGCGTCGAGGACCTGGCCCTCACGCTTCACGACGGGCGGCTCCACGCTCCACGGGAAGTTGATCCACTCGTCGGTCTTCTTCCACACGTACTCGCACTTCACGAGGGAGTGGGACTTCTCGTAGATGACGGCGGAGCGGACCTCGGCGACGTGGTCGACGCAGAAGTCGTGGACGAGCTTGAGCGTCTTGCCGGTGTCGGCGACGTCGTCGGTGATCAGGACCTTCTTGTCGGAGAAGTCGATCGCGTCCGGGACGGGCGCCAGCATGACCGGCATCTCCAGCGTGGTCCCCACACCCGTGTAGAACTCCACGTTCACGAGGTGGATGTTCTTGCAGTCCAGGGCGTAGGCCAGACCGCCGGCGACGAAGACGCCACCGCGGGCGATGGAGAGCACGATGTCGGGCTCGTAGCCGTCGTCGGCGATGGTCTGCGCCAGCTCGCGGACGGCGGTGCCGAAGCCCTCGTACGTCAGGTTCTCGCGTACTTCACTCATGCCTGCGACCGCCTCACACCTGGGTCCGATGGAAGTTCATGTAGGAGCGGGAGGCCGTCGGCCCCCGCTGGCCCTGGTACCGCGAGCCGTACCGCTCGCTCCCGTACGGGAACTCGGCGGGCGAGCTCAGCCGGAACATGCACAGCTGGCCGATCTTCATCCCCGGCCAGAGCTTGATCGGCAGGGTGGCGAGGTTCGACAGCTCCAGGGTCACGTGCCCCGAGAAACCGGGGTCGATGAACCCGGCGGTCGAGTGCGTGACGAGCCCGAGCCGCCCGAGAGAGCTCTTCCCTTCGAGCCTCGAGGCGATGTCGTCCGGCAGGGTGATGACCTCGTAGGTCGAGGCGAGCACGAACTCGCCCGGGTGCAGGATGAACGCCTCGTCGCCCTCCGGCTCGACCTCACGCGTCAGGTCGAGCTGCTCGACGGCGGGGTCGATGTGGGGGTAGCGGTGGTTCTCGAACACCCGGAAGAAGCGGTCAAGCCTCACGTCGATGCTCGAGGGCTGCACCATGGATTCGTCGTACGGGTCGATGCGCACCCGTCCGGCATCGATCTCGGCCCGGATGTCCTTGTCTGAGAGAAGCACGCCCCCACGATACGCAGAGGGCGCGGACCTGCCCCAATCGGCAGGCGCCCGCGCCCCGGCACCTCACGGCTCAGCGCCGCCCGACCTCCACCGGCACCGCATGCCGCAACCGCGCACACCGCGGACACCGGATGAGCCGCCCGGGCCCGATCCGCCCCGCACCGAGCTGCTGAAGCGGGAACGAGGCGGTACTGAACACATGCCCTTCGGCACAACGGACGACGGTGCGCTCCATCGAACCCATCAAGTCCCTTCCCCTACACATGTGGTGGACGATCAGCCACATTAGGGGATGAAGGGGGTGCCCTCCACGCGGCACTCCGCACAGCCGGAGGCGGGAGCTTCGCCTCAAGTGGCACATGGGGTACAGTGTGCAACGATGCGGCACGGATCACCCGGCCGCTGCGCGGATGTAGTTTAATGGTAGAACATGAGCTTCCCAAGCTTATAGCGCGGGTTCGATTCCCGTCATCCGCTCTTGAACGAAGCCCCAGGTCAGTGACCTGGGGCTTTGTCGTCGTCCAGACCTCTCGGGGACCGTGTGCCATTCGCGTGCCATGGGGGACCTCATGCGGCGTCAGATCAGCCGCTGATTCCCCTGGGCCGGCCGAGTGCCGTCACGCCCTGGGCGCCCCCGCTCGATCACTTGCGCCCGATCACTTGCCGCTGTCCTCGGCGAGGGTGTGGGCGACGAGGGCGTTGGCGTGGCCGTGGCCGAGGCCGTGCTCGGACTTGAGCCAGTTGACCAGCTCCATGTGCTTGGTCAACGGGGAGGACCGGATGAGGTCCTTCCATTCGGCGATCGGGCGGCCGTACTTCTTCTCGATGGAGGGGAAGTAGCTGGCAGGACCCTTCACTGCGTCGGTCACGGATGCCCCGTTTCGTATCGTGATGATCTTGGTCGTATCGATGATGCCGGAGGGAACGGCGGTCGGCTAGCGGTCGGCCGGGGCGGCCAGGCGGGCCGTCACCGCGCTCAGCCACAGCAGGCCGAGGCCGGCGCCGACGGTGAATGCCAGGACCGAGGCGGCCGAGGCCATGAAACCGGCGAGGACGACCGCGGGCACGACGCGGGACGCGACGGCCCAGCCGCGAAGGCCCCGGGCTGCGAGCGGACGGGCCAGCACCACGAAGGTGGCGCACAGGGCGAGGTAGCCGATCATTCCGCCGAACATGTGGACGGCGCCGTGCCCGCTCATCACGACCGCCTCGGGCGCCCCGATGGGAAAGCCCGCTCCGCCATCGGCCGGGAAGGCCGCCGCGGCCCAGAAGGAGGCGCCGAAGACGCCGACCAGGGCCGGCCCCCACGTCCCGCCGAGGCCACCGCGCAGCGCCCGCCGCAGGCCGGTCGCGCCGGCGATCAGCAGCGCGCCGGTGAGTACGAAACTCGCCGTCTGGATCCAACCCGCCTCGCCGAGGGCGAGCTGACTGATCGCGTTCCGCGTGAAGTCGAAACCGTCACGCGCCCATCCCTGGGCGAGTCCGACCGCCAGGAACAGCGGACCCGCCACCACACCGCCGGCCAGGGCCCACCGTGCCGTGGATCGCGCGGCGGACGCGGCGGAGACGACGTGGCGGGGTGCGGTGAGCATGTCGGTCATGGTGGGCCTTCCTCGCTTCGATGTCGTTCGCACCTATGACCGACGGCACGGAGCGGAGTCATCGCCCCCTTCGACGTGAAGTGGATCACACATGGGTCGAGCGGCTTCCCGCTCACGCCCGCAGGTGGAGGAGCGTGCCATTACGCGCCAGTAGAGGCGGTCGACAGCAAACGACAAGGCGGCCGAAGAGATGGTGACGAAGACGGCCGACTCGGGTAGGCGTCAGTGGAGAAGTAGGGCCGTCCGGCCGGGGCTGGTTCGAACGCCCCAGCCGGCGGTACGACGGCTGCACCGGCTGGGCCTGTCCGTTCTCGTTGGCACGGCCACTCAACGACACCCCCTGGGCATCACCTCGACCGTGCGACTCCGCCGGGACCCGGAGGCGGGGGCGGAAACTTGTGGACAGCGACGGTCGCGCAGCCACTGTCCACACTCCGCGCCGCCGCGCGCTGCCGGCAGACGTCGGCGTCGATGTCGTCGGCAAGCTTGCGCTGGTGGGCCTTGATGGAGTGCTGGTAGATCAGCTGGGCCCGCCATGTCGTTCCGTAGCCGCCCCCGGTATCCCCGCCCCCTGCCCGAGATCGACGAAGAGCGGCTCGCCCGTACACGGACGTGCGCGGGATGCGAGATCCGCTACGGCGTCTTCGGCGAGCACCGCTACTGCCCCTCGTGCGGTCGACTGCCAGCGGCCACCGTCGCCTTCGACGCGCTGCAGGCGGAAACCGCCCGGCTCGACGCACTGGCCTCACTGCCCGACGAGATCCGGGCCGCCGTGCGCGAGCAGGGTGTGTTCACCCGCAGTTGGGTCGACACGATCGAGAACGTTGTGGGTGTCGTCGAGGCACTCGGATCCTCCGTGTTCCATGAGCACGTCGCGGACGCGGAAGAGCGGCTGCGCGGCAAGGGGAGCATCTTCCAGCGACTCGACGACATGCCAGACCTCTTCGTCTCGGCCGGCTTCCCCGACGTACGCGGTTCGGTGGAGTCACCCGCCTGGCAGCGGCTGCTCCGGACCTGGGCTGCGCGCCACGCCTCACCCACAACGACGGGGTCGTCGACGAGAAGTACCTGCGCCGGGTGCCGACTTCCAGTCCCCCTCGGCCAAGGGCTCGTGATCTCGGACGCCGACTGCAGGCAGGCGGTCGGGGACGCCACCGCGCTGTGTCGAGCCCTCGTGGACGTCGGGCCCCGGTAGATCCCGGTTCCAGATCCTTGGCCTTCAGGGCGGCGTTACGCGTCGCGGGCAAGCGCGGGTCCATGGGGCGTCACGACCTGGGGTTTCGTCGTTGTCCAGTCCCGCCACTCAGTTCGACACGGCGTCCAGGGCGGCAAGGTCCTCCGGGTCGAGAAGTAGTTCGGCCGCCGCGATGTTGTCCTCCACGTGGGCCACCGAGGAAGTGCCGGGAATCGCGAGGACGACCGGTGACCTGGCCAGCGTCCAGGCCAGCTTGACCTGTTCGGGAGAGGCTCCGTTCCGGGCGGCGATCCGGGCGAGTGGTTCGGCCGGCTCGGGGCGGCCCAGGCTTTCCAGAGAGAAGAACGGCACGAACGCGATGCCCTGCCGGGTGCAGGCGTCGAGGACTTCCGGGCGCCGGCGGTGGAAGAGGCCGTACATGTTCTGCACCGCCGCCACCGGGGCGATCCGCTGCGCACTGGCGAGCTGTCCGGTGGTCGTGTTGCTGAGGCCGAGGTGCCGGATCAGCCCCTCCTCCCGGAGGGCGGCGAGCGCTCCGAATCGTTCGGCAACTGCTTCGTCGTCCTCGTGGAGCCGCAGATAGACGAGGTCGAGGCGGTCCTGGCCGAGTTCCCGCAGTGTGCGGTGGACGCCGGCGACGAGTTCCCGGGGCCCGGCCGGGGCGCCCCACCTGCCGTCGGGGTGTCGGACCGGGCCGACCTTGACCGCCAGGACCAGGTCCTCGGGATAGGGATGCAGGACGCGACGGATCAGGCCGTTGGCCGAGAGCCCGTCGTGGAAGTAGAACCAGGCGGTGTCGATGTGGTTCACCCCGAGTTCGACGGCCCGCCTCAGCACGGCCGCCGACGTCTCCGGATCATTCGCGGGACCGGCGATCTCCCGGGCCGGAAGTCGCATGGCACCGAAGCCCAGGCGGGCGACGGGAAGGTCTCCGCCGAGAAGGAAGGCGGCGGACGGGTTCTCACGGGTCGTGGTCATGCTTCCAGATCCTCGAGAAGCCTCGTGTCGAAGGCGAACGAATGGCAGTTTGGTGCCATGACGGAGAAAAGCATCGTGACGCTGCGGGGCGAGGCCGAGCTGGCGCGGCGTGCGGGTGCCCTGTTCGAGGGGGTGCGGCAAGAGTTCCTCTGTACCGCCGGGGAGCCCGAGACGTGGTCGGCTGCCGCCCCTCGCGCGCCTCGCACGCTCTCGCCGGGTCTCGTGGTGCGCAAGTTGTACGGGCCCGGCGTCTTCCGGGACCCCAGTGGTCAGGAGCTGCTCAAGCGCCTTGGCGAGGCCGGCGCGGAGATCCGGATCTCACCCGCACCCCCGGCCCACGAGGCGATCGTCGTCGACCGGCGCCTCGCGGTACTGGCGGCACCGCGGTCCGCTGCAGGAGAACCCCGTGTGTACAGCGTCGTCCAGGAACCGGACGTGGTGGCAGGGGTGCGAGCCCTGTTCGAGACGGCCTGGGAGACCTCGACGGACCTTGCCACGTACCGTCGTACGCCGTTTCCCCGTCTCGATGACGCCGAGCGGGACGTCTTGCGGGCCCTGGCCGCCGGTCATACGGACGAGGCCGCGTCCCGCCGATTGGGAGTGTCCCTGCGAACCTACCGCCGACGGGTCGCCGCGCTCATGGCCTCGCTGGGCGCGCAGTCCCGCTTCCAGGCCGGTCTGCGGGCCCGCGAGATCCTCGGACGACACTCGGACGCCTGACGGTGTCCGGGCGGCCGGAGGTGGACACGAGCCGTGCCACAACGTGCCAGTAGGGCCGGCGAACAGCGGTCACCAGCGGTCGGACAACGCAGCCGAGCCGAGGCTGTGCCCGTTGCATTTCCGCAGGTCAGCCCCTATGGACGAGCCCAAGTGCCGGGTGATTCCCAAGCTTATAGCGCGGGTTCGATTCCCGTCATACGCTCTTGAACGAAGCCCCAGGTCAGTGACCTGGGGCTTCGTCGTTGTCCAGACCTCTTGGGGGCTACTCCCGCACCACCTACGCGGCGCCATAGCGTCGCGCGGGTGCGCCTCCGGCTGGAGCCTGACGCGCAACCGGGGCAGATCCTGGAGCAGCTCGGCCGGGAGACGCTCGCACGCGCACGGGACTCGGCAGGCCCGGACCGTCTCCCGTCCGAGGCCAGCCTCCGGGAGGTCCGCCACAGGGCCCATCGCCTGGACCGAACCGCTTTTACCCTCCACTCGGAACGGCCTGGTCCTGCGGGGCGGGTAGCTCCGGTCTTCCCTGCGCGGGTACGGATGCCGATCCTGCGGCCCGGCCGGGTGCCGCCTGCCGCCTTCCGGTGCGCCGTGCCGCGCGGCGCCACAGTCGGGGCAGGAAGGCGTAGAAGCGGTCGGGCAGGAACACGGCGTCCGCGATGATCATCGCGCCGGAGAAGAGCGGCAGCCCCATGAGTACGGCGATGCCGATGTGCATCCCGAGCAGCACGGCAAGAACGGGGTACTTGAGCCGGCCGAAGAGCACGAACGGGAAGGCGACCTGGACGAGCACCGTGACGTAGCCGGTGATCGCGATCACCATCGGGAAATCGTCCACGAGGTGGGAGAGCGCGGGCCAGGGCTGGAACAGTTCGAGGTTCAGCGCGTAGTGCAGAGCGGTGCCGCCGCCCCAGGTGGAACCCTGGACCTTGTACAGGCCCGCCGATCCGTAGAGGAAGCAGACCTGTGCGGCGATGACGAAGACGCCGCAGTTGTGCACCACGGTGGTCAAGGTGACGCGGGCGTGGCGGAGTTCCTGCGCGTACAAGCCCCGCACCGGCTCCGGCACGTCGCCCGCACGAGCCGACTTGAGCCGGTCGCGACGTGCGTCCAGGGACCAGCGCCGACCACACGCGGTCAGGACGAGGTACATGGCCATCAGCAGGACCAGGTTGTCGCCCCCGTCCGTCATGAAGATCGACCTCGCGTGGAACGAGATCACCACGACGGCGAAGAGGACGGACACGACGCGGGTCCGCCAGCCCAGGACGAACAGTACGGACGTGACGACGGCCATCGCGTAGCAGAACTCGAAATAGGCGGGGCTGTCGGACAGGATCAGGACGCTGTTCCAGCCCGTCTGCTCGAAGAGCTGTTCCGCCAGCGCAGGCGTCCAAGGGGATTCGGGTCCCCAGATCTCTCCACGGTGCGGGAACTCGCGGAGCAGGAAGACCAGGTAGAGCAGTCCGTAGCCGATGCGCAGCACCGAGGCGGCATACAGGGACACCGGGCGGCCGGTGAGGAGGGCCCACAGAGCGCTGACCTGGCCGAGGAGCCACTGATGGGCGGCTCCGATGAGCGAAGCCCCTGGACTCTGGGGGCGTTGTAGCGCGGCTGCCACAGGGGAGGGCTGCTCATTTCCCATGGGGGGTCACCTTCCACCAGGGCAGGAGCCGGTTCTCGGTGGGTACCGGCGGGCGGTCACCGGCGGCGGTGCCGGGAGCGGCGATGGGCGTCGTGACGACCCGAAGCTGAACGAAGTCGAACGTGTCGTCAGCGTGGCGGGCGGCGAAGCGGTCCGCGGCGATATTGCGCAGGTACTTCTGCATCATCACCGCCCGTTCCGAGCGTGCCGTGTCGCTTCCTCCGTGCGTCTCGACATAGGAGCTCCAGGCGCGGCGCAAAAGGTTCTGAGCCGTGTGGCTCGGAAATGGGTTGTGGTCGACTGCGGCATTGTCCACGGCGGCCAGGTCGAACCATGGGCTCACTCGTACCGATCCGTCGGAGGCCGTTTGTGCAGTTCTCGCCAGGACCTTCCGGTTGAAGGAATCGGGGTCCGGTGCGAAAAGTCGCCAATTCTGCTCGAAAAGGGGGTACACCCATCCGTTGACCTGTGGGCTGTACCGCTTCGATACGGGGTTGGAGGGGGCTACGTGAAGGAACACCATGACGACGTGGACCAGCGTGGTCACCAGACACAGGGCCACGGCCGTGCGCAGCCCCGCTCTCAGCGCCCGGACCCTCATGGGCCGTCTGTCCGGCGGGGTCGCTCTGTCGTGTTCTGGTGGCAGGGGGGCCGGATCGGAACCGCACTGCTGAAGTTCCTGCACGGCCGCTGTTTCGATTCCGCTCGACACCGCCCACCCTGTCCTTCACGTATGCGCTGCTCGCGCCTGAGTCTCTGCGTCTCTCACCGGCGGCGCACGACGGAACCGCTGAGGATTCCGCCGCGCGCCGTCATCCGATGAACGGTCCTGATGCGGCCTGCTGATCAGCCCTCGTGGACCGCGGGCTTGTCGGCGTAGCCGTAGTGCCCGTCAGCCTGGTCGCCGTGGTCGCCGTGGTCCGGCTTGCCGGGCCCCTCGTCGTGCCCGTGCTCCGGCCCACCATGGTCGGGGCCACCGTGCTCCGGCCCACCGTGCTCGGGCCCACCGTGCTCGGGCCCACCGTGCTCCGGCCCACCGTGCTCCGGCCCACCGTGCTCGGGCCCACCGTGCTCGGGCCCACCGTGCTCGGGCCCACCGTGCTCGGGCCCACCGTGCTCCGGCTTGCCGCCGTTCCCGCCGGTGATGGAGCCGCCGGTCGTGTTCCCGGCGCTGTTGCCCGATGTGTTACCACCAGTGGTGTTCCCGGCGGTGTTGCCCACCGTGTTCCCGGAGGTGTTGCCCGCGATGTTCCCCGAGGTGCCACCGCCCACCAGGTTGACGCTGGGCCCGCCGATGAGGGTGCCGCCGATCAGACCCAGAGTCGTACCCGTCGTCGCTCCGGTGGTCCCCCCCGCCGTCGTGCCGGTGGTCGTGCCCGTCGTCGCTCCGGTCGTCGTGCCGGTGGTCGTGCCCGTCGTCGCTCCGGTCGTCGTGCCGGTGGTCGCTCCGGTCGTCGTGCCGGTGGTCGTGCCGGTGGTCGTCCCGCCGGTGGCGCACCCGCCGAGGAAGATCCTGTTGTTGTTGAGCGTCACCTCGCCCTCACGGGCCAGCGCCCGACCCTCGACGCTCGCCCCCTGGTTCACGAAGATCGAGGTCAGAGCCATGATGGTGCCCACGAAGGTGGAGGTGGTGCCGAGGGTCGCCGAACTCCCGATCTGCCAGTAGACGTTGCACGGCGAAGCGCCGTTCGTGAGCAGAATCCTGCTGTTGGGCGCCGTCGTCAGGGCTTCAGGGATTTGGAACACCCAGACCGCGTTGGGGTTTCCCCCGGCGTTCAGGATCAGGTCACCGGTGAGGCCGACACCGGATGTGGCCCTGTGGACGCCGGGAAGCAGCTCCTGGCCCCCGCCGATTCCTGCGGCGAGCGGGAAGTCCGGCGCCTGGCCCGTGAGTTGGCCGGCCGCGTTGTTGTACGCCACGATCAGATCGCTCTTGGCCTGGGCGGCCGCGGCGTCCGCGGGGTGCACAGCGCCGAGCACCAGGCCGGGCGGGAAGCCGGTGATGGCCGGGTTCGGGTGCGTCCCGAGGTCGTGATCGAGCACCGAGCTGCCGGTGTTGGTGACTCCCTGCCCTGCCAGAACGGAGTAGCTGGCGGTCGTGCCCAGAGGTACTGGTGTCGCGATGGCAAGTGCCTGCGTCGGCGTCACGGCGACCATGACGGCGGCAACTGTCGCGGAGAGGGTCGAGGCCAGCCCGCCGGACAGAATGCGGCGCTGAGTCGTTCGAGGGATGTGCAGCTTCATCAAGAGGCCATTTTCTGTGGGGGGGCCATGGCACACGCCGGGCCTACGGATCACCCGGAATGCCTTCTAGCTGTGGCCGCATATTACGCGGGAAAATTTCCGCACCCACGCCAGGAGAAAACGAGGAGGGGGGATGTATATAAAAGTATTCGACGCCACCGGGCGTGATGAAAATATGCAATTGCATGCTGCCGACGATTCGGAACATCGCCGGATGAGTGAAATCCGATCAGCTCACACGAAGCGGCATCGCACACCCGTTCATGAACCCGACCCCGACGTGACCGCGGATGTACGCCGACCGGGTCGAATCAAGAGCGCCGCAGCATGGGCGTGGCGCGCGGGACGAAAAGCGCAAGAAGGCGCAGCATCAGCGGCAGGTTCTTCCCGATGCCGGCCGCGTGCGGGCCGGGGGTCGGTTCCGAGGCGTCCGCACAGCCCAGCGCGTCGTCCTCTGGGCTCAGGACGCGTAGAGCTTGATGGCGTCGGTGATGAAGTGCCGGCTCTGCTCCGGGGCGAGGGCCAGCGCCCGCAGCCGGGCGTGCGTCACGCTGTACTGCTGTACGTCGGACGTCTTCTCCAGGCAGAGGCCGCTGGTGAACCTCTCCAGGTACACCACCGCCTCACGGGTGTCGGAGAACTCCAGGATGGAGAACTGTCCCGTCAGCCCTGGGTGAGCGCCTGCGCTGTGAGGGAGCACCTCGACGGTGATGTGCGGCTCGGTGCTGAGCGCGTGCAGGTGCTCCAGTTGCTCGCGCATGATCTCCCGGCTGCCGACGACGCGCCGCAGGGCCGATTCGTCCAGGACGACCCACAGATGCAACCGGCGGGCGGGGTCATAGATCCGGTACTGACGGCGGAGTCGCACCTTCAGTCGCGCGGCCGCCTGGTCGACCGTGACGAGGGGGATCGTTTCCTCGATGACCGCGGCGGCGTAGGCGGGGGTCTGCAGCAGGCCGGGGACCACCATGGACTCGTAGGCTCGGATGGAGGTGGCGACCGCCTCCAGGTCGAGGTAGACGCTGTGGGGGATGTCGCCGTAGGAGTGCCACCAGCCCGGTCGGCTCGACTCCCTGGCCAGGGCCGTCAGGTGGTCGACGAGATGCTGGTCGGTGACGCCGTAGAGCACGCAGAGATCGCGTACGTCGCGGGGGCTGACCGCACGGCGGCCCGTCTCCATGTGACTGACCTTGGCCTGGGAGATCAGCAGTTCCGCCGCGACCTGCGTGCCGGTCATACCGCGGTCCTCACGGAGCCGGCGCAGCTCCGCCCCCAGTCGTCGTCCCGTGACGGTGGGGTTGTTGTTCGCCGCCATGGGCGGTGTACCTCCGGCTCCAAGCCACTACGTGCCCGAGCAGATTGGCACGGAGCACCGGTTGTTGATCACGCGCCGTGCCGCCGGTGTCGTGCGTCGGGAAAAAGGATTGTGCCGATGTAACGTGCCCGGCGTCGCCCGTACGAACCAGCGCTCCGCCTGCCCGCGCGGGGCCGCCGACACCTCATGACCGGCGAGATACAGCCGTGGTTCTCCCGGCACGCGCGTGCCCGCGGTCACGCCCGCGACCGCGGGCCGGGCAGGCGTTCCCGATCCGGAAAATCAGCTGGTCGGAGACCGCTCGCCCGCCCCCGGCGCGGAGTAGGCTGAAGATACCGGGAGTAACTCGAACACCCGCTCCCACGCGGACGTCGTTTCCGGCGATCAATACACTGGGCCGCCCTGCAGGGCGGCCCGGAGACGGGTCCGCGATCATGACCACCGCCCTCGCGCCCACGCTTCCGGCGCGCCTGTCGCTGACGCCGGAGACCCCACTCGCCGGCCTCCTGGACGGCGCCTGGTGGCCTCGTACGCGCGACCTCGCCGCCGAACTTCCGCCCCTGGTCGACGCGCTGGAGGAGCGGTACGGGCGCATCACACGCGTCGCGGTGAACCCCACCCGCTGGCCCGTCGTCCCGCACAAGGTCGCCGCCACCGGACACATCGTGCACGTGGGCTGGTTCACCGAACAGGATCCCGACAAGATGATCCTGCTCTCCTACACCACCGGCCGCTGCGACCTGCTGGTGATCCCGCCCGGGACCGAACCCGCCGCAGCCGCCCGGCTCATGACCGCCGCAGCCCTCCCCGGCAGCGTCCTGGCCGCCGGTGCCCTGATGTCCGACGAAGCCGCGACCGGTCGCCGCACGCGCGACACCCGAAGCGTCGAAGACGCGTGGGAGACCGACGGCGGGTCCGTCCCGCCGCCCCTCCGGCACCCGCTCGTCGGCGCGCGGATGATCCCGCTGCCGGGAAACCCGCGGAGGTGACGTCATGGAGACCCTGATCGCGGTCGCCGCGATCGCCCTGCTGATCGCGCTCGGCACGCGCCTGATCCACCGGCTCAACGCCCAGCACGACGCGCGCATCGCCGCCCACCGCTTCAGCGACCCGTTCCCGGCCCTCCGCCGGCCACCCGGCCACAGCCACCCCACGCCGACGGAGCGAGCCGCCCACCGCAGGCGCACGGGCACCTGGCCCTGACCGCCCCCTGACCACTCCTCCGACCGAAGGCCGCGGGCGGGGCACCCGACACCCGGGACAACCCGCCCGCCGGCCTCTCGCCCACCCGTGAAGGGACCACGACCCTTGCACCCCACCGACACCGCGCCCCTGCCCTCGGCCGGACAGGCCGAGATCCGCATCGTCGCCGCCACCCCCGAAGCCGCCCGCGCGGTCGCCCAGGTCATCCGCCGCTCCTTCGCCGGGACGGAACAGCGCAGCTATCCCGTTCCCGACGGCGGCACGCGCCTCCACCTCACCGTCGACACCGAAACCACCGCGGAACCCGCCCTCTCCTGGCTCACCACCAGCAGCCCGTCCTCACGCGCCGGCACCACCCACGCCGACGAGGTGTGAGGACCCGCGGCCGTTCCCACCCGTACGAAGGGACTCGATCATGGCGACACTCCGCGAGCGTCAGGGGTACCGCGACCGGGTCCTGACCGCCCTCTACCAAGCCACCGAAGGCAACCGCCTCCTCGGCGTCCCGGGGCGGAAACTGCGCAACGACCTGCGCATCCCGGAGGAGGACCTGGCCGCCGCCTGCACCTACCTCGCCGGCGAGGGCCTGATCAGCGTCGACTGGGAACCGGGCAACACACCCGCGATGGTCTCCCTCACCCACCAGGGGATCCGCCGCATGGAGGCCGAAGAGGAAGAACGCGGCTGAGCCGGAACGCCCCATGGCCCGCCCCGGGCCGCAGTCGTAGAATCGGACATGGATCGAGCACTCTCACGTGCGACGGTCCGGAAGGGCGGCCTCGGCGTAGTGAATGCGCTGGGGCCGTTGTGACGACCACCGCCATGGAGCCACGCACCCCACGTCATGCCACCGCCCGTACGGGTGACCCGCCTCGCGCGCAAGACCCAGCCCGAGGAAGCGGGACGGCG
This sequence comes from Streptomyces sp. TLI_105, assembly GCF_900105415.1. GTDB lineage: Bacteria > Actinomycetota > Actinomycetes > Streptomycetales > Streptomycetaceae > Streptomyces. The sequence continues at coordinate 4,368,043 of NZ_FNSM01000001.1, read as the reverse complement.
AGATCATCAGCCATCACGGCACGGACGTGTCGCAGGGGACCGGAAGGCAGCCGGCCCGCCCTCTCCCACACTCGTGGCGCGGGTCGATCCCCGTCGTCCCGAACGAAGGCCCCAGTCGGGGCGGCGCCCCCGTCACTCGCCGTGCGGATACGCCTTCCCGGAAGACGCATCCGGAGAAAGCCGGCGCGGGCTCCCGCGGAGGACACCCGTCGACGTGCTCCGGTCTCCGGAGTGACTCCAGATCCCTGTGTGCGGGACGGTCCGCATGTGGGTGGTGACTTCCGATGGGGGACAGCCCTACCGTGGAAAGACAGGGAACAGACCCGGGGCTGGTGTCATGCCGGTCGGTCTCGGAGACCCGAGCCTGGCCGCCACATCGGTCGGCATGGCATCGCGGTCCGTGGACAGCGGACGCGTCGGGGACGCCTTCGGACACTGGCTCTGACCCGTGACGCCCATCCCGGCCGACGGAGCGCTGTTCAGCGGGGTCCGGCACGTGGAGGTGCCAGATATGGAGCGCAGTCAGGACAGCCCGGCTCAGCCCAAGTCGCGGGGGCGGCGTGTGGCCGACAGTCGTGCGGTGGAGGTCGCGTCCAGGCTCGGGCTCTGCGCCCGGGGAGTGATCTACGTGCTGGTGGGGATTCTGGCCGTGCGGATCGGCCTCGGCAACGACAGCGGCCAGGAGGCCGACCGGTCCGGCGCGGTGGGGACCCTCGGCGAGCAGCCGTTCGGCCGGGCCCTGCTGTGGGCGCTGGTGGTGGGGCTGGCGGCGATGGCGCTGTGGCGGCTGGCCGAGGCGGCGTTCGGGCAGACGGTGGAGGGTGGCGACAAGTGGAGCCGGCGTCTGGGCTCCTTGGGCATGGCGGTGTTCTACGCGGTGATCTGCATCGGCGTGGCGCAGACGGCGCTGGTCGGCGGATCCTCCGGGGGCCGCCCCGGTGACGAGACGTCGAAGGAGTACACCGCCAGGGTGCTGGACTGGCCGGGCGGCCGGGTGATCGTCGGCGTGTTCGGGGTCGTCCTGATCGTCGTGGGTGTGGTGATCCTGGTGCGCAGCCTGATGCGGAAGTTCGAGAAGGATCTCCGGACGGACGAGATGCGCCCGGCGACGCGGCGGGTCGTCGCGTTCCTGGGCATCGTCGGCGGCGCGGCGTGCGGCGTGGTCGCGGCCGGGGCCGGCCTGTCCGTCCTGCTGGCCGCCGTGCGATACGACCCCGGCCAGGCCAAGGGCCTGGACGAGACCTTGCGCTCGTTCGCCACCACGCCCGCAGGACCTGCCCTGCTGATCGCCGCCGCCGTGGGCCTCCTGCTGTTCGGCCTGTACTCGTTCTGCGAAGCCCGCTGGCGCAAGGCCGCCGAGCACGGGACTCCGGCGGAACAGCCGACCGGGGCCGCGGGCCCGGGGACACGTCCCGGTGCGCCCTAGCAAGGGGAACTCGTCCGGTGGCGTGGGCCGTTCGTCTCCGTTCGGGCGGTTGCGCCGCACCTCCCGCCGTGTGCGGGCCGGACGCCGATGGCTCCAGGTGAGCGATCTCGACCTGTGGCAGCGTTCGCTGGGCTTCGCGGCCCTCGGTTTCCTGACCTTGGTACCCCTGCTGATCGTCGTGTCCGCCGCGGATCCGGCGAGTGGGCGGGGATTCGCGCAGTGGCTGGGGGACGGGCTGGGCGTGTCGACGGCCGCCAGGGAGGACATCGAGCGGTTGTTCGCCCTGCCGGGCCAGACCCTGCGGACCACGACGGCGTTCGGCCTCGCGGTGCTCGCCGTGTTCGGGGTGTCGTTCGGGGCGACGGTGCAGAGCGGCTACGAGAAGGTGTGGGACCTTCCCCCGGCCCGCTGGTGGGCCAGGTGGCGGCACGTGGTGTGGCTCGCCGTCCTCATCGGATTCCTCTTCCTGTCCGCGGTCACGCCACTGTGGCGCGCGGCACCGGCCCGCGAGGTGATCACCATGCTGAGCGGCGTCCTGTTCTTCTGGTGGTCCCAGCGGATGCTGCTCGGCGGCCGGGTCCCCTGGCCCGCCCTGCTGCCCGGCGCGGTGACCACCATGGCCGGGCTGCTCGGCCTGCGAGTCTTCTCCCGGCTCGTCTTCTCACCGCTGATCGCGTCCAGCGCCGTCACCTACGGCCCGATCGGAACCGTCCTGGTCATCCAGTCCTGGCTGGTCGGGGTCGGCGTCGTCTTCTTCGGCGGCGCACTGGCCGGCCGTCTCCTCCACGAGGGACTCCCCCGCCTGGCGCATGCCCTGAAACGGCGAAGGTGAGGTCCTGCCCCCCCCTGATCTGCCGCACGGGCAGGCGGAGCGCAGACGATCGGCCGCGGCGAGCACGAGGAGGCCGACGATCAGCAGGCAGAGCGGTCCTTCGGCGACCGCGCGATGACGCCCGGCACGATCGCGGCAATGACGGCCGTGCCCCATCCGTGCCCTTCGGAACGGTGAACAGCGGTCGACACGGGTATCGACGGACCACCGAAAGGAGCCGCGAGAAGGGGCGTTTCCCCAGGTCAGCCACCTTATGATCGGCGCCGCGTCGGTGATTCCCAAGCTTATGGCGCGGGTTCGATTCCCGTCATCCGCTCTTGAACGAAGGCCCAGGTCAGCGACCTGGGCCTTCGTCGTTGTGCCAGACCTCCCGGGGCTTTGCATCCGGGGCGTATCGGGTGACGCTCGGGGGCGTATCGATCCCGGAAGGACGCATCGCGGCACGGTGGGCTGTCCGCTGTCCGTCGTATCGTTCCGATGGTGGCGTGGTCGCCCGCACGTCGGGAACGTGAACCTGGGCCACCCGCGCGTCGCCTTCCGAACAGGAGCCGTCCTCTTGTCCTCGCCCGACTCCCCCGCGTCCACCGCGCGTGTGCTCCTCGTCGAGGACGACGACCTGATGCGACGGGCGTTCGCCGTCGCCCTGGAGCGCTACGGCTACGACGTGCGGGCCGTCGCCGACGGCCTCGCCGGGCTCGAAGCCTTCCGTGAGCACGACTTCGACCTGCTGATCCTCGACGTGATGCTGCCCGGCCTCGACGGGATCGGGCTGTGCCGCCGGGTCCGGGAGACCAGCCTGGTGCCGGTCCTGATGATGTCCGCCCGCGGCGACGGGCTGGACGTGGTCGCAGGCCTTGAGGCCGGGGCGGACGACTACGTCGTCAAACCGGTGGAGACGTACGTCCTGGTGGCCCGGATGCGCTCGCTGCTGCGGCGTGCCACGTACGCGCCCGTACCCGCCGAGCGAGGGGCTCAGGCCGGGAGCCCGCCGACCGCTGGGGACGTGCTGGAGTTCGGGGACCTGCGGATCGACACCGCCGGCATGGAGGTCTTCCTCTCCGGCGAGCTGGTGGCGCTGACCCCGACGGAGCTCAAGCTCCTGCTGGAGTTCGCCGCCCACCCCGGCATCGTGCTGGAGCGGCACACGCTCCTGCGGAACGTGTGGGAGTACGGCTGGGACGGGGACAGCCGCGTCGTCGACCTGTGCGTGCAGCGGCTGCGCCGGAAGGTGGGCCGCGACCGGATCGAGACGGTCCGGGGCTTCGGATACAAGTTCCGGCGGTGACCGTGCGTCCCCTCCGCGGGCCGTGGGCGGACCGCACCCCACTGCGCCGGAAGATCGCCGCCCTCGCCGCGGTCACGGCCCTGCTCGTCGTGGCGGCGGTCGGCGTCCTAGTGCACCTGTGGACCGCCCAGGACATCCGCAGCCGGGGCGAGGCGCGGTCGATGAACAGCCTGTACGCGGCCATGGACGTCTACCGCCGCACCGGCGTCCTCACCGACGGCGCCGAGCTCGACCCCGCCGACCTGCCCGCCGCGCTGCGGGACCCGGCCGACGGCGCACGGCACCACGTGTACGACGGGCGCGTCGAGGGCAACGTCGGGCCGAGTGTCTGGGCGGCGCAGCGGACCGGCGGCCCCGGCAGCCCGGTCCTGGCCGTCCAGATCAACCTGGGCCCGGACCGGGCCAACCTGTCGCGTCTCGACGCGGCCATGGCGGTCGCCTCCGTGGTCGCGCTCGCGGGCGCCGTACCTCTGGCCGTCTACGGCGCGGGGCTGCTGTCCCGGAGACTGAGCCGGGTCGCCGAGACCGCTGCACGGATCTCCGCCGGGGACCTGGACGCCCGCACGGGGCCCACGAAGGGCCGTGACGAGGTCGCGGACATCGCCGCGACCGTCGACCGGATGGCCGACAGCCTCGCGCTGCGGCTGCGCACCGAGCGCCGGTTCACCGCGGACGTGGCCCACGAGCTGCGCACCCCCGTCGGAGGACTGCTCGTTGCTGTCGACCTCCTGCCGCCCGGCGAGACCGAGGACCTGCTGCGGGCGAGGGTGCGCGACCTGCGCGACCTCGTCGAGGACCTTCTTGAGATCTCCCGCCTGGACGCGGGCGCCGAGGAGGCGGTCCGCGTCCGGGTGCCGCTCGGCGCCGTGGTCGCCGAGGCCGTGTCCCGTACCGGCCTCGACGCGGAGATCACCGACGACGGCAGCGCGCGGACGGTGGAGACCGACCCGCGCCGCCTGGAACGGATCGTCGCCAACCTCGTCGTCAACGCCCACCGCCACGGAGCCGGCCCGGTCCGGGTCACCGTCGACGGACCGACGGTCGTCGTCCGTGACCACGGCCCCGGCTTCCCGGACGACCTGCTGCTCCACGGCCCGCGCCGCTTCCACACCGGCACCCGGGAACGCGGCTCGGGCCACGGCCTGGGGCTCACCATCGCCCTCGGTCAGGCCCGGGTCCTCGGCGCCGAACTGATGCTGGCCAACGCCCCGGACGGCGGGGCCGTCGCCACCCTGCGGCTGCCCGCGTGACGGAACGGCCGTGGCGGTCGGTACGTGGTGGAGCGGCCACTGATACACGGCGGCCCACGGGCCGATACGTTGCTCCGTCACCCTTCGAAGGACACCGCGTCCCGTACCGAATCCAGCTCGGGACCCGCTTCGAGGAGGCCACCGTGAACCCGTCCTTCCGCACCACCGCCCTGTCCCGCGGCGCCCTGGCCGCCGGCGCCCTCACCGCCGTCCTGTCCCTGCTGCTCGTCATCGGCGGGCTCACCGCGGACACCGCGGCGGGCGAGACGGGACAGCCCGCCGGAGTGCTCGGCGCGATCGGGCTGTTCCTCGGCGGGACGCTCCTGGCCGTCGGCGCGCTCGCCCGCAAGGTCGTCGCGCTGGGCGAGCGCCGGTAGTGGCGCGCCCCTTCAGGGCCTCCCCGCCGCCCGCGCCCCCGACGCGCGGACACCGCGGGGAGGCCCTTTCCCGTATCCGGCCCGCTACACGGTTGCCGCATGCCCGAGCGGACACCGATACACGGCGGCCCAGGCCCCGATACGTTCCCCGGACACCCTTCACGTGCGCTTTCCGTACGAGAAGAGGAGCCCTATGACCGCCGACCTCCTGCCGCCGCACCCGATGACCGGCATCGCGGCCGCCACCACCGACCTGTCGAAGGTCTACGGCAGCGGCGACACCCGCGTGGTCGCTCTGGACCGGGTCAGCATCGCCTTCCGGGAGGGCGAGTTCACCGCGATCATGGGCCCCTCGGGCTGCGGCAAGTCCACCCTGATGCACTGCGCCGCCGGACTCGACTCGCCCACCTCCGGGTCGGTACGCGTCGGCACCACCGAACTCGCCCGCCTCGACGACCGGCAGCTCACGCAACTGCGCCGGGACCGCGTCGGGTTCGTCTTCCAGGCGTTCAACCTGCTGCCGACGCTGACCGCCCTGGAGAACATCACCCTGCCGATGGACATCGCCGGCCGCCGCCCCGACCGCGCGTGGCTGGACCGGGTCGTCGCCATGGTGGGGCTCGCCGACCGGCTCGGCCACCGGCCCGCCGAGCTGTCCGGCGGCCAGCAGCAGCGCGTCGCCGTCGCCCGCGCCCTGGCCTCCCGCCCCGCGATCGTCTTCGGCGACGAGCCCACCGGAAACCTCGACTCGCACGCCGGGGCCGAAGTCCTCGGCTTCCTGCGGGACTCGGTGCGCGAGCTCGGCCAGACCGTGGTCATGGTCACCCACGACCCCGTCGCCGCCGGTTACGCCGACCGCGTCGTGTTCCTCTCCGACGGGCGCCTCGTCGAGGAGATGGCCCGGCCCACCCCGGACCGCGTCCTCGACCTGATGAAGAGCCTGGGATCCCGCTCCCACGACGGCTGAGCCGCGCCCGCGCCGCCCATCCCGTACCGCCCGGGGAAGCCCGACCTCCCCGGAATCCCTCGGAAAGCCCGGAAACCCCATGTTGAGAACAGCTCTGCGCAACCTCCTGGCCCACAAGGCCCGGCTGGCCATGACCGTCCTCGCCGTCTGCCTGGGCGTCGCGTTCGTCAGCGGCACCCTCGTCTTCGCGGACTCCACCGCCGCCGCCCACCGCGCCGCCGCGTCGAAGACCTTCGCCGGTATCGACGTCACGGTGACCGAGAGGGCTCCCGAACCCGGTGCGGACGGCGGATCGCGGGCCGGCGTGCTCGACGACGCGCTGGTCGCCCAGCTGGCCCGGGTGCCCGGTGTCGCCGCCGTACGGCCGTCGGCCGACGGCTCGGCGACCCTGAACGCGGCGGACGGCAGGCCGCTGAGGGCCGGCCGGGCCTGGTCGAACCTGGCCGGCACGTACATACCGGACCAGGACGGCAAGGACAGCCGCTATCCGCTGGCCGAGGGCCGCGCCCCCGCACACAGCGGCGAGATCGCCGTGGACGGCGGCACCGCCGCCGCGGGCGGCCTCCGGCTCGGCGACACGGTCACCCTGGCCACGGACGGTCCGGTCATGACCGCGCGGCTTGTCGGCATCGTCACCACGGACGACACCCGGGTCACCGCCGGCGGCACCCTCGTCCTCTTCGACAAGGCGACCGCACAGAAGCTGTTCGCCACTCCCGGTCACTACACAGGCATCGACCTGACCGCCACGCCCGGCACCACCGCGTACGAACTCGCGGACCGGGTCACGGCCGTGCTGCCCGCGGACCGTGCCGAGGCCACCACGGGCCAGGCCCAGGCGGCCCAGCAGGCCATCCTCGTCGACACCCTGACCCGCGGCTACGAGAAGGTGCCGATGGTCTTCGCCGGGGTCTCCCTCTTCATCGGCTCGTTCCTCATCGTCAACACCTTCACCATGCTCGTGAAGCGGCGCACCCGCGAGACCGCGCTGCTCCGGGCGATCGGCGCCTCGCGCCGTCAGGTGTCGCGCTCCGTCCTCCTGGAGGCCCTGGTGGTCGGCCTGGCCGCCTCGGTGGCCGGCTTCCTGCTCGGGCTCGGCATCGCGGCGGTGCTGCCCCACGTCCTCGGCGGTGACAGCGCCCTGCCCAGCGGCCCCCTGGTGATCGGCCCGCGCTCGGTCGTGGCGGCGCTCGGCGTGGGCGTCGGCGTCACCGTGCTCGCCGCGTGGCTGCCCTCCCGCCTGGCCGCCAGGACCTCGCCCATGGAGGCGCTGCGCACGGCCGAACGGCCGGCTGTGGCACAGCGGTTCCGGCTGCGGGGCACGGTGGGCCTCGTCCTCCTCACCCTCGGCGCCGGCTGGCTGATCTCGCTCAGCGGGGCGAAGGACGCCTCGGAGGAGAACCTGCGCGACGCCATGGCCGGCTGCGGCCTGTTCGCCGCCGGCCTGCTCGCGCTCGCGCCGCTGCTCGCCGCCCCGGTGATCCGGCTGACGGGCCGGCTGACCGGGCGCTTCGGCGTCACCGGCCGCCTCGCCCGGGAGAACGCCCTGCGCGACCCGCGCCGCACGGCGGCCACTGCCGCCACCCTGCTCATCAGCACCGGCCTCGTCACCGGCCTCGCCGCCATCGGACACTCCACCGGACAGGCACTCGACCGCCAGGCCGCGGCCGGGCTCGGCGCCGACCACGTCGTCAGCACGCGCTCCACCATGACGGGCATCGACCCAGCCGCCGTACGACGGCTGGCCGAGACCGCCGGCGTGCGCGCCGCGCACTCGATCACCGACTCCACCCTGTTCAGCGGCAGCGGCGTCCGGCAGGTCTCCGGCGTCGACCCCGCCACCGTCCGCGACACGATGAAGCTCGACTTCGTCTCCGGCTCCGCCGAGGACCTGGCACCGGGGCGGATCGCCGTCTCCACCACCTTCGCCCGGGAGAGCGGCGTGACCACCGGCGGCCGGTTGAACGTCCAGATGGGCCGCGCGGGGAAGCCCACCCCGTACGAGATCGTGGGCGTCTACCGGGACAACCCCATCGCCCGCGACGCGCTCGGCAGCCGCGGCGAGGTCGCGGCGCACAGTTTCCTGCCCGGCTCCGTCCAGCGCGTGCTCCTGCGCACCGACGGCCCGGCGACGGCGGCGCTGGAGAACCGGCTGCGCACCGCCGTCGGCAACAACCCCCTCCTCACGGTGCAGGACCGCGAACAGCTCGTCCGCGAGGCCGCGGGCACCATGGGCGACCTGCTGGACGTGATGTACGGCATGCTCGGCATCGGGGTCGTCATCAGCGCCCTCGGCATCGTGAACACGCTGGCCATGTCGGTCGCCGAACGCACCCGCGAGATCGGCGCCCTGCGCGCGCTCGGCATGGACCGCGCCGGCATCCGCCGCATGATCCGCCTGGAGGCCCTGACGGTCGCCGGTTTCGGAACCCTCCTGGGTCTGGCGGGCGGCCTGTTCGGCGCCTGGGCGGTCGGCTCCCTCGCCAACGGCGCCATCGACCAGTACACCCTGGCCCCGCCCTGGGGGACCCTGCTCCTGGTGTGCCTGCTCTCTCTCGCGGTCGGCGTCCTCGCGGCCGCCGTCCCGGCCCGCCGTGCAGCCGCCCTGAGCCCTCTGGAGGCGGCCGCCCACACCTGACGTCCGGCAACGGGTCCGCGGCGGCCGGTGCCAGGGGCGGACCGGATCGCGTCCCGCCCCGGCGTGTCCCAGCCGTGCCCTCCGGAGCGGTGAACTACGGTCACCAGCGGTGTCGAGCAGGCCGCCGCACACCCGCATCAGCGAGAGAAACACCAGCTCAGAGGCGGCTTGGTGGTCCGAGCGACGGTGATTCCCAAGCTCATAGCGCGGGTTCGATTCCCGTCATCCGCTCTTGAACGAAGCCCCAGGTCAGCGACCTGGGGCTTCGTCGTCGTGCAGACCTTCCAGGCCGTCCCCGCGGTCACCGGAGCGGGCGGTGGCGGGCGGAGTGGCGGGTGCGCAGGGCCATGTAGAGGAGGTCTGCCACGAGTACCGCGATGCCGATGAAGAGGAGGAAGAGGAGTCCGTCGGCGACGGCGCCGATGAGGCCCAGAACGATCGCGATGATGATCAAAGCGAGGAAGAGTGTCATGGGGGCCGCCTCCCCGGCGGTCGGGGGCTCAGCGTCGGGCGAGTTGCCGTTCGCCGCTCGCACCGGGTTCGTAGACGAGGCCGTAGTGGCGGAAGACGGCTTCCTCGTCCTCGAAGGGCAGGACGTCGTCCGGGCCGATGGAGGGGCTCTGTTTCACCAGTTTCCTGTCGTGGGCGACCCGCACGTACCCCGGCCCCACCGTCGCTCCCTCCAGGGGGACGAACACCAGGCGGTGCCGGGTGGGCAGGCCGACGCGGACCGTGGCCATGGCCGGCTCGTCGGTGCTGGTGTCGACGTAGACGGATTCCAGTTCGCCGATCTTGTGGCCACCGGGGTCCACCACGTCCTGGTTGCGCCACTCGCGGATGTCCGCTGTCTGGATCATGCCGCTCCTCCCTGCTCGGTCGTCGGTGCGGGAAGCGTGGCTACGAGGAGCTCGGTGGCCTGCGTGATGTTGTCGGCGTGGACCGCGCGGGCCATGGCCGTGCGGGCGGCACCGGGTTCCGTGTCCGGCGGCACCACCATCAGCGCGAAGTGGTCCTTGTCGCCACGGGTGATCAGGACGGTGTCGTCGCCGACGGGGAAGGAGTCGAGGTGGACGACCCGGTCGTCGATGACCAGCCGGGTCGGAATCCCGTCCCACGCGGTGGCGTCCAGGCCGACCCGGATGATGGGTCCGAGGTGCTCGGACAGGACGGACACCAGCGCGGGAACCTCCTGCTCCACCTCGCGCGTGCGCGGCCACCACGCCCCGTCGAGGACGCCCTGCCGGGAGTGCGTCGTCTCCAGCCGGAGCAGAGCCGTACCGGGGCGCACCGCCTGGTGGATCTCGTCCGGCAGGAGCAAGGGGGTCGGGATGTCGGAGTCGGCCATGATGGATCCGCTCGTCTACGGGTGAGCTGCCGCGGCCCGCCACGGCTGCGCCTGAGGGGGGACCAGCCGCTGGCGGGGCGACTGTGCCGTCATCTCACGGTAACGCCGGCTCCCGCGTGTCCGCCCGGCGCCGCACACTCATTCGTACGAACCGGAAGTCTCTCCCCGTATCGGGCCGAGAATGGGCTGATCAGACGTACGCTGGAAGTACCGGAAGTACTTCGAGCACCAGCTTCCACGCAGGTGTCATTTCCGGGGAACACGAAAAACCGGGCTGCCGACGGGCAGCCCGGGGGCAGGTCCGCCATGACCGCCACCCTCGACAGGACGGCGAACCGCGCCCTCACCCCAGGACTTCCGGCCCGCTTGTCGCTCACTCCGAAGACCACTCTTGCCGGTCGGCTCGACGGCGCCTGGTGGCCCCGTTCACGCGACCTGGCAGCCGAGCTGTCGGCGCTGGCCGACGCCCTCGAAGGACGCTGGGGCCGCATCACCCGCGTCCTGGTGAATCCCGGCCGCTGGCCCGTCGTCCCGCAAAGGTCGCCGTCACCGGCCGCGTGCTGCACGTGGGCTGGTTCACCGAGCAGGACCCGGACAAGATCATCCTGCTGTCCTACACGACCGGCCGCTGCGACCTGCTCGTGATTCCGCCCGAGACCGAACCCGCCTCCGCGGCCCGGCTGATGACCGCCGCCGCCCTCCCCGGAAGCATCCTCTCCGCAGGTGGGCTGATGTCCGACGAGGCCGCGACCGGCCGCCGTATGGGGGAGGCGCGGAGCAGCGAAGACGCCTGGGAGAACGACGGCGGGGCCGCCCCGGCGCGCCGGTCGCACCCAGCGGCGCACCCCGTCGTCGGCGCACGGATGATCCCGCTGCCGGGACACACCGGGAGGTGAGGACATGGAGATCGTGATCACGCTCCTGGCAGGCGCACTTCTGATCGTGCTCGGCACACGCCTGATCCACCGGCTGAACGCCCAGCACGACGCACGCATAGTGGCCCGCCACTTCAGCGACCCCTACCCCTCCCTCAGCCGTCCCCCCGGCCACAGCCATCCCAGGCCGCCCGAACGGATCGCCGATCGTCGGCCTACGGGCACCTGGCCCTGATCTGCCTGACCTCAGACCACTCCTCCGGCCGAAGGCCGCGGGTGGGGCACCCGACACCCGGGACAACCCACCCGCCGGCCTCTCGCTTTTGTCCCGAACGGAGCACGCCGTCTTGCACCCCACCGAGAACGAACCACTGCCCGAGAACGAACCACTGCCGCAGGCCGAACACGCCGAGATCCGTATCGTCTCCGCCACGCCCGAGGCCGCCCGCGCGGTCGCCGAAGTGATCCGCCGGTGCTTCGCCGGCGCGGAGCAGCGCAGCTACCCCGTGCCGGGCGGCGGCACACGGCTCCACCTCACGGTCGACACCGAGACCGCCGCCGGACCCGCCCGCACCTGGCTCGCCACCAGCAGACCGCCCACCGGCACCGGCCCCCACACCGAGGAGCCCTGACCGGCCACGAACGACACCGCACGACGACAGGACCACGCGGCCATGGCGACACTCCACGAGCGGCAGCGGTACCGCCGGCAGATCCTCCAGGCCCTCTACACGGCCGCCGAAGGCAACCGCCTGCTCGGCGTCACCGGAGCCGCGCTCAACCACGACCTGCGCGTCCCGGAGCAGGATCTCGCCGCCGCCTGCTCCTACCTCGCGGGCGAGGGGCTGGTCACCGTCGACTGGGAGCCGGGAAACACACCCGCGATGGTCTCGCTCACCCACCAGGGCATCCGCCCCATGGAAGCGGAGGAGGAGGGCGGCTGAACCGGTCCGCCTCCGGTCACCGGCAACCTGTGTCCCCGCACGGCGTCCCTGTGGCGTGACCTGCCGCCGAGGAGCATCCTGGAGGCCACATCTCTGGTGCGGGCCGCTCCGGTACCCGGTCGCCGCGCGGTCGCGACGCCCGCCCCGTACGGCAGGACCGGGCGAGGTCATCGCCGCTCGGTTGGAGGCAACGGGATGATCCTCGGACGGCTCGGGAAACCCGATCGCTCGGAGAGCTTCGGGGAGGGGCTCCTGGGAACGATCCTGGACCGGGCCCACGAGCTGCCGCCCCATCGCGTCGGGCTGGTCGTCGCCGAGACGATGGGCCGGCTGGGGGGCAGGAATCCGCAGATCCTGCTTCAGGACTACGGGCAACAGAGGCTGGTTCCCCTGCTCGCCGAAGGGCTGAGGGGCGGCGAGCCGCTGTCCATCGACGGTTCGGATGCCGGCAGGTGTTTCCTCACCTCGCGCCCGGTCGAGCTGGCGCTGGCCGACGGGGTACGCGTCCACCTACCGCTGCTGGACGGCGGTGACCAGGCCGGCGTCCTGGCCGTCACCCTGGACGCGGTCGACGACGACGACCGCCGCCTCCTGCGCAGGATCGCGGGGCTGGTCGCCGATCTGCTGCAGACCAAGAACAACCACACCGACCTCTTCTTCCGCGCCCGCCGCGGCGAGCCGATGAGCGTCGCCGCCGAGATCCAGTGGTCGCTCCTGCCGCCGCTGACCATGACCATGTCGCGCGTCGCCGTCGCCGGAGTCCTGGAGCCCGCCTACGACGTGGCCGGCGACAGCTTCGACTACGCCCTGAACGGCGACACCTTCCACCTCGCCGTGATCGACGCCATGGGCCACGGCCTGAACGCGGCCACCCTGGCCACCGTCGCCATCGGCGCCTACCGGCACGCCCGCCGCCTCAGCGTCGAGCTGTCCGAGATCTACCTCTTCATGGACCGGGCCGTGGCCGAGCAGTTCGCCCCCGACCACTTCGTCACGGCGCAGATGATGCGGCTGGACACGACCACCGGCCGTCTCCAGTGGGTCAACGCGGGACACCCCGCCCCCGTCCTGATCCGCAAGCACCGTGTCATGGGCCGCCTGGACAGCCCCACCACCCTCCCCGTCGGCTTCGGCGGAGCGCAACCGCAGGTCAGCGAGGTGAAGCTCGCGCCCGGGGACCGGATCCTCTGCTTCACCGACGGTCTGGTCGAGGAGCACGAGAGCGGGCAGGAGCAATTCGGCGAGGACCAGTTGATCGACTGGGTGAACCAGATGGAGAAGGCAGACCGAGGAGTCCGCGCGGTGGCTCGGGACCTGTCCCATACGCTCAAGCGAGCCCGCGGTGAAGCCACCTCGGACGACGCCACTCTCGTCCTGGTGGAGTGGCGTGGCTGATCTGCCGCCGTGCCACAACGTGCCAGTAGAGGCGGTCCACAGCGGACGACAAGGGAGTCGAGCAGGCGGCGAAGAAGCGGCGTCGGGCTAACGTTTGCGCGGGTCAGAAGCGCTTCGCGGGTCCAAGTGCCGGGTGATTCCCAAGCTCATGGCGCGGGTTCGATTCCCGTCATCCGCTCTTGAACGAAGGCCCTGGTCGCTGACCAGGGCCTTCGTCGTCGTCCGGACCCCTCCGGGCGGCACGCGCCGGGGTGGGCCGGGAGCGGTCAGAACTCCAGCACCTCGCGGTCGAGCGGATACCGCGCACGGTGGGGTCCGTCGTACGGCGAGGGCGTGATCGGGAGGACGCCGGTCGGCTGGGTGCCCAGGTTGTCGTCCCAGAGGCGGGGTTCGACCTGTCCGACGACGCGGAACTTCCGGAAGGTGAACGGGGGGCTGTCGGTCGGGAAGAACTCGGGCGTGGTCATCACCTGGAAGTGCAGGTGCGGCGTGGTCGAGTTGCCGCTGTTGCCGATCAGCCCGAGGACCCGGCCGGGTTCGACGTGGTCGCCCTCCCGGACCCTGAGCGAGCCGGGCTTCAGGTGGGCGTAGAGCAGGTAGCGGCCGGGCGCGACCTCCACGGTGACGTGGTTGCCGACGGTCTCCTCGATGGGCGGGACCGGCGGCGTGACGGGCGGCGTGTTGTCCGGGATCCCGTCCTGGACCTCCACCACCCTGCCACCGGCCGCCGCCACGACCGGCTGCCGGTAGCTCAGGTAGCTGGTGAGCCGCGCGGGGTCGCCCTCCCAGGTCTGTCCCCGATCGCCGACCTTGTACCAGTCGATCGCGAAGCGCTGCGGTACGTAGAAGCGGCCGTTGATCGGGCCGAGGCCGCGGCGGTGGTGGGTGTTGCCGCAGCACGACTCGCTGGAGTACCAGGTGCCGGGGCGGACCGGCGCGTCCAGGTTCAGCGGCGCGGTGCGGACGGTCCGGGTGATCTGGACCGTCTCCTCGAACGGGGAGGAGCCGGAGGCGGTGAGGACGGCTCCCGAGAGGTGGTGTTCGAGGGCCTTGGGCACCCACTGACCGCGGTCGAGAACCAGGTCGAGCCAGACGACCCACTGCTGGGAGCCCGGGATGACGGTCGGCGTCGGTCCGGGGGGCGCCGGCGTGTACCCGTCCGCACCCGGCAGGGGGTCGCCCACCGGGTTGGCGGCATCGGCCAGCGCCTGCCCGCTCAGCGAGCCCACCACCCGGTGCGTGCGGGCGTCCCGGACCTCGACGCGGTCCAGCCGCACCCGGGCGCTGCGGGGCAGTGCGTTCGTGGTGAGCAGTTCGTACGAGAGGTGCGTCTTGCCGTCCGTGGCGTCGAACGGCGCCGGTTTGGTCATCACGGCCGCCGTCAACGGCGTGAACTGGGGGCCGGGCACCGGCGTGGCCGGGCCGGTCCCGTACCCGGGGGCCGTCGAAGCCGTCAGCATGCCGACCGCGAGCACGGCGGCGGCGAGCCCGCGACGTAGCGGACCGCGGCCGGTGCGGTTGCGAGGGTGGCGCTCTGCCATGGTGCTCTTCCAGTCGTCGGTTCCGGGACCGCGAAGGACACCGGTACGCCCCGCACCGAGGCGCAGGCCCATGTAATCCGGCCGAAGGACGCTCCCGGCGGACGGCGCAGGAGTCGGGCTCCGAACTCCACCCGTCCAGCCGCACCGGGCCGCCGAGCGAGGGCCGGCACGTGCCCCATCCGTGCCCTCCAGGGCGGTGAACAGCGGTCACCACGGGGGTGAGCAGAGCCCCCCGGAAGGACCCGCGAAGAGGAATGTCCGCAGGTCAGAGGCCATATCGACGACCAAAGCAGCGGTGATTCCCAAGCTTATGGCGCGGGTTCGATTCCCGTCATCCGCTCGTGAACGAAGACCCAGGTCAGCGACCTGGGTCTTCGTCGTTGTCCACCTCTCGGGACCCGCGTGCCCTTCGCGTGCCCCCGATCTCACCGATCACGGCCGCACGGACGACCCTGCGACCGGCTTCCTCAGACCTCATGTGGCTGAAGCCGAGCGGTCAGGACCCGGCGCCCTTCCCTGCCGACGCCGCGATGCGCTATGCCTGCCTGACCGCCTAAGGAGGCTCTGGTGACCACGGCTCGGAACTCCCACGCATCGGGTACACCCGCGCAGATGACCAGCTTCGACGACATCTACGGCCGACCGGACCCACGTTCGTACTTCGCGACCCTGGCACCACTGGACTATCAGGCACCCCATCACGCCCAGCGTCTCTTCCGCCGCCTTCTGCCTTTCGCCGGCTTTCCCGAGGACCACGGTCGCCTGGTCGGCCAGGACGACGTGCCGCAGGCCACGGTGCTGGACATCTGCTGCTCGTACGGCATCAACGCGGCCTTGCTCAACCACCACGTGACGCTTCAGGAGCTGTACGACCACTACACCTCACCGCAGGTCACCCCGCTGACGACCGCCGAACTGATCAAGGAGGACCGCAGGTACTACGCGGCACGTCGCCGCGCCGACGCCGTGCCCGTCATCGGCCTCGACATCTCCGCGCCGGCCATCGCCTACGCCCGCGCGGTCGGCCTGCTCGACGACGGATTCGCCGAGAACCTGGAGACCGCCCCGCCCAGTCCGGCACTGCGCCGGGCCACCCGCGACACCCGCCTGATCACCGTGACCGGCGGGGCGACCTTCCTGTCCGCCCGCACCTTCCGGGCGCTCCTGGAGGGCAGGCAGGAGCCACCCTGGGTGGCCGCCCTCGTCCTGCGGACCGTTCCCTACAAGGACACCTCCGACGGCCTGGCCGAGTTCGGCCTGACCACGCAGAAGGACACGTCCCGCACGTACCCGCAGAGGCGCTTCACCGACGCCGACGAACAGCGCTACGCCATCGCCGCGGTGTCCACGGCCGGCGACGACCCCCGCGGCAAGGAGACCGACGGCCACTTCCACACGGCCCTGCACCTGTCACGTCCCCTCGCGCACGCAGCCGCTCATCCGCTGCACACCCTGCTGCAAGACGCATAAGCCTCCACCGCTCACTTCGGGGCGGCGGTGCAAGCACCCCCGGTGGTCGGGCGCGCCCCATGACCCGCACGTGACCTGGGACGGCTTCCCCCCGCCCGCGCCTCTGAGAAGGGCGTGCCACAACGTGCCAGTAGAGGCGCCAACCGTGCTCAACAGCGGACTCGCCAGCGAAACCCCAGGTCAGCGACCTGGGGCTGCTGTTTTTTCGTCGAGCCCCTTTCAGCCCTCGCGCTTCGGACTGAGCGGCCGCAGCTCACGGATACGCGCGGGCACATACTGGCGGCAATGACAAAGCCAGGTGCACCGAAGCGCTATTTGCCCACCAGTCCCTTCAAGGCCCCGGTCACGCCGCCTCCGAGGCAGTTCGCCATAGGCGACCAGGTCACACACGACGTGTACGGCCTCGGCCGGGTCATCGGCATCGAGGAGGGGATCGCGGCGGTCGTGGATTTCGGCTCGACGCAAGAGCGAATCCTGAGTCCGTACGCCAAGATGAGCAAGCTGTAGGGCTGCCTTGCCCGGTCACGGCACACCAGATCCGTTCACGGCCCCGCACCGAAGAGGAGCCCTCTCATCGACCTGACCTCGCCGTTCTCCGCTCCGGAAGGGGCGCCCCGCTGTGTCGCCGCAGCATCATCACCACCTCCCACCACACATCCCTTCCAGGCACCGGACTTCCGGGCATTCCGTACGAGGTACAGGGCAGCGGTCGCGAACGGGTCCCGGCGCTTCACCCGCTGAGCAGCGCGTGCCACTACGTGCCAGTCACGACGGTGAACAGCGGTCAGCAGAGGACACCCGGACCCCTCGGAATCGACTTCGAGAGGTACATCTCCGCAGGTCAGAACCCACATGAACCTCAAGTACCGGGTGATTCCCAAGCTTGTAGCGCGGGTTCGATTCCCTCATCCGCTCTTCTGCGAAGCCCCAGGTCAGCGACCTGGGGCTTCGTTGTTGTCCGAACCCGTTCGAGAGCCGCGCCGTCCCGCGGCGGCGTGTCAGCCCTGCGCGGTGTCGTCGTCCGTCTACCCGGCGGTCGAGGTTGCGGTGCGGGCCGTTGTTCTGCCGTTCGGCGCGGGACAGCCTCTCGCGCCGGCCGCCGCCCTGGCCCACGGAGTTGTTGATGTCCTTGCTGTCAACGAGGGGCGTCAGCGGGAGCTCGCCACACCTTCAGCCGTACATCAGCGCCTGGAAGAACATGACAGAGACGTCACCCGGTTCCGTCGGCCCCGCAGGCCAAGCTTTTCGCCGCCCTGGCGGCCGCCGGCCCTCGGCGAGCGGGCCGGTCCGGATGGGCGCTACCGGGCCGTCCGGAGGCGTTGTCATGGGCCCTTTGAAGCCGTCGCCGTGTCCCCTCCGTGGCTGCCTGGCAGGGAGACCGGGGTCCTGGGGGCGGGCTGCGGATCTGTCGCTTTCCAGCTGTTTCACGGCCCTGCGCCCCGATCGACATCGGTCATCCCCTAAGGTGGACAGCCGCGTGCGGGAACACGCATACGAAGACGCGGCGAGCGGGGGCTCAGGATGCGGAACGCCGACCTGGACGTCTCGGAGGATGGCCTCACCAGGCTGGCCGACGACCTCGACGCCATGCAGCGCCATCTGGAGCAGCAGACCCGCCGTATGGACGAGGTCGTCGACAGGATCGCCGCGGGCTGGCAGGGGCCCACCGCCACCGCGTACCGCTCCCTGCACCGCGGTGTCGCCGAGGACACCGTGCGCATCCGGCAGGTGATGGTCCTCCTCGAAGCGGCCATGCGCGCCTCGCGCGACGGCTTCACCGAGCGGGAGCTCGACACCCTGGCCCGGATCCGGCGGATGCAGGAAGGCGAGGACGTTTCCGCCGCGGCCCGAGCCCTCACCACGCCCGACCGGACCGCCGGAGCGGGCGTCGACCAGCCGCAGAGCCGCATTCTGGACGTCTGAACCACGGGGGAACAGCATCATGCCGGACGAAGACCGCATCACCGTCGACTTCGCCACCCTGCAGCGCCTTTCGGGAGACCTGGAGGACATCCTCCGCACCCTCAACGAGAAGCTGGACACTCTGTACGGGCGGGCCGCCAAGGTCGTCCTCAGCTGGGACGGCGAGGCCCGTGAGGCCTTCATCGACGAGCTGGACAAGTGGAGCCGCTCCGCCGGCGATCTGAAGGCCAGTCAGGCCTGGCTCCACGAGGTCGTGACCAAGGGGCACCTCAACTACGCCGCGGCCAACAGGTCCGTGCTCGAAGGCTGGGGAGGCGGCGCCTGATGGCCGGCCCGTCCGCTCCCGCCCAGTCACCGGGCGGCAACGGCACCATCGACGTCAAGCCGAGCGACCTCTGGTCGGTCTCCGGACGGGTCGCCGCGCAACAGGACTTCCTCGTGCGCGGGGCCAACAAGCTCCTGGAGGAGCTGCGCGAATACCCCGATGCCGGAGGCGCCGGCAGCGAGGCCCAGAAGTTCGCTCAGGCGTACAAGAAGATCGGCGACCGCTGGCTGGAGGTCTGGGGCAAGTCCGTGCTCAGCGTCGGCGGCGTCGCCGTCGGATTCACCGAGACGGCCAACGCCTACACCCAGGCGGACACGGCGGCCAATCCGAAGCCCGGGGTCACCCCCGAGCAGCGCCCCCGCCCCGCGGTCATCGACCAGGCCCCGAAGTTCGGCTCGATACCCGACATCAAGTGGGGCGACGACGACGGCGGCGACGACATCCTGCGCGGCGCGATGGAGCTCATCCCCGAGATCGTCCGGGACGTCCTCCAGCCGCTGTGCAAACACGTGTTCCGGGTCGGCAGGGTGGCGGACGTCCACCCCTTCCCGCAGCAGCACTACCTCAACTCACTGTGCCACAGCTGGATGAACGTCTCCATCTGCGCGTCGTTGGGGGCGGACCAGCTCACCCAGGCCGTCGGCGCCATCACCAACCACCAGCAGGCCGACTGGGAAGCCGCCATGCGGACCTTCTGCAGCGCCCTCTGGGGCGGGACGGCATGGGGAAAGCAGCGGCACGGCTACCAGTGGGGGCAGACCGCGAACTCCGGACCGGGCACGCCCCGTGTTCCCACGGGCAGCGAGCCCGTCCTGGCCGTATTGAAGGACACGGCCGACAACATCGCCACCATCCTGCGCGAGTACGCCGAAGCCGCCGTCGACCTGAACCGCGACGTCGCGGACGAACTCAAGCGCGCCATGCGGAAGGCCGCCAAGGAGATCATCGACGACCTGGAGAAGCCCAAGAACCCCAAGGACCTCCTCGGCAAGGTCACGTCGGTCATCGGCAAGGGGGCGGGCCTGCTCCTGTCGTTCGACGTCAAGACCGTGCTCAACATCGACACGGCCAAACTGAACCGGATCGTCAACACGTACACGGGCATCCTGGACGGGCTGACCACCCGCATGGAGGCGCTGAAGGGACCGCTGGACGAGGCGTACCTGAGCGCTCCCAAGTTCGAGGCCGGCGTCGCCCGTGCGCACGGCTTCGGCATGCGGGCCCTGGAGGAGTTCAAGGACTCGCAGGTCTGGCTGAAGGTCGACTCGAACGGCAACTACGACCTGAACCTCGGCGCCAATGAGTACATGGGGGACGGCCACACCCTGGACAAGCACGTCGGCAAGACGGACGAGCAGCTCGCCCAGCGCCTGCGTGACCAGCAGTCGAACGGTCCGACGCAAGCCTGGCCGCACGGCAAGCCGATGCCCAGCAGCTCCTCCGCCTTCCCCGACTACCAGCGGGCGGAGGAGCTGACCGAGTACAACCTCAACAAGAACAAGGCCGACATCCAGGCGTGGATCACGGGCCCGCCTCCGCCGTCCGACGGCGACGTCAAGTCGTTCTACGCGACAGCGCCCCCCGGCGAGACCAGCGGCCGCAGCGTGAGCAAGCAGCCGGTGGACCCGAACGACCCGCTGTCCGGGTACAAGCAGGGCGGTATCAATGCCAAGGCGTACGACGTGACCGGCATCGACACGCGGATCAGGTACGACAGCAGTCGCACCCCGCCGTTCACCGTCATGACGTCGATGCCCTCCAAGTCCTAGGGCGTGTCCCCCCGGGTCCCGCCCGCCGAGAAAGGCCAGCACCACATGCCCGTCGACCAGACGTCCTGGGAAGCCGCGGTACGCCACCTGTACGAGGACGCGTACCCGTACGACGCCACGGGCCCGCGTCACCACGAGAACTGGGTCCTCGACGTCCTCGCGCTGATGGCCCGGGCGGTCCCGGATCCGCGGGGCTGGGCCGGTCTCGACGACGCGGCACAGGCCCCGGAGCGCGAGGGGTCCCCCGCGTACCCCTTCGCCGTCCACCCCCCGGAGTACGTCGCGCAGCACCTCAAGGAGATCGGCCGGGACAGTGCCGAGAACCTGCTCCTGGCCCTCACGGACGACCGCTGCACCCTGTCCAACCTGAGGCGCTTCACAGAGAGCGAGGAGGAACTGCGGAAAATGGCGCGCACGATCCTCGCGCGTTACGGGGACGAGGCCACCTATCACACCAATGTCAGCAAGGGCGACACTCCCGGCGCACTCGACTTCACCGTGGAGGGCTTTGAGTACAGCCCGCTGAGCGTCCACTCGGAGGACTGCGGCCTGGTCGTCGTCTCCGACACCGAGGTGGGCGTGTTCTGGAACTTCTCCGACTACTGATCCGGCTGCCGCCGGCCCGTACAAGCGCAGCACCTGACCAGGTGCTTCGAGAGGAACCCCCGTGCTCACCCGTTCCGCTTCCTATCCCGACCGGGAGACCGCCCAATGGGCCACCCAGCAGGTGGTGACCGCCAACGAGCAGGCCGTCCACCGCTGGCTCGCCCAGGGCACCCGGGCCCGCCTCACCATCGAGGCCGCCTGGCCCTCCCGCGAGGAACCCGTGGGCCGGGTCCAGCTCGAAGGCGACCTGCTGGCCGGGCACGGACCCGTCGACGTCCGCGCGGCGCGCGTGGTGCTGCGCCGAGAGCCGTCGAGCCCGCACGGCTTCGTCGTCCACACGACCGTTCCGTTCTACCTGTAGGGGCCGCACACACATGTCCATGAAGCCCCTCGAACACGACCGCCGGTACGGCGAGCTGGACCAGGTGATGCGCGCGTACCTGGGGCAGTCGGCCGACGACACCCCGGAACGGCGCAGCCGAGCCCTTGATGCCTACCTCCGGCACACCTGGCACACCCGCCCCTCGGCCATCGCGGAGGCGGAGCGCCAGCTGCGCGAGTACAGCCGTAATCCCCCGGGCCCCATCCGGCGGGAGCTGGGCGAGTTCTACGCCATCCCGGACACCGGGATGCCCCAGTCGGAGATCGGTGGCTGGCTGACGGTACTGGCCGATCACCTGAAGACGAGCATCGAGGAGGGCGACGTTCCTGAGCCTGCGTCCCCGCAGACGCGCTGGGAGTGGCATGCGCGCTTTCCCGAGACCGCGCAACTGCTCGGCGGCTGGTTCTCGCAAGACATCGTCGACGAGTTCCCCGACCACGACGCCGCCGTCGCCGACTACGCCGCCACCACCCACCCCCAGCTGGTCGCACGCCTCGTGGGCGAGCTCCACGAGCTGCTCGCCCTCCCCCTGGACGAGGGCGACTACGCCCTGGCCGCCGCCGAACTCGGCATGGAGGTCGGCCCGCCCGAACCGTTCTCCTACGGCGCCTGGTTCCAGTCGGTGGCGACGACGCTGTCCGGCGTCTGACCCGACCCTGGACGCCGGCCCACAGCTCCTTCTGTGCGGAGTCGTGGCCACCCAGCAGGCCCTCGGCGGGTCGTGGCAGCAGTCCTCTCCCGTGCCCCGACCGTGCCCTCCAGGACGGACGACAGCGGTCTACACGGGTGCCCACGGCCTGCGGGATGAATGCCGCCAGAACGTGTTTCCGCTGGTCAGAAGCAGGGTGATCGAGCTGGGTGACGGTGATTCCCAAGCTTGTGGCGCGGGTTCGATTCCCGTCGGCCGCTCTTGAACGAAGGCCCTGGTCAGAGACCAGGGCCTTCGTCGTCGTCCGGGCCTCTTCACCCCTCTTCCCACGGAGAGGAGCGAGCTGGGCCAGGACCCCCGGTGCGGCGGCAGGGCCCGGACCGCGTATCGAGGTCCGGGCCCTGTTCCGAGCGGTGCCGCCCCGCGGCGGCTGTGCGTCAGCTCTGTGCGGTGTCGTCGTCCGTCTGCCCGGCGCCCTCAGCCGCGCGAGTCTTCTCGCGCATCTTGCGCAACAGCTCCGCCTTCCGGTCGGCGGCACCCTGGCGGTCGAGGTTGCGATGCGGACCGTTGTTCTGCCGTTCGGCGCGGGACAGCTTCTTGCGCTGGCCGCCGCCCTGGCCCACGGGGTTGTTGATGTTCTTGCTGTCGGTCACGGGTTCTCCCGGTGATGAGGTGAAGTGATCTGCTGAGTCACGGTGGGGGACGGGCGCGGCGACGAAGGACGTCAGCGGGGCCCGCCGCGCTCTCACCTGTGAATCGGGGCCTGGAAGAACATGACAAAGACGTTACCCGGTTCCGTCGGACCCGCTCGCCAGGCTTTTCGCCGCCCCGCCGTCGGCAGGCCCTCGGCGAGCGCCCGGGGTCGGCTTCCTTCCGGGAACCTGAGCACCGCCCGCCTCCGCCGGTGGTCGCCGCCCGCCCGGGGCGAGTCCAGATGAGCGTTGCCGAGCCGCCTGGGGGCGTTGTCAGCGGCCCTTTGGCGTCGTCGTCTCGACCTCTCTCGTCACGGCCGTCGCATCGTCCTCATCCCGAGGGATCAAGAGTCCGGCGAGGGTGTCGACCTCTGGAACCAGCGGGCCCGTCCCAAACGCCCTCATGCCTCGTCCGGGTGCAATCTTTCCCTCTTGCCGCGGATCAGTGCTGGTCAGATGGGGTGAAAGGGCCGCGTCGATCGTTTCCCGGTCCTGGGCGGGCGGCGTTGATGGGGTGTGAGCACTTCCACCACCGCCCCGATACTGCCCGCGACTCTCGCCGCCCCCGTCCCTCCCGTCGTGCACGACTCGGGCGCGGACACCGCGCCCGGCGTCATAGTCATCGACTCCTGCACCGCCCTCGGCGGCACCCTGGTCGTCCGCCTCGCCGGGGAGATCGACCACTACAGCGCCGCCCCGTTGTGGGCCCTGTTGGCCTCGGCCGCCGACGACGGCTACACCGGCCTCGTCCTGGACACCGCCCGGGTCACCTTCTGCGACTCCGGCCTCCTCGCCGTCCTCCGCTGGTGGCCCCGGCACGGACGCCGCCTCAGGCTCGCGAACCGCTCCCGGGCCGTTCAGCGCCTCCTGAACGCGTCCGCCGCAGCGGGACAGCAGCAGCCCCGGGCCGGATCACCGACGACGGCGGTCACGTCATGACGTTCATACTCCTGACCTGCGGCCCGATGCTCGCGGCGGTCCTCCTTGTGCACGGGGACCCCCGGGAAGCACGACGCCGCCGACCCGCTCCATCTCCCCGACCCACACCTCGCAGAACCCTGATCCACTGCCGCCTGGCGCTCCCGCTCCCGTGCTCCACGGCATAGACCACGGCACAGACACGGGAAGGTGGGGGGCCCGTGCCGGCCCTCGGGCCCCACCCCTGCACCGTCTCCCGGTCAGACCGGCCCGGCGGAGTCCTTCCCGCCGCGTCCGGGGCAGCCGTCGGCGACCATGCCCCAGGCGATCGGTCCGGCCACGAAGATCCCGCCGCAGGCGGCGAGGATGCGGCCGAAGTCGTCGTCGGACCGGGAGGCGGCCACCACTCCGTGGAGGCCGAGGGCGATGACGCCGGCGCGGAGGGCTGATCGCGGGAACCGGGTCGAGGTCACAGCAGTCGGTCGACCAGCCCGTCGATGTAGTCCGGGGTGAGCGGGCCCATGCCGAACAGGACGCGGATGTACATGGGGGCCAGAATGTGGTCCAGCACGTCGAGCGCGTCGGGTGCGTGCTCGCCGCGGTCGCGGGCGCGATCGAGCACGGACTGCAGTTGCCGGGTGCGTTCGGCGCGGAGGTCGGCGCCGGCCTGCAGGCCCTGCCGGCCGCTGCTCGACAGGGCGACCGCCAGGTGCAGCACCGCCGGACCGTCGGGTCCGGTGATCTCGCGGGCCACTTGGGCCGCGTACGTGCGCAGGTCGCCGGCCAGGCTCCCGGTGTCGGGCATCGGCGACCGCGCGTTGAGGCGGGTGAGCGCCACGTCGGTGAGCAGGGTTTCCAGGCTGCCCCACCGGCGGTAGATGCTGCTGTCGGCCACGCCCGCGCGGGCTGCCACCTCGCCGACGGTGAAGTTGCCGTAGCCGCGCTCACTGATCAGCTCGGTGACGGCCTGGTGCACCTGCGCGCCGACGCGGGCGCTGCGCCCGCCGGGTCGCCGGGCTCGCTGTCGCTCGTTCATGCCCTCACCTTAACGCAGCCAGCGCTTGCGTTTGCGAGACGGCTCTCCCTATAGTCGTCTAACGCAGTCGCCGACTGCTTTACAGCGCTCGGGTGTATCGCCACCCGCGTCGACCGTGGCCGGGCGCAACCGACGATCGAGGGGGATCTCCATGGCTGCATCGCGTGCGGTCGCAGGCAGTCGATCAAGCCGGGCCGTGCTGCTCACGGTGACCTGCCTGGGCCAGTTCATGGTCCTGCTCGACAACACGATCGTCGGAGCGGCACTGCCCGACATGCAGCACCGGCTGCACACCCAGCTGACCGGTCTGCAATGGATCGTCGACGCGTACGTACTGCTGGTCGCCATGCTGCTGATGTCCGGCGGCGTCTTCGCCGACCGGTTCGGCCGCAAGCGGGTGTACCTGACCGGCGTGGCGGTGTTCACCGCCGCGTCGCTGCTGTGCAGCCTCGCGCCCTCGCTCGGCTGGCTGGTCGCCGGCCGGGTGCTGCAGGGCATCGGGGCCGCGGCGCTGAGCCCCGCCTCGCTGGCCCTGCTCGTCGCCGCCCATCCCGTGCCGCAAGAACGCATCAAGGCGATCGGGCTGTGGGCCGGATTCAGCGGAATCGGTCTGGCCGCAGGCCCCGTGGCCGGCGGCGTGCTGACAGATGCCTTCGGCTGGCCCGCCATCTTCCTGGTCAATCTGCCCATCGGCGTGGTCCTTCTGCTGGTCGGCCTGCGCCACCTCGGCGAGTCCCGCAATCCGAGCGCTCCCGCGATCGACGTCCCCGGCACGGTGCTGTCCGTTCTGGCGGTGGGGGTACTGACCTACGGCCTGATCGAGGGCGGTGCCCGCGGCTGGACGTCGCCGGTGATCCTGGGAAGCTTCGCCGCCGCGGCGATCCTCCTCGCCGCCTTCGTCGCCGTCGAAGCACGTCGCTCCGCCCCGATGCTGCCGCTGCGGCTGTTCCGGCAGCGGCTGTTCACCGTGTCCAACACCGCCATGATCGTGGTGGGGTTCGCGCTCATGGGCTCGTCGTTCTTCTTCTCCCAGTTCTTCGTGTACGTCCAGGGCAGCTCGATCCTGCGCGCCGGCCTGCAGACCCTTCCCACCTCCCTCGCCATGGTGGTCGTCAGCCCGTTCGCGGGACGGCTCGCCGCCCGGTACGGCTTCCGCATCGTGGTCACCACCGGCCTGGCCCTGGCCGGCCTGGGCCTCCTCGCGCTCGGCACGGTGCACGCCGACACCGGCTACGGGAACGTGTGGTGGCGCCTTGGAGTCGTCGGCATCGGCTTCGCCCTGACCATGTCCCCGCTGACGGGAGCCGCCATCCAAGCGGTCAGCCCGCAGGAAGGCGGCCTCGCGTCAGGCATCAGCAGCACCACCCGGCAGATCGGCGCGGTGCTCGGCGTGGCGGTACTCGGAGTCATCGTCCGCACCCGGCAATCCGGTAGCGCCTCCTTCGAGACCGGCCTCGACAGCGCCTTCGTCGCGGCCGGCGCCCTCACCCTGGCCACCGCCGTGTTCACCGGCCTGTGGCTGGCGAGGTCCCATCCCGCGGAGGGCTCCGCGACCCCGCGACGTTCCACCGATCCGGACGCGGTCACCACCTCGGACGGGGTGTCCGCGAGCCGCCCGAACTAGACCGAGATCATCTCGTGGCCCGTTTCCGCCGTATCCGGTTCACGCCCCTCCGTGAGGGGAGGCGCCATGCAGATCACCGCGTCCACCGTCTCGCCCACGCGGCGACACGCCGCCGACCATCGCCGCCGTCCACGTGACTCCCCCGGCCGACGACGTCACCGTCTCCCCGAACGCCGGCACTCCCTCAGCCATGAGCAGGTCCGGACGGTCACCGCGGGCGCCCTGGAGGTGACCCTCGGCGGCCGGAAGGCAAGTACCCGGAAAGTGAGTACCCCGAAAGTGAGTGCACAGATGCACCCGACGTTCGTACTGGTCCGCGGGGCCTTCGCGAACTCCTTCTCCTTCGCGCCCCTCCAGGCGGAACTCGGGCTCCTCGGACACCGCTCGGTCGCCGTCGACCTGCCCGGCCACGGCTTCCAGGCGACCTTCACCCGCGCCTACCGGTCGCCCCAGGACCCCGAAGGTCTCGCCACCGCGCCCGGCTCGACCAAGGGCGGACTGGCCACGCTCCCGGCCCCGTCCGCTCGGGCGTGATCGGGCCGGTGTGACCGGTATTCCGGCGCCTTGAGCCGCCTGCGGGACGGAGTCCCCTCCTTGTCGGCGGTCGTGACGAGCAGCCGCCGGGCCGCAGCACGCGGGCGGCTTCGGCGATCGCCGGGGTGGCGTCGTCGGGCGGGTGGAGCAGCCGGACGACGACGACGGCGACCGCCCCGGCCGTTCCGCCCCCGTCCACGCGTCCAGGCTTTGGCCGCACACCTTTGCCGACGCTAAGGTGTGGCGCCGCACTCGGCGGATCGCTCCCCTGAAGAAGGTGGGAATGGGGCTCATGGACGCGGACCACGCGGGGCTGGTCGTCGCGGCGCAGGCCGGTGACGACCGGGCGCGCGAGGAGCTGATCGCCGCGTACCTGCCGTTGGTCTACAACATCGTCGGGCGAGCGCTGAGCGGACATGCCGACGTCGACGACGTCGTCCAGGAAACCCTGCTGCGCGTGGTCCGCGACCTGCCCGCCCTGCGCGCCCCGGAGAGCTTCCGGTCCTGGCTGGTGTCGATCACGCTCCGCCAGATCAACACCCACTGGCACCGGCAACACGTCTTCGCCGACCGGACCACGGTCATCGACGAGGCACGCCAGATACCGGACGCCGGCGCGGAGCCCGTGGACGTGACGATCCTGCGGCTGCACGTGTCGGACGAGCGCCGTCGGGTCGTCGAAGCCGGCCGGTGGCTCGACCCGGACCATCGGATGCTGCTGTCGCTGTGGTGGCAGGAATGCGCCGGCTTGCTGAGCCGTGACGACATCGCCGCCGCGACGGGGCTCACGGTCGCCCACGTCGGAGTGCGCCTGCAGCGCATGCGCGAGCAGCTGGAACTGTGCCGGACGATCGTCACCGCGCTGGAGGCCGACCCGCGCTGTCCGCAGTTGGACGAGACCGTCGTCGGCTGGGACGGTCTCCGTGCATCGGTGTGGCGCAAGCGGATAGCGCGGCACACCCGTGACTGCCCGGTCTGCACGGCGACGACGACCGAACGGGTTCCGGCCGAACTGCTGCCCCTCAGCCTCACGACGCTGGCCGTCCCGGCCGGACTGATCGCCGCGCTGGCCGCCAAGGGCCTGCTGTCGGGTACGGCCGCGAGCGCCGCCGGGCTGGCCACGGCACCCGTCGCCGTCGGCACGGCGACGGGAGGGGGCGGTCTGCACGGCGCGCTGATCGGCAAACTCCACGCGGTGACCGCTCATCCGCTGGTGAGCCTCGCCACCGGCGCGGTGCTCATCGCCGGGACCGCCACCTACGCGACCTGGCCCGAACCGGCGCCCCGGGTGCCCGGCGTCATCGCCGCTCCCACGGTCGGCACTCCCACGCCGATCCCGTCGCGCACCACCACGTCGGCCACACCGTCCCCGGTGGGTCCGTCCGCCGTCGCGGGCACCGTTCCGCTGGGCGCACGGTCGCTGGAGTCCGCGGACCAACCCGGCCTGTACCTCACGGATGCCGGCGACTTCGCGACGCTCGGCCGGGTCTCCGCGTCCAGCGGCGCGCAGGCACGGCAGCGGGTCACCTTCACGGTCATCGGGGGGCTGGCCGACACACGGTGCGTCACCTTCCGCGCCGCGGACGGCCGGTACCTGCGCCACTCTTACCTGCGGCTACGGCTGAGCACCGACGACGGCAGCGCACTGTTCCGTGAAGACGCCACCTTCTGTCCGCGCCCCGGGGCGGTCCCCGGGTCGGTGACCCTGCACGCGCACAACTATCCCGGATCGGTCCTCCGCCACCGCGACGGTGGCATCTGGCTCGACGGCTCCGACGGCAGCCGGGCCTTCGCCGGCCAGGCCTCCTTCATCGTGCGCAGGGCCTGGGCGTGAGAACCGCTCCCTGAGCATGGTGGACCGGGTCGCGCGGTGCCGGCTGGTGATCCTCCAGCGCAAGCCCGCACCACAACCCCTCACCACGATCCCGCACCACAATCCCGCACCACGCCGTTCTCCACCCGGCGGTGAGCCGAGTGCTGCGCCGATTCCGGCTTCGATCCGCGTTCATCGACGGCTGCCTCGCCGTGACCGGCCTGAAGGCCGATCACCGCAACCGCCGCCGATACCCCTCCAGAAGCCTTCACGGTCGATCAGAGCGGCGCGCGCCTTCCACCGGTGCGACCGGACGGCGGGGTTCGGCATAACGCCTTTTGCCTGCGAGATGCCTCACTGAGCAATCGTCCGGACGGCACGACTTTTCTGTTACGGGACCGCGCGTTCGGAAGCCTCCACTTCGGGGGGTGCCCTTCCCGCCGCTCGCCATGACGTGCCGGCGCGGCAGGGCTCCCGACCTCCCCCGTTGACGTATCCCCTGAAGAAAGCCGCTCTGATGACGCGACCCACCCACGAACCCCCGAGGAAAACCATGAAGGGCCTGCACCGGCGCGGCCGGCGCCGCCGCACGCTGACGGCAGGGCTGTCGGCCGCGGCGGTGGTGGCCGGTGTCGTGACGCTCCTCCCCAGCTCCGCCGGAGCCGCGAACCTGGGTACCCAGGCGGCCCCCTCGGGCAGGTACTTCGGCACGGCTGTGGCCGCCGGCAGGCTCGGCGACCCGACGTACGCCGAGATCGCGGACCGGGAGTTCAACATGATCACCCCGGAGAACGAGATGAAGTGGGACACCATCGAACCGTCCCGCGGCCATTTCAACTTCGGTCCCGCGGACCGGATCGTCGACCACGCCACGGCACACGGCCAGCGCCTGCGCGGCCACACCACGGTCTGGCACTCGCAGCTCCCCTCCTGGGTCGGCTCCATCCGCGACGCGAAGACGCTGCGCGGCGTGATGAACAACCACATCACCACCGAGATGACCCACTACAAGGGCAAGATCTACGCCTGGGACGTGGTCAACGAGGCGTTCGCCGACGGCGGCAGCGGCCGGCTCCGCAGCTCGGTCTTCCAGAACGTGCTGGGCGACGGCTTCATCGAGGAAGCGTTCCGCACCGCCCGTGCGGCCGACTCCTCGGCCAAGCTCTGCTACAACGACTACAACATCGAGAACTGGTCGGACGCCAAGACCCAGGGCGTCTACCGCATGGTCAAGGACTTCAAGTCCCGCGGCGTGCCCATCGACTGCGTCGGGTTCCAGAGCCACTTCGGGGCGGGCGGCCCGCCGGCGAGCTTCAAGACCACCTTGGCCGGCTTCGCCGCCCTGGGCGTCGACGTCCAGATCACCGAGCTGGACATCGCCCAGGCATCACCCACCCACTACGCGAACACGGTCGGCACCTGCCTGTCCGTGGCCCGGTGCACCGGCATCACGGTGTGGGGCGTCCGTGACAGCGACTCCTGGCGCAGCGGCGAAAGCCCCCTGCTGTTCGACCGCGACGGCAAGCCCAAACCCGCGTACACCGCCGTCATGAACGCTCTCCATTCCGGATCCGGCACCACCCCGGCCAAGCCGGCCGACGGTACCGGGGAGATCAAGGGCGTGGCCTCCGGCCGCTGTATCGACATCCCCGGCTCCGCCACCGCCAACGGTACCCAGGCGCACCTGTGGGACTGCAACGGGCAGGCCGGCCAGCGCTGGACCCACACCGCCGCCAAGCAGCTGAAGGTCCACGGCGACAAGTGCCTGGACGCCAAGAGCAAGGGCACCACCAACGGCACCCCGGTGGTCGTCTGGGACTGCAACGGCGGGGCCAACCAGCAGTGGAACATCAACACCGACGGCACGATCACCGGCGTCCAGTCCGGGCTGTGCCTCGACGCCGTCGGCGCGGCCACCGCGAACGGCACCAGGATCCAGCTGTACGCCTGCGCGTCCGTCGGCAACCAGAAGTGGACCGCCCCGGCCGGGACGGGCGGCGGCACGTGTGCTCTTCCGTCGACGTACCGATGGACGTCGACGGGTGCGCTGGCGCAGCCGGCGAACGGGTGGGACGCGGTGAAGGACTTCACCCACGTGGTGCTGGGCGGCAAGCACCTGGTCTACGCGTCGAGCGCGTCGGCATCGTCGTACGGCTCGATGGCGTTCAGCCCCTTCACGAACTGGTCGGACATGGCGTCGGCCGGCCAGACCAGGATGAGCCAGAACGCGGTGGCGCCCACGCTGTTCTACTTCGCGCCCAAGAAGATCTGGGTGCTGGCGTACCAGTGGGGTGCGTCGCCCTTCAGCTACCGCACGTCGAGCGACCCCACCAACCCCAACGGCTGGTCCGCGCCGCAGCCGCTGTTCACCGGCGGCATCCCGGGCGCCGCCCCGATCGACCAGACCCTGATCGCCGACGACCAGAACATGTACCTGTTCTTCGCCGGCGACAACGGCAAGATCTACCGGGCGAGCATGCCGATCGGGAACTTCCCCGGCAACTTCGGCTCCTCGTACACGACGGTCATGAGCGACACGGTGAAGAACCTGTTCGAGGCGCCGCAGGTCTACAAGGTCCAGGGCCAGAACCAGTACCTCATGATCGTCGAGGCTCGGGGCGCGAACGAGCGGCGCTACTTCCGCTCGTTCACGGCCTCCCGCCTGAACGGCTCGTGGACCCCGCAGGCCACCGACGAGAGCAACCCCTTCGCGGGCAAGGCCAACAGCGGTGCCACCTGGACCGACGACATCAGCCACGGGGACCTGGTCCGCGACAACCCCGACCAGACCATGACCATCGACCCCTGCCACCTGCAGTTCCTCTACCAGGGCAAGTCCCCCACCGCGGGCGGCCCCTACGACCGACTGCCGTACCGGCCGGGTCTCCTCACCCTGCAGCGCTGACCCGCCCGATCCACGGTTACGCAAGGAGAACACCCCCCATGAAGAACCCCATGAACGGCGGGCGCCGCGGGCGTCACCGCCGCCGCTGGACCGGGGCCGGACTGCTGCTCGGTGTGCCCGCCGTCCTCGTGCCGTACCTCCTGTTCGTACAGGACGACTCGCAGGCCGCGACGGTCGACGGCAATGCCTACTACCGGCTGCTTTCCGTACGCAGCGGCAAGGCGCTGGACGTCAACGCCTTCTCCACCGCCGACGGCACCCGCATCCAGCAGTGGACCGACCAGAACACCGCCAACCAGCAGTGGAAGCTGCGGCCCACCGGTGACGGCTACTACGAGCTGGTGAACCGCAACAGCGGCAAGGTGCTGGGCATAGCGGGCGACTCGACCGCCCGGGCGGCTGCCGCCGAGCAGCAGACCGACAGCTCGTCCGCCTCCCAGGAGTGGCGGGTCGACGAGGTGAGCGGCTCCGACGCCGTCACCTTCACCTCCCGCAGGAGCGGCCAGGTCCTGGACGTCTCCGGAGGCTCCACGGCCGACGGCGCGGTGGTCATCCAGTATCCCGGCCATGGCAGCACCAACCAGCAGTGGAAGCTGGTGAGGACGGCCGAGACCCCGGTCCCCGGGAGCGGACCGTACGGGTGGAACAACGCCCAGGTGGTGGGCGGCGGTTACGTCACCGGGCTGGTGTTCAACCCGCGGGAGCGGGGCCTGCTGTACGCGCGTACCGACATGGGCGGCGCCTACCGCTGGGACACCGCGGCCGAACAGTGGATCCCGCTGACCGACTGGCTCGGCGAGAAGGACTGGAACCTGCTGGGCATCGACGCGCTGGCCACCGACCCCGTCGACCCGGGCCGGCTCTACCTCGCGGCGGGCACCTACACCAACGAGTGGGCCGGCAACGGCGCGCTCCTGCGTTCCACCGACCGGGGCCGCACCTTCCAGCGCACCGACCTGCCGTTCAAGCTGGGCGGCAACGAGGACGGCCGCGGGGCGGGCGAACGGCTCGTGATCGACCCCTCGGACAACCGCACCCTGCTCCTCGGCACCCGCAAGAACGGCCTGTGGCGCAGCACGGACAGCGGTGTGACGTGGAGTCAGGTCTCCTCGTTCCCCGTCAAGGACGGGGCGGGCAGCGGCGCGGGCATCTCCTTCGTGACGTACGGTCCGGCCGGCAGCAAGACGATCTACGTCGGCGTCGCCGACCGGTCCACCTCCCTGTACCGCTCCACCGACGGCGGCAGCACCTGGCAGGCCGTCTCCGGGCAGCCCACCGGCCAGCTGCCGCAGCACGGCGTGCTCTCCGGTGACGGCTCGCTGTACCTGACGTACACCGACGCCCTCGGACCCAACGGCGTGACGGCGGGCTCGGTGTGGAAGTACACGCCGGCCGGCGGGGCGTGGAAGAACGTCTCCCCGTCCCAGGGCGCCTACGGGTTCTCCGGTCTGGCCGTCGACCCGCAGAAGCCCTCCACGGTGATGGTCACCACCCTCGACCGCTGGTGGCCCGAGGACGAGCTCTACCGGACCACCGACGGCGGCACGACCTGGAAGCCACTGGCCGAGAAATCGGTGCGGGACGCCTCCGCCGCTCCTTACGTCGGTACCGGCATCGGGCACTGGATGACCGCCCTGGCCATCGATCCCTTCGACTCCGGGCACGTGCTGTACGGCACCGGCGGCGGCGTCTGGCGCAGCAAGGACGCCAACGCCTCCGACAGCGGCGGCACCAGCCACTGGACCGTGGGGGCGCGGGGCCTCGAGGAGACCGCGCTGATGGACGCGATCGCGCCGCCCGGCGGTGCCACCGTCATCACCGCCATGGGCGACCAAGGCGGCTTCCGCCACGACGACCTGACCAAGGTGCCCGCCGGGCGGCTGAACAACCCGATGATGACCAACAGCACCGACATCGACTTCGCCCAGGCCAACCCCTCGATGATGGTCCGTGTCGGCCGGGGCGGCGCACAGGACGGCGCCTACTCCACCGACGGCGGCGTCAGCTGGAACGGCTTCAAGGCGGAACCGGTGGCCGGCGCCCAGGACGGCCACATCGCGCTTGCCTCGGACGGCTCCGCCCTCGTCTGGACCCAGGCCGGCCAGGTCCCGTACCGCTCGACCGACAAGGGGGCGAGCTGGTCGAAGGTCGGCGGCCTGGGCACCGACGCCGTGGTCGTCGCCGACCGCTCCTCGGCCAGGACCTTCTACTCACTGGCCGGTGGCACGCTCCACGCCAGCACCGACGGCGGCGCGACCTTCACCGCCCGCGCCACCGACCTGCCCGCCGGCCGGCTCACGGCCGTCCCCGGCGTCGCGGGGGACCTGTGGATCGCCGGCAGCGCCAAGGGGCTGCTGCACTCCACCGACGGCGGCCGCACCTTCACCACGCTCACCACGGTGAAGTCCGCCTCCGCCCTCGGCTTCGGCAAGGCCGCGCCGGGCGCCTCCTACCAGGCCCTGTACCTGATCGGCACCGTCAAGGACGTCACCGGCGTCTTCCGATCCACCGACAAGGGCGCCACCTGGCTCCGCGTCAACGACGACGCCCACCAGTGGGGCAGCATCGGCGGCGTCGGCGTCATCACCGGCGACCCCGACACCTACGGCCGCGTGTACGTCGGCACCAACGGACGCGGCCTCCAGTACGGCGACCCTTCCTGACCCCGACGCCGGAGCGGGGCCGCAGGCACACAGCGGTCATCCGCTCTTCCGCGAAGCCCCAGGTCGGCGACCTGGGGCTTCGTCGTCGCCCGGACCTGCCGCCCCGCCTGCGCAGGCGGGGCGGGCTCACCGTCGCGGAGCCCCCGCGAGCCGCGGACAGGACTCCCCCGGCTCCGAAACGCTTCCCTCGAAGTGAAGGAATACCTGCGTTCGCGGCCTGAGGATTTACCCGCCCCCGCTCGGAGAGTTTTTATCGGCAACACGCAGGGGAAAATATTCTACGCACACGGGCCGCAGTGACGTGCTACTGTCGAAACCAGTTGCAGTTTTGGTACCCAAAGATTTCAGGCGCCTCCCGTCGGCCGCGTGCCGCACGGAAGCGCTTTGTATTTCCGG
This sequence comes from Streptomyces sp. TLI_105, assembly GCF_900105415.1. Taxonomy (GTDB): domain Bacteria; phylum Actinomycetota; class Actinomycetes; order Streptomycetales; family Streptomycetaceae; genus Streptomyces. The sequence continues at coordinate 4,333,463 of NZ_FNSM01000001.1, read as the reverse complement.
TCATTTTCCGGGCAGGGCATCATCGCGGCGACACGGCATCCGTACGGTACGGATGCCGATGTACTGCCCCAAGGAGACATGACATGAGCACTGGCACCGTGAAGTGGTTCAACGCGGAAAAGGGTTTCGGCTTCATCGAGCAGGACGGTGGCGGCCCTGACGTGTTCGCCCACTTCTCGAACATCGCCGCCCAGGGCTTCCGCGAGCTCCAGGAGGGCCAGAAGGTCTCCTTCGACATCGCGCAGGGCCAGAAGGGCCCGACGGCCGAGAACATCGTTTCCGCCTGACGCCGGCGCGTCATACGTAGCTGGGGCCCGCATCCCTCGGGGTGCGGGCCCCAGCTGCATTCATTTCGCAGGGTTCTCACCCACCCCTGCGCCTCTCGCATTCCTTTCGCTCGCCGCTTGCTCCGACAATTCCTTGTCCCGGGCCAAGCCGCCTGCTGTTCGCATTTCATTCGGCCCGTGCCTGTGATTCCCGAAGCAGCTCATCCGCTGCCGGAATTCCTCGATACGCGCCGTATCAAGGAAGGTTCTGAATGAACCCCACACGCACGAACGGCCGTTCCTCCCGCACCCGCCGCAACGGCGGCCGCGCGTACGGCTCCGCCGCCGGTTCGGGACTGGGCAGCCGCTTCGGTTCGTCCGCCCCGAGCCGATCGGGAGCTCCGGGGCGCTTCGGCGGAGGCGGCCGACGATCCGCCCCGGTGCAGGGCGAGTTCGCCCTGCCGAAGACGGTCACCCCGGCGCTGCCCGCCGTCGAGACGTTCGCCGCCCTGGCCCTCGACCGGCGCCTCCTGGCCGCGCTCACCGCGCAGGGCGTGTCCGTCCCGTTCCCCATCCAGGGCGCGACGCTGCCGAACTCCCTGGCCGGCCGTGACGTCCTCGGCCGCGGCCGGACCGGCTCCGGCAAGACCCTCGCCTTCGGTCTGTCCCTGCTCGCCCGCACCGCCGGACAGCTCGCCGAGCCCCGTCAGCCGCTGGCGCTCGTCCTGGTCCCCACCCGGGAACTCGCGCAGCAGGTCACCGACGCCCTCACCCCCTACGCCCGCGCCGTGAAGCTGCGCCTGACCACCGTCGTCGGCGGCATGCCGATCCGCCGGCAGGCGAACGCGCTGCGCGGGGGCGTCGAAGTCGTCGTGGCCACCCCCGGCCGCCTCAAGGACCTCATCGACCGCGGTGACTGCCGACTGGACCGGGTCTCGATCACCGTCCTGGACGAGGCCGACCAGATGGCCGACATGGGCTTCATGCCGCAGGTCACGGCGCTCCTGGACCAGGTCCGTCCCGAGGGCCAGCGGATGCTGTTCTCCGCGACGCTGGACCGCAACGTCGACCTCCTGGTCCGCCGCTACCTCAGCGATCCCGTCGTCCACTCCGTGGACCCCTCCCAGGGCGCGGTCACCACGATGGAGCACCACGTCCTCCACGTGCACGGTGCCGACAAGCACCGGCTGACGACCGAGATCGCGGCGCGCGAGGGCCGGGTGATCATGTTCCTGGACACCAAGCACGCGGTGGACCGCCTCACCGAGGACCTCCTCGGCTGCGGCGTCCGGGCCGCCGCCCTGCACGGCGGGAAGTCGCAGCCGCAACGCACCCGCACCCTCGCCCAGTTCAAGACCGGGCACGTCACCGTCCTCGTCGCGACGAACGTCGCCGCGCGGGGCATCCACGTCGACCACCTCGACCTCGTCGTCAACGTGGATCCGCCGACCGACCACAAGGACTACCTCCACCGCGGCGGCCGTACCGCCCGGGCGGGCGAATCCGGCAGCGTCGTCACCCTGGTCACCGCCAACCAGCGCCGCGACATGTCCCGCCTCATGGTGACCGCCGGCATCGTGCCCGAGACCACCCAGGTCCGCTCGGGCGAGGAGGCACTCGCCCGGATCACCGGCGCGCGGACCCCGTCCGGCATCCCCGTGACGATCACCGCGCCGCCCGCCGAGCAGCGCAAGCGCGGCGCGACCTCCCGCGGTCGACGCGGTCCCGCCTCGGCAGCGAGGCGCGCCGGCGCGCGGCGTTCCGCCGACGCGGCGGCCTGACCGGAGCCCACGGGCGAACGTGAGCTGACGCCCGGGCAGCCCAGAGGGCCCGACCGGCACCTGCCGGTCGGGCCCTCTGGCGTAGCGGTGTGCCGGTTCCTCCAGGGGCGCGACGTCAGTGATCGGAGTAGCTGAAGTCGCCCATGGTCCAAGCGCTGACGTCCGCGATCGAGACGCGGTACATCCCGCCTGTCTCCGGGATCCCCACCATGCCCTGAAGGATCCGCGCCATGTGGAAGTGCAGGTACTCGGGCGGCCCGTCCCTCCGCGTCGTGGCGGTGAAGACGGCGGAGAACTCTCCCAGGTGGGCGGAGTCCGCCAGGACCTCCGAGACCCGCTGCCTCCACACCTCTTCGGGTGCCAGTCGACCGGTGATGACAGTGCCACCGGTGACCACGGTCAGGGACATCTGGTTGCTCTGCCCGGACTCCACCAGCGCGGCGACGTCAACGAGCAGCTCGTCAGGCTTCGACATGAAAGCCGATCCTATTCACGGCCCGCCCCGTCCCCCCAACCGGTCGTGCCGGGCTCCTGCGCTTCACCGTTCGAGGTCGATTACCTGCCCAACGGACACAGGAAAATCTACATCGGCCGGAGTAGACATTGGGCAGTGGCGTGGTTATGGTTTCTCTCGTAGCCCAGAGAGACAGCAGGGCCTGGCAGAGAAGAACTGCCGGCAAGCAGTACCAGCAGTACAGGTAGTTGCAGTTCGCAGGACGGTACGGCGGTGGAGCCCCGAAGCCAGGGTGGTTGCAGGACGGCGACGGGACTGACGGCCGGACCGGGTGGCCCGCGGTGATCAGGGGCCGCCGCGAGCGGGACCGCGGTCATGACAGACGCGGTACCCGCGCGTGCAGTGCGCAGTACCCCGCAGTGAAGTCGGTGAGCAGTACCCCCGGTGAAGGCGTCGGCTGCGGACGCGCGCACCGGGAAGTTCGGCAGTACGCCGGCGCGGTATCAAGGCCGGCAAGTGGTGTAGTAGTTCCTTCGGGGCCCTGGTGCCGTACGGCACCAGGGCCCCTTCACGTGTTCCACGGAGAGGTGCAGATGACAGCAGATGACTCGTACGGTCGTCTCGACGACGACGACTACCCCGCCTACACCATGGGCCGGGCCGCCGAGATGATCGGCACCACCCAGGGCTTCCTCCGCGCCATCGGCGAAGCCCGTCTCATCACCCCGCTCCGCTCCGAGGGCGGCCACCGCCGCTACTCCCGCTACCAGCTGCGCATCGCCGCCCGCGCCCGGGAACTCGTCGACCAAGGCACCCCCATCGAGGCCGCCTGCCGCATCATCGTCCTGGAAGACCAGCTCGAAGAAGCCCAGCGCATCAACGCCGAACACCGCCGCGCCGCCGAAGCGGCCGCGCCGCCCGCCTCGGCCTGAGACGGGCTCGCGCCGCTTCCCCTCCCCGTCCGGCGCTCGTCCGAGATGACGGGCACTCCGCGACCGTTCCGGACCGCGACGGACCGCGACAGGCCCGGCCTCGTCCGGACCCTGCCCCCTGGTCAGGCGGGATCCCCTGACGCCTCCGTCGGACGGGGGAGTTCGGCGAGGAGGATCTCGGCGGCCTGGGTGACGTTGTCGGCGCGGACCGCGCGGGCCATGGCCGTGCGGGCGGCCTCGGGCGTCGTGTTCGGCGGGACGACCATGAGGGCGAAGTGGTCGTTGTCGCCCCGGGTGATCAGGACGGTGTCGTCGCCGACGGGGAAGGAGTCGAGGTGTACGACCCGGCCGTCGACGATGAGGCGGGCCGGAATGCCGTTCCAGGCGGAGGCGTCCAGGCCGACCCGGGTGATGGGGCCGAGGTACTCGGTCAGAACGGTGACCAGCGGCGGGATCTCCTGCCCGACGTTCCGGGAGCGCGGCCACCACGCGCCGTCGAGGACGCCCTGCCGGGACCGTGTCGTCTCCAGCCGGAGCAGCGCCGTGCCGGGGCCGACGGCCTCGTGGACCGCGTCCGGCAGCAGGCGGGGGTGTGCAGGGGGAATGCCGGCGTCGGTCATGACAGATCCGCCCGTCCACGGGGGTGGCGCCGCTGCTGCCCAGGTCCGTACGCGGCTGTTGCCGAACCGGCGAGGGGGAGCGGGCCCCGTCCCTTCACCGTACTCCGGGACACGGCGACGAGCCGGTACGGCGGCCCTTCGCCCCCGGCGGGCACGCGTGGCGGCCCCGGCCGCCGGGGAGCGTCCTGGAAGCCGCACCGCGATGCCGCCGGAGCCGGCACGTCGGCACCGTGCCAGGCCGTCGGTCCACCGCCCGCTGGGAGGCTCCGGATGACCGTCGGACGCCACGGGGGCCGGGTCCCCGACCGCGCGGAGAGCTTCGGGGAGGGACTCCTGGGAACGATCCTGGACGGTGCGCACGCGCTGCCGCCCGACCGCGTCGGCCCCTTCGTCGCCGGCACGGTGGCCCGGATCGGGGGCCGGAACGTGCAGATCCTGCTCCAGGACTACGGGCAGCAGAAGCTCGTCGCCCCAGGGGTGCCCTTCAGGACGGTGAACCCTCGCGGGCGAAGAACAGCGCGTCCCGGCCGTGCCCGGGGCAGCCTCGAAGCGCCGCTGCCCGGTCAGTGGCCGCGGGGCGCGTACATGATCACGGCCATTCCGGCGAGGCAGATCAGGGCGCCGATGACGTCCCAGCGGTCGGGCCGGTAGCCGTCGGCGACCATGCCCCAGGCGATCGACCCGGCCACGAAGATCCCGCCGTACGCGGCGAGGATGCGACCGAAGTCGTCGGCGGACTGGAAGGTGGCCACCACCCCGTAGAGGCCGAGGGCGATGACGCCGGCGCCGATCCAGATCCAGCCCTTGTGCTCGCGGATGCCCTGCCACACCAGCCAGGCGCCGCCGATCTCGAAGAGGGCGGCGACGGCGAACAGGGCAACGGAACGGGCGACGGTCATAACGGCCGACCCTACTGGCGGCCCGCGGGCGAGGAGCCGATCACGGTTCGCACCGGTGGTGCCTCACCGCGGCGGTCTCACTGAGAGGCCCACCAGGTCGAGGGCGCCGCGACGGTGTACCCCAGCGACTCGTACAGCGGCCTGCCCAGCTTCGAAGCGGTGAGCGTGACCGGCAGGTCCGCCAGGTGGGCGAGGGAGCCGAGCATGACGGCCCGCCCCACGCCGCGCGACCGGAAAGCCGGCGAGGTGCCGACCCAGTAATGGCTGCCGACGCCGTCGTCCACGACGCTGACGCCGGCTCCCGCGGGCACGCCCTCGTGCGTGGCGAGGAACACGTCCACGCCCGGCTGCTCGATCAGCGCCCCCGGGAACAGCTCGCCGGGGCGGTAGGGCTGGAATCCGGCCAGCTCGAAGCCCTCGATCACGATCCGCTCGGCCGCCTGGAGGTCCTCGGGCCGCCGTACCCGGATCACGTCCAGCGCCGGTGCGTCGACGGGCCCGGGCCGGCGCAGCATGACCGGCATCTGCCAGCTGCGCATGCCCAGGTGGCTCAGGTCGGTCGAACCGAACGGATCCTCGGCGTTCACCGGGCCTGCGGCTCGGCGCACCAGCTCGCTCAACTCGGCCAGTTCGCCCGGGTCGAGGTCCGGCTCCTGGATCAGGATCCGCAGGCCGGCGCGCACGTCGCCGTCGACCGCGACGAATCCGCGGCGCCGGATGACCTCATGTCCCCGGGATCGGCCGGTCGCGGTCCACAGGGCGGCGGAGTTACGGGCCTGACGCATCGGCGCCTCGGCCAAGGCTATGGATACGGGCTGGTCGACCGACGTAGATCGTGTTGTCATTGCGCCTACGCTACTGCCCAACTGCCCCATTTCAGAGGCCAATTCCGCGCGAGCCGGCTGGGCCACCTGCGCGGCCGGACCGCCTGGCGAGCACGAGCGGCGCCATGTTCCGTCTCGATCGTCACCGCTGCGCCGCGTTCACAAGACCAGGCCGAGACGCGAGGAGCCGCACGACCGGTCCCGCTTCCAGGCCGGCCCGCGGCCCCGCGAGCTCCTCGTCGCGATCCTTCGCAGGTCAGTCGGGCACCGGCGCCGTGAGGCCCGTGCGCAGCAGGGACAGGAAGGCGGCGGCGGGGCTGGAGGGGCGTCGACCGGACCTGGCTTCGAAGGCGGTTCCTCCGGGTCAGGGGCCGTACGCACACGCCCGGCGCCGCCGGACGTACGGTGGACGTGTCGGGGAGCGGGACCGCCCCGCTCGGACCGCCCGAGGCGCCTCCCTGGTGAAAGGACGGTGCCGCCTTGGACCGCAACGGCCCGGAAGCCCTGCCGGCACCGGGGCACGCCGAAGTCCGCATCGTCGCCGCCACGCCGGATGCCGCCCGGATGGTGGCCGACATCCTCCGCCACTGCTTCGCCGGCGGCGAGCAGCGGAGCTATCCCGCACCAGGCGGAGGCACCCGCCTCCACCTCACCGTCGACACCACGCACGCCGCCGAGCCGGCCCGGTCCTGGCTGGCCGCCAGCAGGCCCCCGAGCGGCACCGGCCCCCACGCCGAGGAATTCTGACCCGCCCCGGAGCATGAGAGAGAACGGCCCCGGTCGTGAGTCCGCCCCGGTCAGGGAGTGCCGTGCGCGCCCGCCCCGTGGCCCTGGCCGCGCAGTCGCTCGTTGATGCGCTGGGCTTCTTCGAGCTGGTCCTCGAGCACGATGATGCGGCAGGCGGCCTCGATCGGGGTGCCCTGGTCGACGAGTTCCCGGGCGCGGGCCGCGATGCGCAGCTGGTAGCGGGAGTAACGCCGGTGACCGCCCTCGGAGCGCAGCGGGGTGATCAGGCGGTGTTCACCGAGGGCGCGGAGGAAGGCGGGGGTGGTGCCCACCATCTCGGCGGCCCTGCCCATCGTGTAGGCGGGGTAGTCGTCGTCGTCGAGATGGTCGGCGGGGCGGGAACTGCCAGGGGGCATAGGCCTCTTCTTCCGGAAAACGTGTAGGGGGCCCGGGTGCCGTGACGGCACCCGGGCCCCGAGCTTCCTGCACCATCTACCGGCCGGCTGTGCCGGCCTTCTGTGTCCGCAGGTTCCGCCCGTCGGGGCGGGGCTGCGGGGATCGCGGATGTGTGACCGGGGACCACCTTCCCATCGGGGCCTGCGGTACCCGGGCGGCTCGATCCCTCGCCCGGGCGATCCTGATGGCGTTCCGCTCCTTACTCTCGGTGCCTCTCCGTACTGTCACTTCCGATACCGCTCGCGGCCTCTTCGGCCGCGTCCTGCACATCTGCTCGCTCGGCCGTTCGTTTCCGCCGAGCCCACGGGGACTTCCTAGGTACAGCAACAACAGTAGGACGAGGAGAGGTGAATGTCTACCTTCGCCGTGACAGTTTTTCTCCCTGCTCCGACCTGGCATTCCTTCTCCCCGGGCAGACGGAAGCCTGTCGTGCGGGGCCGTGTCCCGGGAGTCCGCCGCCTTCGCCCACCGCGAGCGACGCGACGGGGCCCGGCCGGGACGATGCCGCCGCCCCCTCCTCCCGTGGTGACGACCGCTCCGGACGCCCCTTTCGGACGGCCCCGTATCTGCATCGGCGACATGAGGGTGTGAGGGGCGGCACGGTCAGGATTTTTACCGCACAGAAATAGCTGCCCCGTTTAACCGACGCCGGCCGAGGCCGCGTGCTAGTCTCGATTTCAGTTGCAGTTGTGGTTCCCAAAAACTTCAAGCACCTCCGGCCGAGCCTCAAAGGCTGGGAGTGCTTTTTCGTCTCCGGTCTCTCCGGCGGGGTAATCATCGCGGCGACACGGCATCCGCGCAGTGCGGATTGCCGATGAGCCTCAAAGGAGATATGACATGGCTACTGGCACCGTGAAGTGGTTCAACGCTGAAAAGGGCTTCGGCTTCATCGAGCAGGACGGCGGCGGCCCCGACGTCTTCGCCCACTACTCGAACATCGCCGCCCAGGGCTTCCGTGAGCTCCAGGAAGGCCAGAAGGTCCAGTTCGACATCGCGCAGGGCCAGAAGGGCCCGACGGCCGAGAACATCGTTCCGGCCTGACGCTGACGCGCACCACGTAGCTGGGGCCCGCATCCTTCGGGGTGCGGGCCCCAGCCGCATATGCCTCCCGCGCCGCCGCAGGACGAATTCTCCGGATCCGGGTCCGAACCCGCGCCGCGAGCGACCTGGATCTCCCACTCGGCCACCAGGCCCGTCTTTCGCAGCTCGCGATCGACGGTCGCACCGGCCGCCGCGTCGACTTTCATTCCCCGTTCGACTTTCACGCCCGTTCGACTTTCATGCCCCCTTCGGCGCCGTCCCGGAATTCTCCCACCGCTCTTCGCCCGCGGAGAATTCCTTGATGCGCACCGTGTCGAGGAAGGTTCCGCATGAACAGCACGCACGCGACCGATGGTCTCCCGGACCGACGCGGCGGAACCTCACGTCTGGGCCGGCATGACCGTCGGGGTGGCCCTCGCGGTCGTGAAGGGCTCCACCCCACCGCCGTGCTCCGGGGCTCCCGGGCCGGCCACCGCGCCGCCGTACCGGCCCCATCCGCTTCCTTCCCTCTGCGAGGTCCCATGCGCTGCGTCATCGCCCGCTTCCCGTTCGAGCTGACCAAGAACGGTGTCCTGGAAACGATGAAGGGCGTCAAGCCCGAACCCGTCACCGGCGAGTCCGTGGTCATCGGGCGCCGCGAGTATCCCGCCAAGCAGGTCGGCGCCGTCATCACGCGCCAGGACCGCCGGGACTTCACCGCCCACGAGGTCGTCCGGGCCATGACCCGGCTCGGCTTCACCTGCCGTACGCACTCCGCGGCGTCCCCCGCGATCGCCGTCGACCCGGTCCAGCGGGCGTCCGCCCTGCTCGACACGCCCACGGCGGTCTGAGCGGCGGACAGACGCCCGTCGTCTGGAAAGGAGGGCCCGACCGGTGCGCACCGGTCGGGCCCTCCTTGCGTTCCGTGCGGGCTCGGTGGTCGGAGCAGCTGGAACCGCCCACCGTCCGGGCGCCGACGTCCGCGATCGCCGCACGGCTTCGGGAGCGCCCAGGGGCCCCGGGAGGAGCGCCACGCCGCGGGCAGGGCCGAGCGGCGCCGGGACGGGGGAGCAGATCCAGCGGTGGGGATGGCAGCATTGCCCTCGGTGAACGTGTCGGACCGCCGACGCGTGCACCGGAAGGCCCGCCGGAGAGGTTCCGGGCCGGATCACGCGCGACAAGGGCGAGGGCCTGACGACTCGTGGCGCTGTTCCGAGCCCGAGCGGCTTGCGTACGTCTTCCGGTGCTCGCTGCGTGGGCGCCCGTACCGGACCTCCGCGACCGCGCTCCAGAGAGATGAGAATGACAGCAGACGATTCGATCGGCCGTCTCGACGATGACGACTACCCCGCCTACACCATGGGCAGGGCCGCCGAGATGCTCGGTACGACACCCGGGTTCCTCCGCGCCCTCGGTGAAGCCCGGCTGATCACCCCGCTGCGCTCCGAGGGCGGCCACCGGCGCTACTCCCGCTACCAGCTGCGCATCGCCGCCCGGGCCCGGGAACTCGTCGACCAGGGCACCCCCATCGAGGCCGCCTGCCGCATCATCGTCCTGGAAGACCAGCTCGAAGAAGCCCAGCGCATCAACGCCGAATACCGCCGCGCGGCTGCCGAACCGCAGCCCCCGGCACCGGAATGAGCCGACCGCGCCTTCCCTTCGACGCCTGACCTCCCCGGGGCCCCGGCCCATCAGCGGGGCGGACACCACGACCCACCTGGCGCCGTTCACCGTGCGCTGACACCCGCCGAGACCCCCGGAGGGGTGTGCCCCCCGTCGGGGCGAAGGCCCGGATCGACGATCCGGGCCTTCGTCGTGCGGGCCCGTCAGGGCTCGCCCTGTCCTTCGCCGGCTCGTTTGCGCGCGTAGTGGGTCCGGCCCTTGGCGGAGTTGCCGCAGGTGGCCATGGAGCACCAGCGGCGGCGGCCGGCTCGGGAGGTGTCGAGGAACAGCCAGCCGCATCGGTGGCCGGGGCAGACGCGGGTGCGGTCGTTCGGGAGCGTGCGGAGCAGGTCGAGGGCCTGGAGGGCGAGTGCGTGGCGGGGGAGGTCGAGGCCCGACGCCTCGACGGTGACGTGGAGTCCGGGGGTGGCCCCGTGGGCGGTGAGGCGGGCGTGGGCCGCCGCGTGCTTCCAGTGGTCCTCCACCCGGGCGACCGCCTCCGCGGGGGCCGGGGCGCCGTGGGCGAGGGCCGTGATCAGGTCGTGAAGGGCCTCGCGCAGCTCGCGGACGCGGGTCAGGGCGCGTTCGGCCCGGGCGGGCTCGGTCTCGGCGAGCTGCCGCAGGGCCGTGAGGTCGGCGGGGGTGAAATGGCCGGTGAGGCCGGCCCATTCCAGCAGGCGGGGGTACGCGTCGAGCCAGTCGACCGGCTCCGCGTTCCGCGCCGTGACCGTGTTCAGGAGGTCGATGACGGGGTGCCCGCCGACCAGGTCACGGGGGTGGAAGGGGTGCGGCTGGATGGTTCCCGTCACGTCTGGCCGCCTTTCGTGCGCCTGCCCGGCCTTGCTCCGTCCATCCAACCAGTGTACTGATGTTACCCGGTTGGAATCCGGTTCGGATGCGAGGAGCGCTCATGGCTGCCGCCGTCGAGATCATCACCGCCCCCTGGAACCTCGGGCTGCGACCGCCCGCGCCGGGGCACGAGCCCGGCGCCTGGCGGGCCCCGGACGCACTGCTGTCGGCGGGTCTGGCGGAACGGCTGCGGCCGGACCGGGTGGTGGAGCTCGACCGTCCGCCGTACGCGTTCGATCCGCAGCCCGCGACCCGCGTCCGCAACGGCGTGACCCTCCGCGAGCACACGCTGCTGCTCGGCGACGCGGTACGGGCCGCGCTGGCCGCCTCCCGGTTCCCGGTCGTGGTCGGCGGCGACTGCAGCGTCCTGCTCGGCTGCCTCCTGGGCGCCCGGCACCAGGGACGCTGCGGCCTGGTCCACCTCGACGGACACAGCGACTTCCGGCACCCCGGCAACCACGACATGAGCACGTCCCTCGGCTCGGCCGCCGGAATGGACCTCGCCCTGGCCACCGGCCGGGGCGAACTGCTCCTCACCCACTGGCCCGGGGTGGGCCGCCCCCTGGTCCCCGACGAGGACGTGATCCAGATCGGCGACCGGGAGGACGACCAGACGCCGCCGGTCGTCCGGTTCACCGCCCGGGAGATCCGGCGGATCGGGATCGCCGAGCTGGGCGAGCGGGTCGGCCGTCGCCTGGAGCTGCGCGGCCTCGACCGCGTCTGGCTCCACCTAGACCTCGACGTGCTCGACGAGCGCGTCCTGCCCGCCGTGGACTCCCCCGGCCGACCCGGCCTGGACTTCGCCCGGCTCGCCGAACTCGTCGCGGGCCTCGTCCGCACCGGCCGCGTGGTGGGCCTCGACGTCACCGTCTACGACCCCGAGCTCGACCCGGACGGCAGCTACGCCGCTCCCCTCGTCGACTGCCTCGGCTCTGCCCTGACCCCGCTCGCGACCGTGGAGACGCCCGTGGAGACGCCCGTATGAAGACGTTGCTCGCCGACGGACCCCACGGCCCCTACGCCGCCGAGATGGAGCAGTTCGGGCGCCTGGCCGGGCGGTGGAAGACCCTGATCACGTACCACCCCGCCGACGGCACACCGGTCCGCCGCGTCAGCGGTGCGTGGGAGTTCGGCTACGCCCTGGAGGGCCGGGCGGTCCTCGACGTCTGGCGGTGGCCCGGGGACGACGACCTTCCGGCCGGGGGACGCGCCCCGGACCAGGAGTGCGGTCTGTGCGTACGCGTCTGGGACCCGCGCCTGCGCCTGTGGCGGTTCACCTTCCACGGCACCGCCCGGGGCGACCTGGTGCACATGTACGCCCGCCAGGTCGACGACGAGATCGTCATGGAACGCGCCACCGGCCGCGACCTCGTCCGCTGGACCTTCTCCGACATCACCGCCGACGCCTTCCGCTGGCGCGACGAGCGCTCGGCCGACGGCGGAGACACCTGGCGGCTCGACCAGGAGGTCAGCGCCCGCCGCGTGGAATGAGCGGGCCTGCGTCCGTCGCCCGGCACGAGCGGGCCGGCGTCCGCCGTCTCAGCCCGCCGCCTGCTTGAGAAGCGCCGCGATGCGCTGCTCCGTGGCCGGGGTCAGGGCCGTGAGGGCGTACGCGGTGGGCCACAGGGTGTCCTCGTCGAGGGCGGCCTGGTCGCTGAAACCGAGCGTGGCGTAGCGGGACTTGAACTTCTGGGCGCTCTGGAAGAAGCAGACGACCTTGCCGTCCCGGGCGTACGCGGGCATCCCGTACCAGAGCTTCGCGGTGAGCGCCGGGGCGTTCTCCTTGACGAGGGCGTGCACGCGCTCGGCGAGGACGCGGTCCGCCTCCTCCATCTCGGCGATCTTCGCGAGCACCTCGGGCTCGGTGTCCGCCTTCGCGCCGCGCGAGCCGCGACGCGTGGGCGCCTTCAGCTCCTTGGCGCGCTCCTTCATGGCGTCGCGCTCGTCCTCGGTGAAGCCCTCGTACGACTTGTCGTTCGCTGTCATGGCGGTTCGTTCCTCTCTCGGATGGTCAGGCGAGCCAGCGGCCGTCGCGCATGAGGGTGCGGCCCTCGAGTTCGTTCGCCTCCCGCCAGGCCTGGACGCGCCGCGGGCGGATCAGGAAGTACTGGTAGCGGCCCCCGAGTTCGCCCGGATCGAAGCCGGTCCTGGCCGCGAACGCCTCGCCGGTCCCCGGGGCGAGGTCCGCGAGGTCCACCGGCTCGGCGGTGCCGTCGACGAGGACGACGTCGCGCGTCGGGCCGAGGGCGAGGCGCACCCGCCCGTCCGCGAGCAGGTTGCGGCCGGTGACGGAGGCGCGGGGCGTCGAGACCAGGAACGCGGTGCCGTCCCACAGGAACGACAGCGGGACGAGGTGGACGCCGGCGGCGCCCGACGCGACCCACAGGTCGATGTCGCTCTCCAGTCGCGCGCGGGTGTCCTTCAGGCGCTCCGCGAGGCCGCGGGGCGGTGCGGCGGTCATGCCGGCTGCCTTTCCTTCCGTACGCCGTGCGGTTCCGTTGGTACGCCGTGCGGTTCCGTTGGTACGCCGTGCAGTCGCAGGGTCCGGGCGCGCTCCGCCCGGCGTTCGAGCAGGTAGCCGTACGGCGAGGCGCCGTACGCGGTCCGGAACCGGCGGCTCAGCAGGCCGGCCGCCATGTCCGCGCCACGGGCCAGCTCCAGGACGTCCAAGGGGCGCGCGTACTCGCGGTCGATCCGGTCACGGACGCGCCGCAGACGGGCGAAGTCGTCCAGGCGCTGCGCGGCGACACGCGCGCGTGCCCACGCGGGGTGGCACATGGGGAGCTCCTCTCGACCCGGCCGGCGCTAGCGGAGTTCCTGGATGCGGATCAGGTTGCCCGCGGGGTCGCGGAACGCGCAGTCGCGGATGCCGTACGGCTGCTCCGTCGGCTCCTGGACGACCTCGGCGTCGGCGGCCCGCACCTTCTCGAAGACGGCGTCGAGGTCCCGGGTGGCCAGGAGGATCCAGCCGTACGTGCCCTTGGCCATCATCTCGGCGATGGTGCGGCGCTCGGCCTCGGTGATGCCGGGGTCGACGGCGGGCGGCGCCAGGAGGATGGACGTGTCCGGCTGCCCCGCGGGCCCGACCGTGATCCACCGCGTCCTGCCCTGGCCGACGTCGCTGCGGACCTCGAAGCCGAGGGCGTCCCGGTAGAACGCCAGGGAGGCGTCCGGGTCCTCGTGCGGGAGGGAACTGGTGTGAATGCTGATGTCCATGGCCTTCACGCTAGTGGCGGCCCCTGGCGCGGCGCTTCTCGAATCCTGATCCGTACCGGCGGGATCGTCTCCTTATCCGTACCGGCGGGATCGTCTCCCGATCCGTACCGGCGGGATCGTCTCAGTGGTGGAAGCCGGCGCGGTCGGCGTCCGCCGGCACGCCCTTCGTCAGGCGCTCCAGCGAGCGGCGGATGTCCTGGGCCAGCAGGTCGACCTCGTCGCGGCCGATGCCGTGGCGGATCAGGACGCGCTGGATGACGGTCTCCTGCCGGTCGGCGGGCAGCGGGTAGGAGGGGACCTGCCAGCCGCGCATCCGGAGCTGGTCGGAGAGGTCGTACAGGCTGAAGCCCGCGCCCGCCGCGTCGGTGAGGGTGTACGAGACGGCGGGCAGCGCGCCCTGACCGTCGTAGAGCAGGGTGAACGGGCCCATCCCCGCGACCTGTTCGGCGAGGTACTGGGCGGTCAGCGCGCAGGCCTCCTGGACGCGCCGGTAGCCGGTCCGTCCCAGGCGCAGGAAGTTGTAGTACTGGGCGACGATCTCGCCGCCGGGCCGGGAGAAGTTCAGGGCGAACGTCGGCATGTCGCCGCCCAGGTAGTTCACCCGGAAGACGAGGTCCTCCGGCAGGAGGTCGGCGGTGCGCCAGACCGCCCAGCCCACGCCGAGGGGCGCGAGGCCGAACTTGTGGCCGGAGGCGTTGATGGAGGAGACCCTCGGCAGCCGGAAGTCCCAGACGAGGTCCCGGTGGAGGAAGGGGGCGACGAAACCGCCGCTCGCCGCGTCGACGTGGATCGGGACGTCGAGGCCCGTCTCCTGCTGGATCCGGTCGAGCTCGGCGGCGAGCTCGGCGACCGGCTCGTAGTCGCAGGTGAAGGTGACGCCGAGGATCGCGACGACCCCGATGGTGTTCTCGTCGACGTACTCCCTCAGCTGGTGCGGCCGCAGCCCCGTGGCGCCCGGCTCCAGCGGGACCTGGCGCAGCTCCACGTCGAAGTAGCGGGCGAACTTGTCCCAGCAGATCTGCACGGGCCCGGCGACGATGTTCGGCCGGTCGGTCGGCTTGCCCTCGGCCCGGCGCCGCTCCCGCCACCGCCACTTCAGGGCGAGGCCGCCGAGCATGGCGGCCTCGCTGGAGCCGGTGGTGGAGCAGCCGAGCGCCGTGCCCTCGCCGGTCGCGCTCCCGGGGGCGTTCCACAGGTCGGCCAGGATGTTCACGCACCGCGACTCGATCTCGGCGGTCTGCGGGTACTCGTCCTTGTCGATCATGTTCTTGTCGAGGCACTCGTTCATCAGCCGGCGGACCTCGTCGTCCGTCCACGTCGTGCAGAACGTCGCCAGGTTCTGCGCCGCGTTGCCGTCGAGCAGCAGCTCGTCGTGGAGCATCGCGTAGACGACCGCGGGCAGCGACGGCTCCTCCGGCATCCGGTGCTTCGGCAGGACGCGCTCGCTGAGGGCGGAGGCGAACACGTCGGTCACCGCGTCGGCGCTCTTCGGGGCCTTCATCTCATGGAGCGCCACAGTTTCCCCTTCGATCAGCGGACTCGTCGACAGTCCTCTCATCAACCCATGGAGCCGGGCGGGGCGCCCGGTGGCGACCGGGACCGTTGACCCACCCGGGTGAGCACGGTGCCCAGGCCCTGTCCCCCGGCTCCCCCGACCAGTACGTTCCGGACGAAATGGATCATCACCGGAAGGCCCCACATGACCCCTCGCACGACCTCGCACCCGCTCGGTGACGCGGACCGGCTCGACGCCGGTGAAGCGGACCGGCTCGACGCCGAAGCCTTCGACTCCTACGACGACCTCCCCGAGCGCCTCATCGGCTACCCGGCCGTCTTCCACGCCCTCGGCATCGGCTCCTGCGCCGTCCGTACGGTCCTGGACTACGGCTGCGGGCCGGGCAAGGTCGCCACCCGCGTCGTCGAGGCCTCCGACGCGCGCGTGGTCGCCGTCGACGTCTCTCCCCCCATGCTGGAGATCGCCCGCGAGCGGCGCCCGCACCCACGGATCGACTACCGGCTCACCGACGACGGCGGGCTCGGCTTCCTCGCCGACGGCTCCGTCGACGCCGCCATGGCCTGCTTCGTCTTCGTCACCACCGGAGACATCGCCGACCTGCACGACATCGCCGCCGAGACGCACCGGGTGCTGCGGCCCGGCGGCCGGTTCGCCGTACTGGACGCCAACCCCCGCACCACGGGCATCCGGTTCTCCACCTTCCGCCGCGGCGAGCCCGGCCGCGTCTACACCAAGGGCGAGCGGCGCCGGTCGCGCCTGGAGCGCCCGGACGGCGGGGTCCCGCTGGAGCCGGTCGACCACCACTGGCCGTGCCAGACGTACCTCGACGTGCTCGGCAAGGCCGGGTTCACCGACCTGGACGTCCACGAGCCCGTCCTCACCCACCGGTCGGCGCTCCTCGGCCACGATCCGGCGGAGGCCGGACACCCTCCGTTCCTCGTGGTGTCGGGGGTCAAGCGGTAGCCGGGACCGTCAGCTGTCGGAGTAGCTGAAGTCCCCCACGGTCCAGGCACTGACGTCCGCGATCGCGACGCGGTACATCCCGCCGGTCTCGGGCATGCCCACGGTCCCCTGGAGGATGCGGGCGAGGTGGAAGTGGAGGTGGGTGGGGGACTCCGTGTCCTTCGCCTTCTCTCCCCCACCGGGGGCGAAGACCCCGGAGAACTCGGACAGCCGGGTCGAGTCCGTCAGGACCTCCGACACGCGCTGTCTCCACAGGGCTTCGGGCGCCAGCCGCCCGGTGATGACCACTCCCCCCGCGACCACGGTCAGGGACATCTGGTTGCTCCGCCCGGCTTCCACGGTGGCGGCGACGTCGACGAGCAGCTCGTCAGGAATCGACATGGAAGCCGATTCTAGGGGCGCGGGCCCGTGGGGCGGGGGTCTCCGGTGCGGTGCGATGTCAGTGTGGCGCGATGTCGGTGCGGTGGGGGGCGGTATCAGCCCGGCGCGGTGTCGGCGCGGGGCGGTGCCCACCTGGCGCGGGGCGGTGCCGGCGCGGGGCGGCGTCGGCCTGGCGGGGTGTCAGTGCGGGGCGGTGTCGTCCGCGGGGAAGGCGGGGCCGTGGCCGGGGACGATGACGTCGGCGGCGGCCAGGACGCGGAGGCGCGAGGAGCGCAGCAGGGCCTGGTCCGGGGACACCGGGTCCTCGACGGGGCCGTTCGGCCGCCACCAGAGGTCGCCCACGAAGGCGACGACGCCCTCGCCGGTGCCCGCGAGGAGGGTGATGTCCTCGGGGCTGTGGCCGGGGGTACGGATCAGCCGCAGCGACGGGGCGAGTTCATGGCCCTCGGCGTCGCGGTCGGTCCACTGGTCGGCCTCGTAGATCGCCTTGTGGTCGTGGACGCGGGCCCGGCCGAAGAGGCCGACGTTCATGGTGTTGTCGGGGTGGTGGTGGCTCAGCACGACGTCGGTGATGTCGTCGGGGCCGAGCCCCAGCGCGGCGAGCGGCCCCAGGATGCGGTCGCGGCCGGCCACCATCCCGGGGTCGACGATCACGTGCCGGTCGCCGTCGCGGACGTACGAGACGGTGGCGGCGACCCCGGGCCCGGTGGAGAGGGTGTAGCCGGTGGTCAGGATCGTGTAGGTGGCGGTGCGGGCGAGGAGGGCGTCGCCGGCGGTGTGCTTCGTCGTCGTCATGCCCCAAGTCTTCTGCGGGACACGGTCCTTCACGAGTGGCCGCGCTGCCACTGATCGCGGGAATCGTGCCACGCGTGCCACACTCCACCCGTGCCGCCCTTCCCCACCGTCGCCGCCTACGCCCCGCACGGCGTCGGCATGCTCGGCGCCGGAATCGTCTCCGAGGTGTTCGACGCGCGCGGACAGGGCCTGCCCGCCTTCGACTTCGCGCTCTGCACCGACCGGCCCGGCCGGGTCCGCACCGACGTCGGACTGCCGCTGGTGGTCGACCACGGCCTGGACCGGCTGGCCGCCGCCGACCTGGTGATCGCCCTGCCGTGGGCCGACTTCCGTACGCCTCCGGCGCCCGCCGTGCTCGACGCGCTGACCGCGGCGCACGCGCGCGGGGCGCTGGTCGCGGCCCACTGCGTCGGGGCCTTCGCGCTCGCCGCGGCCGGGCTGCTCGACGGGCGGCGGGCCACCACCCACTGGCGGTTCGCCGGACTCCTGGCCGAACGGCACCCGGAGGTCACCGTCGAACCCGACGCCCTCTACGTCGACCAGGGCACGGTCGTCACCGGCGCGGGCGCCGCCGCCGGCTTCGACCTGTGCCTGCACCTGCTGCGGCGGGAGTACGGCGCGACCACGGCCAACGCCATCGCCCGGGACCTGGTGCTGCCGTCCCACCGCGACGGCGGCCAGGCCCAGTACCTGTCGACGCCCGTGCCCGAGGACAGCCGGGACGAACGGCTCACCGACGTCCTCGCCTGGGCCCGGGAGAACCTCCACCAGCCGCTGCCCGTCGCCGAGCTGGCCCGCCGGGCCCTGATGAGCCGCCGCTCCTTCGCCCGCCGGTTCACCGCCTCGACCGGCACCACCCCGCACGCCTGGCTGCTCGGGCTGCGCCTCAGCCGCGCCGAGGAGCTCCTGGAGACGACGGAGCTCCCGGTCGAGGAGATCGCCCGCGCGGTCGGCTTCGGCAGCGCGGCGGTGCTCCGCGCCCAGTTCGTCCGCCGCCGGGGCGTGCCCCCGCGCGCGTACCGCCGCTCCTTCAGCCGTACGCCCTGACGGGGCACCGCCGAGGGCCCGCTCCCTGCACGACGTGCCCACCCCGAGGGCCCGTCCCCCGTACGGCCGACCCCCGCTTGCCGGGGGCATCCGGCCGTTCGAGCGTGAGGTGATCATTACGACGTGCGGGAGGGCTCCTTGAGCAGCATCGAAACCCCGGCCGAAGTACCCCGACCGCGGGTGGCGGCCCCACGGCCCGTCGCACCCACGACCCTCACCTGGGTGACGCTCGCCCTGATGACCACCTCGTCGGTGGCGAGCCTGCGGGCCGCGCCCACGATGGCCGTCTACGGCCTGGCCTGCGTGTTCCTCTACCTCATCCCGGCGATCGTGTTCCTGCTGCCGACCGCCCTGGTCTCCGCGGAGCTCGCCTCCGGGTGGAGCGGCGGCGTCTACCGCTGGGTCGCCGAGGGGCTGTCCAAGCCGCTCGGATTCCTCGCGGTCTGGTGCCAGTTCGCGATGACGATCTTCTACTACCCGAGCCTGCTGGCCTTCGTGGCCTCGACCATCGCGTACGTCATCGACCCGTCCCTCGCCTCGAACGGCGTCTACACCGCGATCGTCATCATGGTCCTGTACTGGACCGGCGTCTGGGTCTCCTCGCGCGGCACCAAGGCCCTTGCCGGACTGTCCAGTTGGGGCCTGATCATCGGCACGCTCGTGCCCGGCACGGTGCTCGTCGCCCTCGGCATGGTCTTCCTCGGCGAGGGCAACCCCTCGGCCGCACCCATGGACGGCAGCCACCTCCTGCCGCAGTGGACGGGCCTCGCCAGCCTGGTCCTGATCGTCAACAACTTCCTGTCGTACTCCGGCATGGAGATGAACGCGGTGCACGTCTCCTCGCTGAAGGACCCGGCGAAGGAGTACCCCAAGTCGATGTTCCTGGCGATGGGCCTGGTCCTGGTGATCTTCATCCTGCCGGCTCTCGCGATCAGCTGGGTCGTCCCCGCCGACCAGCTCAGCCTGACCGCCGGCGTGATGCAGGCCTTCGACGCCTTCTTCTCGTACTTCCACGTCGGCTGGATGACCCCGATCGCCGCCGTCATGCTGATCTCCGCCTCCCTCGGCGGCATGCTGACCTGGCTCGCCGGGCCGTCCAAGGGCCTCCTGGAGATCTCCCGGAACGAGGGCTACCTGCCGCCGTTCCTGCAGAAGCTCAACAAGTTCGGCATCCAGCAGAACATCCTGGTCACGCAGGGCGTGGTGACCTCGGTCATCGCCCTGCTGTACGCGCTGATCCCGAACGTGTCGAGCGTCTACTGGATCTTCTCGACCATCACCACGCAGGTGTACCTGATCGTCTACCTGCTGATGTTCGCCGCCGCCATGCGGCTCCGGAAGACCCGGCCCGACCACCCCCGCGGCTACCGCGCGCCCGCCCTCGGGCTGTTGTGCTCGGTCGGCCTGCTCGCCTCGCTCGCGGCGCTCGCCATCGGATTCGTACCGCCCTCCCAGTTCGGCGGCAGCAGCGTCTGGTCGTACGTCCTCGTCATCGGCGGCGGCCTGATCGTCCTGGGCCTGCTGATCCCGTGGCTCTTCCTGAAGTTCCGCAAGCCGGGCTGGCGCACCGCCGCCGCCGACACTCCGAGCGAGGGAGACCGGGCATGAGTCCCACCCGCTTCGCCTCCGAGCACAGGTGGATCTACTGGGGCGCGATCGTGATCCTCGTCGGCCTCGTCGTCACCGGCATCGTCCGCTACGAGAGCGTGAAGACGGGCAACGAGACGCTCTCCAAGGCCAACCGGCTCCAGGAGGAGCTGGTGAGGGCCGGATATCCCTCCCCCGACACCGACACCGTCGAGCGGCTGCTCGGCACCGACGGCGGCCAGGTCTGCGAGGAGCCGGGCAACGCCCTCAAGACGGCGCTGTGGAAGATCCAGCAGGCCAACGGCGCCGCGGGGCCCGGCATGCGGCCCGTCATCTCCGACACCAGGGCCGTCGAGGCCGAGCGGATCGTCCTCCAGGTCTACTGCCCGGACAAGGTCGGCGAGCTCGACGACGAGGTGCAGGACCTCAAGACCGACGACACCGTCCGCCGGTGAGGCCGGGACGTGACACCACCGTCCGCCGGTGAGGCGCGGGGCGGGACACCACCCTCCGGCGGTGCGGCGCGAGGCGAGATCCCGCCCTCCGGCAGTGCGGCGCGGGGCGGCGGGGCCCCGGGTGGTGTCGACGCCGACGCCCTCCACGACTTCCTGCGTGAACTGACCCGGTTCACGCTGACGTTCAGCGGGGAGGGCGCCGAAGGCGTCGCCCGGGGCGTCCGGGGCGTCGCCCGGGCCTACGGCGCGCGGGCCGAGACGGTGCTCGTCGCCGACGGCGCCGTGCTCTCCGTGACCGTCGGGGGCCGCGCCCTCACCTCGACCGTCACCGCCTTCCCCGACGTCGCCCGGCTCGACCGGGCGGTCGTCCTCAAGGAGTTCGTCGAGCGCGTACGGGACACCCGGCCGGCCCTTCCCGAGGCGGCTGCCGGTCTGCGCCGGATCGAGACCCTGCCGGCCGCGGTGCCGCGCTGGGCCCGTGGCGTGGGCATCGTGCTGTTCTCCGTCGGGTTCGCGCCGGCCGTCCAGCCGACCTGGTACGAGATCGCCAGCACCGCCCTCCTCGCCGCCCTGGTCGCGGCGCTGACCGTCCTGTCGGACCGGCGGCCGCGCCTCGCCCGCGTCCTGCCGCTGCTCGCCGCCGTCCTGGTCTCCCTCGTGACCCTGGGCCTGCTCCAGCCGGGCCACGGCCACGGCGGCCCGGTGCTGATCATGCTTCCGGCGCTGTTCTTCTTCGTGCCCGGCGACCTGCTCAGCGCGGCCACCGCCGAACTCGTCGGCGGCTTCCTGACGACCGGCGCCGTCCGCCTCCTCTACGCCCTCGTCCTGCTCCTCCAGCTGTACGTGGGCGTGCTCCTCGGCGTGGCCGTCACCGGCACGCCGACCGGGGCGCTCTTCGACACCGCGCAGGACGCCGACCTCTCCCGGTGGGTGCTGGTCGCGAGCTGGGCCGTCTTCACGGTGGGCCTGGTCCTCGCCTTCGGGGTGCCGTGGCGGGCCGCGGGCTGGGTGACCGCCCTGGTCTATCTGTCGCTCGGCGTGCAGGCGGCGGGCACGGCCCTGGTCGGGGAGGTCGCCGGCACCTTCGTCGCCGCCATGGCCCTCGCCGTCGCGGCGGACCTGCTGTCCCGGCCGGCCGGGCGCCCGCCCCGGCTCGTCCTCTTCCTGGGCGGCTTCTTCACCCTCACCGTCGGTTCGCTGGGCCTGCGGGCGCTCACCTCCCTGGTGGGCGGTCACATCCTGCACGGCTTCCACGACCTCATGGACTTCGTCACGATCGTCACGACGATCGCGGTCGGGCTCCTCGCGGGCGCGGCGCTCGTACCGGCGCGGGGCGATCAGGACTGAGCGGCACTCCGCGGGGGTTCCTCCGCCGGTTCCTCCGCCAGGAAGGCCGTCACCGCCAGGGCGAACAGCAGGCCGAGGGCAATGCCGACGACGACCCAGGCGGTGGGGTGGGGCCAGAACACGACGGCGGCGGCCGCCCCCGCGACGAGGATCCAGGTGATCCAGACGCGGTGCCGGTGGACGAACGGTCCCACCGGGCCGAGGCTCATGCCCGCGTGGTCGGCGGTGGCGCGGGTCGCGGTGATGCCGGAGCGCCAGAGGCCGCGGACGAGGACGGCGGGGCGACTCGGGCCGGAGAGCCAGGCGGCGAGGGCGATCAGGATGCCGAGGGTCGCGAAGACCCGGACCGAGGTGCGGAGGAAGCGGACCAGGGTGTCGTAGACGGAGCCCGCGGCGGCCGGGGAGACGGTGGCGGGCAGGGCGTTCAGGTAGACCGTGCGGAAGACGGTGAGGCCGACGCCCAGGACGATCGCCGCCACGGCGACGCCGAGGGCCGCGGCGACCAGGGTGCGGCGCCGATGCACGGCCAGCAGCACACCGCCGGCGACGAGCAGGACGGCGATCACCGGCAGCCACATGCCCATGGCCTGGAGCAGCGAGAACGCGGTCTTCACCTTGCCGATGTCGTCGGACCTGACCACCGTGAAGTCGGTGTGGATCTCGGGGATCTTGGCCGCGACGTCGAGGCCGGAGGCGACGAGCCGCTCCTTCACGCGTTCGATCACGGGCGCCAGGTCGATGGTGACGGTGTTCGTCTCGATCTTCACGGCGCCTTCGTCGCTGCCGGTCAGGGCGCGGTCCAGCGAGGTGTGGATCGCCCGGTTGGCGTTGGTCCAGATCGTCTCGAACTCCGGTGAGGCGACGATGTCCTGCGCCCGGTCGTGGACGAAGCTGCTGATCGCGCTCTGCAGGGAGCCGCCCAGCTTGCCGAGGGCCTTCGCCGCCAGGGGCCGCTGCTCGGGTGCGACGCCCTCCAGCAGGGAGGGCAGGTCGATGTGTTCCATGACCGCGTTCGTCACCCGGTTGGCGACGGCCGCCTGGACGTCGGGGTCCGAGGCGAGCGGCTTGACCGTCTGCACGTACCGGTCGGTGTCGCCGACGATGTCCGAGGTCCAGGAGGCGACGAGGCCCAGCGGGACGAGGACGCAGCCGACGACGACGAGCAGGGCCGCGAAGAAGGAGCGGAGGCGGTGGTGGGGCGGCGGGGCGGCCGCCCTGTCGGCTTCGAGGGCGGCCACCCGGGCGCGGAGCAGCGCGAGTTCGTCACCACTGCCGCCCACACCAGCCATCACGCCCACCCTTCCGAGGGAACAATTCAGGGCAATTCTCCCCAGGGAGGTGCTTCCTGTCGCTCGGGACGTGGCGTTCGAGTGGGGCGCGCGGCACCGATCCGCGATCATGCGGTCATGAAGCTGCGCTGCGCCGTACTCGACGACTACCAGGGCGTCGCCCTCTCCTCCGCCGACTGGAGCCCGCTCGCGGACCGCGTGGACGTCCGCGTGCTGCGCGAGCACCTCACCGACCGGGACGCGCTCGTCGCCGCCGTCGAGGACTGCGAGATCCTCGTGGTCATGCGCGAGCGGACCCCGGTCGACGCCGGACTCCTCGCCCGCCTCCCCCGGCTGCGGCTCCTGATCACCTCCGGGATGCGCAACGCCTCGATCGACCTCGCGGCCTGCCGGGCGCGGGGCGTCACCGTCTGCGGCACCGCCAGCAGTTCCGAGCCGCCCACCGAACTGACCTGGGCGCTCCTCCTGGGCCTCGCCCGGCACGTACCGGCGGAGGCGCGGGCGCTGCGCGAGGGCGGACCGTGGCAGTCGACCGTCGGAGCCGACCTCGCCGGCCGGACGCTCGGCCTCGTCGGTCTCGGCAAGATCGGCGCCCGGGTGGCCCGGATCGGTCTCGCCTTCGGCATGGACGTGACCGCCTGGAGCCCGAACCTGACGGAGGAGCGGGCCGCCGAACACGGCGTGCGGCTCGCGAAGGACAAGCGGGACCTGTTCGCCGGCAGCGACTTCGTCTCGCTGCACATGGTGCTGTCCGACCGCACCCGGGGCATGGTCGGGGAGCCGGAGCTGCGGGCGATGCGCCCGTCCGCGCACCTCGTCAACACCTCACGGGCGGGTCTCGTCGACGGCGGGGCGCTGCTGCGGGCGCTGCGCGAGGGCTGGATCGCGGGGGCTGGCCTCGACGTGTACGAGACGGAGCCACTGCCCGCCGACGACCCGTTGCGGACGCTGCCGAACGTCCTGGCCCTCCCCCATCTGGGCTATGTGACGGAGGGCAACTACGGGCGCTACTTCGGCCAGGCGGTCGAGGACGTCGAGGCCTTCCTGGCGGGGGCGCCGGTCCGCGAGCTGTCCTGACCCGAGCCGGCTGCGCGGCGTCCGGCCGAGGCTCGTACGGGGCGGGACAGACACGGTGTCCGGCCAAGGCTCGTACAAGCTGGACAGACGCGACGTCTAGCCGAGGCTCGTACGGGCCAGGTCCATGAACTCCTCGTCTGTGAGGCCCAGTTCGCGGGCCTCGGCCGCCGCCTCGCGGAGGCGGGAGACGAGGCGGGCTCGGTCGGGGGCGGTGGCGCCGGGGACGATCAGGGCGCCCCGGCCCCGGCGGAGCTCGATCAGGCCCTCCTCGCGGAGCCGCTGGTAGCCGCGGAGGACGGTGTGGACGTTGACGCCGAGGGAGTCGGCGAGTTCCCGGGCGGCCGGGAGGCGCTCGCCGGGGGCCGCTGAGCCGTCGGCGAGGGCGCCCCGGACGCAGGCGGCGATCTGGTCGCCGAGGGGCACGGCGGAGGCCGGGTCGACACGGAAGAGCACGGTCAGACCTTCCCATGCCGCTCGGCGAGCGTGTTGAGGAGGGCGGCGGCGGTCCGCGCGTCGGGCACGGTGACGGCGAACTCCCGGCCGCCGGAGCGCCGTACGACGAGGGTCTCGCCGCCCCGGACGATCACGCCCGTGCGGTGGGCCCGGACCCGGTAGCCCCAGCCGCCGAACTCGGCGAGGACGGCCGCCGTGTCGAGGTCCCGGGCGCTCGCGCCCGTGACCTCGTCGAGCGGGATCCGGGCGCGGGGCCGATGGGCCAGCGCGGAGCGCACGGTGACGCCGCGCCGGTCGACGGTGACCCTGACCCGGGCGAGGGCGAGCCCCGGGAGGCCGATGACGAGGCCGAGGAGGCCGAGCAGGGCGGCCGGCCAGGGCGCGAGGAGCAGGACGACCGGGGTGGCGGCGAGGGCGAGCACCGCGAGGGCGGTGAGCGGCCGGGAGGCGGTGGCACGGGTCCAGCCGGCGACCTCGCTCGCGCCGAGCGGGAGGCGGGGGGCGTCGGGCAGGCCGGGGGCCCCGGCCTGTTCGTCGCGGGGGACGAGCCGGGTCAGTCCCCACCCCGCGAGGGCGAGCAGGGCGGCGGTGGCCGCCGCGAGCAGGAGGTTGCTGAGGGGGGACTCGACCAGCGCGGGATCGGTGGCGTCCAGGTTGTCCCGTACGAGGAGGACGAGCAGGGCGCCGGTGAAGCCGGCGGTCGCCCAGGCGCCCCAGAGGGAGCCGCGGCGGACCAGGAGGGTCCAGCCGGCGCCGAGCGCGAGGAGCAGGCCGGTGCCGACGGCGGTGAAGGCGGCGCGGCCGGTGAAGCCGTCGGCGCGGCCGCCGTCGGGGCCGAAGTGGGTGGCGAGGGTGTCGGGCAGCCGGTCGTACCGGAGGGCGAGGAGCGCCAGGTAGGCGGCGAGGGTGAGCGCGAAGGGGAGCGCGGCGAGCGCGCGGAGACGGGGTGCGGCGCGGTTCATGGGACCTCCCTGATCGACTTGTTCGCATCACCATAGAACAAGTTGTTCGCACTCCGCTAGAACAATGCGATCGATGCGCCGTCCCGTCGCCCTCGCCGCCCTCACCGCCGCCTCAGGCCCGATCACCGTCCAGGACGGCGCGCAGGGCCTCGGCGAACTCCGTCGGGGCACCGTGCTGCCCGAACTCGCCGCCCAGGAAGCCGCCGTGGTGGCTCGGGAAGACGGCGAGCGGGGTGCCGAGGCCCTCGGCGACGGCGAGGGCGGCGCGCGCGGCGAACGTGGCCTCGGACTCCTTCCCCGCGGCGACGACGATCCGGGTCGGCGCGGTGCGCAGGGCGGTGAAGTCGGGGCGGTAGGAGGTGCAGCCGCGCATGTTCTGCCCGAGCAGCGGGTCGCCGCGCGAGCCGTCGTCCTCGGCCGGCAGGCCGAACGCGGCCGGGTCGGGGGCGGGCTCCTCGGCCCAGTCCGCCGGGAACTCGCCCTTCCGGCTCGTCAGCGCGAGGAACTTGGCCATCGCGGGCCCCCAGCCCTCCCGCAGATACGTCGTGTGGACGTCGGCGCAGACCGCGAGGGCCGCCTCCCGGTCCGGGACGACCTGGGCGGTCGGCGGCTCGTGCGCGACGAGGGTGTGCACGAGGTCGCCGCGACGGGCCACCAGGGCGAGGGCGTTGACGGCGCCGCCGCTGCTGGCGAAGACGTCCACGGGGCCGGCACCGAGCGCCTCGATCAGCCGGGCCAGGTCATCGGCGTGCTCCTCGGGGAGCGTCTCCGCCGCGCCGTCGGTGCGCTCGCTGCGGCCCGCCCCGCGCGGGTCGTACGTCACGACGGTCCGTTCGGCGAAGTGGGAGGCGAGCGTGGTGAAGCCGCTCGCGTCCATGGGGGAGCCGATCAGCAGCAGGGGTCGCCCGTCGGGCCCGGCGCCGGGGCGCACGTCGTAGCGCAGGGTCGCGCCGACGGTCTCCAGGGTGCGGGTGTCGGTCTCGGCCATGGTTCTCTCCTCCGGGGTGGAACGGTCATGGGGTAGACCGCCCTCACCCCCGGAAGTCATCGCCGCGGGCGACTCCTCTTCCGCTCTCCCTGGCGACTACTCGCCACATTCGTGGACGGCCGGGTCCACGACGACGCGGTCCAACAGGCCGCGCAGGAGGGTTTGTTCCGCCTCGGTGAGATCGCCGAAGAGCTCCCGCTCGGCCTCGCGCACGGCCTCGTCGATGCGCTCCAGGGCGGCGGTGCCGGCCGAGGTGATCTCGACGATGTGGCGGCGCCGGTCGGCCGGGTCGCGGCGGCGCTCGGCGAGCCCGGCCGCCTCCAACTCGTTCAGGATCGCGACCAGTTGGCTCGGGTCGATCTCCATCGCGACGGCGAGCTCGCGCTGACTCGTGGCGCCGGGGGCGAGCTGCATCAGCGTCATCGCGTTGCGCGGGTGCAGTCCGGCGACGGCCAGGGCGGCGCGGATGCGCACGCCGGTGAGCTCCCCGCGGAAGGAGAGGAGGAAGCCGAGGCGGTCGGTCGGGAGAGCTGCCATGTCGTCCACCGTAACAACAACACAATTGTGGAGCGAGATAAATCGTTGTTACTCTTCAACGGTTGTCGTCCCCATACCGTTGGAGTACCTCCATGTTCATCGCCTATGTCGTCGTGGCGGGCCTGCTCGCCCTCGCCTCCGCCGGCTCCGCCTTCATGACGTTCACCAAGAACCCGCAGGTCGTCGGCAGCATGGCCAAGGTGGGCGTCGCGGAGGGCGCGCTGCCGTGGCTCGCGACGGCGAAGGCGGCGGGCGCGCTCGGCCTGCTCGCGGGGCTCTTCGTCCCGCTGCTCGGCCAGGCCGCGGCGGTGGGCCTGGTGCTCTACTTCGCCGGCGCCGTCATCTCCCACCTGCGCGTGAAGGACTTCGAGCTGGCACCGGCGGCGGTCCTCGCGCTGATCGCGGCGACCGCCCTGGTCCTGCGCATAGCCTCCGCCTGACCTTTCCCCAGGCGATACGAGACGTATCGTCTTGCCAGGCTTCCCGACGTGCCGTACCGTCATCCAGGCGAGACGCTCCGTCTCGCGTCCGTGTCCCCGACGGCAGGAGGTCGCCCTTGTTCCGTGCCCGATTCATCGACGTCACCCGGCGGTACGACGACCGGCACGTCCACCGCCGTACCGTCCTCGACCGCGTCTCGTTCACCGTCCGCCCCGGCGAACGCCTCGGCGTCGTCGGCGACAACGGCTCGGGGAAGTCCACCCTCCTCCGGCTCCTCGCCGGCCTGGAGTCCCCGGACAACGGCACGGTGACCGTCGAAGCCCCCGGCGGACTCGGCCACCTCGCCCAGACCCTCGACCTCCCCGCGGACGCGACCGTCGGCGACGCCGTCGACCACGCGCTCGCGGAGATACGGGAGCTGGAGCGGGCGATCCGTACGACGGAGGCGGAACTGTCCGCCGCGGGAGCCGATCCGGACGCCGCTCTCGCCTCGTACGCGGAACTGCTCGCCGCCCACGAGGCGCGGGGCGGCGCCGGGGCCGACCGGCGCGTCGAGACCGTCCTGCGGCGGCTCGGCGAGCCCGGCCCGCTCGACCGGGACCGGCCGCTCGGCACGCTCTCCGGCGGACAGCGGTCCCGGCTCGCCCTCGCCGGCGTCCTCGCCGCCGACCCCGAACTGCTGCTGCTCGACGAGCCGACGAACGACCTCGACGACGAGGCCGTGGCCTGGCTGGAGGAGCGGCTGCGCACCCACCGGGGCACGGTCGTCGCCGTCTCACACGACCGCGCCTTCCTCTACCGCGTCACCACCGCCGTCCTGGAGGTCGACGAGGACCGCCACACCGTGCGGCGGTACGGCGACGGCTACCGCGGCTACCTCGCCGGACGTGCCGCCGAACGGGCCCGCCGACAGCGGGAGTACGAGGAGTGGAAGGAGGAGCTCGCCCGGTACCGGGCCCTGGCCGACACGCACATCGACCGGTTCTCGGCGATCCCCCGCAAGGCCCCGGCGGCGTTCAGCGGGGCGGGCGCCTTCCGGGCCCGGTCGCGGGCGCACGGCGCGATGAGCAGGATCCGAGCCGCCCGCGAGCGGCTCGCCCGGCTCACCGAACACCCCGTCCCGCCGCCACCCGAGCCGCTCCGCTTCCGCGCGGACCTGGCGGGCGAGGGCGCGGCGGTCGACCTGACCGGCATACGGGTCGACGGGCGGCTCCGCCTGGACGCCCTGCACCTGGAGCCGGGCGAACGGCTCCTCGTGACCGGCCCCAACGGCGCCGGGAAGTCCACCCTCCTGAAGGTGCTCGCGGGCGAACTCGCCCCGGACGCCGGCACCGTGAAGGCGCCCGCCCGGGTGGGCCTGCTCCGGCAGGACATGGCCCCGCCCACCGACCCCCGTACGGTGAGCGAGGCCTTCGGCGAGGAGCGCGCGGAGGAGTTGCTCTCCCTCGGGCTCTTCGCCGCCCGGGACCTGACGGTCCCGGTGGATCGTCTGTCGGCCGGCCAGCGCCGCAGGCTCGAACTGGCGCGGCTCGTGACCGCGCCGGCCGACCTGCTGCTCCTGGACGAGCCGACCAACCACCTGGCGCCGGGGCTGGTGGAGGAACTGGAGGCGGCGTTGGCGGTGTACCGGGGGACGCTGGTGATCGCCACCCACGACCGCCGCCTACGCTCCGCCTTCCGAGGCCACCACCTCGAACTCCACCCGCCCGTCCCCGTTGCGGGCAGCCGTCCCACCGGGCCGGCGCCCACCCCCGTTTAGGCAGCCGTTCCGCCGGGGCGGTGCCCACCCACCCCGCTCACCCCGTTGTGGGCAGTCGTTCCGCTGGGGCGGAACGGGTGGGCACAACGGACGGCGCTCCTTGCCGGGCCCAGGCTCCCGCGCCCTGACCCGCACCGACCTGCGCGCCGCACCCGTGGTGCGGGTCCAGGCGCGGAACGCGGAGGCGCCGCTGAGCGCGCCGTCCCGTGTGCCCACCCGTCCCGCCCTGCGGGACGATTGCCCACACGGCGGTGCGGAAGGGCACCGCCCAGCCGGCGCGCGCCCGCACGGGGCGGCGGCGCCGACCCGCGGGGCACGCGGCCACGCGGAGGGTGCCGTCCGGCCGGCCGGAGCTACTCGTCGGACTCCAAGTCGCCCTCCGTCTCCAGGAAGACCCGCCGCAGCGCCGCCAGCGTCTCCGGGTCCGGCTTCTCCCACATGCCGCGGGACTCGGCCTCCAGGAGCCGCTCCGCGATGCCGTGCAGGGCCCACGGGTTGGCCTCCTTGAGGAAGGCCTGGTTCTCCGGGTCGAGGACGTACTCCTGGGTGAGCTTGTCGTACATCCAGTCGGCGACGACACCGGTCGTCGCGTCGTACCCGAAGAGGTAGTCGACGGTCGCCGCCAGTTCGAACGCACCCTTGTAGCCGTGGCGACGCATCGCCTCGATCCAGCGCGGGTTGACCACGCGGGCGCGGAAGACCCGGGAGGTCTCCTCGACCAGGGTCCGGGTGCGGACGGTCTCGGGGCGGGTCGAGTCGCCGATGTACGCCTCGGGGGCGGTGCCGGTGAGCGCGCGGACGGTCGCGACCATGCCGCCGTGGTACTGGAAGTAGTCGTCGGAGTCGGCGATGTCGTGCTCGCGCGTGTCCGTGTTCTTCGCGGCGACCGCGATCCGCTTGTACGCGGTCTCCATCTCGGTGCGCGCGGGGCGGCCTTCGAGCCCGCGCCCGTACGCGTACCCGCCCCACACCGTGTACACCTCGGCGAGGTCCGCGTCCGTGCGCCAGTCGCGCGAGTCGATCAGCTGGAGGATGCCCGCGCCGTATGTGCCGGGGCGGGAGCCGAAGATGCGGGTGGTGGCGCGCCGTTCGTCGCCGTGCTCGGCGAGGTCGGCCTGCGTGTGGGCGCGGACGTAGTTGTCCGAAGCCGACTCGTCCAGGGACGCGACGAGCCGTACGGCGTCGTCGAGGAGGCCGATGACGTGCGGGAACGCGTCGCGGAAGAAGCCCGAGATGCGCAGCGTCACGTCGACGCGCGGGCGGCCGAGCTCGGCGAGCGGGATGGGCTCCAGGCCGTTGACCCGGCGGGAGGCCTCGTCCCACAGCGGGCGGACGCCGAGGAGGGCGAGCGCCTCGGCGACGTCGTCGCCGGCGGTGCGCATCGCGCTGGTGCCCCAGAGGGAGAGACCGACGGAGGTCGGCCACTCGCCGTTGTCGGCGCGGTAGCGCTCCAGGAGCGAGTCGGCGAGCGCCTGGCCGGTCTCCCAGGCGAGCCGGGACGGCACGGCCTTCGGGTCGACCGAGTAGAAGTTGCGGCCGGTCGGCAGGACGTTGACCAGGCCCCGGAGCGGGGAGCCGGACGGGCCGGCCGGGACGAAGCCGCCGTTCAGGGCGTGCACGGCGTGGGCCAGCTCGTCGGTGGTGGCGGCGAGGCGCGGCACGACCTGGAGCGCGGCGAAGGACAGCACCTCGCGGACCTCGGGGCCGTACGCGGCGGCGACCGTGTCGATCGCGTCCACCGCCCAGTCGGCGGCCTCCATCGCCTCGACCAGCTCGCGCGCCTTCGCCTCCGCCTCGTCGGCGGTGGTACGGGTCGCGGCCGACTCGTCCAGGCCGAGGGCCTCGCGCAGGCCGGGCAGCGCCTGCGTGCCGCCCCAGATCTGGCGGGCGCGGAGGATGGAGAGGACCAGGTTGACCCGGGCCTCGCCCTCCGGCGCGCCGCCGAGGACGTGCAGGCCGTCGCGGATCTGGGCGTCCTTGACCTCGCACAGCCAGCCGTCGACGTGCAGCAGGAAGTCGTCGAAGCCGTCGTCCTCGGGCCGCTCTTCGAGCCCCAGGTCGTGGTCGAGCTTGGCGGCCTGGATCAGGGTCCAGATCTGGGCGCGGATCGCGGGCAGCTTCGCCGGGTCCATGGAGGAGATCTGCGCGTACTCGTCGAGGAGCTGCTCCAGGCGCGCGATGTCGCCGTACGAGTCGGCGCGGGCCATCGGCGGCACCAGGTGGTCGACGAGGGTGGCGTGGACGCGCCGCTTGGCCTGGGTGCCCTCGCCCGGGTCGTTGACGAGGAACGGGTAGATCAGCGGGATGTCGCCGAGGGCCGCGTCGGGGCCGCAGGCGGCGGACAGGCCGGCGTTCTTGCCGGGCAGCCACTCCAGGTTGCCGTGCTTGCCGAGGTGGACCATGGCGTCGGCGCCGAATCCGCCGTCCTCGGCGCGGGCGGCGATCCAGCGGTAGGCGGCCAGATAGTGGTGGGACGGCGGGAGATCGGGGTCGTGGTAGATCGCGATCGGGTTCTCGCCGAAGCCGCGCGGCGGCTGGATGAGGACCAGGAGGTTCCCGCGCCGCAGGGCGGCGAGGACGATGTCGCCGTCTGGGTCGCCCTCGGCGGTACGGGAGCGGTCGAGGAACATCTCGCCGGGTGCCGGGCCCCAGTGCTCCTCCACCTGCTCGCGGAGCTCGGCGGGCAGGGTGGCGTACCAGCGCTTGTAGTCGGCGGCCGGGATGCGGACCGGGTTCTTCGCAAGCTGCTCCTCGGTCAGCCAGTCCTGGTCGTGGCCACCGGCCTCGATGAGGGCGTAGATGAGCTCGTCGCCGTCGCCGGAGACCAGGCCGGGCAGCTCGGCCTCGGGCCCGAAGTCGTACCCCTCGGCGATCAGGCGGCGGAGCAGGGCGACGGCGGAGGCGGGGGTGTCGAGGCCGACGGCGTTGCCGATGCGGGAGTGCTTCGTCGGGTACGCGGAGAGGACGAGCGCCAGCTTCTTCTCGGCGTTCGGGATGTGGCGGAGCCGGGCGTGCCGGACGGCGATCCCGGCGACGCGGGCGGCGCGCTCGGCGTCGGCGACGTACGCGGGCAGGCCGTCCTCGTCGATCTCCTTGAAGGAGAAGGGGACGGTGATGAGGCGGCCGTCGAACTCGGGCACGGCGACCTGGCTGGCGGCGTCCAGCGGGGAGAGGCCCTCGTCGTTCTCCTCCCACGCGGACCGCGAGCCGGTCAGGCACAGGGCCTGGAGGATCGGCACGTCGAGCGCGGCGAGCGCGCCCGCGTCCCAGGCCTCCTCGTCGCCGCCGGCCTGCGCCTCGGCGGGCTTCGTACCACCGGCGGCGAGGACGGTCGTGACGATCGCGTCGGCCCCCCGCAGGACGGAGATCAGCTCCGCCTCGGGGGCGCGCAGGGACGCCACGTACAGCGGGAGGGCGCGGGCGCCGGCGTCCTCGATCGCCCCGCAGAGGGCGTCGACGAAGGCGGTGTTCCCGCTCATGTGGTGGGCGCGGTAGTAGAGCACGGCGATCGTCGGACCGGTCTCGTTCTTCGCGACCCGGTCGAGCGGGCCCCAGGTGGGGGCGGCGGCCGGGGCCTCGAAGCCGTGGCCGGTGAGCAGGACGGTGTCGGAGAGGAAGCGGGCCAGCTGCTCCAGGTTCCCGGGGCCGCCGTGCGCCAGATAGGCGTGGGCCTCGGTGGCGACGCCGACGGGGACGGTGGAGGCCTCCATGAGCTGGGCGTCGGGGGCCTGCTCGCCGCTGAGGACGACGACCGGCTTCCCGGCGGCGAGGACCGCGTCCAGGCCCTCCTGCCAGGAGCGGACGCCGCCGAGGAGGCGGACGACGACCAGGTCGGCGCCGTCGAGGAGGGCCGGGAGGTCGGCGAGCGGGAGGCGGGAGGGGTTGGCGAAGCGGTACTCCACCGGCCCTCCGGCCGCGCGGGCGCTGAGCAGGTCGGTGTCGGAGTGCGACAGCAGCAGGAGCATGGTGGGCTCAGGCCCTTCCTCGGGGTTGTCCGCGCCCCGGGTGGTCGTGTGGACGGCGGGAGTTCCTGACTCACCCGCGCCGTTGATCCGGTGCGGGCTCACAGTGGCGGGACCGCGCCGGATTCTCACCGGGCTTCCTCCCCGGGGTCCTGGGACCCCATGCCGATCTGCATCCTAGATCGTGCCATCTCCGGGCCGGAGGGAACCGGGGAGTCGGCCGGATCACACCCGGTGGTCAGCCGGTTCCCCGTGGGTATGCTCGCCGCCATGCCGCCCACCCCACCCCCGACGCCCGAACCGGGCGAACCTCGCATACGGGATCGTGGCGACGCCTGCCCCGGGGCGCTGCGCCTGCATCCCGCCGACGACGGGCGCCTCGCCCGACTGCGCCTGCCCGCCGGGCGATTGACGGCACGTCAGGCTGAGGTCCTGGCCCGTGCCGCCGAGACCCTCGGCGACGGACGGATCAGCATCACCTCGCGCGGCAACGCGGAGCTGCGCGGCCTCGGCGAGGGCTGCGGGGCGGAGCTGGCGGAGCTCCTGGCCGGGGCCGGCCTGCTGCCCTCCCCCACCCACGAGCGCGTCCGCAACATCGTGGCCTCGCCCGGCGCGGGACTCGACGGACTCGGCCGCGCGGACGTGCAGTTGTGGGCGCGTGAACTGGACGCCGCCCTGTGCGCCGAACCCCGGGCCGCGTCCCTTTCGGGACGGTTCCTGTTCCTCCTCGACGACGGGCGCGGGGACGTCGCCGGACTCGGCGGCGATGTGAGCTTGATCGCAGGACAGGACGGGTCCGCGCTGCTGCGACTCGGCTCCCGGGGCTTCCGCCTCGCCGCCGGCGACGCCGTACGGGCCGCCCTCGCCGCCGCCCTCGCGTTCCTCGACGCCGCCGAGGCCGCCGGAAACGGGGCCTGGCGGCCGCACGAACTGCCCGACGAGCACGTCCCCGACTGGGCCGGGGCCCTGGCGCGGGCCGGGATCACGGCGGAGCCCGTACCCGTACCGCCGCTTCCCGCGTCCCGGCCGCCCGCGCCCGGCCCGCTCGGCGAACACTCCCTGCACGTCCTCGCCCCCCTCGGCCGGCTGACCGCCGCGCAACTGCGGGCCCTGCTGCCCGCCGACGAACTCCGGCTCACGCCCTGGCGGGGGGTGGTCGTGGTGGAAACCCCCACCGACCGGCCGACGGACCCGGCGACGGACCTTGCGGCGACGGACCCGGCGCCCACCCACCCGGACCGGCTCCGGGACCTGGAGGCGCACGGCCTCATCACCCGTCCCGACGCGCCCGGCGCCGGGGTCACCGCCTGCACCGGACGCCCCGGCTGCGCCAAGTCCCTCGCCGACGTCCGGGCCGACGCCCTCGCCGCGCCCCCGGGGCCGCTGCCCGTGCACTTCTCCGGATGCGCGCGCCGCTGCGGACACCCGTACGGCGCCTGGATCAACGTCCTCGCCACCGGCGACGACAGCTACCTGGTGGACGGCGTCCCCACCCCCCGTACCTCCCTGACCGCAGCAGTCGCGGCGGCCCGTGGCCTGCCCACCCACACGAGATGAGCGAGAGCAACAGGATGTTCGACTACGAGAAGGACGGGACGGAGATCTACCGCCGGTCCTTTGCCACGATCCGCGCCGAGGCGGACCTCGCGGGCCTGCCCGCCGACGTCGCCCAGGTGGCGGTCCGGATGATCCACGCCTGCGGCATGACCGACCTCGTGCAGGACATCGCGTACTCCCCCCAGGTCGTCGCGAACGCCCGCGAGGCCCTCCGCGCCGGCGCGCCCGTCCTCTGCGACGCCCAGATGGTCGCCAGCGGCGTCACCCGCAAGCGCCTCCCCGCCGACAACGAGGTGCTCTGCGCCCTCTCCGACCCGGCCGTGCCGGGCCTCGCCGCCGAGCTGGGCACCACCCGCTCCGCCGCCGCCCTCGAACTGTGGCGGGACCGCCTCGAAGGCTCCGTCGTCGCCATCGGCAACGCCCCGACCGCCCTCTTCCACCTCCTGGAGATGATCGCGAAGGGCGCGGGGAAGCCCGCCGCCGTCCTCGGCATCCCGGTCGGCTTCATCGGCGCCGCCGAGTCCAAGGACGCACTCGCCGAGAACACCCTCGGCCTCGACTACCTGGTCGTACGGGGCCGGCGCGGCGGCAGCGCGATGACGGCCGCCGCGATCAACGCCCTCGCCCACGAAGCGGAGATCCAGGCATGACCACCGTGACCGGCAAGCTCTACGGCGTGGGCCTCGGCCCCGGCGACCCGAACCTGATGACCGTCGCCGCCGTGAAGGCGATCGCCGAGGCCGACGTCATCGCCTACCACTCGGCCCGCCACGGCCGCTCCATAGCCCGCTCCATCGCCGCCGAGCACATCCGCGAGGACCACGTCGAGGAGCGGCTGATGTACCCGCTCACGGTGGAGACCACGGACCACCCGGGCGGCTACCGGGGCGCCCTGAACGACTTCTACGAGGAGGCCTCGGGCCGCCTCGCCGCCCACCTCGACGCCGGCCGCACCGTCGCCGTCCTCGCCGAGGGCGACCCGCTCTTCTACGGCTCGTACCAGCACATGCACAAGCGGCTCGCCGACCGCTACGACACGACCGTCATCCCCGGCGTCACCTCGGTGAGCGCCGCCGCCGCCCGGCTCGGCGAGCCGCTGTGCGAGGCGGAGGAGGTCCTCACGATCATCCCCGGCACCCTGCCGGAGGACGAGCTGACGGCCCGTCTCGCCGGCACCGACTCGGCGGTCGTCATGAAGCTCGGCCGCACCTTCCCCACCGTGAAGCGGGCCCTGGAGCGGGCCGGCCGGCTCGACGACGCGCGGTACGTGGAGCGGGCGTTCATGACGGGCGAGCGGACGGAGAAGCTGACGGAGGTGGACCCCTCCTCGGTCCCGTACTTCTCCGTCGCCGTCCTCCCCTCCCGCATCGACCAGGAGCTCCCCGTACGGGAGACGGGCGAGGTCACCGTCGTCGGCACCGGCCCCGCCGGGGCGCCCTGGCTCACCCCCGAGTCGCGCGGCGCGCTCGTCAACGCCGACGTCCTCGTCGGCTACACCACCTACCTCGACCGGGTGCCGGTGCTGCGCCCCGGACAGCTCCGGCACGGCTCCGACAACAAGGTCGAGTCCGAGCGCGCCGAGTTCGCCCTCGACCTGGCCCGGCGCGGCCGGAAGGTCGCGGTCGTCTCCGGCGGCGACCCGGGCGTCTTCGCCATGGCGACGGCCGTCCTGGAGGTCGCCTGCGAACCGGAGTACGCGGACGTGCCCGTACGGGTCCTCCCCGGGGTGACCGCGGCGAACGCGGCCGCCGCCGCGGCCGGTGCCCCCCTGGGCCACGACTACGCCACGATCTCCCTCTCCGACCGCCTCAAGCCCTGGGACGTCATCGAGGCCCGGCTGCGCGCCGCCGCCTCCGCCGACCTCGTCATCGCCCTCTACAACCCGGGCTCCAGGTCCCGCACCCACCAGGTGGCCGCCGCCCGCGACCTCCTCCTCGAACTCCGCGCCCCCGAGACCCCGGTGGTCGTCGCCCGCGACGTCGGCGGCCCGGAGCAGTCGGTCCGGGTCCTCACCCTCAAGACCCTGGACCCCTCCGAGGTCGACATGCGCACCCTCCTCCTGATCGGCTCCTCGCAGACGCGCGCGGTCGAACGGGGCGACGGCCGCACGATCACGTGGACGCCGCGCCGGTACGGCTGAGCGACCCCGCGCGAAGAAGCGGTGGGCGGAGGGCAACCCTCCGCCCACCTCGCGAGTCACACAGACACTCCCCTCTCGCACATAGGTCCGGAAAGGGCCCGCCTCCTGTGATGACTCGTACCCGGCTGAGCGCGCTGGCCGCCACGGCCGCCCTCGCCGCCTCCGGCGGCCTGCTGACCGCCACCCCGGCCGCCGCGGCGGTCGCCTGCGTGTCCCCCGTGTGGAAGGCGGAGTACTTCGCCAACTCCACGTTCAGCGGCACACCGAAGCTGACCACCTGCGACAGCGCCATCGCCGAGAACTACGGCTACGGAGACCCGACCGGCGTCACCCTGCCCGTCGACAACTTCTCCGTCCGCTGGTCGGTCACCCGGGACTTCGGCTCCGGCGGCCCCTTCACGTTCGCCGCCGAGACCCAGGACGGCATCCGGGTCAACCTCGATGGCGTCCGCAAGATCGACCTCTGGAAGAACGTCTCCACCAACCAGAAGGCGACCGTCAACCTCACGGTCCCGGCGGGCAAGCACACCATCTCGGTGTACTACGCGGCTTGGACCGGCACGGCCAACGTGAAGTTCGCCTACGCGCCCCGGACCTCGGCGACCGTCGACAAGGTCCGCCCGCTCGCGCCCAGCGTCTTCTACGCCTCGCACGACCCCGGCCTGGGGAAGACGACGGTGTACTGGAACGCGAACAAAGAAATGGACCTCGCCGGGTACAGCGTCCACCGGCGGCCCAGCACCTCCACCACCTGGACCCGGGTCAGCGGCACCGCCCTGTTGACCACGCGGTCGTACGTGGACAACACGCCGCCCACGGGCCAGTCCTACGTCTACGAGGTACGGGCACGGGACAAGGCGGGCAACGAGTCGGCCGGCAGCAACGACTGGACCGTCTACACCCTCGACCGGACCGCCCCCGCCACCCCGACGGGCGTCACCGTCTCCACCGACAACAACCAGAACACGCTCCACTGGCGGGCGGCGGCCGACGCCGTGCGGTACGAGGTGGAGGCGGCCGACCAGCCCACAGGGCCGTTCACCGTGCTTCCGTCCCACACGGGCGGGCCGATCACCGGGCTGTCCTACTGGGACGGGTCGGCGCCCCTCGGCGTTCCGCGGTACTACCGCGTCCGTGCCTTCGACGCCGTCGAGCTCCCCTCGGCGTACTCCGCCGTCGTGAGCGGGAACAGGATCGACAGCACCCCGCCGCCGGCGCCGACGGACCTGCGCGGCGTCGCGGAGGTCGACGCCACCGTCCTCTCCTGGGACATGGCCGGGGCCCTCGACGTCGACATCGCCTATTACGGGGGCTACCGGGTCTACCGTTCACCCGGCACCGCCCTCGATCCTGCAGACCTCACCCGCGTCGCCTGCGACCCGTCCGAGGTGCCGGGATCGGAGCCGATCAGAATCAGTTGCACGGACCAGGACATGGCCCCGGGCAGCCACCACACGTACGCCGTCACGGCCGTCGACCCGGTGGGCAACGAGTCGCCGCTGTCGGCCCCGATCACCGTCCGCAGCGGCGACAGGGTCGCGCCCGCGCCGGTCGTCGACCTGGAGGCCACCCCGCGCGCCGATGGCATGCTGCTGACGTGGAAGCCCCCGGCCGACGACGACGTCGTCGGCTACCTGGCGTACCAGGGCGTCACCCGGGCGGACGGCACCATTGCCTGGAGCAGCTGCTCGGACGGTACGAGCAACCCCCTGGCCATGGTCTGCTCCGACGTGCCGGACGGGCAGGCCCGCGTGTACGCGGTGATCGCGATGGACCGCTGGACCAACTTCCTTTCCCTGTACGGCCCGGACATCACCAAGGTCTCGGCGAGCGAGCTCGACCTCCGACCGTCCGTGAACGTCACCGACGACTGGAACCTGTCGGGCTACCTCGCCTGGTCGGACGTCACCACGAGCGCGCCCTCCCTCGGCTGGGGCTGCTTCCAGGCCGAGTCGTGCGCACAGATCACCGGCTACCGGCTGAGCCGCTGGAACCCGGCCACGAAGGCGTACGAACCGCTCCACACGGGGCTGCTGCCCGCCACGAACACCGGTTTCGTGGACCGGACGACGGTGCCTGGGCAGACGTACTTCTACACCTTCCAGGCGCTGCGCGCCGACGGCACCACGGTCGCGACACACCTGCTGTCCACGGTGCGGCCCGCGCTCGTCTGACGCGGGCTTCCGCTCACCCCCGCAGCACCCACGCGGCGGCCTCCTCCGGGGTCGCCGCCACCGGGACGCCGGACGGGACCGGAGGGCGGCGGACCACCACGACCGGGAGGCCCGCCTCGCGGGCCGCCGTCAGTTTCGGGGCGGTCGCCGCGCCCCCGCTGTCCTTCGTCACCACCACGTCGATCCGGTGCCGTACGAGCAGCTCCCGCTCGCCCTCCAGGGCGAACGGGCCCCGGTCCAGAAGGACCTCCGTACGGGCCGGCACCGGGGCGTCCGGGGCGTCCACCGAGCGGACCAGGAACCACTGCGGGCAGGCGGCGAAGGCCGCCAGGCCCATGCGGCCGGTCGTCAGGAACACCCGGTCACCCAGACCGTCCAGGGCCCGGGCCGCCTCCTCCAGGGACGCCACGGAACGCCAGTCGTCCCCCTCCCCCGGGACCCACCCGGGACGGCGCAGCGCCAACAGGGGAACATGGACGGTGGCGGCCGCCCGGGCCGCGTTGAAGCTGATCCGCTCGGCGAAGGGATGGGTGGCGTCGATGACCGCGTCCACGGCGTGCCCCGCCATCCACTCCACGAGACCGTCGACGCCCCCGAACCCGCCGATCCGGACCTCCCCGGCCGGCAGCCGGGGGCTCGCGACCCGGCCCGCGAGGGAGCTGGTGACCCGGACCTCGCCGTGCAGCAGTCCGGCGAGGGCGCGGGCCTCGGTGGTCCCGCCGAGAACGAGTACGTGCACAGGAGCCCCTTCGTGACGTCAGGCGGCGGGCGTGAGGCCCAACTCAAGCACACCGGCCTCCGCCCGGGATGGACGACCGGTGCCTGCGCGACGGCGGCCACCACCGCCGCGTACACCGCGCTGCTGACCGGCGACTTCCCGGACCCGGTGACGATCACGCTCCCGAAGGGCCAGACGCCGTCCTTCGCGCTGACCGCCGAGTCCCTGACGGCCGATGCCGCCATGGCCGCCGTCGTCAAGGACGCCGGCGACGACCCGGACGTCACCCACGGGGCCGTGATCCGCTCGACGGTACGGCTCCTGCCGCCGGGCTCCGGCGTCGTCTTCCGCGCGGGCCCCGGCGTCGGCACCGTCACCCTGCCCGGCCTCCCCCTGGAGGTCGGCGAACCCGCGATCAACCCCGTGCCCCGGCGGCTGATGCGCGAGCACGTCGCCGCCGTCGCCGCCGCGCACGGCGCGCCCGGCGACGTCGAGATCACGATCTCCGTCGACCACGGCGCCGAGATCGCCCGCTCCACCTGGAACCCGCGCATCGGCATCCTCGGCGGCCTGTCGATCCTCGGCACGACCGGCGTCGTCGTCCCGTACTCCTGCTCCGCCTGGATCGACTCCATCCGCCGGGG
This sequence comes from Streptomyces sp. TLI_105, assembly GCF_900105415.1. Classification (GTDB taxonomy): domain Bacteria; phylum Actinomycetota; class Actinomycetes; order Streptomycetales; family Streptomycetaceae; genus Streptomyces. Next base: position 4,292,966 of record NZ_FNSM01000001.1, on the reverse strand, counting down.
CGTCGACGTGGCCCGCGCGGGCGGCCTCACCCACGTCGCCGGCTGCACCGGCTCCACCTCCGAGCGCACCGTCACGGAGCTCTACGACCTGCCGGAGATCGCGCTCCTCGACATGGGCGACTTCGCGGGCGCCGTCCTCAAGTACGTCCGCCGCCACCCCGTCGACCGGCTCACGATCTGCGGCGGCTTCGCCAAGCTCTCCAAGCTGGCCGCCGGCCACCTGGACCTCCACTCGGCCCGCTCCCAGGTCGACAAGGCCTTCCTCGCCGAGCTCGCCCGCACGGGCGGCGCCTCCGAGGCCCTCGCCGCCGAGATCGCCGACGCCAACACGGGCCTCGCCGCCCTCCGCCTCTGCGAGGCCGCCGGAGTGCCCCTGGGCGACCTCGTCGCCGCCCGCGCCCGCGACGAGGCCCTCACGGTCCTGCGGGGCGCCCCGGTCGCGGTGGACGTGATCTGCATCGACCGCGCGGGCGTCGTCGTGGGCCGGTCGGCGCCCGCGGGGCCGTAATCCGCGCGACAGCCCGTGCGGCGGCCGCCGAGAATCCCGGGATGACCGACTTCTCGCACAAACCCACCCTCACCGGCGACCGCGTGGTCCTCCGCCCCGTCACCGAAGCGGACGTGCCCGCGCTGCTGCCGCTGTTCGAGGATCCGGAGATCACCCGGCTCACCGGCAGCCACACGTCGTTCGACGAGGCGACCCTGGTGAAGTGGTACGGCTCGCGCGGCACGCGGGACGACCGGCTCGACCTCGCCGTGGTCGAGCGGGCGACCGGGCGGGTCGTCGGCGAGGCCGTCCTCAACGCATGGGACCCGGACAACGAGAGCTGCGCCTTCCGGATCGCCTTCGTCCCGGACGCCGTCGGCCGGGGCCTCGGCACGGAGGCGACCCGCCTGATCGTCGGCCACGGCTTCGAGGCGCTCGGCCTGTACCGGATCTGGCTGGAGGTCTACGCCTTCAACCCCCGCGCCCGCCGCGCCTACGAGAAGGCCGGCTTCCGGGCCGAGGGCGTCCTGCGGGGCGCGCTGCGCTGGGAGGGAGAGCGGGTGGACGCGACGGTGATGTCGGTGATCGCGCCGGAGTGGGGGGCGGGTCAGGCGGGGTAGCCGATCTCCGCGACGTCCTCGGCGAGGTCGGGGAGCGTCACCTGCGGGTTGAGGCGCGCCACCAGCTCCGGGGTCAGCGGGCGCAGGGCCAGGACGTGGCGTACGGCCTCGACGTCGACCGGCTGCTCGTAGTAGTCGGACGCCCATTCCGCGTACGCCTCCGCCGAGCGGTCCGTCAGCAGGCGGAGGAGGCGGCCGGAGCCGTCCGGGTCCTCGTGGCCGTCCAGGTCCGGGAACTCGACCGGGCCCGTCCGCCAGGCCGTGTCCGTCGTCTCGCGCCACAGGCAGGCGGTGGTCACGTGCACCCCGTCCTCGTCCGTGAACGCCGGCTCCGTCAGGTACTCCCGGAAGGCCTCCGGGACCCCGTCGAGCACCCCCGGCCAGGTCTGGCCGTCCGCGAGCGGCCCGTACGGGCTCAGCGGCGACTCGTGGTCGAAGACGCGCGCGAACGCCCCCGCCGGGGAGAGGACGATCGTGTACTCGCCGCCGGAACCGTCCTTCATCGACGCCAGCTGCTCGGTCTCCGACCAGTGCGCGTCGAAGGAGTAGTACCGGCTCTCCCACTCCGGGCTCAGGACGGCGTCCAGCATCGCGAGCCCCCGGGAGTGGTCGCGCAGTTCCTCGATGCCCGGCAGCGCCCGGGCCACGTCGTAGACGGTCACGGGACCATTCAAGACCGTGGCACCGACGTGCGGCACTCCGGCCCCGCTCCTAGGCTTGCCACGGAAGCGTTCCCCGAGCGAGAGGGAGTCCCATGGCGAAGCGCGGCAACAAGAAGCGGGCCCGCAAGAAGAAGAAGGCCAACCACGGCAAGCGGCCCAACGCCTGAGTGGTGGTGACGACACGGTGGCCGGACCCCGCACGGGGTCCGGCCACCGTCGTGTCAGCAGGCGTGGCGGTCGCGCGCCGGGTCGTACAGGTGGCTGTCGCGGAACTCCGAGGCCCCCAGCGTGCGGCCCACGAGGATGACGGCCGTCTTCGTGATGCCCGCCGCCTTCGTCTGCTCCGCGATGTCCTCCAGGGTGCCCCGCAGGACCACCTCGTCCGGGCGGCTGGCCATCGCGACGACGGCGGCCGGGCAGTCGGCGCCGTAGTGGGGGACGAGTTCGCCGACGACCCGGTCGACGTAGCGCGCGGCGAGGTGGAGGACGAGCAGGGCTCCGCTGCGGCCGAGGGTGGCGAGGTCCTCGCCCTCCGGCATGGGGGTGGCCTGCTGGGCGATGCGCGTGAGGATGACGGTCTGGCCGACCGTCGGGACGGTGAGCTCCCGCTTCAGGGCGGCCGCCGCCGCCGCGAAGGCCGGGACGCCGGGCACGACCTCGTACGGGATGCCGGCCGCGTCCAGGCGGCGCATCTGCTCGGCCATGGCGCTGAAGACCGACGGGTCGCCGGAGTGCAGCCGGGCCACGTCCTGGCCGGCCTCGTGGGCGGCGGTGATCTCGGCGACGATCTGGTCGAGGTCCATCTTCGCCGTGTCGACGAGCTTCGCGTCCGGCGGGCACTCGGCGAGCAGTTCGGTGGGGACGAGGGAGCCGGCGTAGAGGCAGACCCCGCACCCGGCGAGGGTCCGCGCGCCGCGCACGGTGATCAGGTCGGCCGCGCCGGGGCCCGCGCCGATGAAGTAGACGGTCATTGCTCTGTTCAACCCTTCGTTACGGACCACTGGGTGACGGGCATGGCCTGGCGCCAGCCGGTGAAGCCGCCCACGGGCACGGCGGTGGAGACGGCGAGCCGGACCAGTTCGCCGCCGTGGCGGCCGTACCACCGGGCGAGCAGCGCCTCGGATTCCAGCGTCACGGTGTTGGCGACGAGCCGCCCGCCGGGCGGCAGGGCCTCCCAGCAGGTGTCGAGCAGGCCGGGTGCGGTGAGGCCGCCGCCGATGAAGATCGCGTCGGGGGTGGGGAGCCCGGTGAGCGAGGCGGGGGCGGGGCCGGTGACGACGCGCAGGCCCGGTACGCCGAGGGCGTCGGCGTTGCGGGTGATGCGGGCGGCCCGCTCGGGGGACTTCTCGACGGCGACGGCCCGGCAGGAGCGGTGGGTCCGCATCCATTCGACGCCGATGGAGCCGGAGCCGCCGCCGACGTCCCAGAGGAGTTCGCCGGGGGCGGGGGCGAGGGCGGCGAGGGTGGCGGCGCGCACGTACCGCTTGGTGAGCTGGCCGTCGTGCTCGTACGCCTCGTCGGGGAGCCCGGGCACGACGCCGAGCCGGAGGGTGCCGGGGTCGCGGGCGCAGTCGAGGGCGAGGACGTTGAGGGGGTCGGTGCGCTCGTGCGGCCAGTCGGCGGCGGTCCCGTCGAGGATCCGCTCGGCGGGGCCGCCGAGCTGTTCGAGGACGCGGACGCGGGTGCCGCCCCAGCCGGTGGTGCGCAGCAGCTCCGCGACCCGCGCGGCGGTGTCGGCGCCCTCGCTGAGCACGAGGAGGCGGCGGCCCTCGTGGAGGGCGGCGGAGAGCGCGGCGAGCGGCCTGGCGACGACGGAGAGGGTCTCGACGGCTTCGAGTGGCCAGCCGAGGCGGGCGCAGGCGTACGAGACGGAGGACGGGTGCGGGTGGATGCGGAGGCGGTCGGCGCCGGCGGTCTCCGCGAGGGTGCGGGCGATGCCGTAGAAGGAGGGGTCGCCGCTGGCGAGGACGGCGATCGCGCGGCCCTGGTGGGCGGCGAGCAGTCCGGGGACGGCGGGGCGGAGGGGGGAGGGCCAGGCGATCCGCTCGCCGGGGCAGTCGTCCTCCGGGAGGAGGCCGAGCTGGCGGGGGGCGCCGAGCAGGACCTCGGCGGCGCGCAGGGCGCGGCGGGCGGTCTCGGGGAGCCCGTCCCAGCCGTCCGCGCCGATCCCCACGACCGACACCACCGATATCGCAGCGTTCACGTCCGGGACTCTACGTGAGGGCCGCAGGTGGGCGGCACGTGGCGGCCCTCACTTCTGGGCGTTCTGCCCCACGTAGAAGAGGAGCCAGACGAAGCCGGCGAAGGCGTGGGTGGCGAAGACGTACACGAAGACGCGGAGCATCACGCCCCGCTCCTTCCAGCGCTCGCTGTCGTGGGTCTTCTCGGTCATGCGCTCCAGGGTACGGGCCCGGGACAGGGACGGCGGCGGCCCTGAACAGAGGCGGGGTACGGCCCGGAATAGGGGCGGGGGTCGCGTCGTTCGAGGTAATAGTTTAAGCTTCAACCACTAGCAGGAACCGCGAGAGGTGAGCACGATGCAGTTCGGGATCTTCACCGTCGGCGACGTGACGACCGACCCCACCACCGGCCGCACCCCCACCGAGCACGAGCGCATCAAGGACACCGTCGCGATCGCGCTCAAGGCGGAGGAGGTCGGGCTCGACGTCTTCGCGACCGGCGAGCACCACAACCCGCCGTTCGTCCCGTCCTCCCCGACGACGCTCCTCGGGCACATAGCCGCCCGCACGGAGAACCTGATCCTGTCGACCTCCACCACCCTGATCACCACCAACGACCCGGTGAAGATCGCCGAGGACTACGCGACCCTCCAGCACCTCGCCGACGGCCGCGTGGACCTGATGATGGGCCGCGGCAACACCGGCCCGGTCTACCCGTGGTTCGGCCAGGACATCCGCCAGGGCATCCCGCTCGCCATCGAGAACTACGCGCTCCTCCACAAGCTGTGGAGGGAGGACGTGGTCGACTGGGAGGGCAGGTTCCGCAGCGCCCTCCAGGGCTTCACGTCCACCCCGCGCCCCCTCGACGGCGTCCCGCCGTTCGTCTGGCACGGCTCCATCCGCTCCCCCGAGATCGCCGAACAGGCCGCCTACTACGGCGACGGCTTCTTCGCGAACCACATCTTCTGGCCCAAGCAGCACACCGAGAAGATGGTCCGGCTCTACCGCCGGCGGTACGCGCACTACGGCCACGGCACCCCCGAGCAGGCGATCGTCGGCCTCGGCGGCCAGGTCTTCCTGCGGAAGAACTCGCAGGACGCGGTACGGGAGTTCCGCCCGTACTTCGACAACGCGCCGGTCTACGGCCACGGCCCCTCCCTGGAGGAGTTCAGCCGCGAGACCCCGCTGACCGTCGGCTCCCCGCAGGAGGTCATCGAGCGCACCCTGTCCTTCCGCGAGTACGTCGGCGACTACCAGCGCCAGCTGTTCCTCGTCGACCACGCCGGACTGCCCCTCAAGACGGTCCTGGAACAGCTCGACCTGCTCGGCGAGGAGGTCGTCCCGGTGCTGCGCAAGGAGTTCGCGAACCTGCGGCCCGCCGGGGTGCCGGAGACCGCCCCGCTCCACCCCGCCGTCACCCGCACCACCCAGGAGGTCTGACGCCATGCAGACGTTGAAGCTGGTCGCCGTGTCCGCCGGACTCAGCGCCCCCTCCTCCACCCGGCTCCTCGCCGACCGGCTCCTCCAGGCGGCCCGGTACCGGCTGGCCGAGCAGGAGTACGCCGTCGACGTCGAGGTCGTCGAACTGCGCGACCTGGCCGTCGACATCGCGAAGAACTTCGTGACGGGCTTCCCGTCGGCCGCGCTCCAGGAAGCGATCGACAAGGTCACGGGCGCGGACGGGGTCATCGCCGTGACCCCCGTCTTCACCGCCTCCTACAGCGGCCTGTTCAAGTCCTTCTTCGACCTCGTCGACCCGGCGGCGCTCACGGGGACCCCGGTCCTCATCGCCGCGACGGGCGGCACGGCCCGCCACTCCCTCGTCCTCGACCACGCCCTGCGGCCGCTCTTCGCCTACCTGCGGGCCCTCGTCGTCCCCACCGCGGTCTACGCGGCCTCGGAGGACTGGGGCACCGGCGGCGACGAGTACACGGAGGGCCTGCCGGCCCGGATCACCCGCGCGGGCAACGAGTTCGCGGACACGGTGGCGGGGAGGCCGGCGCGGAGGGCGGACGACGAGGAGATCGTCCCGTTCGAGAAGCAGTTGGCAGATCTGCGCCTGGACTGACCTGTTTTGTTACGTTGTGAGGGAACCCGGAAGGCCGTGCCCTCCCGGGCACCCGACAGCGAAACGGAGGTCGGCGATGGCCGGCGGCAGGATCGTGGTGGGCGTGGACGGATCGGAACCGTCCCTGAAGGCGCTGAAGTGGGCGGCCGCGCAGGCCGCCCTCACCGGGGACCCGCTCCAGGCGGTGATCAGCTGGGAGTACCCCGCGGTCTGGGACACCGCGATGCCGGGCGTCCCCCTGCAGTTCGACCCCGAGCAGCTCTCCGAGCGGATCCTCGACCAGGCCCTGGACGCCACCCTCACCCCGCAGGAGGCCGCCGCCGTCACCCGCACGGTGGTCGGCGGCAACGCCGCCCAGGCCCTCCTCGACACGGCCGAGGGCGCGAGCCTGCTGGTCGTCGGCGACCGCGGTCACAGCGGCTTCAAGGCGGCGGTCCTCGGCTCGGTCTCCTCCCACGTCACCCAGCACGCGCCGTGCCCGGCGGTCGTCGTACGAGGCGAGGTCCGGTCGTGACCATGGACATCAGACTGGAGCTGATCGGCGTCCCCGTCACCGACGTCGACCGGGCCAAGGCCTTTTACGAACAGGTCGGCTTCCACACCGACCACGACGTCACCGTCAGCGAGGACATCCGCTTCGTCCAGCTCACCCCGCCCGGCTCCGCCTGCTCGATCGCCCTCGGCAAGGGCATCACCCGGATGACACCGGGCTCGCTGGACAACATGCAGGTCGTCGTCGCCGACATCGAGGCGGCGCACACGGAGCTGACGGCACGTGGGATCGAGGTCAGCGACATCGACGACCAGCCGTGGGGCTCCTTCGTCTACTTCACGGACCCGGACGGAAACCGCTGGTCGGTCCAACAGACGACGCCACGCCGGACGTCGTAGCCGGAGGGCGGCCCGAGCGCGGGCGGCGCCCGCCGGGCGACTCCCGTCCGCCCGCCCGTGTGGGCGGTCGTCCCGCCCCTGCGGAACGACCGCCCACACCGGGGGGCGCAGCCCGTGGTGGGGTCACCACGGGGCCGGGTGGCCGGTGGCGTCCTCGTGTGTGTAGAAGAGGTAGAACGCGGTGCCCCCGGCGACCAGGCCGACGATGAGCCCCAGCAGCGCCGACGAGTAGACGCTCGCGTCGGTGACGCTGTACAGGAAGCCGACGGCGATGCCGGCGAGGGCGCCCCAGGCGACGGCGCGGGCCTCGCGGGGCAGGGCGCGACCGTACCGCCGGAGGGCGTACAGAGCGACGGCGAGGACGACGGCGGAGACGAGGCCCAGCCAGAACTGTCCCCAGCTGAGCGCGCCGCCGTCGCGGGCGTTCACCTCCGCGTAGAACCCGTACAGGACGCCGATCGTGACCGGGAGTCCCCAGCCGTTCGTGCTGACTCGGCGCCGGACGGGCACCGCTGCGTGTGCGGCCATGGCAGGAGCTCCTTCGTGTCCGGCCCCCCTGGGTCCCGCACCCTCCAGGGCACACCCCCGCCCGGCGCCCCGCAAGTGGATCACGGCCCCTCGGCCGCCACCGCCGCCAGCCGGGCCAGGGCCTCGTCCAGTACGGCGACCGGCGGTGACGCGAGGCCCAGCCTGACGGCGTCGGGGGCGGCGGAGCGGCCGACCGCGAAGGCGCTGCCGGGGGTGACCGCCACGCCCGCGCGTGCGGCGGCGGCGGCCGTGAAGGTCTCCGCTCGCCAGGGGGCGGGCAGCTCCCACCAGCAGTAGAAGGCGTGGGGGGAGGTCCGGAGCGCGTGTCCGGCGAGCCGCCGCCGGAGCAGGGCGTGCCGGGCCACGGTGTCGGCCCGTTTGGCGGCGACGGCCTCGGCGACGGTGCCGTCGCCGGTCCAGCGGACGGCGGCGGCGAGGGCGAGTCCGCCGGCCGTCCAGGCGCCGGAGCGCAGGGCGTCGGCGGCCGCCACCCGGAGCCGGGCGGGCACGACGAGGTAGCCGACGGTCAGGCCGGGGGCGAGCCGTTTGGAGAGGCTGTCGACGAGGAGGACCCGCTCGGGGGCGTGCGCGGCGAGCGGGGCGGGCGCGTCGGGGAGGAGGAAGGCCCAGGTGGTGTCCTCCACGGCCGTCAGGTCCAGGCGGCGGAGCAGCTCGGCGAGTTCGGCCCGCCGGCCTTCCCCGGCGATGGTGGAGAGCGGGTTCTGCAGGGTGGGCTGGAGGTAGACCGCGGCGAGCGGCGCGGCCCGGTGGGCGGCCTCCAGGGCGTCGGGGCGCACCCCTTCGGCGTCGAGGGCGAGGGGGACGAGCCGGATGCCGAGCCGTTCCGCGACCGCTTTGACCAGGGGGTACGTGAGTGCTTCGACGCCGAGGCGGCCGCCGGGCGGGACGAGGGCGGAGAGCGCGGCGGCGATGGCCTGGCGGGCGTTCCCGGCGAAGAGGACGCCGTCGGGGTCCGGCGCCCAGCCGGGCCGGGCGAGGACGGTGGCCGCCGCCTCCCGGGCCTCGGGGGTGCCGACGGCGGCGGCCGGGCGGGAGACGGCCTCGGCGAGCACGTCGGGCCGGGCGAGCGCCGCGAGCGCGCGGGCCATCAGCTCCGACTGGCGTCCGGCGGCGGGGTAGTTGAGCTGGAGGTCGACGGGAGCGGCGCCGGTCGCCTCGGCGAGCGCGGGTCCGGGCAGCGGGGGCGCGGACCGGACGAAGGTGCCGCGGCCGACCTCGCCGACGACCAGTCCGCGGCGGGCCAGCTCCCCGTACACCCGGATCGCCGTCGAGTTCGCGATCCCGTGGCGGCGGGCGAAGACCCGCTGCGGCGGCAGCCGGTCGCCGGGGCGCAGCCGCCCGTCCCGTACGGCGGCCTCGACCCGGTCCGCGATCCTCCGGTACTCCTCCATCCGGACCCCTCCCCCATTGCACCGAGAGCAAAGATCTTATTGCACCGAGCAGTTGGGGCTGCCTAGCCTGCGGTCATGCCCTTCGCCGAAACCCTCGCCACCAGCACCTTCTACGAGGACCGGGGCACCGGCCCCGCCCTCCTCCTCGTCCACGGCCACCCCTTCGACCACACCATGTGGCAGCCGCAGATCGACCGCTTCTCCCGCACCCACCGCGTCATCGCCCCCGACCTGCGGGGCTACGGCGCCACGCCCCTGGGCGCGACGACCGGCTCCACCGGCCTCGACGACTTCGCCGAGGACCTCACCGACCTCCTCGACTCGCTGGGGATCGACGACTGCGTCGTCGCCGGCCTCTCCATGGGCGGCCAGATCGCCATGGAGCTCGTCCGCCGCCACCCCGAGCGGGTCCGGGGCCTCGTCCTCGCCGACACCTTCCCGGCCGCCGAGACTGAGGACGGCAAGAAGACCCGCAACGCCATGGCCGACCGGCTCCTGCGGGAGGGCATGCGCGGATACGCCGACGAGGTGCTGGACCGGATGGTCGCCCCGTACAACACGCACGCCGCGCCGCACGTCCACCGCATGATGTGCGCCACCGACCCGGTCGCCGCGGCGGCCGCCCTGCGCGGCCGGGCCGAGCGCCCCGACCACCGGGAGACGCTCGCCGCCGTCACGGTCCCCGCGCTCGTCGTCGTCGGCCGCGACGACACGTACACCCCGGTGGCGGACGCGGAGGAGATGCACGCCCTGCTCCCCCACTCGACGCTCACGGTGATCGAACGGGCCGCGCACCTGCCCAATCTGGAGCGGCCCGAGGAGTTCGACGCGACCCTCGACGCCTTCCTTCGCTCACTCGTTCGGACCAGCTGAAAGTTCGGAACCGTACGAACGCCCTGACGATGGGGCCATGAGCCAGAACACCACACCCCGCAAGACGGGCACCCAGCCGAGCACCGCCGGCGCCTGGGCCTCCGGCGGAACCCTCTTCGCCGGCGTCCTCATGCTGGTCACCGGCTTCATGGACGTCTTCCAGGGCATCGCCGGCATCGCCAAGGACGACGTCTACACCCGCATCGGCGACTACGTCTTCAAGTTCAACCTCACCACCTGGGGATGGATCCACCTCATCCTCGGCGTCATCGTCGCCATCGCCGGCATCGGCATCCTCAAGGGCGCCGAGTGGGGCCGGATCGCCGGTATCTCCCTGGCCTCCCTCAACGTCCTCTTCCAGTTCCTCTTCCTGCCCTACCAGCCGTGGTGGGCGCTCTTCTCCATGGCCATCTCGGTCTTCGTGATCTGGGCCCTGGCGACGGACGACGCGTACGGCGCGGACGAGCGGTTCTGAGACTCCGGCCATGAAACGAGGAACCGGAATCGTCCTCGCCGCCACCACGCTCCTCGCCCTCACCGGCTGCGACACCGCCAAGGACAAGGCCGGCCAGATCGTCTCCTCCGCCACGGCGGCCGTCGCCTCGGCCGCCCAGGAGAAGATGAACCAGGTCAAGGACGGGGTGAACGCCACCGGTGACGTACGCGCCGGAGCCACGCGCGTCGACGGGGACCGCACGGTCGCCGAGATCACCGCGACCAACCCCAAGGACAAGAACGCCGACTACACGATCATGGTCAACTTCCGTGACACGGACGGGAACTTCCTCGACTCCGTCGTCCTGAACATCGACGGAGTCGAACCCGGAAAGTCCAAGACCGGCACGGCCCGCAGCAACCGGACGCTCTCCGGCGGGACGAAGGCGGAGATCGCACAGGCGCTACGGCACTGAGGCGCATGACCGGCCCCCTCTCGACCTGCGCACCCGGCGCCGATCCGCCACGCTGGAAGGCATGGACAACGACGAGATCCTGGACGACATCGGCGCCCTCGTCGAGGAGGAGCGCGCCCTGCGGCAGCGCACCGGCGGGCTCCTCCCCGAGGAACGCACCCGCCTCGCGGAACTCGAGGTACGCCTCGACCAGTGCTGGGACCTGCTGCGGCAGCGGCGCGCGAAGGCCGAATTCGGGGAGGACCCGGACACGGCGGCCCTCCGCCCGGCGGCGGAGGTCGAGTCCTACCGCAGCTGACCCCTACGCCCACCAGGCCGGTACCCCCGCCCACCCCCGCGGGGCGCTGCCCCTCCCGCACCACCACGTGGGCGCGCCCGCCGGGCGGTGCCCTTCCCGCCGCCCCCGCCCGTGTGGGCAATCGTCCCGCTGGGGCGAGGGGGTCCCCCCTGCTCGAGCGAAGCCGAGAGCTTGGGGGAGGGTGGGCACACGGGACGGCGCGCTCAGCGGCGCCTCCGCGTTCCGCGCCTGGACCCGCACCAGGCGTGCGGTGCACAGGTCGGTGCGGGTCAGGGCGCGGGAGCCTCTGGCGCCGGCAAGGGCGCCGTTCCGTTGTGCCCACCCGTTCCGCCCCAGCGGAACGACTGCCCACAACGGGGTGGGCACCGCCCGGCGGAACGACGGCTCACAACGGGGGCGCGGCGTACGTTGGTCGCATGGCTCGGCCCGTACGGATCACCCCACCCGCCTGGCTCACCGCCGGCCTGAAGCCGGCCCCCGCGCCGATCCCCTGGGCCGCCGTGGCCCGCGCCTCCGTCGCGCTGTCCGTGCCGCTCGCCGTCGGACTGGCGACGGGGCAGCCGGCGTACGGGGCGCTGGTCTCGATGGGCGCCCTCTCCGGCGTGATCGGGGACACCGCCGACGCCTACCGGATGCGGGTCTTCAACATCGCGGTGCCGCAGGCGTTCGGCGCCCTCGGCGTCACCCTGGGGACCCTCGTCTTCGATGAGGGCTGGCTCGCCGTCGCCGTCCTGACGCTCGTCGCCCTGGTCTCGGGGATGATCTCCTCGATCGGCGCGGTCGCCTCCGTCTCCGGTCTGCTCCTGCTGCTCAACGCGGTCGTCGGCGCGGGCCTGCCGATGCCCGACCCGTGGTGGAAGGCGCCCGTCCTCCTCGTCCTCGGCGGCCTGTTCGTCCTCCTCCTCACGCTCCTCGGCTGGCCGATGCGCCGCGCCGCCCCCGAGCGGGAGGCCGTGGCGGCCACGTACCGGACCGTCGCCGAGCTGTACGAGGCGACCGGCACGGCCGCGTACGACGAGAAGCGGCAGGCCGTCACCGCCTCCCTCAACCAGTCGTACGACCTGGTCCTCGCCCGCCGCGCCCGCCAGCACGGCCGCGCCGCCCCGCTGGTGCGGATCCTGGCCCAGCTCAACGTGGTCATCCCGCTCGTCGAGGCCGCTCCCGCCGCCCATCTGCGCGCCCAACTCCTCGGCCCGCTCCCACCCGCCGTCCCCGCCGCCGTGCGGGGGCTCGCGGACGCCGTCGAGGAGGGCCGCACCGGCGCCCCCGTCCTGGACCTGCCCGTGCCCGAGCGGCCGGCCGAGCGGGCCGTGGACCACGCCCTGCGGCACGCGGCGGCCGTCGTCCACAAGGCGGACCCCGACCCGTACAACGTCGACGACCGCCTCGGCCGCCCCGCCGCGCTGCGGATCCGGGCGCGCCGGGCGGCCCGCGCGGTCCTGCTCTCCGAGGCGTCCTGGCGGTACGGCCTGCGGCTGGCGCTCTGCGTCGGCCTCGCGCAGGCCCTGGTCTCGCTGATCCCCGTGCCCCGCTCGTACTGGGTCGCGCTCACCGTCACGTTCGTCATGAAGCCGGACTTCGGCTCGGTCTTCTCGCGGGCCGTCCTCCGCGCCGCCGGCACGGCCGCCGGGCTGGTCCTCGCCGCCCTCGTCCTCTCCGAAGTCCCCAGAGGGTGGTGGGACGTGCCGGTGATGGTCGTGCTCGCCGCGCTCATCCCCGCCTTCTCCGCGAAGGGGTACGCCTTCCAGACCGCGGCCATCACCCCGGTCATCCTGCTGCTCTCCGACACGCTCAACCACCAGGGCTTCGACCTCGTCCTGCCCCGCCTCTACGACTCGCTCATCGGCTGCGGGATCGCGCTGGTCGCCGGCTACCTGCTCTGGCCCGAGTCCTGGCACGTCCGGATCGGGGACCGGCTCTCGGACGCGGTCGCCGACACCGCCGCGTACGTCGAACGGGCCTTCGCCGCGGACAGCCCCGACCAGGGCGGCAGAGCGCGGGCCCGGCGCAAGCTCTACCGGGACCTGTCGACCGTCCGCTCCGAGTTCCAGCGGGCCCTGACCGAGCCGCCGCCGACGGGTGCCCGGGCCGCCGCCTGGTGGCCGCTCGTCGTCGCCGTGGAGCGGATCGTGGACGCGACGACCGCCGCCCGGATCCGGGTCGATCACGGCGCCCCGGCGCCCGACCCGGCGGAGGTCGCCGCCGTGCGGCGGGAGTTGCGGGAGCTCGCGGACGGGCTGCGCGGCACGGACACCCTCGTGGAGGTCCGCGCGGAGCTCCCCGGCGACGAGAGCGGAGTCCTCGCGCCGCTCCGACAGGAGGTGAGCGCGGCCCGCGCCATCGCCGGTCCCGACCTGCGGTGACCCCTCCTCGGGGGGCGTACGGGAGAACTTACCGGCGGTCACGGAACGGAACCCTCCCCACCACCGTTACCGGAAGCCACCCGGGCGACTACGATGCGCTCGATTCACCGTGATCCGCGCCCGCCGCCGCCGGCAACCGGCCCGACGGACGGGCCACTCAGCCCTGCCTCAGCCCCCGCGCCCCCGAGGACCCGCCATGCGCACCACCACGAACAGAGGGCTCCAGCCCAACGTCCTCGGTACCTTCGACACGATCGTGATGGCCGTCGCCGGCAGCGCCCCCGCCTATTCGCTGGCCGCGACCACCGCCGTCCTCTTCGGCGCGGTCGGCCTCGCCGGGCCCGCCGCGCTGCTCTACTGCGCGATACCGATGCTCGGCATCGTCCTCGCGTACGCCCGCCTCGGCCGCATCGACGTCAACGCCGGCGCCGGGTACTCCTGGGTGGGCCGCACCCTCCACCCCTTCCTCGGCTTCCTCGCCGGCTGGGCGCTCGTCTTCGCCGCCACCGTGTTCATGGTGGCCGGTTCACTGCCCGCCGGGTCCCTCACGCTCTCCCTGATCGACCAGGACCTCGCCGCGAACACCCCGCTCGCCGCGGCCGTCGGCGCCGGCTGGTTCCTGATGATGCTGCTCGTCGTCCTGGGCGGCGCCCGGCTGACCGTACGGGCGCAGCTCGTGATGTCCGGCGTCGAGATGCTGATCCTGCTCGCCTTCGTCCTGGCCGCCGTCGCGCACCGGGGCCGGGCCACCGCCTTCGACTGGTCCTGGTTCGCCCTCGACCACTTCCACGGGCCGGACACCTTCGCCGCCGGGGCGCTGATCGCCGCGTTCTACTACTGGGGCTGGGACGTCACCAGCAACCTCAGCGAGGAGACCCGCGACAGCCGCCGCACCGCCGGGCTCGCCGCGCTCGTCGGCGTCGGCTTCGTCTTCCTCCTCTTCGAGGCCTTCACCGTCGCCGTCAACGTCCTGCTGAGCGCCGAGGAGATCCGCGCCGCCGGACCCAACGTCCTCGCCGTCCTCGGCCAGGAGATCTGGCCCGGCGTCGGCGGCAAACTGCTCGTCGTGGCCGTCCTGCTGTCCACCGTCGCCACCCTGGAGACCACGCTCCTCCAGGTCACCCGCTCGCTCTTCGCGATGGGCCGCGACCGGACCCTGCCGGCCGCGCTCGGACTCGTGCACCGCCGCTGGAACACCCCGTGGGTCGCGATCGCCGCCGTCGGCGGCGCCGCCCTCCTGATGTTCTGCGCGGCCGCGGCGGCCGGCTCGGTGCAGCGGATCCTCAGCGACGCCGTCGCCGCGATCGGCCTTCAGATCGCCTTCTACTACGGCCTCGCGGGCATCGCCGCCGTCGTCGCGTACAAGGCGGTCCTGTTCCGCTCCGTACGGAACCTGGTCCTCGGCGGCCTCTGGCCGCTGCTCGGCTCCGCGTTCATGCTCTGGGCCTTCGTCGAGTCCCTCGGGGAACTCTCCACGACCGCCCTCACCATCGGCCTGGGCGGGCTGCTCGTCGGCGTGGTCCCGCTCCTCGTGTACTGGCGGAAGGGCAGCGACTACTACCGCCCCGCCCGCCTCGACGCGGTCCGCGCGCTCGCGGCGGCGGAGGGCTCGGCCCCGGCCACCCGCCCGCGCACGGGAACCCGCGACAAGGGCTACGCGACGGACTTCTGACCCGCACCTGCACCCGCACCTTGTACGCACGCAGCGACTTCTGACGGCAGCCGAACCCGAAGGAGGCCCCCGATGGCCGTACGCCGCCGCTCCGCGCGCCCGGCGCGACCGGAGCGCCACGCGCCCGACTTCGACCCGGACTTCGGGGACCGGGCGCTGACCGAGGCGCGCCACGACATCGTCATCGGCCGCTGGCAGGGCGTACGGGACCTGCTCGCCGCCACCGGTACGGACTGGGCCCGCCGCACCCACCGGCTGCGGCTCCTCTCGCACGCCGCCGCCGGCAGCTCCACCGTCGAGACCTGGCGGGCCGCCGAGCCCGGCAACCCCGACGCCTCCGTGCTGCGGGCCGCGACCGAGGTGGTGCGGGTCTTCGACGCGGCCATCGCGGCCGGCCGGGGCGCCACCATCGAACGGGGCCGGATCGACGCCGCCGTCGACGCCTGCCGGAGCGCGGCCGAGGCCGCGCCGGCCGACCCGATGCCCTGGGTGTCCCTGCTCTCGGTGGCCCGGCTGTACGAGGGCGGGGTGCCGCGCCGCGAACTGCGCCACTGGTTCGACGAGTTGCGGCGCCGCGACCCGTACAACACCGAGGGCCACATCCAGGTGCTCCGCTACTGGTCGGCGCGGTGGCACGGCACGCACGGCAGCATGTACGACTTCGCCCGCGACGCGGCGGGCGTGGCACCGCCCGGTTCGCCGCTGCCGGTCCTGGTGCAGGTGGCCCGGGTCGAGGAGTACCGGTACATCGCGGACGGGGCGCTCGGCCGGGGGCCGGTGCGCGGCTTCGACCAGCACTGGAAGCACGAACTGGCGGTGACCGAGCTGCGCCGCACCCACGCGCGCTGGATCGGCGGCCGGGACCCGGAGCGCCCGGTGGCACCGGAAGAGGTCGGCGACCTCAACTTCCTCGCGCACGCGGCCTGTTACGCCGGCCAGGTGGAGATCGCCCGGGAGCTGATGGGTCTCCTCGGCAGGCGGGCGGCGTGGGTGCCGTGGTCGTACACGGGCGACCCGGAGGAACAGTTCACCCGGTTCAGGGAGGGCCTGGGAGTGGGGTGACCCCCTCCCAGGCCCCGGGGACTTCCTAGACGCCGATGTCGCGGCCGTCCGTGCGCCAGACGGAGACGACCGCCGGGCGGACGATCTTGCCGGGGCCGTCGGGCCAGACGGAGGCGGGCTTCTCGACGGAGGCGCCGTCGACCTCGCCCGGGTGCTGCACGGAGACGAGGACGCGGCGGTCCTGGACGAGCGGGCCGCAGGTCTCGGCGCCGGTCGGCACGGTCAGGAACTGCTTGAGCTCACCGCGCCGCTCGCCGCGCGTGGCGACGCCGAACAGACCGTCGTGCGAGCCGAGCTGGTTGCCGTCGGTGGAGATCCACAGGTTGCCGTGCGGGTCGAAGGCGACGTTGTCCGGGCAGGAGATCGGGGAGACCTTCTCCTTGGGGAAGCCGGCGAAGTAGGTGGCCGGGTCGGTGGGGTCTCCGGCGACGAGGAACAGCCGCCAGGCGAAGCCGTCGCTCGACGGGTCGTCCCAGTGCTCGGAGAGCTCCAGGATGTGGCCGTGCTTGTTGGCGTTGCGCGGGTTGACCTCGTCGGCGGGGGCGTTGCCCGTGGTGCCGCGCTTGGTGTTGTTGGTCAGCGCCACGTACACGCGACCGGAGCGCGGGGAGGGCTCGACGTCCTCGGGACGGTCCATCTTCGTCGCGCCGACCTTGTCACCGGCGAGACGGGTGAAGACGTACACCTCCTCGGCGGTCATGCCGGGGACGTGCGAGACGGCACCGTCGGGACCGGCCGTGGCCAGCGGGATCCACACGCCGGAACCGTCGAACTCGCCGTCGGAGGGCAGCTTGCCGGTGCCGTCGATCTCGGCGGCGGGCGAGTCGCCGGTGAACCTGGCGACGTACAGGGTGCCCTCGTCGAGAAGGGTGAGGTTGTGCTCGTGGGCGGCGCGGGAGGACCCCTTCTTCATCCGCTTCGACGAGACGAACTTGTAGAGGTAGTCGAACCGCTCGTCGTCGCCCATGTAGACGACCGGACGGCCGTCCTCGGTGAGCCGGGGCTGCGCGGCCTCGTGCTTGAAGCGGCCGAGCGCGGTGCGCTTGCGGGGCGTGGACTCGGGGTCGTACGGGTCGAGCTCGACGACCCAGCCGAAGCGGTGCACCTCGTTGGGCTCCTGCTTGAGGTCGAAGCGCTTGTCGAAGCGCTCCCACTTCCGCTCGGAGGCCCCGGTGCCGACGCCGTACCGCTTGTCCGTGGCGCTCGACCCGTTGGCGAAGTACTGGTTGATGTTCTCCTCGCCGTGGAGCGTGGTGCCCCACGGGGTGGTGCCGCCGGAGCAGTTGTTGAGCGTGCCGAGGACGGTGCGGCCGTCCGGGTCGGCGGAGGTCCTGACGAGGTCGCCGCCGGCCGCCGGACCGGTGAGCTCGAACTCGCTGGTGGCGGTCAGACGCCGGTTGAGCCGGTGCCGGGTGACGGCGGTGAGCTTGCCGGTGCGGTGCTCCTCCTGGACCACGACGACACCGAGGCCGTGCGCGGCCCAGGCGATCTCGACCTGCTCGCGGGTCGGGTTCTCGGGGTCGTACCCCCGGAACATCAGCACCTCGTCGGTGTACTCGTGGTTGGCGACGAGGACCTGGCGGTGCGGCTCGTGGCGCAGCGGCAGGAGGGAGAGGAAGTCGTTGTTGTAACCGAACTGGCCGGCCTGGGCGGCGGCGGTCTGGTTCTCGGAGTCGAAGGCGGGCGCGCCGCGGAGGATGGGCTCGCCCCAGCGGATGACCACGTTCTGCTCGTACCCGGAGGGGACGGTGACCTGGTCGGCGGTGTTGGGCGCGACGGGCGCGAAGCGCAGGCCGCGGGCGCCGTCGACCGGCTTCTGCGGCCGGGCGGCGGCCTCCTGGGCGACGGCCTCCGGGGCGTTCCCGACGGCCAAGGCCCCGCCGACGGCGGAGGCGACGGTCACGACGGCGGCGGCACGGAGCGCGGAACGGCGGGAGAGCGCGCCGGCTATGACGTCGCCGACGTACTCGTTGTCGCTGGTGTTGGGCACCTCGTGGAAGCAGGCGTCACCGCAGCGGAACCGGCAGGTGAGGGCGGAACGTCCGCCTCCGTGCGGGTTCGTGCTCAGCAGCGGCAGCAGTTTGCGCACTTCGTCCTCCTCCGGCGCAGACCGCGCCGACATGGTGTCGGGATTGCTTCGGCGGCGACGCTATGTGCGTAGATCTGCACAGGGGCGGCGTCGGAGTGAACGGCGCATGAACGCACGCGAACCGGCGGCGACCGGGGCGCCGGAGGCGGGAGGGGCGGCCGCTAACCTTACGTATCCGCCCTGGCCAGGGATGAACGTCCCGAAACGCCCAGTACGGACATTCACACTGCACCCCCACTCATGCGAAAGGGTTCGCCCATGGGTATTCGGAGCATGCTGCGCAAGGTGTTCGGCCGGGACCGCGAGGAGTCCCCGGCAACCTCCGTCCCGTCCCAGACGCGTGAGACCCCGGAAACCCGGGAGACCCCGGAGGCGGTGGCGGCCGTGGAGGCCGCGAAGCCCGGGGAGACCGCGGGGGCCGGGGAGACCGCGGGGGCTGGAGAGACTGCGGGGGCCGTGGAGACCACGGAGGCTGTGAAGCCTGCGGAGGCTGCGGAGCTTACGGAGGCCGTGGAGCTTCGGGAGGCCCCGGAGACGGCGGCCCGCCGAGCGGCGGACGACCTGGTGGCGGCGGCCTTCGACAACCCGCAGATCCCGAAGGCGCGGGCGGCTGACGCCGGGGAGACGGGGAAGACGACTGCGGCTTCCGAGCCGAACGCTGCCGCGGAGGCGGACGAGGCTGCGGAGCCGGCGACCGAGGCTTCCGCGGCTGTGGAACCGGACGCCGAGGAGTCGACCGAGGCTTCCGCGGCTGTGGAACCGGACGCCGAGGAGTCGACCGAGGCTTCCGCGGCTGCGGAGCCGGACGCCGAGGAGTCGGCCGAGGCCGAGGCTGTGGTGGACGCGGCGGCGCCGGACGCCGAGGAGTCGACCGCTGTCACGGCGGATGCGACGCCGGAGACGGCGGAGACGGCGGAGCCGGAGGCGGCCGTCGCTGCCGAGCCGCAGGAGGCGGACCCCGCCGCCGAAGCGGTGGAGCCGGAGGCGGACGTTGCCGACGAGCCGCAGGCCGAGGTCGAGGCCCCGGCGGAGCCGGAGGCGGCCGTCGTCACGGACGAGCCCACCGCCCCGGCCGAGCCGGAGGCTCAGGACGTCGAGGTCGCGACCGACGAGGCCCCGGCCGAGGCGGAAGCGACTGTCGTCGCGGACGACACCGACCCGGCGGAGCCGGAGGCGGAGGAGCCGCAGGCCGGAGCCACCGCTCCGACGGAGCCGGAGGCGACCGTCGCGGACGAGCCGCAGGCCGAGGCCGACGCTCAGCCGGAGGCGGACGCCGCCGACGAGCCGCAGGCCGAGGCCGACACCTCGGCGGAGCCGGAGGCCGCCGAGGTCACGGACGAGCCCGCCGTCCCGGCCGAGCCGGTCGTCGTCGCGACGGTCGAGCCGGAGGCTCAGGACGTCGAGGTCGCGGCCGACGAGGCCCAGGGCGAGCCGGCCGAAGAAGCCCAGGCCCAGGCCACGACCTCCGCCCCCGCCCTCCCCCTCGCCGCCGTCAAGGCCGCCGCCCCGCACCTCGTGGACGCGTACAAGGCCGCCGGGGCGCAGCTCAAGAAGCAGGGGCTCGCAGGGGCGCGGGCGGCCGTGTACCTCGTGGTGGACCGGTCGGGTTCGATGCGCGGGTACTTCAAGGACGGTTCCGTGCAGCGGCTCGCCGAGCAGGTCACCGCGCTCGCGGCGCACCTGGACGAGGACGCCACGGTGACGACCGTGTTCTTCTCGACGGACATCGACGGCACGGTCGTCCTGACCCCCGCCGACCTCACCCCCACCCGGATCGAGGAGGTCAACGGCACCCTCGGCCGCCTGGGTCGTACCAACTACCACCGCGCCGTGGAGGAGGTCCTCGCCCACCACGAGAAGGCGGACCCGGCCCGCCCGGCCCTGGTGGTGTTCCAGACGGACGGCGCCCCGGAGTCGAAGACGGCGGCGACGCAGGCCCTCGCCGAGGCGACGGAAAGGCCTCTGAACTGGCGGTTCGTGGTCTGGGGCGAGGAGGACAACAAGGCCTTCGACTTCCTCCGGAAGCTCGACGGCACTCCCCGCACGGCGACGTACTTCGCGGGCGCGACCCCCGTGGAGACGGCGCACGCGGCGTTCTACCGGGGCCTGCTCACCGGCCTGGAGCTCTAGGCACGAGAGGTACGAGAGGTACGAGAGGTACGAGAGGCGGTGACGGTGACCGGCAGGGTCACCGTCACCACCAGCCCGCCGCCCTCCCCGGCGGACCGCGCCACGGCCCGTACGGCCCCGCCGTGCGCGACGGCGATCGACCGCACGATGGAGAGCCCGAGCCCCGCGCCGGGCCCCGTCCGGTCCCGCCCCTCCCCCCGCCGGAAGGGTTCGAAGAGCCCGTCGACGTCCCCGGCGGGGACGACCGGCCCGGTGTTGACGACGGTGAGGACCCCGTCCTCGGCCCGTACGTCGACCCGGCCGCCCGGCACGTTGTAGGCGAGGGCGTTCGCGACGAGGTTCCGTACGAGCTGCGCGAGCAGCACCCGGCTCCCCCGTACGACACCGCCGTCGGCGACCACGCACGCGTCCGGGTGCTCCTCCCGGACGACGTCCCCGAGCCGCACGTCCTCCCGCTCGGCGAGCCCGGCGAGCCCCCGCTCGCTGCGCGCGAGGAGCAGCAGCCCGTCGATGAGGCGCTCGCTGCGCCGGTTGGCGTCGAGGAGGACCTGCCGGACGTCGCAGTCGTCGTCGAGTCCGATCTGGATCGCGGCGCGCTGGGTGGCGAGCGGGGTCCGCAGTTCGTGGGAGGCGTTGGCGATGAACCGGCGCTGACTGTCGAAGGCGGTCTCCAGGCGTCCGAGCAGCGCGTCGATCGTGTCGCCGAGTTCCTTGAGCTCGTCGTCGGGTCCGCGCACGGCCAGCCGGTCGCCGAGGTTCCGCTCGGAGAGCCGCCGGGCGCGGGCGGTCATCTCGTGGACGGGCCGCAGGACGCGCCCGGCGGTCCACCAGCCGACGACGACGGCGCCGCAGGCCACGACGAGCAGGGCCAGGGAGGACCACATGAGCATCTGCTCGCCGGCGGCCCGGCTGACGTCGTCGCCGATCCGGTACGCCTCGGCGAAGGCGACGTCGCCGTCCGCCCGCGCGACGATCGCGTCGGCGTCGGCGTCCGTACCGGCCCTGACCAGCAGGTTCACGAGGAGCAGCAGAACGGCTCCGAGGACGAGGAAGACGCCTCCGTAGACGAGGGCGATGCGGGTACGGATGGTGGACCCGGCGCCGAGGAGCCCGGGGCGGCTCACAGTGCGTACCCCACGCCCTGCACCGTCCGGATGAGGCCCGGCTCGCCCAGCTTGGCCCGCAGCTTGCTCATGCAGACCCGTACGGCCCCGGTGAAGGGGTCGGCGTGGGCGTCCCAGGCGCGTTCGAGGAGCTCCTCGGCGGAGACGACGGCGCCGTCGGCCTCCAGGAGGAGCTGGAGGACGGAGAACTCCTTGGGGGAGAGGTCGAGGTCCCGCCCGTCGCGGACGGCGGTCCGCCGGACGGTGTCCACGAGCAGGCCGTCGCGTGCGAGGAGGGGCTGGAGGGCGGGGCGGGCGGAGCGGCGCCGGAGGGCGCGGACGCGGGAGACGAGCTCGGGGAAGTCGAAGGGCTTGCCGAGGTAGTCGTCGGCGCCGAGGTCGAGGCCGTCGACGCGGTCCTCGACGGCGGAGGAGGCGGTGAGCATGAGGATCCGGGTGGGGGACCCGGCGGCGACGAGCCGCCGGGCCACGTCGTCGCCGTGGACGCGGGGCAGATCACGGTCGAGGACGAGCACGTCGTACGGGCTGAGGACGTCGTACGGGCTGCCGGCACCGTCGTACCGACTAGCGGCGCCGCACGACCCGGCGGCTCCGCACGAACCGACGGCTCCGCACGAACCGACGCCGCCGTACGAACCGGCACCGTCGCACGGCCCGGCGGCGCCGTCCGAGGGCAGTCCGAGCGCCTCCAGGGCGTCGTCCCCGGCGTGGACGGTGTCGACGGCGAAGCCGGCCCGCCGGAGGCCGGTGGCGAGGAGCGCGGCGAGGTCGAGCTCGTCCTCGGCTACGAGTACACGCATGTCGCACATACTCCCCCGTCCTCCCCCCGCTTATCGATGTGAGTGGATCTTCGTACGACGGTTAGGATTTCGACCATGGCGGCCACTGGATCCGAGAAGCAGGGGGCGAAGGCGTACTACGTCACGACCCCCATCTACTACGTCAACGACGCTCCTCACCTGGGCCACGCCTACACGACCGTCGCAGGCGACGTGCTCACGCGCTGGCACCGTCAGCGCGGCGAGAAGGTGTGGTTCCTCACCGGCACGGACGAGCACGGTCAGAAGATCATGCGCACGGCCGAGGCGAACAACGTCACGCCCCAGGCCTGGTGCGACAAGCTCGTCGAGGAGGCGTGGAAGCCCCTCTGGGAGCACCTGAACATCGCGAACGACGACTTCATCCGCACCACGCAGAAGCGTCACACGGACCGCGTCCAGGAGTTCGTGCAGGACCTGTACGACAAGGACGAGATCTACAAGGGCGGGTACGAAGGCCCGTACTGCGTGGGCTGCGAGGAGTACAAGCTCCCGGGCGACCTCATCGAGGCGGAGGACGGCACCAAGCTGTGCCCGATCCACAAGAAGCCGGTGGAGATCCTCAAGGAGGAGAACTACTTCTTCAAGCTGAGCGAGTACGGCCCGAAGCTGCTGGAGTTCTACGAGGCGAACCCGGGCTTCATCCAGCCGGAGTCGGCCCGCAACGAGGTCGTGAACTTCGTCAAGCAGGGCCTTCAGGACCTCTCGATCTCGCGCTCGACGTTCGACTGGGGCATCCCGATCCCGTGGGACGAGAAGCACGTCATCTACGTGTGGGTCGACGCGCTCCTGAACTACGCGACGGCCGTCGGCTACAACGAGAACCCGGCGAAGTTCGACGAGACGTTCCCGGCGAACGTGCACCTGGTCGGCAAGGACATCCTGCGGTTCCACGCGGTGATCTGGCCGGCGATGCTGATGGCGCAGGGCCTGCCCGTCCCGGGCCGGGTCGCGGCCAACGGCTGGCTGATGGTCGGCGGCGAGAAGATGTCGAAGTCGAACCTGACGGGCATCAAGCCGCAGGACCTGACCTCGCACTTCGGCGTGGACGCGTACCGCTGGTACTTCCTTCGGGCGATCGCCTTCGGCAGCGACGGCTCGTTCTCGTGGGAGGACTTCACCGCCCGCTACACGTCCGAGCTGGCGAACGACTACGGCAACCTCGCGTCCCGCGTGGCGGCGATGGTCGGCAAGTACTTCGGCGGTGAGCTGCCGGCGTCGACGGCCGACGGCGACGCGGAGAAGGCGATCCACGAGGGCCTGGCCAAGGCCGTCGCGACGGCCGACGCGAAGATCGGCGAGGAGCTGGACTTCCAGGCCGGCATCCTGGCGATCTTCGACTTCGTGAAGCAGGTCAACGGCTACATCACGGAGCAGGAGCCGTGGAAGGTCGCGAAGGACGACTCGCCGGAGGGCAAGGCCCGCCTGGCGACGATCCTCTACACGGCCGCCGAGTCCCTCCGCGCCGTCGCCGTCCTCCTCAACCCGATCATGCCGGAGACCTCGCAGGCCCTCTGGGAGTCCCTGGGCGCCGAGGCGTCCCTGGGCGCCCTGGCCGAGCAGCCGGTCCAGTCCTCGGGCATGTGGGGGCAGCTCCCGGCCGGTGCGACGGTGACGAAGGGCGCGGTGCTGTTCCCGCGCCTGGAGGACCCGAAGAAGGACTGAGGTACTGACGTACTGACGTGCTGACGCACGAAGAAGGCCGCCGTCCCGGCATGGATCCGGGGCGGCGGCCTTTCTCGTACGGGGGGTCACCAGGTCAGGACCAGGGCGGCGACGGCGGGAGCCATGTAGACGAGCGGGAAGGGGGCGTGGCCGTAGGCGCGGGCCCGCAGCACGGTGATCACCGCTCCGGTGAAGTACAGGATGAGCCCGATCGCGGCGAGGGTGCCGATGACGGGGACGTAGAACCCGACGACGAGCCCGGCGCCCCCGGCGACCTTGGCGGCCCCCAGCCAGTTCCACCAGGCCCGCGGCACGCCGTACTCGGCCAGCGGCTCGACGACGAACTTGGCCTTGGCGAAGATCGACACCCCGGAGAACCCGGCCATGAACGCGGCGACGGCGGTGACGACGATGGCGGTGGTGGACATCTCGGCGAACATCTCGGCTCCTCAGGTCTTTCCCGTGTCCGCCTCGACCGAGCCGGACACTGCACTGACGGAGCCGGGGCGAGGTGTGTGACGGCCACCGGAAAAATTCTTCGCCGACTCCCCGGAGCCGGTCCCCTCCGGAACTGCGGAGGGTGCCGGCGGAGTCCTGAACCGGGCGAACAGGGATCGCACACACGGCCTGAAATGGACCTCATGTTCGTTGCTCGTGCGAAATGATGCGTGACAGCATGCCGGGGTGAGTGACAACGGGGACGAAGTACCGGGGATTCAGCCGTTTTCGAGGCTGGCGGAGTTGGCGGAAGCGCCGGTCGAGGCGGCACCGACGGATACCGCAGCCGTTCCGGAGGAGCCGCCCGCACATGTCGCTGCGGAGGCAGGGGGGGTTGCAGAGGGGCTGCCCGTACCTGCCGTGTCCGATGACGTGCTCGGGGAGGCACAAC
Source organism: Streptomyces sp. TLI_105 (assembly GCF_900105415.1). Lineage (GTDB taxonomy): Bacteria > Actinomycetota > Actinomycetes > Streptomycetales > Streptomycetaceae > Streptomyces. Next base: position 4,268,224 of record NZ_FNSM01000001.1, on the reverse strand, counting down.
GGGAGTTTGCGCAGTTGCTCGGTGAATTCCGGCGCACCGCCGTGCTGGTGCCGTTCGACGAGCAGGACAGTCTGTGGACGGCGGACTTCAACGGGGTGCGGTGGATCTGCGCGTTCTCGGACGAGGACGCGCTGGCGCGGTTCGCGGCGGCACGGGGAGAGTCGGAACGGGAATGGACGTACCGGACGGTCCTGGGCGCGCGGCTCCTTGACGTGATGGTGCCGATGCTGCCCGGTCCGGGTGGGGTCGCGCTGGACGCAGGCAGTACTGACGGGGCGCTCTTTCCGCCGGTGGCGGGGATCGTGCCGGACGCGGTGGCGGTGGATCTCGGGGGAACGGGGACGCGATGAGTGGGGACGAGCCGGATCTGGCGGCGCCGACGGCGGCACTGACGGAGATAGCGAAGGGCATCGACCTGGCGCACGCCGAGCTGAAGGAGCTCGGCATGACCGGACAGGCGGCGACGGGTCGCGGCTTCTCCGACTTGGTCCTGTCCGGGATGGAGTTGGGGCACGGCGGCCTGACGTCGGAGTTCGAGACGTTCTGCAACCGGTGGGAGTGGGGCGTCCGAGCCCTGGCCATGCGGGGCAACGGGTTCGCCCAGGGCGTCGGCCTGTCGGCAGGCTCCTTCGCCGAGCAGGAGCAGTACATCAAGGACTCGATCAAGATCGGGGTCAACTCCCTCAACGGCAACCCGCATCTGTCCGAGGACGAAGTCAAGGGAATGCGCTGGGACGCCATCCGCGACCAGCACATGTGGGACAACGCCGACTGGAGCGGCGACTCGTTCAGCGAGGCCCACGAGGAGGTGAAGCAGACCTGGAAGAACACCGGCTACGACGTCATGGACGCGCAGCTGGACTCCATGGAGCGTTCGGGGCTGCTCGACGCCGCGACGCGTGACCGCATGGACGAGGAGCTCAAGGACGACCTCGACCCGGACGAGGCGACCGTCGAACAGGCCGAGCAGCCGCGCTGGGGGGAGAACCGCTGATGGTGGACTGGGGGGGGTCTGGTCGACAAGGGGATCGACAAGATCGGCGAAGGCATCGACAAGGGCAAGGAGCTCGTCGGTGAAGGCGTCGACTATGTGACCGACAAGACCGGGCAGGCCCTGGACAAGGTCGGGGCACACGACTGGGCGGACGCGGTCGAGGACTGGGGCGACGACACAGCCTCCTCGCTCGGCGCGACGGTCGGGGAACAGCAGCTCGGGCAGACCGAGGAAGCGGACGAGCTGATCCACGGCAAGCCGGAGGAGATCGCCGAGGCGGTGAAGAACCTCCGTGACTTCCAGAAGGCGTTCGACCTGGTCGGCAGCGGGATGCGGAAGCTGGACTCCGGCCACTGGAAGGGCGAGGCGGCCGACACCTTCCGGGAGAAGTTCCAGACGCTGCCGACGGACTGGCTGCATGCCGCCGACGCCATGGAGAGCGCCGCCCAGGCCCTGGAGACTTACTCCAAGGCGGTCGTGAGCGCCCAGGCCAAGGCACGCGAGGCGATAGCGCTCTACAAGGAGGGCGACAAGGACTCCAAGACGGCGGCCGACAGGTACAACCAGAAGGTCGACGCCTACAACGCGGCGCGCAACAGCGACAGTCCGCTACCCGACCCCGGCGAGTTCTCCGATCCCGGCAAGGCCAAGCGGCAGCGCGCCCGGGAGATCCTCAGCGACGCCCGCAAAGGACGCGACGAGGCCGGGGACGCCGCCAAGGCGGCCGTCGGCGCCGCCCTCGCCCACGCGCCGCAGGAGCCGGCGGGCCGCGAGAGGGTCAAGCTGGAGCTGATGGACCACGCCATGGGGCAGGGCTTCGAGCTGGCCCACTTCGGCGGCGGCATCGTCAAGGGCACGGCCGGCCTGCTCAACTTCGTCCGCTCGGTGAACCCGACCGATCCGTACAACCTGACCCACCCGGCGGAGTACTACAAGGGCGTCAACATGACGCTCGCGGGCCTGGTGTCCACGGCGGCGAACCCGGACCGGGCGCTGAAGAACGCCTGGGACGCGGCGAAGGGCGACCCGTCGGAGTTCCTCGGCCGGCTCGTGCCCGAGCTCATCGGCACCAAGGGGGTGGGCGCCCTCCGCAGCGGCCTCCGGGTCGGTCTGAACGGAACCAAGCACTTGCCCGGCGGGAAGAGGCCGCCCGGCAGCCGTGGGGACCATGCGAAGAACCCGGACGGCAACGGCAAGACGACCGACGAGACGGTCTGCAAGAAAGACCCGGTCGACATCGCGACGGGCCGGATGCTGCTCCCCCAGACGGACATCACCCTGCCCGGCTCGCTGCCGGTCGTCTTCCGGCGCACCTTCGACTCCTCTCGCCGCTCGGGCCGCTGGTTCGGACCGGCGTGGTCGTCGACCCTCGATCAACGGCTTGAGATCGACGCGGAGGGCCTGGTCTTCAGCTGCGACGAGGGCAGCCTCCTCGCCTACCCGCACCCGGCCCCCGGCGTCCCGGTCATGCCCACGCACGGCCGGCAGTGGCCGCTGGACAGGGTCGGGGACGGCTACACGATCACCGACCCCGGCACCGGCACGGTTCGGTACTTCGCCGACCACGACGACACGTTCGCCCTGCTTGCCCGGATCGACGACCGCAACGGCCGCTGGATCGCCTTCGAGCACGACGAGACGGGCGCCCCGACCGCAATCGTCCACCACGGCGGCTACCACCTGAAACTCACCACGGACGGGGGCCGCGTGACCGCCCTCCACCTCGCGGGGGCGACACCGGACGGATCCGACCAGGAGATCCTGCGGTACGGCTACACGGACGGCCACCTGACCGAGGTCACCGGTTCCTCGGGCCGCCCGGTCCGCTTCGCGTGCGACGAGCACGGCCGCATCACGTCCTGGACGGACACCAACGGCCACCGCTTCGACTACGTCTACGACGCCCAGGACCGCTGCACGTACCAGTCGGGCGCGGACGGGCACCTCGAATCGACCTTCACCTGGGACGACGTCGACCCGGCCACCGGGCTCCGCGTGACGACCGTCACCGACGGCATGGGCCACACCGAACGCCACCTGATCAACGACCGCTCGCAGGTCGTGGCGGAGATCGACGCCCTGGGCGCGGTCACGCGCTTCGCCCACGACCGGCACAACCGGTTGCTGTCCCACACCGATCCGCTGGGTCACGTCAGCCGCGTCACCTACGACGAGAACGGCCGGGCGACCGAGGTGGAGCGCTCGGACGGACGGAGAGCGCGGGCCGAGTACGACGAGGCCGGGAACCCGGTGCGCGTCATCGGTGCGGACGGCAACGCCGTGCGCCAGAGCTTCGACACGCGCGGCAACCGTACGACGCTCACCGAACCGACGGGAGCGACGACGCACTACGCGTACGACGCGGCGGGACACCTGTGCGCCACGACCGACCCGGCGGGCAACACGTCGACCGTCGTGTGCGACGGGAAGGGGCTCGTCGTCTCGTTCACCGACCCGCTCGGGGCGACCACGCGCTACGCACACGACGCGTTCGGCCGAGTGGTGACCGTGACGGACGAGCTCGGGGCAACCACCGCCTTCGAGTGGACGGTCGAGGGGAGACTCGCACGCCGCCTGGACGCCGACGGCAGCGAACAGCGGTGGACGTACGACGGCGAGGGCAACCTCGTCAGCCACACCGACGCCCTCGGCGGGGTCACCCGGTACACGTACGCGGCCTTCGACCTGCTGACGGGCCGGACCGATCCGGACGGAGCGCAGTACGCGTTCGACTACGACTCGAACCTGCGCCTGACCCGGGTCATCGATCCGCGGGGGCTCGACTGGACCTACACGTACGACCCGGTCGGACGGGTCCTCCACGAGACCGACTTCGACGACCGGGCGCTCTCGTACACGTACGACGCGGCCGGCCGACTCACGTCGCGGACCAACGGACTCGGACAGCGCATCCGGTACGAGCACAACGAACTGGGACAGGTCGTCCTCAAGGACGTCGCCGGCACGGTCACCACCTTCGAGTACGACGTCTTCGACGAGCTGGCCCGGGCGACAGGCGCCGACGCCTCACTCACCCGGATGCGCGACCGCTTCGGACGCCTGGAGTCGGAGACCGTGAATGACCGGACGGTCGCCTTCGCCTACGACGTGCAAGGCCGCCGCACCGGGCGGAAAACCCCCACCGGTGCCGTCAGCACGTGGACGTACGACCGGGCCGGGCGCAGGAACTCGCTCACCACCTCGGGGCGGACGCTCACCTTCGAATACGACGCGGCTGGTCAGGAACTGGCCCGCCACGTCGGGGAGGGCATCACCCTCAGTCACGCCTTCGACGCCATGGGCCGCCTCAAGCACCAGCAGGTCGTCGGAGGAGGCCAGACCCTCCAGCGGCGCGGCTACGCCTATCGCGAGGACGGTGGCCTCGTCGGCGTCGACGATCTGCTCACCGGGCCCCGGCGCTTCGACCTCGACCCGGTCGGACGCGTGACGACGGTCCACGCGGAGAACTGGGTCGAGAAGTACGTCTACGACGCGTCAGGGAACCTGAGCACGGCTTCCTGGCCCCGGTCCCACCCCGGCCAGGAAGCCACCGGCGCTCGCGGCTACTCCGGTACCCGGGTGTCCCGGGCCGGCGGCGTCCACTACGAGTACGACGCACAGGGGCGGACGGTACTGCGCCGGAAGACGCGCCTCTCGCGCAAGGCCGACACATGGCACTACGCATGGGACGCCGAGGACCGGCTCGTGTCGGTGACCACCCCTGACGGAACCGTGTGGCGTTACCTCTACGACGCGTTGGGCCGTCGTGTCGCGAAGCAGCGTCTCGCCGCCGACGGGCACACCACGGTGGAGGAGATCACGTTCACCTGGGACGGCGTCACGCTGTGCGAGGAGACGAGCCTCGGCGCCGACGTTCCCCACACGGTCACCCTCACCTGGGATCACGACGAGTTCCGGCCCCTGGCCCAGACGGAACGCATCTCGGGAAGGGACGCCCCTCAGGAGACGGTCGACGAGCGGTTCTTCGCCATCGTCACCGATCTGGTGGGCAGCCCGACCGAGCTGGTCGAGGAGTCGGGAACGCTCGCATGGCGAAGCCGTCGCACGCTGTGGGGTACGACGACATGGGCCTCGGACAGCACGGCCTACACCCCGCTGCGCTTTCCCGGGCAGTACTTCGATCCCGAAACCCTGCTGCACTACAACTACTTCCGGTACTACGACCCCGAGGTCTCGCACTACGTGAGCCCGGATCCGATCGGACTGGAGGGCGGCCCGAATCCGCGGTGGTACGGGCCCAACCCGTACACGTGGATCGATCCCCTCGGGCTGGCGCTGTGCCGGGCCAAGCCGAGGACGGAGGACGGCAACGCGAAGCAGGGGTGGCGGCACATCGACGAACGCCACATCAGCGGTACGGCCAAGGGCGGACACGGCGACCTCATGCCGCCCACCACGACGCGCGCGCAGGTCGAGGCGGCCGCGGAGAAGATGGTGGAGAAGGGAAACCGGATCTCCGACCCGAACAACCAGTACCAGACCTTCGAGAAGCGCATGACGGTGAACGGCATGCGGGCCAACTACCGTCTGGTCGTGGACTCCACCGACGGAAATCGGATCGTCACCTTCTTCCCCATAGGAAAGAGCTACAGACCGTGATCAAGATGACGTTCACCGTCCGTCCCGACCAGGGTGAACCCAGCGACTTCGACCTCGGGGACATCCTGTGCGAGGGGGAGAGCGGCGCGGCGGGATCGGCGGGGCACGTCCCCGATCAGGGAATGATGATCTACCTTTCGGTGCCCCTTCTCCTGGACTCGCTCCGGCCCCTCCTCGCCGGGGAGAGCAAGACGGCCTCGTTCGTGGGGACCGACTCCTCTTTCCGGCTCGACTTCCGCCGTGACCGGAAGGGGGTCGTCTCGGTCTCCGCGAACGGGACGGTCCTGGGGAAGTGCGGCACCGACGAGCTGGTGGACGCCGTGCTCGCGCCCGCCGTGGAGCTTGAGCGGGAGCTCCTCTCGCACCTTCCGGCCGGGGGCGGCGCGGGCCGTGACCTGGCCTCCTCCCTGGAGAGGTTCCGCGCCGCGTCGACGTGACGGTCGCGGGGAACGGCGAAGGGCCCGGAATCCGTGAGGATTCCGGGCCCTTCGGCAGCCGTCGGGCGGGACGCTTACCGCGCCGCGTCCGGGTGGACCGACTCCGTCACCGGGCGGTCCTCCGTGGCGGTCTTCTTCTCGACCGGCTTGCGGAGCTGGATGTTCAGCTCGCGCAGGCGGGACTCGTCGAGTTCCGTCGGGGCGCCCATCAGGAGGTCCTGGCCGTTGCCGTTGAGCGGGAAGGCGATGATCTCGCGGATGTTGGGCTCGTCGGCGAGGAGCATGACGATGCGGTCGACGCCCGGGGCGATGCCGCCGTGCGGCGGGGCGCCGTACTCGAAGGCGCGGAGCATGCCCGCGAACTCGTGCTCGACCGTCTCGCGGGAGTAGCCCGCGATCTCGAAGGCCTTGAACATGATCTCGGGCTCGTGGTTCCGGATGGCGCCGGAGGAGAGCTCGATGCCGTTGCAGACGATGTCGTACTGCCAGCCGAGGACGTCCAGCGGGTCCTGGGTCTCCAGGGCCTCCAGGCCGCCCTGCGGCATGGAGAACGGGTTGTGCGAGAAGTCGATCTTGCCGGTCTCCTCGTCCCGCTCGTACATCGGGAAGTCGACGATCCACGCGAAGCGGAAGACGTTCTCCTCGAACTGGCCGGCGCGCTTGGCGGCCTCGACCCGGACCGGGCCCATGATCTTGGAGACCTCGTCGAACTCGCCCGCGCCGAAGAAGACGGCGTGGCCGGGCTGGAGGCCCAGGCGCTCGGTGAGGACCTTGACGTTCTCCTCGGTGAGGAACTTGGCGATCGGGCCGGTCAGGGCGTTGCCCTCGCCGACGCGGACCCAGGCCAGGCCCTTCGCGCCGAGGGAGACCGCGAAGTCACCGAGGGAGTCGAAGAACTTGCGCGGCTGGTCGCCGGTGTTCGGGACGGCCAGGGCGCGGACGTGCTTGCCGGCGAAGGCCTTGAACTCCGACGCCTCGAAGACGTCCGAGATGTCGACGAGCTCCAGGGACGTGCGCAGGTCGGGCTTGTCGTTGCCGTACTTGAGCATCGACTCGCGGAACGGGATCCGCGGGAACGGCGAGGTGACGTGGCGGCCGCCGCCGAACTCCTCGAAGAGCTCCGTCATGAGCTTCTCGATCGGCTGGAAGACGTCCTCCTGCTCGACGAAGCTCATCTCGACGTCGAGCTGGTAGAACTCGCCGGGCGAGCGGTCGGCGCGGGCGTCCTCGTCGCGGAAGCAGGGCGCGATCTGGAAGTACCGGTCGAAGCCGGAGATCATCAGCAGCTGCTTGAACTGCTGCGGCGCCTGCGGCAGCGCGTAGAACTTGCCCGGGTTCAGGCGGGACGGGACGACGAAGTCGCGGGCGCCCTCGGGGGAGGTCGCGGCGAGGATCGGGGTCGCCATCTCGTTGAAGCCGAGGGCCACCATCTTGGAGCGGATGGAGGCGATGACGGCGGAGCGCAGCATGATGTTGCGGTGCATGCGCTCGCGGCGCAGGTCGAGGAAGCGGTACTCCAGGCGCCGCTCCTCGTTCACACCGTCGTCGGTGTTGATGGTGAAGGGGATCTGCTTGGCGGCGCCCAGGACCTCGACCTCGGTGGCCTCGATCTCGATCTCGCCGGTCGGCAGCTCGGGGTTGACGTTCTCCGCGCCGCGGGAGACGACCTTGCCGTCCACGCGGACGACGGTCTCCTTGGTCAGCTTGTCGAGGACCTCGGCGGCGGGCGTGCCGGGCCGGGCGACGAGCTGCGTGATGCCGTAGTGGTCGCGCAGATCGATGAAGAGGATGCCGCCCAGGTCGCGCCGATTGTGCAGCCAGCCGCTCAGCCGGACGTCGGTGCCGACGTCAGAGGCGCGGAGCTCGCCGCAGGTGTGGGACCTGTACCGATGCATCGTCGTTCATCCAGTCTTCGGGATCTTGGGGTGGGTCGCCGCCGGCCGTGACCGCTGTCACAGATGTCACAGGACACGAGGGCAGACCCACCCAGAGTACCGGCCGGGCCAAGATCGCATCTCGAATACCCTCGGTGGCGGCCCGCTGTCCGATATTCATAAAGTGGGGCAATGCGCACCGAGGACGTCCTGGCCGCGATCGCGACCGGCCTGTGGCGCTGGGACAACGCGTCCGGGATCGTCTCGCTCGACGCCGAGGCCGCCCGGCTGCTCGGGCTGCCCGCCGAGCCCGTGCGGCTCACCGAGGCGGCCGTACGCTCCCGTTTTCATCCGGTCGACTGGAACGAGATCGACGGGGTGGTCAACCTTGCCGTCGCCGAGGGCACCCTCGCCGAGGCCCGGCTGCGGATCATGGACGAGCACGGACGGGTGATCCGTACCGTACGGAGCAGGTCGAAGCCGCTCATCGAGGGGAACGACTACCAGCTGGTCGGCACCCTCCAGGAGGTCGCCGAGCAGCTGCCGGGCACCGCCGCCCGCACCCCCATCACCGGCGACTGGCGCCGCTCCCGCGAGGCCTTCCTCCTCGACGCCGGGCGGGCGCTCGCCGAGGCGCGGTCGACGGCCGAGGTGCTGCGGGTGGCGGCCTCGCTGTCGATGCCCGGCTTCTCGCCGGACGGGCTCGCCGTCTTCGGGGTGGCGGGCGAGCGGCTGACGATCATCGGGCACCACGGGCACAGCGAGGGCGACGAGGGGCCGTTCTCCTCGATGTCGCTGGACACGGACTATCCGGCGGCGGAGGTCGTACGGACCGGGCGGGCCATCTATCTGCCGACGCCCGAGGAGTACCTGCGCCGCTTCCCCACGACCTGGCCGCTCGCGCAGCGCTTCGGGCGCCGCTCCTGGGCCTTCGTGCCGCTCGTCGTCGCCGGTCGCACGATGGGCGCCTGGATGGCGGCCTTCAAGCACCCGGTGGCGTTCACGCCCGACGAGCGTTCCGTGCTGACGACCGTCGCGCGGATGCTCGCGCAGGCCCTCGCACGCGCGGGCGTGGCCGAGTCCGAGCGCGAGCTGTCGCTCGGGCTCCAGCGGACGATGATGCCGGTCCTCGGGCCGGGCATCCCCGGCATCCAGGTCGCCGCGCGGTACGTGCCGACCGGCGGCGGCCTCCAGGTCGGCGGCGACTGGTACGACATGATCCGACTGCCCGGCGGCTCCTCCCGCGTCGGCGGGCACGGCCCGGGCCGGATCGCCCTCGTCATCGGTGACGTGCAGGGCCACGACGTGCGGGCCGCCGGCCTGATGGGGCAGCTGCGGATCGCCCTGCGCGCGTACGCCTCCGAGGGCCACCGGCCGGACGCGGTCCTCGCGCGCGCCTCCCGCTTCCTCTACGGGATCACGGACGGCGACGACGGGGACGGCGGCGGTCCGCGCTTCGCGACCTGCCTCTACCTGGAGGTCGACCTGGAGACGGGGACGGTCGACATCGCGCGCGCGGGGCATCCGGACCCGGCGGTACGGATGAACGACGGAACCGTTCTCCTCAGGCCCACGGCCGGCGGGCTGCCCCTCGGCATCGACCCCGACACCGACTACCCCACCACCCGGCTCACCCTGGACCCCGGCGAGACCCTCATGATCTGCACCGACGGCCTCCTGGAGACCGGCGGGCACGACCTGGACAGCGGCTGGGAGCGCGTGCGGCAGCTCCTGGAGTCCCACGACGGCGACGACCTGGAGCGGCTCGCCGACGCCCTCGTGGAGGCCGTCCACGGCCCCGGCTCGCACCACACGACGGGCCCGCTCGCCGACCGCCGCGAGGACGACATCGCCGTCCTGCTGCTCTCCCGCCGACCCGCCGGCGCCGTCCAGGAGGCCCCGCGCCGCACCCTGATGACGATCGCCCAGGCGGAGCCGGAACGGATCGCCGAGGCGCGCGAGCAGGTCCGGCAGCTGCTGCACGACTGGTCGGACGAGGACCAGCTCGACGCGGCGGTCCTGATGGTCTCCGAGATGGCCACGAACGTCCTCGTCCACACCGACGGCGACGCGCTCCTGGTGGCGGAGGTCGCCTGCGGCGAGAAGACGCGGCGGCTGCGCGTGGAGGTCTCCGACGGCAGCGACGAGCTGCCGCACAAGCGGCACCCGGGCGAGATGGCGTCGAGCGGGCGCGGCCTGGTCCTGATGGAGATGCTGGCGGACGCGTGGGGCGTCGACCCGCGGGGCGAGGGCAAGGCGATCTGGTTCGAGCTGAACGAACCGGAGCCGGAGGGGGGCTGCTGCCGGTAGCCCCGGCGGGGCGGTGCCCCTCCCGCCACCCGCTCGTGTGGGCAATCGTCCCGCCCCACCCACCCGCCCGTGTGGGCAGTCGTCCCGCCGGGGCGAGGGGGTCCCCCTGCTCGAGCGAAGCCGAGAGCTTGGGGGAGGGTGGGCACACGGGACGGCGCCCTCAGCGGCGCCTCCGCCTTCCGCGCCTGGACCCGCACCACGTTGCACGGCTCGCATGCGGTGCGGGTTCAGGCGCGAAAGCCTCGGGCGCCGGCAAAGGCGCCGTTCCGTTGTGCCCACCCGTTCCGCCCCGGCGGAACGCATGCCCACAACGGGGCGCGAGGGGCGGGACCGCCCCGACGGGACGCATGCCCACAACGGGGGTGGGCACCACCCCCGCGCGCGTACCCCCTCCGTGCGGCGCAGACTGGTGTCGTACGGCCGCCGGGGGGACCACGGAGTTCGCCATGGACACCCACAAGGTCGGCAGTGACACCACCGTGCTGGCCGACAGCCTCGAAGCGCCCGGGGTCGGGCACATCCCCGTCAACGCGTACGTCCTCACCGCCGCCGAACCCGTCGTCGTCGACACGGGGCTCTCCCTGGCCGACCGGAACTTCGTCAACACGCTCGGCTCGGTCGTCGACCCCGCGGACATCCTCTGGATCTGGCTCACCCATCCCGACCGGGACCACACGGGCGGCATCTTCGACCTGCTCGTCGCCGCGCCCCGGGCGAAGGTCGTCACCACCTTCCTCGGCGCCGGGATCATGACCACGGAACGCCCGCTGCCGATGGAGCGCGTGTACTTCCTGAACCCCGGCCAGTCCCTCGACGTCGGCGACCGCATGCTGCACGCCTTCCGGCCCCCGCTGTTCGACAACCCGGCCACGGTCGGCTTCTACGACGAGAAGACCCGGATCTGCTTCAGCTCCGACTGCTTCGGCGGGCCGATGCCGACCGTCGAGCTGGCGGAGAGCGGGCACGCGAACGACCTCAAGCCCGAGGAGCTGCGGCGGGCCCAGCTGGTGTGGGCGACCCTGGACAGCCCGTGGGTGCACATCGTGGACCCGGCCAAGTACCGGGCGACGATCGACCCGCTGCGGGACATGGCCCCGGAGATCGTGCTGTCCACCCATCTGCCGCCGGCGGTCCGGATGACGACGTCGATGATCGACACGATCACGATGGCCCCGGACGCGGATCCGTTCGTCGGCCCCGACCAGGCGGCGCTGGAGCAGATGCTCGCGTCCTTCGAGCCGGGCGGCCTGCCCGCGGCGACCTGAGCGGGAGCCCCGGCCGGGCCCGGCTCTCCGGGGTCACCCGTGGCCCGGTGTCTCGTATCTCGTACGGAGCTCCCCGAGGATCCCCGTCGCGGCGGCCGTCAGCGGGACGGCGAGCAGCATGCCCAGGACGCCCGCGACGGACGCGCCGGCCGTGATCGCCAGCATGACCACGGCCGGGTGCATCTGCACGGTCCTGCTCTGGACGAGGGGCTGGAGGACGTGGCCCTCGACGACCTGGACGGCCAGGACGACGCCGAGCACCCACAGGGCGATGACGAAGCCGCGGTCGGCGAGGGCGACGAGGACGGCGATCGCGCCGGAGAGGAAGGCCCCGAGGTACGGGATGTAGGCGGTGACGAAGACGAGCGCGGCGAGCCCCACGGCGCCGGGCACGTCGAGGACGACCAGGCCGACGCCGATGAGGACGGCGTCGACGAGGGCGATGAAGGTGGTGCCGCGCATGAAGCCCTCGACGGCTTCGAAGGCGCGGCGCGCCATGGCCTCGACGAGGTCGCCGGTGCCGCGGGGGGCGAGGGAGCGCAGGGCGCCGGCGGCCCGGTCGGAGTCCTTGAGGAAGAAGAAGATGAGGAACAGGGCGAGGACGGCGGTGGCGAGCATCTGGCCGACGACGCTGAGGCCGCTGATGACGCCGGAGGCGGCGGTGCCGCCGAACTCCCTGAGGAGCTTCTCGGCGTTCCCGGCGAGGTCGTCGAGGGAGGTGCCGGCGGCGCCGAGGTGGTCGGCGATGTCGGAGGCGGCCCGCCGGAGCGAGGCGATGATCTGGTCGCCGGTGTGGATGAGGGCGACGACGACGACGTACGTGGCGCCGCCGACGACCACGAGGACGGCGACGACGGTGAGCGCGGCGGCGAGTCCCCTGCGCACCTTCATCCGCAGCAGGCGCCGGTGGAGCGGTCCGAGGAGGGCGGCGCCGAGGATCGCGAGGAGGACGGGGGTGACGGCCGTCTTGAAGACGACGCAGAGCCAGACGAAGACGGCGGCGACCCCGGCGGCGAGCAGCAGGACGACGCACCAGGCGGCAAACCGGCGGGCGGGTTCGGGGAGCAGGGGCTCGGGAGGGAGGGGCGCTCGGCTCGGCTGCACCCGACCACCGGACCACGTCCGTCGGCGTGTCGTCGTGCGCTGACGGGCCGTCCGGGTGACGGCCCGTCAGTGGTGCGGGATCGTGCTCACTCGCCCATTCCGTGGACCGCCGGGATCGTGCCGAGGCGGCCGGCCTGGAAGTCCTCGAAGGCCTGGCGCAGTTCGGCCTGGGTGTTCATGACGAACGGGCCGTAGTGGGCCATGGGCTCGCGGATCGGCTGCCCGCCGAGGAGGACGACCTCCAGGTCCGGGGTGTTGCCGTCCTGCTTCTCGTCGGCGCGGACGGTGAGCGAGCCGCCCTTGCCGAAGACGGCGGTCTGTCCGGTGTGGACGGGGCGCCGGTCGGTGCCGACGGTGCCGCGGCCAGCGAGCACGTACGCGAGGCCGTTGAAGTCCTCGCGCCAGGGCAGGCTGATCTCGGCGCCGGGGCGCAGGGTGGCGTGGATCATCGTGATCGGGGTGTGGGTGACGCCGGGGCCGTCGTGGCCGTCGAGCTCGCCGGCGATGACGCGGAGCAGCGCGCCGCCGTCGGGGGTGGTGAGCAGCTGGACCTGGCCGCCGCGGATGTCCTGGTAGCGGGGGGCCATCATCTTGTCGGAGGCGGGCAGGTTCACCCACAGCTGGAGGCCGTGGAAGAGGCCGCCGCTGACGACGAGGGACTCCGGCGGGGCCTCGATGTGGAGGAGGCCGGAGCCGGCGGTCATCCACTGGGTGTCGCCGTTGGTGATGGTGCCGCCGCCGCCGTTGGAGTCCTGGTGGTCGAAGGTCCCGTCGATGATGTAGGTGACGGTCTCGAAGCCGCGGTGGGGATGCCAGGGCGTGCCCTTGGGCTCTCCGGGCGCGTACTCCACCTCACCCATCTGGTCCATCATGATGAACGGGTCGAGGTACTGGTAGTTGATCCCGGCGAACGCACGGCGCACCGGGAAGCCCTCGCCCTCGAAGCCCGAGGGGGCCGTGGTGACGGCGAGCACGGGGCGGGAGGCGGCGTCGGCGGGGGCGGCGACGCGCGGCAGGGTGAGCGGGTTCTCGACAGTCACAGCGGGCATGACCGGACCTCCTAGGTGCGACCTTGTACGACCACTTTAGTTGAAGACTGAACTTTCTGCCACCCGGAACGCGGAACGCCCGGGAGGAATTCCTCCCGGGCGTCCCCTGTGCGTCCAGCGTCCGTCAGCCGTACATCCGCCGCATCGCGAAGTCGACCATCTGCTCCACGGCCTTCGCGTCGAAGACCATGCGGTGGTCGCCCTCCATGTCCAGGACGAAGCCGTAGCCGGTCGGCAGCAGGTCGATCACCTCGGCCCCGGTGATCACGAAGTACTTCGACTCCTTGCCCGCGTACCGCCGCAGCTCCTTGAGCGAGGTGAACATCGGGATGACCGGCTGCTGGGTGTTGTGCAGGGCCAGGAAGCCGGGATTGTCGCCGCGCGGGCAGTAGACCTTGGAGGTCGCGAAGATCTGCTGGAAGTCCTCGGCGGCCAGCGTGCCGGTCGTGAAGGCGCGCACGGCGTCCGCGAGGGAGGGCGGCGAGGGCTCCGGGTACAGCGGGGGCTGCTGCTGGGCGTAGCCGCCGCCCTGCATGCCGGCCTGCATACCGCCCTGCGGCGCGTACTGCCCCTGCTGGGGCGGGGGCGCGTACTGCTGCTGGGCACCCGGGTTCTGGTCGTAGCCGTACATGCGGCCCAGACTATCGACCGGCGGGCCGCGGGGCAGTCGCACGGACTGCTCTCGCCCTCCTTCTTCGCACCGCACGGGCTCTCTTGCTAGGTTCGCGGAAGCAATCAGGCCACCACGGGGGTGACAGATGGCGCTCGACGCCAGATGGCAGGAGATCATCGGCGAACAACCGGCCACGATGAGCCTCGCGGGGCTCGCCGCCCCGGACGGCGGGGGCGGCGGCGGACCCGACCTCAAGACCGACGTGGGCCCCTGGCACAGCGCCGGGAACACCGCGGGCGAGCTGAGGACCTCCACCTCGAACTCGGTCACCGACCTGGACACGGCCAACGAGGGCGTCACCGGCTCCACCGCCGGCTTCGACTCCTCCGCCGCGCTCACCGAGATCCTCGGCACCTGGAAGACCCGCCTCACCGCCGTCCGCGACGAGTGCGGCCGGCTGGAGGGCGCCCTCAAGGCCGCCGGACGCGACTTCGGCGAGCGCGAGGAGGACACCAGGCGAAAGGTGGCCACGGAGGGTCAGCAGCAGTCCGGTCAGTCCGGCCAGAAGAAGGAGGGCTGATCCCGCATGCCCACCTGGCAGCAGCTCCGCGACGTGAAGCTGAACGAGTACACCGACGCCGCCGACGGCTGGGGCAAGGTCAGCTCCCGCGCCAACGCGGACAAGGACCGCGTGGACAACGGCATGTTCGCCAAGATCCACGAGACCCAGAAGGGCGAGACGGCGGACCGGGCGGGCGCCGACGTCCAGCAGCTCTCCCGCAACTACCAGTACCTGCACACGGAGTGCGGTCTGGTCCGTACGGCACTCAACGGGCTCGCCTCCGAACTCGCCGCCCCGCAGAAGAAGCTGAAGCAGGCGCTGGAGGACGCGGAGAACCTCAAGTTCACCGTGAACGCCGACGGTACGGTGACCTACCCGACCCAGTCGTCCGTCCTCCTCCCGGGCAACAACACCGCGCACGACGGCGCTCCCATCCCCTATCTCCCCGGCAAGGCCGAAGGCATCGGCAGCGCCGACGCCAACAAGGGCAAGGCCGAGGACATCGCCCAGCGCATAGGCGACGCCGTCCGCGAGGCCACCGAGATAGACGGCCGCTACGCCGCCGCCCTGCGCAACCTCAAGGCCGAGCCCGGGCTGACCGTCAGCGACGCGACCCTCGCGGACGCCGCCAAGGACACCAAGGCGATGCAGGACGCCGCCGGCAAGTACGCCGACGACGGCAAGATCCCGCACGGCAAGTCCCCCCAGGAGAACGCCGACTGGTGGAACGGCCTCACCCAGGAGCAGCGCGACGAGTACGCGACGCTCTACCCGGCCTCCGTCGGCGCCCTGGACGGCATCCCCTCCGCCGTCCGCGACGACGCCAACCGGATGGTCCTCGCGGAGACCCGCGCCCAGACCCAGCTCGACCTCAACGCCATCCCGAAGCAGCCGCAGGAGTACCTGCCGAACCCCAGCGGCTCCTACCCGGCGGTCATCAAGAACCCCGAGTGGCGGGACTGGAACGACAAGTACGGCGACCGAAAGAAGAAGCTGGAGGCGGACCTGAAGGGCATGAACGCCATCCAGGACCGCTTCGACCGCACCGGACGGTCCGAGAGGCCCGGCGAGAAGCCGCTGCCCGAGGCGTACCTCCTCGGCTTCGACACCCAGGGCAACGGGCACGCGATCGTCGCCAACGGGAATCCGGACACCGCCACGCACACCGCGATGTACGTGCCCGGCACCACGTCCAACCTGGAGGGCATCGGCGGCGACATCAAGCGCATGGAGACCCTCTGGCGGGCCAGCGACAACCTGGCGAACGGGCAGAGCGTCTCCACGATCACCTGGCTCGGCTACGACGCCCCGCAGAACATCGTCAAGGACGCGCCCTTCAGCCACTACGCGGACGACGGCGCCCCCAAGCTGAACAACTTCGTGGACGGCCTGCGCGCCACCCACCAGGGCGAGCCGTCGCACCTGACGGTCACCGGCCACAGCTACGGCTCCACGGTGGTCGGCTCCGCCGCCCGCCAGGGGACGCTGCACGCCGACGACATCTTCGTGGCGGGCAGCCCCGGCATGCAGGTGGGCAGCGCCACCGACCTGGACGTGCCCAAGGGCCATGTCTACGCGGCGGAGGCGGACAGCGACCCGTACCTCAAGGGCCTGCACCTCCCCGGCCCGCTCAGCGGGCTCACCGACGACAAGTACGGCGGCTTCAACATCCCCTTCGTCACCAGCGACCCGGTGCCGGACCTCGGCGGCTGGGGCCACGCCCCGAAGAAGCTCGACATCGACGTCCTGCCCTCGTGGCTCGACGGCGACGGCGCGAGCGTCGTGAAGACCCTGACCCCCACCAACCCCGACTTCGGCGCGCACATCGTGGCGACGGACGGCTCCCGCGGCCACAGCGGCTACTGGGACAACGGCACCGAGAGCCTGAACAACCAGGCCCGTGTCGTCACCGGCCGGTACAAGGAAGTGACCACCCAGTGACCACCCGCTCCCTCTCCTCCGCCCTCTCCGCGGCCGCCGTTCTCCTTCTCCTGACGGGATGCAGCACCATGAGCAACGACGGCGGCAGCGGCGGCCTGCCCTACGAGCCGCAGCACAAGACGGTCGCCGAGGCCAAGGACCTGGTCCGGGCCCAGTCCAGTGCGATCTTCGACGCGGCCGGCCTGCGCGAGGCGAACAACGGCGCCCCCGACGCCGCGCCCTGCGACGGCGTGGACCACGGCTTCCGGGTCCGCCACTTCTGGTCGATGTACGCGCCGACCGCCGACGCCCTGAAGCAGGCCATGGACCGCCTGCACCGGGACCTGCCGGCCAAGGGCTGGAAGGTCCAGCGCTTCGAGCCGGCGAAGTCCGAGGCCAAGCAGCTCCAGCTGGACGTCGAGCACGAGAAGGACCACCACACGGCGACGATCGAGCTGCTGCTCCCCTCGACGTACGAGGACGCCTCGAAGTGGGAGAAGGCCTCCCGCGACAGCCTCTCGGTCTCGGTGACCTCGCCGTGCTACGTGGACCCCGCGTACGAGGTGGGCGACTGATATCAGGCGGGTGGCCGAGGGGCGACTGAGAGACGGCTGAGAGACGACTGAGGGGCGCGTCACAGACTTCGGTCCCGGTTTGGGGTTGCCGTTATTACCGGTGGGTAGCATCATCGTAGAGAGCGTGAGCTACTCACCGGTAGTACGTCTACGAGGACATCCGCCTCCCCGAGCCTTTACGGAGCCGTCGCCATGGGGCACTACAAGTCGAATCTCCGCGACATCGAGTTCAACCTCTTCGAGGTCCTCGGCCGCGACAAGGTGTACGGCACCGGGCCGTTCGAGGAGATGGACGTCGAGACCGCCAAGAGCATCCTCGACGAGATCCGCCGCCTCGCCGAGAACGAGCTCGCGGAGTCCTTCGCCGACGCCGACCGCAACCCGCCGGTCTTCGACCCGGAGACCAACACCGCGCCCGTCCCGGCCACCTTCAAGAAGTCGTACAACGCCTTCATGGAGTCCGAGTACTGGCGCCTGGGCATCCCGGAGGAGATCGGCGGCACCGTCTCCCCCCGCTCCCTGATCTGGGCCTACGCGGAGCTGCTCCTCGGCTCGAACCCGGCCATCTGGATGTACTCCTCCGGCCCGGCCTTCGCCGGCATCCTCTACACCGAGGGCAACGAGGCGCAGAAGAAGGTCGCGCAGATCGCCGTCGAGAAGCGCTGGGGCTCCACCATGGTCCTCACCGAGCCCGACGCGGGCTCGGACGTCGGCGCCGGCCGCACCAAGGCCATCCAGCAGGAGGACGGCTCCTGGCACATCGAGGGCGTCAAGCGCTTCATCACCTCCGGTGAGCACGACATGGAGGAGAACATCCTCCACTACGTCCTCGCCCGCCCCGAGGGCGCCGGCCCCGGCACCAAGGGCCTGAGCCTCTTCCTCGTCCCGAAGTACGAGTTCGACTGGGAGACCGGCGAGCTGGGCGCCCGCAACGGCGTCTACGCCACCAACGTCGAGCACAAGATGGGCCTCAAGGCCTCCAACACCTGCGAGATGACCTTCGGCGATCAGCACCCCGCCAAGGGCTGGCTGATCGGCGACAAGCACGACGGCATCCGCCAGATGTTCCTCATCATCGAGTTCGCCCGCATGATGGTCGGCACGAAGGCGATCTCCACCCTCTCCACGGGCTACCTCAACGCCCTGGAGTACGCCAAGGAGCGCGTCCAGGGAACCGACCTGGCCAACTTCATGGACAAGGCCGCGCCCAAGGTCACCATCACGCACCACCCCGACGTCCGCCGCTCGCTGATGACGCAGAAGGCGTACGCCGAGGGCATGCGCTCCCTCGTCCTCTACACGGCCTCCGTGCAGGACGA
The DNA here is from genome assembly GCF_900105415.1 of Streptomyces sp. TLI_105. Taxonomy (GTDB): domain Bacteria; phylum Actinomycetota; class Actinomycetes; order Streptomycetales; family Streptomycetaceae; genus Streptomyces. The sequence goes on along the minus strand of NZ_FNSM01000001.1, from coordinate 4,249,582 downwards.
GATCGCGATCAAGGAAGCGGCCGGCGAGGACGCCAAGGCGCTCCACGGCCTGAACGACCTGCTCCTGCCGATCGTGAAGGGCTACGGCTCCGAGAAGGGCTACGAGCAGCTCGCGCAGTCGCTCCAGACCTTCGGCGGCTCCGGCTTCCTCCAGGAGTACCCGATCGAGCAGTACATCCGGGACGCCAAGATCGACACCCTCTACGAGGGCACCACGGCCATCCAGGGCCAGGACTTTTTCTTCCGCAAGATCGTCCGCGACCAGGGCGCCTCCCTGAACGCGCTGTCCGAGGAGATCAAGAAGTTCCTCGCGGTCGGCACCGGCGGCGAGGAGCTGGCCGGCGCCCGCGACGCGCTCGCCAAGGCCGCCGTCGACCTGGAGGCCATCGTCGGCAAGATGATCACCGACCTCACCGCCACCGGCGAGGACGTCAAGAACATCTACAAGGTCGGCCTCAACACCACCCGCCTGCTGCTCGCCTCCGGCGACGTCGTCGTCGGCTACCTGCTGCTGAAGGGCGCGACCGTCGCCGCCGAGAAGCTGGCCGCCGGCGCCACCGGCAAGGACGTCGCCTTCTACCAGGGCAAGATCGCGGCCGCGAAGTTCTTCGCCGCCAACGTCCTGCCCGGCGTCTCCGCCGAGCGCGCGCTGGCCGAGGCCGTCGACGGCTCGCTGATGGACCTGGACGAGGCCGCGTTCTAAGACGCGCCTCGCTCCGACCGAACGGCCCGTCCCCGGGGAGGGGGGCGGGCCGTTCTTGCTGCCCGGGGCCGGATCCGCTCCGGCCCGGTCCCGATGCGCCCTTTCCGGGGTCCCGTATTCGAAATCCGGTTCCTGCGTAAGGTGAACCCCATGAGCAGCGCAGCTTCCCGTCCCACCGCCGGCCCCTTCGACCGCGGCCACACCGACGACCTGATGGCCTTCCTGACGGCCTCCCCCTCGCCGTACCACGCGGTGGCGAGCGCCGCCTCACGCCTTGAGAAGGCCGGCTTCCGGAAGGTCGAGGAGACCGCGGCCTGGGACGGCACGAGCGGCGGGAAGTACGTGATCCGCGGGGGCGCGATCATCGCCTGGTACGTGCCGGAGGGCGCCACCGCCCACACCCCGTACCGGATCGTCGGCGCCCACACCGACTCCCCCAACCTGCGCGTCAAGCCGCAGCCCGACATGGGCGCCCAGGGCTGGCGCCAGGTCGCCGTCGAGATCTACGGCGGGACCCTGCTCAACACCTGGCTCGACCGCGACCTCGGCCTCGCCGGCCGCCTCACCCTCCGCGACGGCAGCCACCACCTCGTCAACGTCGACCGGCCGCTGCTGCGCGTCCCGCAGCTCGCCATCCACCTCGACCGCCAGGTCAACGACGGCCTCAAGCTCGACCGCCAGCGCCACATGCAGCCCATCTGGGGCATCGGCCAGGTCCACGAGGGCGACCTGATCTCCTTCGTCGCCGCCGAGGCCGGCGTCGACGCCGAGGACGTCAGCGGCTGGGACCTCATGGTCCACGCCGTCGACGCCCCCGCCTACCTCGGCCGCGACCGCGAGCTCCTCGCCGGCCCGCGCATGGACAACCTCGTCTCCGTCCACGCCGGCGTCGCCGCGCTCGCCTCCCTCGCGGGCCGCGACGACCTCCCGTACATCCCGGTCCTCGCCGCCTTCGACCACGAGGAGAACGGCTCCGAGGCCGACACCGGCGCCCAGGGCCCCCTCCTCGGCAACGTCCTGGAGCGCTCGGTCTACGCCCGCGGCGGCTCCTACGAGGACCGGGCCCGCGCCTTCGCCGGCACGGTCTGCCTCTCCTCCGACACCGGCCACGCCGTCCACCCCAACTACGCGGAGCGCCACGACCCGACGCACCACCCGCGCGTCAACGGCGGCCCGATCCTCAAGGTGAACGTCAACCAGCGCTACGCCACCGACGGCAGCGGCCGCGCGGTCTTCGCCGCCGCCTGCGAGAAGGCGGGGGTGCCCTGGCAGTCCTTCGTCTCCAGCAACGACATGCCCTGCGGCACCACGATCGGCCCGATCACGGCCGCCCGGCACGGCATCTCGACCGTCGACATCGGCGTCGCGATCCTCTCCATGCACAGCGCCCGCGAACTCTGCGGCGCGGACGACCCGTACCTCCTCGCGAACGCGCTGGTGGCGTTCCTGGAGGGCTGAGTCCCGTCCGCGGAAACATCCGCGAAAGCCCCCGCCTGGCAGCGTCGTCCTCATGCATCGTCATGAGGGCCCCTCGCGGGGGAAGTTCGCCGTCGGCGTCACCGTCGCCGTCGTGCTCGCCACGGCGGCGGCGGGCGTCCTGATCGGCCAGTACAACGAGCGGCCCCCGTGGGGCACGGACATCGCCTACGAGGGCGGCTTCGTCCAGGCCTCGCGGATCCGCGGCTACGACATCGACGGCTCGCGCACGAAGGCGCTGCTCGCCGGCGAGTGCGCGCTCATGGAGCGGCAGGGCATGGGCGGCGAGCGGGCCGTGCACGACCCGGCGGCCTGGGTGGAGGGGTGCCTGGACGGGGCCGCGGGGCGCCCGTCCAGGAACCAGGGGATCGTGCGCTGACTAGCCGTCCATGCCGGCGAGGATCAGCGGCAGCCGGGCGACGCCGTCGGCCGTGACCTTCACCGGGACGCCCCAGTCCTGCTGGTGGACGTGGCAGGCCGGGTACTCGTTGGCCGGGTCGTCGTCGCAGGACGCGGCCATCGCGGACACGTGCAGCACGCCCTCGGTGACCTCCGGGTTCAGGTCCAGCTCCCGGAAGAGGTCCGTTCCGGTGCCCTCGCCGCCGAGCAGCAGCTCCGGCGGGGTCGAGGAGACCAGGAGCCGGGTCGAGGGGCCGTACCGCTCGTCCAGCTTCTGCCCGGTCGGCGCCTGGAAGACGACGTCGAGCCGGAGCCGTCCCGGGGCGACCTCGGTGGCCTCACGCCGCGTGCGGTGGGCGACCGCCTCGACCTGGACGGCCTCCTCCGGGAGCCGCAGCCGGGTCAGCCGGTGCCGGGCGGACTCGACGACCACGATGTCACCGCCGACGAGGACCGCGTCGCTGGGCTCGCGCAGATCGGTGGCGAGGGTGGTGACCTCGCCGGTGGCGGGGTCGAAGCGGCGCAGGGCGTGGTTGTACGTGTCGGAGACGGCGACCGAGCCGTCGGGCAGGGCGGTCACGCCCAGCGGGTGCTGGAAGAGGGCCTGGTCGGCGGCGCCGTCGCGGTGGCCGAAGTCGAAGAGGCCGGTGCCGACCGCCGTGTGCACGACGCCCTCGGTGTCGATCCAGCGCAGGGCGCTGGTCTCGGAGTCGGCGATCCACAGCCGGTCCTCGGTGGCCGCGAGCCCGGAGGGCTGCGCGAACCAGGCCTCGGCGGCGGGCCCGTCGACGAGCCCCTCGTTCGTCGTCCCGGCCGCGACCTCGACGGTCCGCGTCTCCGGGTCGTACGTCCACAGCTGGTGCACACCGGCCATGGCGATCCACACCTTGCCCTGCCACCAGGCGACGTCCCACGGCGAGGAGAGGTCGACCTCGAGGGCGGGGCCGGCGGTCGGGGACCCCTGCCACCACTGCTTCCCGGTGCCGGCGACGAGCTCGATCGTCCCGCTCTCCGGGTCGTACGTGCGCAGGGCGTGGTTCACGGTGTCCGCGACGACGACCTTGCCGCCGGGGAGGAGCGCGAGGCCCTGCGGCTCCCGGAAGACCCCCTCGCCGATCCGCCGCACCACGGTCTCGCCGTCCTCGGCCAGTTCGACGAGCTGGTGCCGGGTGGTGTCGGAGACCAGGAAGTGCCCGTTCTCCAGGGTGACGGCCTTCCCGGGGAAGCGCAGGTCGGTCGCGACGGGCTCGGGCGCCACGTACGGCCCGTCGCCGCGCCGCAGCGTCCCCTTGGCCTCGTGCTCGGCCTCCAGCTCCTCGACCAGGGTCCGGATCGCGTTGGCGTGCCCCTCACCGGCGTGCTGGGCGACGACGTACCCCTCGGGGTCGATCACGACGAGCGTCGGCCACGCCCGCACGGCGTACTGCTTCCAGGTCGCGAGCTCCGGGTCGTCGAGCACGGGGTGGTGCACCTCGTACCGCTCGACGGCGTCGACGACGGCCTGGTGCTCGGCCTCGTGCACGAACTTCGGCGAATGCACCCCGACGATCACGAGCGTGTCGCGGTGCTTCTCCTCCAGGTCCCGCAGCTCGTCGAGGACGTGCAGGCAGTTCACACAGCAGAAGGTCCAGAAATCGAGCAGAACAACTTTTCCTCGCAGGTCGGCGAGGGTCAGTTCTTCTCCGCCCGTGTTGAGCCAGCCGCCCTTGCCGATCAGCTCGGGGGCACGGACACGGGCACGTCGGGGCGCGTGGGTGGGCGCGGAGTCGTTCATGGTTCAAGGGTGCCGTACGGGTGGAAAACGGGGGCCGGGTGGGGGGCCGGGGCGTGTCCCGGGGCCGGGCGGGCCGGGGGCGGGCGGTGGCATGGGGCGCATGACGCGTGCGGGCAGATCATCGGACTATTACGGCCGTCGGGTGAGCGGTGGGCTGTTGGTGGCGGTGCTGCTCGCGCTGCCCGGCGCCGACGCGTGGGCCGGTGGGGCCGGGGACGGGGCCCTGCGGATGACCGTCACCGTGAACGAGCGCTCCGACAGCGCGGAGCGGCCGCCGACGGTACGGGTCGGGGCGCAGGTCGTGAAGCGGTACCTGCTGGAGAACCTGGGCGAGGCGCAGGTGTACGGGGTACGGGTCGTCGACCCCGGCGTGCCCGACGGGGCCGTACGGTGCCCCCGGCAGCAGCTCGCCGCGCTCCGGGAGATGGAGTGCGTCGCCCGTTTCCGCGCCCTGCCCGGGGTGCGCCTCGCCACCGCGCGGGCCCAGGGTGACGTCCCCTCCCTCGACGTGCTGAGCAGCGCGACCGCCCGCTCCGGGTACGCCGGCGTCGCCGGGGACCTCACGCTCACCGAGCGGGTCTCGGTCGGGGGCGGCCGGGCCGCCGTCACGTACACCGTGGCCAACCGGGGCAACCGCCCCCTCCACGCCGTACGCGTCGTCGACACCGCCCTGCGGCTCGGCCCCGGCGCCGTCGACTGCGGCGGGCGCGCCGGGACCGTCGCCCTGCTCCCCCCGGGCGCCTCGGCCCGCTGCACGGCCACCGTCCGGCGCCCGCCGGGCACCCACCGCAGCACCGGACTCGCCACCGGCAGCGACCGGGTCCCGACCCTGGACGCCGGGGGCGCTCTCGTTCCCGCGCCGACGCTCACCGCACGCTCCTCCACCGCTTTCACCGTCCTTTCGCCTGCGCGGGGGGCAGGGGGAGGAGGAGATGGGGGGAGTGGGAGCAATGGGGGGACCGGGGTGGTCGGGGCTGCCGGTGGCTCTGGGGTGGCTGGGGGCGCTGGCACTACTGGGGCTGTTGGGGCTGCTGGTGTGGCTGGGGCTTCCGGGTCTTCTGGGATGGCTGGGGCTTCCGGGACCGCTGGGGCCGCCGGTGCTCCCGGAGCGGCCGGAGCTCCCGGAGCTCCCGGAGCTCCCGGAGCTCCCGGAGCTCCCGGAGCGGCCGGGCAGGCCGCCGGGGTCGCCGGGGCTGCTGGTGCCGGGTCCGCCGGTGCCTCTGGTGCCTCTGCTGCCGGGTCCGCCGGTGCCTCTGGTGCCCCGGGTGCTCCGGCGGTTTCGGGTGCCGTTCCCGGAGCCGTTCCTCAAGCCGTACCGCCCGCCGCTCCGCCCGCGCTCCCCCCGTCCGTACCGCGGACCGCCCCGCTCCGCGTGCCGCCGGCAGCGCCCCGTACCGCCGCCCCCGTCCCCGTGGGCCCTCCGCAGGACGTACCGGAGACGGGGCTCGCGACCGGCGACCGGCAGCAGCAGCAGCAGCGGGTCGAGGCCGTGCCCGACAACGAGGGGTTTCTCGGGCGGTTGCGGCGCCGGGCGCGGGAGGCGCACGAGTTCGGGGTCGTGGCGATGCTGCTGCTGCTCCTGATCCCGGCGGCCGTCGCGGCCGCCCTGCTCGGCAGCCGGGTGAAGTGACGTGGCCCTGTTCGAGACGCTCGTCGTCGTCCTCGGCGTCGCGCTCGTCGCCGCCCTCGGCGTCGTCGCCAAGACCAGGTTCTTCCCGGTCGGCGCGGACGAGGAGCCGCGCGAGGACGTCGCCGAGTACATCGCCATGATGGTCTCGGTCCTCTACGCGGTGGTGCTCGGCCTCTGCCTGGTGTCCGTCTGGGACACCCGTAGCGACGCCGCCGACAACGTCCAGGTCGAGGCGAGCGCCCTGCACCAGACGTACCTGCTGGCGGACGCGCTCCCCGCCGCCCAGCGGCAGCCGCTGCGGGACGCGGCCCGGGCGTACGCCGATCACGTCGTCGGCACCGAGTGGCCGGCGATGGCGGAGCGCGAGCCGCTCGACCCGTCCGGATGGCAGCTGCTCGACCGGCTCCGGAAGGCGGGCGAGGTGGGGGACACGGCCAGGGTGCCGGAGCAGATCGCCGCCCAGGAGGTGCTGGCCCAGCTCGGCTACGTCGACGACGCGCGGCGGGGCCGGGAGGCGGCGGCGCAGGAGCGGCTCTCCCCCGTGCTGTGGACGGGCCTGCTGATCGGCGGCGCCCTGACCCTGGCGTTCATGTTCCTCTTCGGGATCAAGAGGAGTACGACGCACGTGGTGATGGTGATGGGCCTTTCGGGGTTCATCGCCTTCACGGTGCTGCTGATCCATCAGCTCGACTCGCCGTTCGGGTCGGCGCTGGGCGCGTCACCGGACGCGTTCACCCGTTACTTCGGGTGAGAAGTGCCCCGGGCCGGGCACACATAGGCGCGTGAAATATCTCGTACGGGACAAGATCTTCGCGATCGGCGACGACTACTGGATCGAGGACGAGCAGGGCCGCCACGCCTTCCTCGTCGACGGCAAGGCCCTGCGGCTGCGCGACACCCTGGAGCTGAAGGACCCCGACGGGCAGGTCCTCGTCACGCTGCGGCAGAAGATGTTCAGCCTGCGGGACGCGATGACGATCGAGCGGGACGAGCAGCCGCTCGCGACCGTCCGCCGCAAGCGGCTCTCCCTGCTCCGCAACCACTACCGGGTGACGCTCGTCGACGGGACCGGACTGGACGTCAGCGGCCGGATCCTGGACCGGGAGTTCACCGTCGAGTACGAGGGTGAGCTCCTGGCCCACATCTCCCGGCAGTGGTTCCACGTCCGCGAGACGTACGCGGTGAACGTGGTCCGCGAGGACGCGGACGCGGCGCTGCAGATCGCGGTCGCCGTGTGCGTCATCCGGATGGCGGAGCGGGAACGGGAGGACTGAACCGGGCCGGCCTGCGCTCGGCCGGGCCTCCCTTCGTCCCTGCCCGCGCTCAGCCCGCCTTGGCGAGTGCCTGCTCCAGGTCCGCCCAGAGGTCCTCGACGTGCTCGATGCCGACCGAGAGCCGGACCGTGCCGGCGCCGATGCCGGCCGCGGCGAGCGCCGCCGCGTCGAGCTGGTGGTGGGAGGTGGACGCCGGGTGCATGACCAGCGTCTTCACGTCGCCGAGGGAGACGCTGAGGGAGGCGAGCCGTACCGCCTCGACGAAGGTGCGGCCCGCCTCCCGGCCGCCCGCGAGGTCGACCGAGACCACCCCGCCGCCGCCGGCGGGCAGCAGGCGTGCGGCGATCGCCCGGTCCGGGTGGCTCGCGAGGGCCGGGTGGCGGACGGCCTGGACCGCCGGGTGCGCTTCGAGCCGGGCGGCGAGTTCGGCGGCGCTCGCGCACTGGCGCTCCATGCGCAGGGACAGGGTCTGCATGCCGCGCAGGGTGAGCCAGGCGGCGAACGGGTCGGTGGACGCGCCCTGTTCGACGGAGTGGTGGCGGACCCTGTCGTACAGCTCGGGGTCCTTGAAGACGGCGACGCCGCCGAGGACGTCGGCGTGCCCGGCCAGGTACTTGGTGGCGGAGTGGACGACGATGTCGGCGCCGTGGTCGAGGGGGCGGCAGAGCAGCGGGGAGGCGAAGGTGTTGTCGACGGCGACGGGCACCCCGGCCTCGGCGGCGACGGCGGCGAGCGCGGGCAGGTCGGAGACGCGGGTGGTGGGGTTGGCGATGGTCTCCAGGTAGAGGAGGCGGGTCTCGGGGCGCAGGGCCGCCCGCACCTCCTCCGGGTCGTTGCCGGAGACGTACGTGACGTGGACGCCCCAGCGGGCGGCGAGGTCGGTGAGGACGGCGTACGTGCCGCCGTACAGGCAGGTCTGGGCGATGACGTGGTCGCCGCTGGAGAGCAGGCCGAGGAGGACGCCGTTGACGGCGCCCATGCCGGAGGCGAAGGACCGTGCGGCGGCCCCGCCTTCCAGTCGGGCGACGGCGTCCTCCAGGGTGCGGACGGTGGGGTTGCCGAGGCGGGCGTAGAGGAAGGCGTCCGGCGAGGTGAACCCCTCGGCGAGGGCGTCGGCCGAGCCGAAGGCGAAGACGTGGCCCTGGTGCAGGGGCACGCCGAGGGGCCTGCTGCCCGTGACCTCGACGTGCGGCGGGTGGACGGCGAGGGTCTCGGGGCGGGGGGACACGGGTTCGGCGTGGGTCATGAACTCAGTCTGCGCAAAGGCCGTTTGTCTTCCCAGGTCCAATCCCGGCGGATTGGTTCTGCCTTGCGCCCCGTGCGTCACCACGAAAACATGCGGGGGGGGGAGGAAGGCCGCGCGGCGGACACGATCGAGAACGAGCCGGAGCCGGAGAGATGCACACCCAGGTGACACCGTTCGACCTCCGGGCGTGGCAGGAGGGGAACCGGCACGACCACCGGGCCGGCTGGAAGGGGGTCTCGCCGGAGTTCGGCGAGATCACGCTGAGCTGTCCCCTTCCCCGTACCTCTCCCGAGTCGATCGTCTCGGAGGTACGCGGCGGACTCCTGCCGACCGCCTCCTTCGAGGTGCGCGGGGCGCACGTCGAGGGGATCAGGCTGCCGACCCTCAACCGCTTCACGCTGCGGGTCGGCGACCGGGTGGTGTACGTGACGCGGAACCGTTTCGGCGTCACGTCGGAGCAGCGGGCCCTGGCGATGCGGTACGCGGGCGATGACTACCGGCTCGCCGCCCTCGACAAGCACGGCTACGTCCTGACCCGCGCCGCCGACGACGAGGACCCCGGCGTCACGATCACCGTCCGCGAGACCGGGCGCGGCAAGGGCCGCGGGCTCTCCGTGCGCGTCGGGGGGCGGGCCGAGGGCGGGGACCTCGCCCTCGGTCTGGTCTTCGCCGGTGTCGACCGCTCCGCCCTGACGCGGATCGGGGCGGTGAGGGCGGGGCTCTCCCGGGCCACCCACTTCTGGGCCGAGGCCGGTTACTGAAGCCGCCCGTCGGGTCCCGGGCTCAGTCGGCCCTCGAGCCGTACGGCTCGAAGTCGATGACGTCCAGCGGGTCCTCATGGGGGCGTACGAGGCCGGGGAGGCCTTCCGTGCGGAGTTCGCCGCGCAGCCAGGCGAGCAGGGTCTCCGTGAGGGTGCCGGTGAGCGGCGGGCCCTGGTCGGCGTGGCGCGGGATGACGATCAGGGGCCAGTCGTCGGGGGTGTCGCCCTCGGTGAGCCAGCACAGCTGGTCGCCGTCGATGGTGTCGGCGAAGGGCAGGAAGCCGCCGGGCTCGGGCCGGACGGCCAGCGGGTGGTACTCGGGGTGGTCGGCGCGCAGGCTCCGGTAGGCGTCGCCGTACCACTCCTCCGTGCCCGCCAGGTCGTAGTGCCCGGTGCCCAGCGGGCGGCTGAAGCGGAGCCACTGGCACCACTCTCCGCCGCCGTACGTCTCCATCAGGCGGACGTACTCGGTGGGGAGGCGGGTGCCGAGGCGCTCGTACAGCCACTCCCAGCTCTGCTCGCCGAGGTACGGCTCGGCGGGCGGCGGGACGAGCGCGGCGAGGGTGTCGAGGCCGCTGCCGCCGGCGAGTGCCGCGCGCTGTTCGGGGGTGGGTGCGGGGCGGCGGGGCGGCGGGGTCCAGGCGGACGGTTCGCCGCCGGCGAGGCCGCTGCGGGCGAGGAGCGGGCGCAGGCCGTCGGCGACGAAGCCGGTGAGGGTGGGCAGGAGGGTGGTGCCGGGGCGGAGCCAGGGGTCCTTGCCGGCGTTCGCGAGGTTCTGCACGTGGACGACGACGGGCCACTGGTCCGGGTCGTCGGAGGCGGTGGTGTCCCAGTACAGGGTGTCGGACATGCGGGTGGCACCGAAGGGGAGGACGCCGGGTGCGGCCCGGCGTCCCTGCTCGACGAAGCCGCCGTAGTCGAAGAGGCGCGCGTCACTGGTGAACGGGGTGTGCAGCCAGAGCCGTTCGCCGATGTCGAGCGGGCCGTAGGCGGTGGCCACGGCCTTGTAGTCGGCGGGCAGGCGCAGCCCCAGCCATTCCTCGACCGCGTCCCAGTCGACGGGTGCCACGGGTCCCTCCGGCGGCGGTCCGAAGAGCTCGGCGAAGGCGGCGACGGCCGCCTTCTCCTGGTCGTTCACGAGGTGCCTCTCGAAGAAGGTCCGGGCCCGGCGGGCGGCCTCTCGGGAGACCGTCCCGGCCGGGGCCAGGGCGCGGCGGATGGCGTCTCGGGCCCGGCGGGCGGGCCTCTGGGGAGGCCGTGCCAGTGTCGGGGCCCGGACGTGGCGGGGGCGCGTCTCAGGCCCAGGAGGGCGGGCCTGCCGGGGTGCGCGCCTCGGGCCCGGTGGCGGGCGGGCCTGCCGGGGTGCGCGCCTCGGGCCCGGTGGGCGGGTCGCGGGATGTGCGGGCCTCGGGCCCGGGAGGCGGGCCTCGGGGTGTGCGTCTCAGGCCCGGCGGTTGCGTGGTGTCGCGACTCCGAGCACCCGGTCCTTGAGCGCCGGGAACTCCTCCCGGGTCGTCCGGACCTTCGCCGGGTCGAGGACGACCCGCAGGACCTCCTCGTCCGGGCCGGCCTCCGCGAGGGTCTCGCCCCAGGGGTCGACGACGATCGAGTGCCCGGCCTGCTCCACGCCCGCGTGGGTGCCGGCGGTGCCGCAGGCGAGGACGTACGCCTGGTTCTCGACGGCCCGGGCCCGGGCCAGGAGGGTCCAGTGGGCGCGGCGGCGGGCGGGCCAGCCGGCCGGGACGACGAAGGCCTGGGCGCCCGCGTCGACGAGGCCGCGGAAGAGTTCGGGGAAGCGCAGGTCGTAGCAGGTGCCGACGCCGACGGTGAGGTGCGGCAGGTCGACGGTGACGAGGTCCTCCCCTGCGGCCATCAGCACGGCCTCGCCCTTGTCGAAGCCGAAGCGGTGGATCTTGCGGTAGGAGGCGACGAGTTCGCCGTCGGGGGAGAGGACGAGCGAGGTGTTGTAGAGGGCGCCGCCCTCCGCCTCGACGAAGGAGCCGGCGTGCAGCCAGACCCCGGCGTCGCGGGCGGCCTCCGCCATCGCCCGGTGGGTGGGGCCGTTCAACGGCTCGGACTCGGCGGCGAAGAGGTCGGACGCGAAGGCGCCGACGGTCCACAGTTCCGGCAGGACCACGAGGTCGGCGTGGCCGGATTCCTCCCGTACGAGACGCGCCGCACGGGCGCGACGGGCATCGACCGGTTCGTCCGGGTCTACCGCGATCTGGATCAGCGAGGCGCGCACACTACCACCGTCCTGGCATTCGGGCCGTCCACACCGGCCTACGATCGTCACACGAAAGCACTGCCGGGGTGCCTTCGGGCAGCGTAACTTAGCGTCCGAGCCTCCCACCCAGTCGTGTTTTCAGCCCGCGCACCGAAGAACCGCCGAGGGGTCCCGTGACCGTCCATCCCAGCCTCCAGAACTACGCCGACGCCTGGACCCATTCCATCGAGGCGATAGCCGAGCTGGTGCAGCCGCTCGTGGAGGGCGAGTGGAACCGGCCGACCCCGTGCATCGGCTGGTCGGTGCGGGACATCGTCTCCCATGTGATCGGCATGGAGACGGAGATGCTCGGCGATCCGCGGCCGATCCACTCCCTGCCCCGCGACCTGTACCACGTGCGCAGTGACTTCGCCCGCTACATGGAGGTCCAGGTCGATGTGCGGCGGCACCACACCGCCCCGGAGATGACCTCGGAGCTGGAGTACATCCTCATCCGGCGGGCCCGCCAGCTCCGCAACGAGAACCGCTCCCCCGAGCACCTGATCCGCGCTCCCCTGGGCGCCGAGCAGTCCCTCGAACTGGCCTACCGGGATCGGGCCTTCGACGTGTGGGTGCACGAGCAGGACCTGCGGACGGCGCTGGGCGTGCCGGGGAACCTGGACTCGGCCGGGGCGCTCGTGGCCCGGGACGTGCTCCTGGAGGCGCTGCCGGACGTGGTCGCCAAGGACGCCGGGGCGCCCCCGTCCTCGGCGGTGGTGCTCGACGTGACCGGTCCGGTGGAGTTCCTGCGGACGGTACGGGTGGACGCGGAGGGCCGCGGTTCGATCGACGGCGCGCCGTCGCTGGGCCCCGCGGTGACGCTGGCGACGGACTGGGAGACGTTCGTGCGCCTCGCCTGCGGCCGGGTCCGGCCGGCCGAGGTGGCCGACCGGGTCAAGACCGAGGGCGACGCGGACCTCGCGGCGGCGATCCTGGACAACTTCGCGGTGACGCCCCGGTAGGTGCCGGCCCGGTAGATGTCGACCCGGTAGATGTCGACCTGGTAGGTGTCGACCTGGTAGGTGTCGGCCCGGTAGATCGCGGCACTCTCTATACGGGTACGTGCACGGCCTCGATGCGGCTGGCGACGAGCCGTTCCCTCTCCCTGCGGTGGGTGCGGGCCTTGAGGCGGAGGATCTGCACGACGCCGAGCGCCTCCAGGACGAAGACCGAGGAGAACGCGATCCGGTAGTCGTCGCCGGTCGCGTCGAGCAGCACGCCGACGGCGAGCAGCGTCGTCATCGAGGCGACGAAGCCGCCCATGTTGACGATGCCCGAGGCGGTGCCCTGGCGCTCCGGCGGGTTGGCCGGGCGGGCGAAGTCGAAGCCGATCATCGAGGCCGGCCCGCAGGCGCCGAGGACCAGGCAGAGGGTGACGAGCAGCCACATCGGCGCGTGGTCGCCGGGGTACGCGAGGGTCGTGCCCCACAGCAGGGCGGTGGCCGCGACCGTGCCGAGGGCGAGCGGGGCGCGGGCCGCGTGGTGGCGGGCGATGATCTGCCCGTACGCGAGGCCGACGACCATGTTCGACAGCACGACCAGGGTGAGCAGCGTCCCGGCGGTGGACCGGGAGAGGCCCTGTGCCTCGACGAGGAACGGCAGTCCCCAGAGCAGCAGGAACACCATGGCGGGGAACTGGGTGGTGAAGTGCACCCACATGCCGAGCCGGGTGCCGGGCTCCCGCCAGGACTCGGCGATCTGGCGGCGGACGAAGGCGGCACCGGCGTGCCTGGCCGGCTCCGGCTCGTGCCCCTCGGGGTGGTCCTTGAGGAAGAGCAGCAGCAGGACGAGGACGACGACGCCGGCGAGGGAGCTGCCGACGAAGGTGGTCGTCCAGCCGAGGCCGTGCAGGGCGCGGGCGATGAAGACGGTGGAGACGAGGTTGCCGGCCATGCCGAAGAGGGCGGCGACCTGGCCGATGAGCGGGCCCCGGCGGGCGGGGAACCAGCGGCTGCCGAGCCGCAGGACGCTGATGAAGGTCATGGCGTCGCCGCAGCCGAGGAGGGCGCGGGAGGCGAGCGCCGTGCCGTACGAGGGGGAGAGCGCGAAGCCCAGCTGGCCGACGGTGAAGAGCACGACGCCGAGGGCCAGGACCTTCTTGGTGCCGAGCCGGTCGACCATGAGGCCGACGGGTATCTGCATGCCGGCGTAGACGAGCAGCTGGAGGATGGAGAAGGTGGAGAGCGCCGAGGCGTTGACGTCGAAGCGGTCGGCGGCGTCGAGGCCGGCGACGCCCAGGGACGTGCGGAAGATGACGGCGACGAAGTAGACGGCGACGCCGACGCCCCAGACGAGGGCGGCCCGGCGGCCGCCGGGCGGATCGTCGGGCAGGCTGACCGGGCTCATCGGTCCTCACCCCGGACCAGGACCTTGACCCAGCTGAGGTGCTGGCGGACGCAGTGGGCGGCGCCCTCGACGTCGCCGGCCTTGACGCGGTCGAGGATCTCGGCGTGCTCGGCGATGTTCTTGGCGACGCGGTCGGGCTGGGACTGCATCACGGCGACGCCCATGCGCAGCTGGCGGTCGCGGAGCTGGTCGTAGAGGCGGACGAGGATCTGGTTGCCGGCGTGCTTGACGATCTCGGCGTGGAAGCAGCGGTCGGTGACGGCGACCTCGGCGAGGTCACCGGCCTCGGCGTGCCGCTTCTGCTCCTCCAGGAGCTCTTCGAGGCGGGCGACCAGGGTGGCGGGCGGGGGCACCGCCCGGCGGACGGCGAACTCCTCGACGAGCAGCCGCGTCTCGACGACGTCGGCGATCTCCTGCGCGGAGACGGCGAGGACGAGGGCGCCCTTCTTCGGGTAGAGCTTCAGCAGCCCTTCCATCTCCAGCTTGAGCAGCGCCTCGCGGACGGGGGTCCTGGACACCCCGACGGCCTGGGCGAGTTCGCCCTCGGTGAGGAGGGTCCCTCCCTCGTAGCGCCGGTCGAGTACGGCCTGCTTGACGTGCATGTAGACGCGGTCGGCCGCGGGGGGCTGCTTGGTGGGCAGGGGGGCGGGACCCGCTGGCGCAGATGGCATGCGCACAGCATAGATACAACAGGGGTGCAACAGACAGCCGCGTCCGCATCCTGGACCCCTTACCGGGAGCCGGAGGTCACAGCGGTCCTGGACTCCCTTACCGGCGCCGGAGATCGCAGTGGTCCTGGGCTTCTCACCGGAGCCGGAAGTGGTGGTGGTCCTGGACTTCTCACCGGAACCGGAAGTCGTAGTAGTCCTCGCCGCCGACGAGTACGGAGGTGAAGCACACCGGGAGGCCGTCGGGCCGGCGCGCGACCTCCTGGGAGGTGCGGCGGGTGAAGCCGAGCGAGAGCCCGGGGACGAACGGGTCCTCGCCGTCGGCGTCGTGCGCCGCGAGGCCCTTCAGCAGCTCGTCGGCGGGGGTACGGAACACGTCGGCGCCCGCCAGGAGCACCCGCGTCGAGGTGTCCCGCCCTTCCCCCGGCCACCACAGCTCGACGGCCGTGACGGTGTCCCGCTCCTCCAGGAGCACCTCGACGCCGACCCCGTCGCAGGCGGTCGAGACCGTCACCAGGACGCGGTTCGGGCGGGTGCGGACCCGGGGCTCGCCCCAGGGGGAGACGGCCGCCACCGCCTCGTCGAGGGTCATGCCGAGGCGTACGGGCCCGGCGCCGTGGGGCGGTTCGAGGGGGAGGTCCATGCCCTCAACCCAAACATCCGGTGGTGGCTGATGCCACCACCGGATGTTTCACGTGAAACAGGCGAACCCGGCCACTACGCCCAGGTGATGAGCCGCTTCGGGTTCTCCAGGATCGCGGCGACGTCCGCCAGGAACTTGGAGCCGAGCTCGCCGTCGACCAGACGGTGGTCGAAGGAGAGGGCCAGCGTGGTGACCTGACGCGGCTTCACCTTTCCCTTGTGGACCCACGGCTGGAGCTTGATCGCACCGACCGCGAGGATCGCGGACTCGCCGGGGTTCAGGATCGGCGTACCGGTGTCGACGCCGAAGACGCCGACGTTGGTGATGGTGAAGGTGCCGCCCTGCATCGCCGCCGGGGTCGTCTTCCCCTCGCGGGCGGTGGCGACGAGCTCGCTCAGGGACTGCGAGAGCTCGGGCAGGGTCTGGGCGTGCGCGTCCTTGATGTTCGGCACGATCAGACCGCGCGGGGTGGCCGCGGCGATGCCCAGGTTCACGTAGTGCTTGAGGACGATCTCCTGCGCCGCCTCGTCCCAGGCCGCGTTGATCTCCGGGTTGCGCTTGACCGCGACCAGGACGGCCTTGGCGATGAGGAGGAGCGGGTTGACCCGCAGGCCCGCCATGTCCTTGTCGGACTTGAGCTCCTCGACCAGCTTCATCGTGCGCGTGATGTCGAAGGTCACGAACTCGGTGACGTGCGGGGCGGTGAAGGCCGAACCGACCATCGCCGCCGCCGTGGCCTTCCGCACGCCCTTGATGGGCACACGGGTCTCCCGGGCGTCGGACGCCACGGCCGGCGCGGCGGCGGTCGCCGCGACCGGTGCCGGGGCCGCCACGGGCGCGGGGGCCTCGACGACCGGGGCGGGCGCCGGGGCGGCGGCCGCGTGGACGTCCTCGCGGGTGATGATCCCGTCCGGGCCGGTCGGGGTGACCGTCGCCAGGTCGACACCGAGGTCCTTGGCGAGCTTGCGCACCGGCGGCTTGGCCAGCGGGCGGCCGGTCACGGGACCGTGGCCGTTCAGCTGCTCGGGGACCACCGGGGCGGGCGCGGCGACCTCGGCCGCCTGGGCCGGGGCGCCCGGCGTCGCCTTGCGGGCGCGCCGCTTGGTGGAGCTCGCGGCCACGCCGTAGCCGACGAGGACCGGCTGACGGCCCTCCGGCTCCGGCTCGGCCACCGGCTCCTGGACGGGAGCGGCAGCCACGGCCGGGGCCGCCGGGGCCTCGGGCTCGGCGCCGCCGCCCACGTTCACCGAGATGATGACCTGGCCGACGTCGACCGTGGTGCCCTCGGGGAAGAGGATCTCGTGGACCGTCCCGTCGAAGGGGATCGGCAGCTCGACGGCGGCCTTGGCCGTCTCGACCTCGATCACGACCTGGCCGTCGGTGACGGTGTCACCGGGCTGGACGTACCACTTGAGGATCTCGGCCTCGGTCAGGCCCTCGCCCACGTCGGGCATCTTGAATTCGCGGATCGTCACGGTGCTCTCCTCAGTACGCCAGCGAGCGGTCGACGGCGTCGAGCACGCGGTCCAGGCCCGGCAGGTACTCCTCTTCCAGGCGCGCCGGCGGGTACGGCGCGTGGTAGCCGCCGACCCGCAGGACGGGGGCTTCCAGGTGGTAGAAGCAGCGCTCGGTGATCCGGGCGGCGATCTCCGCACCGGAGCCGAAGAACACCGGCGCCTCGTGGACGACGACCAGGCGGCGGGTCTTCTCGACCGAGGCCTGGATGGTGTCGAAGTCGAGGGGGGAGATCGAGCGCAGGTCCACGACCTCGATCGACTTGCCCTCCTCGGCGGCGGCCGCGGCCGCCTCCAGGCAGGTCTTCACCATCGGGCCGTAGGCGACGAGGGTGAGGTCCGTGCCCTCGCGGGCGACCCGGGCCTTGTGCAGCTCGCCGGGGATGGCCTCGGTGTCGACCTCGCCCTTGTCCCAGTAGCGGCGCTTGGGCTCGAAGAAGATGACCGGGTCGTCGCTCTGGATCGCCTGCTGGAGCATCCAGTAGGCGTCGGAGGAGTTCGCCGGGGTGACGACCTTGAGGCCCGCGACGTGCGCGAAGAGCGACTCGGGGGACTCGGAGTGGTGCTCGACGGCGCCGATGCCACCGCCGTACGGGATGCGGATGACGACCGGCATCTTCACCGTGCCGAGCGAACGGGCCCGCATCTTCGCCAGCTGCGTGACGATCTGGTCGTACGCCGGGAAGACGAAGCCGTCGAACTGGATCTCCACGACCGGCCGGTAGCCGCGCAGCGCGAGGCCGATCGCGGTGCCGACGATGCCGGACTCGGCGAGCGGGGTGTCGACGACCCGGTCCTCGCCGAAGTCCTTCTGCAGACCGTCGGTGATCCGGAAGACACCGCCGAGCTTGCCGACGTCCAGGCCCATGATGACGACCTTGGGGTCGGTCTCCAGGGCCTTGCGCAGCGACTCGTTGAGCGCCTTCGCCAGGGGAAGCTTCTGAACAGCCATGATTACTCGGCCTCTCCGCCCGTGAAGGACTCCTGGTAGGCGGCGAACTGCGCGCGCTCCTCGTCGACGAGCGCGTGCCCGTCCGCGTAGGTGTGGTCGAACATCGCCATGTGGTCCGGGACCGGCATGGCGCGGACGACCTCGCGGACGTTCTTGCCGAGGGCCTCGCTCTCCGCTTCCAGCTCCTCGAAGAAGGCCGCGTCGGCGTGGCCCTCGTTCTCCAGGTACACCTTCAGGCGGAGGATCGGGTCCTTGGCCTCCCACGCCTCACGCTCCGCGTCGCGGCGGTAGCGCGTCGGGTCGTCGGAGGTGGTGTGGGCGGCCATGCGGTAGGTGAAGGCCTCGACGAGCGTCGGGCCCTCGCCGCGGCGGGCGCGCTCCAGGGCGGACCGGGTCACGGCCAGGCACGCGAGGACGTCGTTGCCGTCGACGCGGACGCCGGGGAAGCCGAAGCCGCGGGCGCGCTGGTAGAGCGGGACGCGGGTCTGCTTCTCGATGGGCTCGGAAATGGCCCACTGGTTGTTCTGGCAGAAGAACACGACCGGAGCGTTGTAGACCGCGGAGAAGACGAACGACTCGTTGACGTCGCCCTGGCTGGAGGCGCCGTCACCGAAGTAGGCGAGCACAGCGGAGTCCGCGCCGTCCTTGGCGATGCCCATGGCATAGCCGGTGGCGTGCAGGGTCTGCGAGCCGAGGACGATCGTGTACAGGTGGAAATTGTTGCTGTTGGGGTCCCAGCCGCCGTTGTTCACGCCGCGGAACATTCCCAGCAGATTCGTCGGGTCGACCCCGCGGCACCAGGCGACGCCGTGCTCGCGATAGGTCGGGAAGACGTAGTCGTCATCGCGCAGCGCCCGGCCTGAACCGATCTGGGCGGCCTCCTGGCCGAGCAGCGAGGCCCACAGGCCCAGCTCGCCCTGACGCTGCAGGGCGGTCGCCTCGGCGTCGAAGCGTCGGGTGAGGACCATGTCGCGGTACAGACCGCGCAGCTCCTCGGCGCTCAGATCGATGTCGTAGTCGGGGTGCTGAACGCGCTCCCCTTCGGGCGTCAGCAGCTGAACGAGCTCGGGCTCCGTGGCCGTGGCGGCCGTCGCCTTCTTGGTGGTGCTCGTGCTCGCGCTTGCGGTGCGCTTGGTGCCGCTGCTGCGTCGCGTCGTCTTGCGCGCGGCAGTGCTCTCCACGGTCACGTGCGTGCTCCTCCGTCGGTCCGGCCCCCGGGTTCGCCGGTGAGGCCAGTGCGGCTCCGCCTTGTCCGTACCTTCGCACGGGGTGGGTGCGACGCGGCCGGAGTCGGGCGTGAAAGGTGCCCCGGCGAGCGCCGTCATAGGCACGTTACCCATTACGCGGCATTCCCGCGAAACCCCACTTGACCTGCGATTTTGCTTGGATTTCCAAGTAAATCGAGAAAAGGGGGACTCATCCCTGGTCAGAGCATGGACAACGGCCCGACGCCGTCGTCGGAACACCCGGCACGTTATCCCGCGCACCCCGGGCGCCGGAAGACCCAATATGTGAGACTGACCGCGTGCGCGAAGAAGGAAAAATCCGGGTATTTCTGCTGGACGACCATGAAGTCGTCCGGCGCGGCGTCCACGAGCTGCTCTCCGTGGAGGACGACATCGAGGTGGTCGGCGAGGCCGGGACGGCGGCGGACGCGCTGGTCAGGATCCCCGCGACCCGTCCCGACGTCGCCGTGCTCGACGTCCGGCTGCCCGACGGCAGCGGGGTGGAGGTGTGCCGGGAGATCCGCTCGCAGGACGAGTCGATCAAGTGCCTGATGCTGACCTCGTACGCGGACGACGAGGCGCTCTTCGACGCGATCATGGCCGGTGCCTCGGGCTATGTCCTCAAGGCGATCCGGGGCAACGAGCTGCTGAACGCCGTGCGGGACGTCGCGGCCGGCAGGTCGCTGCTCGACCCGGTGGCCACCGCCCGGGTCCTGGAGCGGCTGCGCGACGGCAACAACCCGAAGAGCGACGACAGACTCGCCAACCTGACGGAGCAGGAGCGCAGGATCCTCGACCTGATCGGCGAGGGCCTGACCAACCGGCTCATCGGCGAGCGGCTCCACCTCGCGGAGAAGACCATCAAGAACTACGTCTCCAGCCTGCTGTCGAAGCTGGGCATGGAGCGGCGCTCGCAGGCGGCGGCGTACGTGGCCCGGCTCCAGGCCGAACGTCACTGACGCCCGCCGGCCCCGGCCCGTACCAGGGCGGGGCCGGCGGACCGTTCTCGGGACCTACGGCCCCCTCGAACCGGGGCAGGGGCCCCTTTTCCGACACGGCGCCGGTGGCGGAGAGTGGAGACCATGTCCACCGACGAGATCCGCGCCATCGAGCTGCTCGGCCGTGTGTCGTACGGCCGGGTGGCGACGAGCATGCGGGCGATGCCGTTCGTCGCCCCCGCCCGCCACGTCGTGGCCGACGGCCGCGTCCTGCTCCGGATGCACCGGGGCCTCGGCTACCACCGCGCCTGCAACGGCAGCGTGGTCGCGTACGGAGCGGACAACTGCGAATCCGGCGCCGAGCACATCTGGTCCGTGCAGTTCACGGGCACGGCCGAGATCATCGAGCCGACGGCGGAGGAACTGGCGGCCTTCGGCCCCGAGCCCGTACGGGTGGACGGCGAGCCCTTCACCCCGGTGTTCATGCGGATCGAGCCCCAGTTCGTGACGGTCCACGAACTCGACTACAGCGGACCCGCGGGCACCGGGGAGCCGGGCGGAGGCCCTGCAGGGGGTCTTGCGGAGGAGGCGGGCGGGGGCCGTGCCGAGGGCCTCGCGGAGGGGTCGCGTGGGGGCCGTGCCGAGGACTCGGTGCGGGAGCCGGGCGAGAGCCCGGTGCAGGAGCCGGCCGAGGGCCCGGTGCAGGAGCCGGCCGAGGGCCCGGTGCAGGAGCCGGCCGAGGGCCCGGCGCGGAAGTCGGCAGACATCCCGATGCGGGATTCGGCCGGAAACGCCTCGGAGAGCCCCTCCGGGCCCTCTGCCGAGGCCTTCCCGGGGGCGTCTGGCGAGAGGCCCTCCGAGGCCCGTGCCGGGGCCCGTTTCGGGGCCGGCCCCGAGGCCGGGGGCGATGCTCACCCCGAGGCCGGTGCCGGGCCCCGCCACGAAGCCGGTCCCGAGGCTGCCCCCGAGGCCGGTCCCTGGGCTGACCCCGAGACCCACCCGGAAGCCGGCCCCGAGACCCGCCCCGAGCACCGGCCCCCGGAGCGACGATTCCACCACGCAGCGTGATCTAACATCTGCGGAGTGCCGCGCTCATCTGTACCCCACGCTCCGCCCGTCCGTCCCCTCCTGCGCCGCTACACGGACGTGGGCGAGCCCCTCTCCTGCGTCCCCGTGACCGAGGGACTGCTCAACCGCGGCTACCGGCTCTCCACCACCCGCGGGGCGTACTTCCTCAAGCAGCACCTGGACGCCCCCACCTCGGACCGGGCCACCATCACCCGGCAGCACCGCGCCACCCAGCGCTTACACGCCCTCGGCCTGCCCGTGGCGCCGCCGCTCCCCGACAGCCGGGGCCGCACGGTCGCCCTCGTCGGCGGCCACTGCTACGCCCTGCACCCCTGGATCGACGGCCGTCACCGCGACGGCGCCCAGCTCTCCACCGGCTGCTCCCGCCGCCTCGGCACCCTCCTGGGCCGCGTCCACACCTGCCTGGAGCAGGTCATGGAGTCCCCACCGCCGGGCGGCGAACACGAGAGCGCCCGCCCCGAGGACACCTTCCGGGCCATCGAGGAGCTGCTCCGCCTCGCCCGCGCGCACCGCCCCCGCGACAGCTTCGACGCACTCGCCGAGCACCGGCTCAGGGAGCGGCGCAGGCTGCTCGCACAGCACGCCCACCACCGGCCGCCGCCCGCCTCCGCCGCCGGCTGGGTGCACGGGGACTTCCACCCGCTGAACCTGCTGTACCGGGGCGCGGAGCCCGCCGCGATCGTCGACTGGGACCGGCTCGGGGTCCGCCCCAGGGCGGAGGAGGCGGTCAGGGCCGCCGCGATCTTCTTCGTACGGCCGGAGGGGGAGCTGGCCCTGGAGAAGGTGCGGGCGTACGCGCGCGCGTACCGGCGGGCGACGGGCACGGACGGCGCCGAGCTGGCGGCGGCGGCCCACCGAGTGTGGTGGGAGCGGCTCAACGACTTCTGGACCCTGCGCTGGCGCTATCAGCTGCACGACCGGCGGGCCGACCCGCAGTTCCCCGCGGTGTCGGCCCTGGCGGTCTGGTGGACGCGTGAGTACGCGGCGGTCCGCGACGCCTTCGCCGGCTGAGCACGGCGAAGGCGCGACGAGGACACGGCGAAGGCTCGACGAGGGCCGCGCGGCCGCCGCAGCGGTCGCGTCAGCCGGTCTCGGTGCCCGCGCCCGTCGGCGGGGGGTCCGGGTTGCCGTTGCCGCCGGAGGAGTCGTCCGTCGGATTGCCCGTCGGCTCCGTCGGCGCCCCGGTCGTCGGCTCGCCCGTCGGCTCCGTCGGCGTGTCCGTCGGATCGGTCGGCGGCGTGGTCGTCGGTTGCGTCGGCGTCTCGGTCGTCGGCGTGCCCGTGGGCTGGGTCGGTTCGTACGTCGTCGGCGGGTTCCACGGCTGCTGCGTCTCGCCGGTCGACGTGCCCGAATCCTGGGTGGGCTCCTCGGTGGGCTCCTCCGAGGGGGTGGGCTCCTCGGAGGCGGTCGACGGCGAGGTGCTGACGGTGCTCGTCGGCGACTTCACGTCGTCGCCCGGGCCGCCCGCCTTGTCGAGCGCGTACGCGACACCCGCGACGACCGCGACCAGCGCGAGTACGGCGAACAGCCAGATCTTGCCCCGGCCGCCGCTGCCGCCGCTCTGCGCGCCGTACCCGTCCTGGCCGTAGCCGCCGGCGCCGCCGGCGTAGCCGCCGTCGTTCGGGTTCATCGGCGGAAGGATCGGGCCCTGCGCGGTCTCGCCGTGCACGGGGTGGCCCATCGCGGCCGTCGCGGCCATGCCGCCGACCGGGGCGTGCCCGCCCTCGTACATCTCGACCGGTCCGGTGTTCCACGCGCCGGTGTAACCACCCTGCTGCTGGAGCATCTGGAGGGCGTACTGGATGAGCCCGCGCATCTCCTCGGCGCTCTGGAACCGGTCGTCCGGGTCCTTCGCGAGCGAGCGCATGACCAGGCCGTCGAGCTCCGGCGGCACGGACCCCGTCACCTCGGACGGCGGGACCGGCGCGTCCTGGACGTGCTGGTACACGACGGACAGCGGGGTCTCGCCGGTGAAGGGGGGCCGCAGCGCGAGGAGTTCGTAGAGCAGGCAGCCCGTGGCGTACAGGTCGGAGCGGTGGTCGACCGCCTTGCCGAGGGCCTGCTCGGGGGAGAGGTACTGCGGGGTGCCCATGACCATGCCGGTCTGGGTCATCGTCGACTGCGCGCCGTGCAGGGCGCGCGCGATGCCGAAGTCCATGACCTTCACCGCGCCGGTGTGCGTGATGATCACGTTGGCCGGCTTGATGTCGCGGTGCACGATGCCGTGCTGGTGCGAGTAGGCCAGCGCCTCCAGGACGCCGGAGACGATGATGAGCGCCTGCTCGGGACCGGGGGCCTCGGCGCTGAGCAGCAGGTCGCGGATGGTGCGGCCCTCGACCAGCTCCATCACGATGTACGGCACGGGACGGCCGCCGACGAGGTCCTCGCCGGAGTCGTACACGGCGACGATCGCGTGGTGGTTGAGTCCGGCGACGGACTGTGCCTCGCGGGTGAAGCGGGCCTTGGAGACCGGGTCCTCGGCGAGATCGGCGCGCAGCAGCTTGACGGCCACGGTGCGGCCGAGCCGTACGTCCTCGGCGGCGAAGACCTCCGCCATGCCGCCCCGGCCCAGACGGTGCGTCAGGCGGTAGCGGCCGTCGCCGACGACGCCGCCCTCGCCCCACGATTCCGCCGACGCGTCCGGCACACCGCCACCTGCTCCGGATTCGGGTGCCATCAGTCCTCGCCGTCGTCTGTCGTGCCGTGTCCAGTCGTCACGCTACAGGCTCCGTACGACACCACGGTCCGAGATGGACCGGCCATCCAACCTCCTCGACGTACGCCTGTGCAAATTCGGCGGGTTTCCCCCGACCGCGCGGAAACGCTTCCTGTGCGGAGGGTCACGGAACGGGCACCCGGCTTGACGTGTCACTGCCCTGGGGCAGACTTGGCCAGGAAATTCCGGATCAACGCCGCCACGCGCGCGTAGGGGGAAGCACAGATGAGCCAGGACGGCGCACAGGGCCGCTATGCGGGCGGTTCGGTCGCGGGCGGCCGGTACCAGCTGCGCGACCTTCTCGGCGAGGGCGGCATGGCGTCGGTCTACCTGGCCTACGACAGCGCCCTCGACCGGCAGGTCGCCATCAAGACGCTGCACACGGAGCTCGGCCGGGAGCAGTCCTTCCGCGAGCGGTTCCGGCGCGAGGCGCAGGCCGTCGCGAAGCTGTCGCACACGAACATCGTCTCGGTCTTCGACACCGGCGAGGACACCCTCGACGGCGCCGTCATGCCGTACATCGTCATGGAGTACGTGGAGGGGCAGCCGCTCGGCTCGGTCCTCGCCGCGGACGTCCAGCAGTACGGCGCGATGCCCGCCGACAAGGCGCTGAAGGTCACGGCCGACGTGCTGGCCGCGCTCGAGGTCAGCCACGAGATGGGCCTGGTCCACCGCGACATCAAGCCGGGCAACGTGATGACCACCAAGCGCGGTGTGGTCAAGGTCATGGACTTCGGCATCGCGCGGGCCATGCAGTCCGGGGTCACCTCGATGACGCAGACCGGCATGGTCGTCGGCACTCCGCAGTACCTCTCCCCCGAGCAGGCCCTCGGCCGCGCGGTGGACGCCCGCTCCGACCTTTATTCGGTCGGCATCATGCTCTTCCAGCTGCTGACGGGCCGTCTCCCCTTCGACGCCGACTCCCCGCTCGCCATCGCCTACGCGCACGTGCAGGAGGAGCCGGTCGCCCCGTCCTCCGTCAACCGCTCGGTGACGCCGGCGATGGACGCGCTCGTCGCCCGCGCGCTGCGGAAGAACCCGAACGAGCGGTTCCCGAGCGCGGCCGCGATGCGCGACGAGTGCCTGCGGGTCCTGGCGGCCGGCCAGACCGGTGCGCCGATGATCGTCCAGGGCGGTCCGGTCAGCAGCGGCGCGGGCGTCGGCTCGGCGGTCTTCCCGCCCGTCGGCCAGACCCCGCCCCCGACCCCGCACCCCGGCGTGCAGCAGCCCTATCTGCCGCCGACGCCGCAGCCCGGCCCGTACGGCCCCACGACCCCCGCGCCCGCCCCGGCGTACGGCTACCCGCAGCAGGCGCCGACGCCCGCGCCGTACGCCCCCACCCCGGCCCCCGCGCCGTACGCCCCGACGCCGGCGCCCATGCCCGCTCCCGTCGCGACCGGCGGCTCGGGCTCCCGCCGGAACACCCCGGTCATCGTCGGTGCGGTCGCCGTCGCGCTGCTCGCGATCGGCGGCCTGCTCGTGGCGCTCAACATGAACAAGGACTCGGACCCGCAGGCCGGCGGCACCGGCGGCACGGAGACGCAGCAGAACCAGACGGCGGCGCCCGGCCACAAGGGCCCCGACCTGACCAAGACCATCGACACGAAGAAGTGCACGCAGCCTTCGGAGTCGAGCGACGACCCGGCCAAGTTCGAGGTCCCCAACTTCACCTACAAGAACATCCAGTCGGTGAAGGCGTGCGTCCAGGCGGCGGGCTGGAAGATCATGACCCAGACCCCGGTGGACGAGGCCACGTACGGCGAGGGCACGGTCCTGGAGCAGTACCCGCCGGCCGGCCAGGACATCACGGACGCGGACGCCGAGTTCACCCTCAAGATCTCGACGGGCAACCCGCCGCAGTAGTCCCGGAGCCCGCCTTACGCCCCCTGGCCCCGTCCCGGATGCCGGAACGAATCGGGCATGTGACGCTGAGTCGAACGTCTCCGCGCCTCGGTACGGGAGGGGGTCACCCGGTGACTCCAGCACTCCGCAGGGCACGCGCGCGGGCTCTCCGCCCCGCGCTCACCTGCGCGTTCACCTGCGTCTGCGCCCTGTACGTCACGCCCTTCGCGTACGCGGCGCAGGACCCCGGCACGTCGGTGGGCAGCACGGCCTTCCTCGGACGCGGTGGGGCGGTGCTGCCGCCGACCGTCCCGACGCCGGCGGCGACCCCGTCCTCCGCCGCGCCCTCGACGACCGAGCCGCCCGTCCTCCCTTCGCCGACCGCCTCTCCGTCCGCTCCTCCGAGCGGTGACGGGGGCACCCGCGCGCCCGTCTCCCCGGCGCCCGCGCCCACCGGGACGGGGGCCGCCCCCACCGGAACGGGGGCGCCCTCCTCCCCGCCCGCGCCGAGCGCCGAGCCCTCCGACGCCCCCGCCCCCAGCCGTTCCGCCTCCCTCGCGGGGCGGCCCGCCGGCGAGGGGAAGCCCCGCCCGGGGCGCCCCGAGTCCGCCGAGTCCTCCGCCCCGGAGAGCGCCAAGGCACCGGCGCCCCGCCCCTCTCGTACCGAAACCGCTACAAGCTCGCGCGAGCACGACGCCGCCGAGGAGACGGACGGGCTGGTACGCGAGGGGGATCCGCTGCCACCGGAGGCCGCGCCCGCCAGCCTGCCCGCCGCGGCACCCGGACTGGGCGACGAGACCGCGCCCACCCTCGGCGACCAGCGGATTCCCGTGCTCACCCTGGGCGTGGGGCTGGCCCTGATGGGGTTCGGGATCGGCTTCCTCGGGCTCCGGATGCGCCGCCGCTGACTCCGTCGGGACCGTCGGGGTCCCCCTTGAGTCGGACCTCCCGCTTCCCTCTCAGGACGGTTGTCCGTCGCGACATACCCGGTATACATACTGAGTATGTCGATCCGCCACGGGCTCCTCGCCCTCCTCGAACGCGGCCCTCGCTACGGCTCCCAGCTCCGTACGGAGTTCGAGTCCCGCACCGGCTCCACCTGGCCGCTCAACGTCGGCCAGGTCTACACGACGCTCAACCGGCTCGAGCGCGACGGCATGGTCGCCCAGGGCGGCGAGGACGCCGCCGGGCACACGCTCTACGCGATCACCGACAGCGGCCGCGCCGAGCTCAGGACCTGGTTCGAGAAGCCGGTGGACCGCACCAGCCCCGCCCGTGACGAGCTGGCCATCAAGCTCGCCATGGCCGTGGGCGCGCCCGGCGTCGACATCCGCGACGTCATCCAGTCCCAGCGCCGGCACACCGTGAAGGCGATGCAGGACTACACCCGGCTCAAGGCGCGGGCCCTGCTCGCCGTCGAGGGCGGCGGGGCCCGGGAGCGGGACGACGTGGCCTGGCTGCTCGTCCTGGAGCAGCTGATCTTCCAGACCGAGGCGGAGGCCCGCTGGCTGGACCACTGCGAGTCCCGGCTGATCCGCCTGTCGGCGACGGCCGCCGCGGGGAGCCCGGCGACCGGGCCCGTGGGCCCGACGGCCCCGAGTGCACCGGCGGTCCCAGCGGTCTCGAACACCCCGGCAGGCCCGGCGGGCTCCAGCGCCCCGCCCGCCCCGAGCGCCCTGAGTGCTCCGGCCGGCCCGGCCGGGCCGGGGACTCCGGCCTCTTAGGCCCTTCGACCACCGGTACACCCGGGGCGCGTCGACCGCACCCTCGCGCCCCGCCCGTACCTCTGACGCACCACCTTCCACCGCACGCTCCCGTACCCGGCCCGCCCGCCGCGTACGGCCAACGGGGGGACCCCTCCATGTCGACACAGCAGCCCGTGCTGCAACTGCAGAACCTGACCCGCGTCCACGGCGCGGGCGCCACCGAGGTGCACGCCCTGCGCGGCATCGACCTCGCCGTGTACCCCGGCGAACTCGTCGCCGTCATGGGCCCGTCGGGCTCCGGCAAGTCCACGCTGCTCACCATCGCCGGCGGCCTGGACACCCCCAGCTCGGGCCGGGTGATCGTCGAGGACACCGACATCACCACCGCGAGCGTCAAGGAACTCGCGGCCCTGCGCCGCCGCAGCATCGGTTACGTCTTCCAGGACTACAACCTCATCCCGGCCCTGACCGCCGCCGAGAACGTCGCCCTGCCCCGCGAGCTGGACGGGACCTCCGCCCGCAAGGC
The DNA here is from genome assembly GCF_900105415.1 of Streptomyces sp. TLI_105. Taxonomy (GTDB): domain Bacteria; phylum Actinomycetota; class Actinomycetes; order Streptomycetales; family Streptomycetaceae; genus Streptomyces. Next base: position 4,221,887 of record NZ_FNSM01000001.1, on the reverse strand, counting down.
GCGCGTCGAGGCCGTCGCCGCCCTGGAGGAGATGGGGCTCGGCCACCTCGCCGACCGCTTCCCCGACGAGATGTCCGGCGGCCAGCAGCAGCGCGTCGCCATCGCCCGCGCCCTCGTCGGCGACCGCCGCCTCGTCCTCGCCGACGAGCCGACCGGCGCCCTGGACTCCGAGACCGGCGAGTCCGTGCTCGCCCTGCTCCGCTCCCGCTGCGACGCGGGCGCCGCCGGTGTCCTCGTCACCCACGAGCCGCGGTTCGCCGCCTGGGCCGACCGGGTCGTGTTCCTGCGGGACGGCGCCATCGTCGACCAGACCGTGCGCAGCGAGGCCGATTCGCTCCTGTCGGGTCAGGTGGCCGACGCGTGAAGACCTGGTTCCACTCCTGGCGGGCCGCGATCCGCATAGCCCGCCGCGACGCCTGGCGCTCCAAGGGCCGCAGCGCCCTCGTCCTCGCGATGATCGCGCTGCCCATCCTGGGTGTCAGCGCCCTCGACCTGACCTACCGCAGCTCCCAGCTCTCCCCCGCCGAGCGGGTGGAGCGGACGATCGGCGCGGCCGACGCCCGCTTCAAGGACGCCCAGGTCGACGGCGTCCCCATCTTCCAGGACCCGGCGGGCGAGATGAACACGCCGGTCAAGGACTACGAGGACGAGCCCTGGCCGAGCGGCCCGACCGATGTCACCAAGACCATCCCCGCGGGAGCCACCGTCCTCACGGACAGCGTCGGTGACGCCAAGCTGACGACGGCCCACGGTCTGCTCGGGGCCGGGGTGCGTGAGCTCAAGGCGTCCGATCCGATCGCCCGCGGCATCATGACGCTCCTGGAGGGGCGTTTCCCCGAGAAGAACGACGAGGTCATGGCGACCTCGCACTTCCTGGAGACGAGCGGTCTGTCGGTCGGCTCGACCCTTTCCGCCCGCAATTTCGATCGCCCGTACCGGATCGTCGGCTCCTACGAACTTCCCGACTCGCTCTCCACGGACCAGGTGAACGCACTGCCCGGCGCCTTCCTCGCCCCCTACGCGAAGGCGGTCGAGAAGGCCGGGCTGCCCGCGCCCGACACCTCCGTCTCGTATCTGGTGCGCGCGTCCGGTGGTTTCACGTGGAACGCCGTCAAGGAGATCAACACCAAGGGCGTCACGGTCGTCTCGCGTGCGGTGGTGCTCGACCCGCCCGCCGCGTCCGAGGTTCCGCTCAACCAGAAGGACGGCTGGGGCGACTACGCGGCCAGCCCGGCGGCCGACGCCGCCGAACTCGCCTCCCTCGCCACCGTCGTCGGCCTGGCGATGCTGGAGATCTGCCTCCTCGCCGGACCCGCCTTCGCGGTCGGCGCCCGGCGCTCGCGCCGCCAGCTCGGCCTCGTCGGCGCCAACGGAGGTGCCCGCAGCCACATCCGGGCCATCGTGCTGAGCGGCGGTCTGGTCATCGGCGTCGCGGCCGCCGTCACCGGCACCGTCCTCGCGCTGATCCTGACCCTGCTGCTGCAGCCGGTCCTCGAGGACACCATGGGCCAGCGGTTCGGGGCCTTCGACATCCGGCCGCTCGAACTGCTCGGCATCGCGCTGCTCGCGGTCCTGACCGGTCTGCTCGCCGCGATCGTCCCCGCCGTCACCGCCTCCCGGCAGACCGTCCTCGCCTCGCTCACCGGCCGGCGCGGCGTCCGCCGCAGCAGCCGCGTGCTGCCCCTGATCGGCCTGGCGGCCCTCCTCGTCGGCGGCGCGGTCGCCCTCTTCGGCTCGATGGTCTCCCAGCAGGTCGCCCTCGTGGCGGCCGGATCCGCTCTCGCCGAGCTGGGCGTCGTCGCCATGACCCCCGCCCTGGTGGGCCTGTTCGGGCGGACCGGCCGCTGGCTGCCGCTCTCCCCGCGCCTCGCGCTGCGCGACGCCGTCCGCAACCGGGGCCGTACGGCACCCGCCGTCGCCGCCGTCCTCGCGGCCGTCGCGGGCACGGTCGCCGTCTCCACGTACATGGCCAGCCGCGAGGCCGAGAACAGGGCCGGGTACGAGGCCACGCTGCCGTACGGCGTCGCCTCCGCCTTCGTCCAGGAGGAGGGCGGCCGGGACGTCCCCGCCGTCCGCGAGGCCGTCCAGCGCAACTTCCCCGTCTCCGTCCGCGCCGACGTCGGGCGCGTCTCGGTCGGCAAGCCCGGCTGCCCGCCCTGGGGTGAGGGCGCCGGCTGCGGCCGCTACGAGGTCATCGTTCCCCCGGCGAACGAGTGCCCGCTGTACGCAGCGGCCCCGGGCGGCGGCGACCCCTCGGAGAAGTACACGCCCGACCAGCGGCGGAAGCTGCTCACGGAGGACTGGCGCTGCAAGGACTCCGCCAGCAGCGGGATGTACGTCTCCGACGGCGGCCTGCTCATCGGTGACGCCAAGCTGCTCCAGGTCCTCGGCGTCGACGACCCCGCGACCGTGAAGGCCCTCGCCGAGGGCAGGATCGTCGTCTTCAACCGCGCCCTGGTCGACATGAAGGGCGCCGTCGGGATCAAGCAGATCACCGACATCCCCGCCGCCGACAAGGCCTCAGAGCAGGGCCGTCCCGTCCCCGGCGAGGTCAGCTCCCTGCCCGCCTACCTGGTGCCTGGCGACAAGAAGTCCTACGGCCTCCAGGCCCTCATGACCCCGGCCACCGCGAAGGCCGCCGGTCTCTCCACGGTGCCGCTGGGCGTGTACGTCAGCACCGACCGGCTGCCGGACTCCGAGCAGCGCCAGAAGCTCGACAGCGAGCTCGCCAAGCTCGGCAGCAACGTCGAACTGCACCTGGAAGAAGGGTTCGTCAACGAGTACGGCATCATCCTGCTCTCGCTGGCCGTCTTCGCCGGCCTGGTCACCATCGGCGCCGCCGGCATCGCCACCGGACTCGCCCAGGCCGACGCCGAGGCCGACCTGAAGACGCTCGCCGCCGTGGGCGCCCCGCCCCGGGTCCGCCGCACGCTCAGCGGATTCCAGTGCGGAGTCGTCGCCGCGATGGGCGTGCTCCTCGGCTCCGCCGCAGGACTGCTGCCCGCCGTGGGGCTCCGGCTCACCGAGGAGCGCGACCAGCTCCGCTTCTACGAGCAGAACATCGCCGAGGGCTGGAGCGCCGACCTGACCCCGCCCGACGTGCCGATCGTCATCCCCTGGGAGACGCTGGCCGGCCTGCTCGTCGCCGTCCCGCTCGGCGCCGCGCTCCTCGCCGCCCTGGTGACCCGCTCGCGCGGCGCACTGGCCCGGCGCGCGGCGACCTGACGGGCTTCGTTCTCGTCCTGTGCCCCTGTACGAGGGTGGATCACCCCCGTACAGGGGCACACCGTGTGGTGAGGCATGCGTACGAGAGAATGGCGGCATGGAGATGCCGAGGAATGACAGGTCGCAGGAGAGCCCCCAGGTCCTCATCGTGGGACAGGACGGGATGGCGCTCGGCGGCACTCAGGGCGACGACGAACCCCGCGAGGTCCCGGTGACGGAAATGGTCGAGCAGCCTGCGAAGGTCATGCGGATCGGCAGCATGATCAAGCAGCTCCTGGAGGAAGTACGGGCGGCCCCTCTGGACGAGGCGAGCCGGGTCAGGCTCAAGGACATCCACGCCAGCTCCGTGAAGGAGCTGGAGGACGGGCTCGCGCCCGAACTGGTCGAGGAACTGGAACGGCTCTCCCTGCCGTTCACGGACGAGGCGATCCCCTCCGAGGCGGAGCTGCGCATCGCGCAGGCGCAGCTGGTGGGCTGGCTCGAGGGCCTGTTCCACGGCATCCAGACGGCGCTGTTCGCCCAGCAGATGGCGGCCCGCGCGCAGCTGGAGCAGATGCGCCGCGCGCTGCCTCCGGGCGCTTCCCACGACGACGATGACGACGACCACGGCCACGGGCACGCGGTGCGCTCGGGACCGTACCTGTAGGTCACGTCCGTACGCGGGAAGGGCCCGGCACACCTCGTGCGCCGGGCCCTTCCTCGTGTGCCGGGCCCTCCTGGCACGCGCGGGCCCCTCCTGGCCTGCCGGGTCCCTCCTTGCGTGCCGGGTCCCTCCTTGCGCGCGCGGGTCCCTCCCTGCGCGCGCAGACCCCTCGTTGCGTGCCGGGTCCCTCCTTGCGCGCGCGGGTCAGGCGCGTGGCGTGAGCAGCAGCACCTTGCCGACGTGCCGGCCGTCCTCCAGCGCCCGGTGCCCCTCGGCGGCCTCCGGCATCGGAAGCGTCCGGTCGACGACCGGCCGGACCGTGCCCGCGCCGATCAGCGGCCAGACGTGCTCCCGTACGGCCGCGACGATCGCCGCCTTCTCCTGCGCCGGCCGGGACCGCAGCGTCGTCGCCAGGACGGCGGCGCGCTTCGCGAGCAGCGCCCCGAGGTTCAGCTCGCCCTTCACCCCGCCCTGGAGGCCGATGACGACCAGTCGGCCGTTCACGGCCAGCGCCTTCACGTTCCGCTCCAGGTACTTGGCGCCCACGATGTCCAGGATGACGTCCGCGCCCGCCCCGTCCGTCGCCTTCGCCAGCTCCTCGACGAAGTCCTGCTCGCGGTAGTCGATGAGGATGTCCGCGCCCAGCTCGGCGCAGCGCGCCAGCTTCTCGGGGCCTCCGGCGGTGACCGCGACCCGCGCGCCGACCGCCTTCGCCAGCTGGATCGCCATCGTGCCGATCCCGCTCGCGCCGCCGTGCACGAGCAGCGTCTCGCCGGGCCGCAGGTGCGCGAGCATGAAGATGTTGGACCAGACCGTGCACGCGACCTCGGGGAGCGCGGCGGCCGTGGTCAGGTCGACGCCCTCCGGGACGGGCAGCAGCTGGCCGGCCGGGACCACGACCTTCTCCGCGTAGCCGCCGCCGGCGAGCAGCGCGCACACCTCGTCGCCGACGGCCCAGCCGGACACCCCGGGGCCGAGCTCGGCGATCCGGCCCGCGCACTCCAGGCCGGGGTACGGGGAGCTGCCCGGCGGTGGGTCGTAGAAGCCCTGGCGCTGGAGCAGATCGGCGCGGTTGACCGCGCTGGCCGCCACTTCGACGAGCACCTCGCCCTCGCCGGGTACGGGATCGGGCACCTCGGCCCAGACGAGCGCCTCGGGACCGCCGGGTTCCGGAATCGTGATCGCATACATGGCGGCGAGGCTACTCGTCCGGCGGGTCGGCCCTCCGGTGAGTCGGTGCTCCGGCGGGTCAGTCCTCCGGGGGCGTGGAGAGCGGGGCCACCGGCGCGGCGCGCACGATGGTGATCACCCGGTCGGTGAGCTGGAGCGGGCTGGCCGCGGGGTCGTCGTAACCGAGGAGCCGGTGGCCGCGGAGCACGCTCACCACCAGGTCGCCGGTCTCCCGCACGCTCTTGCCGGCCTCGCTCTTGGTCACCGGCCGTTCCACGAGGTCGAGGCCCGAGCCCTGCTGAATGAGGTCCTCTATGACCGTGCCGGCGCTGGGGCTCAGCACGGACAGTCCGAGCAGGCGGCCGGCGGCGCTGGCGCTGGTGATGACCGCGTCCGCGCCGGACTGGCGGAGCAGCGGCGCGTTCTCCTCCTCGCGGACCGCCGCGACGATCTTCGCTCCCCGGTTGAGCTGGCGTGCCGTGAGGGTGACCAGGACCGCCGTGTCGTCGCGCTGGGTGGCGATGACGATCTGCCGGGCCCGCTGCACCTCGGCGCGGAGCAGCACGTCGCTGCGGGTCGCGTCGCCGACGACGCCGACGAACCCGTCCGTGTTCGCCGTCTCGATCACCTTCGTGGAGGGGTCGACGATGACGATCTGGTCCTTGCGGAGTCCGGTCGCGCAGAGCGTCTGGATCGCGGACCGCCCCTTCGTCCCGAAACCGACGATGACGGTGTGGTCGCGCAAGGTGGACCTCCAGCGGTTCAGCCGGAACTCCTCCCGGGTCCGTTCGGTGAGGACCTCGAGAGTGGTGCCGACCAGGATGATCAGGAAGAGCACGCGCAGGGGCGTGACCAGCAGGATGTTGGCGAGCCGCGCCGAGTCGCTGTACGGGACGATGTCGCCGTATCCGGTGGTGGAGAGCGTCACGGTCGCGTAGTAGACGCTGTCGAGGAAGTCGAGCGTCTCGTCGGCGTTGTCGTGATAGCCGTCGCGGTCGACGTAGACGATGAGAACCGTCAGGATCAGCACGCCGAGCGCCATGAGCAGCCGTTTGCCGACCTGGCGCAACGGCCTCTCGACGACCCGGCGGGGCAGCTGGATCCGTGGGCCCGAGATCCGTTCGTCCGCGTTGCGGGCCATCACGTCACGACTGGGAAGTTTCACGTGAAACACGCTCCTTGGGCCGGTACGGCGCCCGACGTCGGCGGCCAGGGAAGGTCGAGGACGTCCAGCTCCTGGCCGGACCGGGCGCCGCCGGGCGGGACGACGGCCATGCCGTCCGCGACGGCGATGCCCCGGAGCATGGCGGGCCCGTTGTAGCGCAGCGGAACGAGCCGCTCGGCCCGGCGGACGACCGGGACGAGCCGGGTGTCGTGGGGATGCCCGTGCACCTCGTCCAGGACGGGGGCACGGCCCTCGGCGGGAGAGGTGCCGCCCAGGACGGCGAGGAGCGGCTCGGCGAGCGTGAGGAGCCCGGAGACGGCGGCGAGCGGGTTGCCGGGCAGGCCGACGAGGTGGCGACCGCCGCCCAGGGCCGCGAGGAGCATTGGATGGCCGGGGCGTACCTTCACCCCGTCGACCAGGAGCGTGGCGCCCGCCTTGTCGAGGACCCGGTGAAGGTGGTCGACGGGTCCGGCGGCGGTGCCTCCCGTGGTGACCACCAGGTCGGCGGCGGAGCCCGTGACGGCCGCGTACAGCTCCTCGGCGTCGTCGCCGATCCGCCGGGTGGCGAGCACCTCGGCGCCGAGCGCCGCGAGCCAGGGACCTAGCATCGGGCCGAGGGCGTCACGGATGAGCCCCTCGTGGGGGAGACCGGCCGTGAGCAGCTCGTCGCCGAGGACGAGGACCTCCACGCGGGGGCGCGGCGGCACGGGGAGCGCGTCGTAACCGGCGGCTGCGGCGAGGCCCAGCACGACGGGGGTCACGGCGGTGCCGACGGGCAGGAGCTCGTCGCCGGACCGGCACTCCTGACCCCGGGGCCTGATGTCCTGCCCGGAGACCACGTCACGCAGCGCGTGCAGCAGAAGGCCCGGCCCGGGGAGGGGTCCGGTCCGTTCCGTACGGGAGTGCTCGGTACGGATGACGGCGGTGGTCCCGGGCGGGACGGGGGCGCCGGTGGCGATCCGTACGGCCTCGCCGTCGGTCAGGGCGGCGACGGGCGCGTGACCTGCGAGGACGGGGGTCTCCGCGCGGACGGCCCAGGGGCCCGGGCCCGCGACGGCCCAGCCGTCCATGGCGGAGGTGTCGAAGGAGGGCAGGTCGGTGAGGGCGAGGAGCGGCTCGGCCAGGACCTGGCCGAGGGCCTGCCCGAGCGGGAGGCGCCGCGGCTCCCGGCCGGCCCGCGCGGTGCTCCCGGCGCGGGCTGCGGCGGCCCTGGCCTCGGGCCAGGCGGTGGCCCGGTGCGGCGTCCCGGCCTTGGCGCCGGTGGCGGTTCCGGGGGCCACGGGAAGGGGCTCCTTCGAAGTCATCCGGTCTCGTCCTGCTCGGCGGCCCAGCGCTGCGCGAGCGCCGCGGCCTTGCGGGCGGCCTCGGCGACGGCCTCCGGCCCTCCCTCGGCGCCCGCGCGGGCGGCCGCGTAGCCGACCAGGAAGGTGGTCAGGGGCGCGGCGGGGCGGGCCACGCCGTGGGCGGCGTCACGGGCGAGGTCGAGCAGCACGCCGGTGTCGACGTCCAATTCGATGCCCAGTTCGTCCTTGACTGCGGTGATCCATTCATCCAGCACGGTCCCATGCTCCCTGATGCGGGCCCGGGCCGTGGCGATGTCCTCCCAGGTGTCGCAGTCGAAGGAGGCCAGGGGGGCCGCGGCGACCCGGGTGAGGCTCAGTCCCCCGGTGAGGAGACGCAGCGGACCGCCTTCGAGGGTGCCTCGTCGGCCGGTGATGAGGGCCAGTTCACGCAGGAGCGGGGCGCGGCGGTACGCGGCGACGAGCGGCTGGTCCCGCCCCTCGGCGTCGGTGAGGAGCGCGGCCTCGGCCCCGGGGGTCGCGTCGAGCGCGTCGAGGAGGCGACGGACGGCGGCTCCGTCCAGGAAGGGCAGGTCGGCGGAGAGGACGAGGAGGATGTCGGCGCCGGTCTCCCGGACGCCGGCGTCGAGCGCGGCCAGCGGGCCGCCGCCGGGCGGGTCCTCCCTGGTCCAGCGGACGGGGCGGGCGGTCGGGCGGGGGGCCGCGACGACCACGGTCCGGCCGGCGTCGGGACAGGCCGCGAGCACCCGGTCGAGGAGGGTCCGGCCCCCGACCCGTACCCCTGGCTTGTCGGAGCCGCCGAGGCGCCGGGCGGCGCCCCCGGCGAGCACGACGGCGTCGTATGCGGTGATCACCCCAGCAGTATGGGCCGCCCGGTCCCCTCGCCGACGGGCCCGTCTCCCTTGCTGAGACGGTCCCGCACGAACGACCGCACGGTCGACCGGCCACGCGAACGACCGCACGGTCGACCGGCCACGCGGTCGACCGGCCACGCGGTCGACCGACGCGCACCGGACGGCCGCACCGGGTGGGGGTCCGGTGCGGCCGTTCCTCGTCAGACCGTGCGGAGCAGGACGGCAGGCTGCTCGACGCAGTCCGCCACGTACCGCAGGAAGCCGCCCGCCGTGCCGCCGTCGCAGACGCGGTGGTCAAAGGTGAGCGAGAGCTGCACCACCTGACGGACCGCCAGTTCGCCTTGGTGGACCCAGGGCTTGGGGATGATCCGGCCGACCCCGAGCATGGCGGCCTCGGGGTGGTTGATGATCGGCGTGGAGCCGTCGACCCCGAACACCCCGTAGTTGTTCAGGGTGAACGTGCCGCCGGTCAGATCGGCCGGGGTGATCGCGCCCTGCCGGGCCGCCTCCGTCAGGCGGGCGAACTCCGCCGTCAGCGACTCCGCCGTCCTGCTCCCCGCGTCCTTGACCACGGGGACGACGAGCCCGCGCGGGGTCTGGGCGGCGAAACCGAGGTGCACGGACGGCAGCCGGACGATCTCCCGGGCGGCCGTGTCCACCGTGGAGTTGAGCTCGGGGAACCGGGCCAGGGCGTGGACGCAGATGCGCGCGAGGAGCGCGAGCAGCGAGATCTTCGGCCCGCCGGCCGCGTTCATCGCCGTCCGTGCCGCCATCAGCTCGGTCGCGTCGGCGTCGACCCAGCAGGTCGCGTCGGGGATCTCCGTACGGCTGCGGGACAGCTTGTCCGCCACCGCGCCACGGACCCCGCGCAGCGGAACCCGCTCGCCGGCCGTCGCGACGGGGGCCACGGCGGCGCCCGGGGCGGGCGTCGGGGCCGCGGCCGGCTGCTCCAGGGCCGCGAGGGCCAGCTCCACGTCGGCCCGCAGGATCAGCCCCTCGGGGCCGGATCCGCGCACCTCCCGCAGATCGAGGCCCCGGTCGCGGGCCAGCTTCCGCACGAGCGGCGAGATGACGGGCACCGGGCCCGCGTGCCCACCGGCCACCGGAGCGGCCGCAGGGGTCCGGGCGGTGGCCGAAGCCTGTCCCGCGACCGGCGCCGGAGCGGCCGCCTGCGCCTGGGCGGCCGCCGGGTTCGTGTGCCGCACCCGGCGACGGCGGGCGGCGGGGCCGGCCGTGCCGTAGCCGACGAGCACGTTGCCCGAGTACTCCGAGGAGACGGCCGACTCGGCGTCGGCCCGGCCCTCCGTGGGGGCCGCTCCCGGAGCGGCCTCCGCGAGCTCCTCCGGCGCGCCCGTGCCGCCGACGGCGACCGTCAGGAGCGGTGCGCCGACGGGCAGTTCGGTGCCCTCCTCGCCGTACCGGGCGGTGACGACACCGCCGTACGGGCAGGGCACCTCGACCATGGCCTTGGCCGTCTCGACCTCGACGACCGGCTGGTCGATGGCGACGACGTCGCCGACGGCGACCAGCCAGCGCACGATCTCGGCCTCGGTGAGTCCCTCGCCGAGGTCGGGCAGCTTGAACTCAAGGACCTGTGCCATCAGCTCCCCGCCTCCCACTGCAGTCGCGCCACCGCGTCCAGGACCCGGTCCACGCCCGGCAGGTGGTGCCGCTCCAGCATCGGCGGCGGGTACGGGATGTCGAAGCCCGCGACCCGCAGCACCGGCGCCTCCAGGTGGTGGAAGCACCGCTCGGTCACGCGCGCGGCGATCTCCGCGCCGGGGCCGCCGAAGCCGGTCGACTCGTGGACGACGACCGCGCGGCCGGTGCGTCGCACCGAGGCGCAGACGGTCTCGTCGTCGAACGGCACGAGCGAGCGCAGGTCGACGACCTCCAGGTCCCAGCCCTCGGCCTGGGCGGCCTCCGCCGCCTCCAGACAGACCGGCAGCGAGGGACCGTAGGTGATCAGGGTGGCCCCGGTGCCCCGGCGCCGCACGACGGCCTTGCCGATCGGCTCGACGGGCGCGGGCGCCTCGGGGGACCAGTCGGACTTGGACCAGTAGAGCCGCTTGGGCTCCAGGAAGACCACCGGGTCGTCGGAGGCGATGGCCGCGCGCAGCAGCCCGTAGGCGTCCTCGACGGTGGCCGGGGTGACGACGTGCAGTCCCGGCGTGGCCGTGTAGTAGGCCTCGGAGGAGTCGCTGTGGTGCTCGACGCCGCCGATCCCGCCGCCGTACGGGACGCGGATGACGATCGGCATCGGCATCGCGCCGCGGGTGCGGTTCCGCATCTTCGCCACGTGGGAGAGCAGCTGCTCGAACGCCGGGTACGCGAACGCGTCGAACTGCATCTCCACGACCGGCCGCAGGCCGTACATGGCCATGCCGACGGCCGCGCCGAGGATGCCCGCCTCGGCCAGCGGGGTGTCCGTACACCGGTCCTCGCCGAACTCCTTGGCGAGCCCGTCGGTGACCCGGAAGACGCCGCCGAGGGTGCCGACGTCCTCGCCCATCACATGGACGGTCGGGTCCTCGGCCATCGCGTCGCGCATGGCGCGCTGGAGCGCCTGCGCCATCGTGGCGGGCTTCGGCTTGGCGGCGTTCCCGCCGGCCTTGGCCGCAGTGGGGCCGGTCGTCGCGGTCGTCATCACGCCTCACCCTCGGCTTCGAGCTCGGCGCGCAGCTGCGCCGCCTGTTCGCGCAGCTGTGTCGTCTGCTCCGCGTAGACGTGGGCGAAGAGCTCCATCGGGTCGAGCACCGGGTCGGCGTTCATCCGTTCGCGCAGCTCCGCCGCCATCGTCTCGGCGGCCTCGGCCGCCGCGCGCCTGCCGTCCTCGTCGAGCAGTCCACGCTCCGTCAGTTCCCGTTCGAGGATGAGGATCGGGTCGTGCGCCCGCCAGGCCTCGACCTCGTCGGCCGCCCGGTAGCGGGTCGCGTCGTCGGCGTTGGTGTGGGCGTCGATCCGGTAGGTGATCGCCTCGACGAGGGTGGGGCCGCCGCCGCGCCGCGCGCGGGCCACGGCCTCGGTGAGCACCTGGTGGACGGCGACCGCGTCGTTCCCGTCGACGAGCCGGCCCGGCATGCCGTACCCGACGGCCTTGTGGGCGAGGGAGGGGGCCGCGGTCTGCTTGGCGAGCGGCACGGAGATCGCGAAGCCGTTGTTCTGCACGAGGAAGACCACGGGGGCCTGCCAGACGGCGGCGAAGTTCAGCGCCTCGTGGAAGTCGCCCTCGCTGGTGCCGCCGTCGCCGACCATGGCCAGGGCCACGACGTCGTCGCCCTTGAGGCGGGCGGCGTGGGCGAGGCCCACGGCGTGCGGGAGCTGGGTGGCGAGGGGCGTGCAGAGCGGCGCGATGCGGTGCTCGTGCGGGTCGTACCCGGTGTGCCAGTCGCCGCGCAGCAGCGTGAGGGCCTGGACGGGGTCGAGGCCCCGGGCGACGGCCGCCAGGGTGTCGCGGTACGAGGGGAAGAGCCAGTCCCGCTCCTCCAGGGCGAGGGCGGCGGCGATCTCGCACGCCTCCTGGCCGGTGGTGGACGGGTACACGGCGAGCCGGCCCTGCTTGGTGAGGGCGGTGGCCTGGGTGTTGTACCGGCGGCCGCGGATCAGCTCCGCGTAGAGCCGGAGCAGCAGCGCGGGGTCGGCGTCGGCCACGGCGTCCGTGCCGAGCACGCGCAGCGGCTCGGCCTCCGGCAGCAGCGGGGCGGGGTCGGTACGCGGCTGCCACGTCGGCGGGGTGTGCCGGTCAGCGGGGACGGCACCGGGCGGCTCTTGGACTGTCGAACTGCGCTGTTGCAACGAGTCCACCTCCTCATGGGAGCGGGCATAAGACCCGAAGGCGGGTGGCGCGAGTGTGGCGCGCCTCACCTACCGATTGTTCGGTCGTGGAGGCATTTTGGCTACAGGCACCTCCAGCCTGTGGACAAACGGTTCTCCACAGCCTGGGATGAGGGCAGGTCGTCCACCGGAGAGAGGCGGGGGCACATGGCGGATGAACAAATGGCCGACGATTGGGAGCAGGTCGTCGCCCCGGCGCCGACGGCGGGATCCACAGGGCCTCCGGCCCGCCCGCTGGACGCCATCGACCGCGACATCCTCCGCATCCTGCAGACGGACGGTCGCGCCTCGATCCGCTCCGTGGCCGAGCGGGTGCACGTCTCCCGGGCCAACGCGTACGCGCGGATCAACCGGCTCATCGACGACGGGGTGATCCGCGGCTTCAGCGCCCGCGTCAACCACGAGCGGGCGGGGCACGGGGCCTCCGCCTACATCACGCTCAAGATCGTCCAGAACTCCTGGCGGACCGTGCGCGAACAGCTCCAGGCCCTGCCGGGAGCCGCGCACATCGCCCTGGTCAGCGGCGATTTCGACGTCCTGCTGCTCGTCCACACCCCCGACAACCGGACCCTGCGCGAGCTGGTGCTCACCAAGCTCCAGTCGATCCCGGAGGTGCTCTCGACCCGGACCCTGCTGGTCTTCGAGGAGACGGACCTGGACCCGGACCCCCGCACCCCGGGCCGCTGACCCGGCCCACCGAGCCCGCGGTGGGCCGTACGGGGGATCAGCGGGGCCGCGGGCCGACGCGGAGCCCCAGGCCCCGGGCCAGGGGCAGCTACGGAGCCCCGAGGCCCGGACAGGGGCGGCCACGGAGCCCCCGAGGCCCTGCAAAGAGGGCGGCGCCACGCCCCCAGGCCCGGCAGGGGCGGCTCAGCGGCCCGTAAGACGTCTCAGCGGGCCGTCCGCAGCCCGTCGAAGGCCAGGTGGACGACGGTCTCGGCGAGCTGCTCCCGCTCCGCCGTCGTGTCCGGGTGCGGGCGGTACCACTCCACCAGCGAGTTGATCATGCCGAAGAGGAGCCGGGTCGCGAGCCGGATGTCCACGTCGGCCCGCAGGTCGCCCTCGGCGGCGGCGGCCTTCAGCAGATCGGCCACCTTGTGGTCGAACTCGCGGCGGCGCTCCATCGCCCACCGCTCGGTGGCGGTGTTCCCCCGCACCCGCAGCAGCAGCGTCACGTACGGCAGCTCCGCTATCAGCACCTCGACGGTCCGCCGCGTGACGTACTCGACCCGCTCGACGGCCCGGCCGCGCCCGGCGCCCGGCTCGCCGAGGATCGCGAAGAGCCCGTCGAGCGCTCGGCTGACCGCCCGCCGCAGCAGCTCCTCCTTGCCGGCCACGTGGTGGTAGATCGAGGACTTCGAGATCCCGGCCGCCTTGGACAGGTGCTCCATCGAGGTGCCGTCGTAACCGCGCTCGTTGAAGACCCGCACCGCGACCGAGAGCAGCGTCTCGGGGGTGTACGTGTCGCGCTTGGCCGTGGTCATCGGGAGTCCTCCGCTTCCTCGGCGTATCCCCGGCGGGCGGTGGCCAGGCTGGGCGCGTACCGTCCCGTCGGGTAGCGCTCGTGCAGCTCCATGAGCAGGTCGCGCACGCGCTCGTGCCCCACCTTCCCGGCCCACTCCAGCGGGCCGACGGGGTAGTTGACCCCGAGACGCATCGCCGTGTCGACGTCCTCGGCGGTGGCGACGCCCCGGTCGACCGCGTCGGCCGCGAGGTCGGCGAGCATCGCGACCGTACGGGCGACGATCATGCCGGGCACGTCGCCGATGACGGACACCTGCTTGCCGAGCGCCTGGAAGAGTCCCACGGCCTCGGCGAGGGACTCGTCCGAGGTGTGCTCGCCGGTCGACAGGACGATCCGGCTCGCGCGCGCGTAGTCCAGCGCGAGGTCGAAGTAGATGATCTCGTCGGTGTAGTACTCGAAGGCGGTCTCGCCGTCGGCGAGGCAGAGCCGGGCGCCGCCGGGCAGCAGGACGTATCCGTTGCCGCCCTTGCGCCGGACCTCGATCCCGGCCTCCTCGAACAGCTCGATCAGCGGCTCGGCGGGCCCCAGGTCTCCGCGCACGGCGATCCGCTCGGGCGCCTCGGCCGGCGGAGCGGTGTGCGGCTCGGGCCGCTCCGCGCCCTCCGCGTACGAGAACCAGCCCTGGCCCGTCTTGCGGCCGAGCCGTCCCGACTCCACGAGCCGCCGCTGCGCGAGCGAGGGCGTGAACTTCGGGTCCTGGTAGAAGGACTCCCACACCGACCGGGTGACGGCCTCGTTCACGTCCTGCCCGATGAGGTCGGTCAGCTCGAAGGGCCCCATCCGGAACCCGCCGCACTCGCGCAGGGCTGCGTCGATGGTGGCGGGGTCGGCCGCGCCCTCCTCGAAGACCCGGAGCGCCTCGGCGTAGAAGGGGCGGGCGACCCGGTTCACGATGAAGCCGGGGGTGTCCGCGCAGCGCACCGGCGTCTTGCCCCAGCCCTTCACCGTCTCGTACGCGCGCGTGGCGACGTCCGCGTCGGTGGCGAAGCCGCTGACGACCTCGACGAGGGGGAGCAGCGGCGCCGGGTTGAAGAAGTGCAGGCCGACGAACCGGCCGGGCAGCCGCAGTCCTCCCGCGATGGCGGTGACGGAGAGGGAGGAGGTGTTCGTGGCGAGGACGGTGTCGTCGCCGACGATCTTCTCCAGGTCGGCGAAGAGCCGCTGCTTGACCGAGAGGTCCTCGACGATCGCCTCGATCACGAGGGCGGCGTCCGCGAGCTCGGCGGGGTCTTCGGCGGCGTGCAGCCGGCCGACGGCGGCCTCCCGCGCGGCGGCGTCGAGGCGGCCCTTCTCCACGAGCCGGTCCAGGCGGGCGGTGAGGGCGGCGACGGCCTCGGTGGCCCGGCCGGGGGCGCTGTCGTAGAGGCGCACGGGGTGGCCGGCGACCAGCGCGACCTGGGCGATGCCCTGGCCCATGGTGCCGGTGCCGACGACGGCGACGACGCGGTCCCGGCCGATGGCGGCGGTGCGGTCCTGTTCCACGGCGGCGGTCTCGTTGGCGGTCACGTCGTCGCTCCCCCTGACGGTCACGTTGGCGCTCATAGGAGTGATCCTCCCCGATGGGTTTTCCACAGGATCGACGGACCCCCCTTGTCCCGACCGATCGTTCGGTTACTCTAACTCCGTACGCGTCTCCCTGCCCAGCTCGACGAGGAGTTGGTCCATCGATGGCCACCGCTCAGCTGACCACCGACCGTCTGGCCGAGAAGCACCGGTCCACACTCGACCAGGCGCTCGCCACCATCCGCACCCGCGCCTACTGGTCGCCGTACCCCGAGCACCCGAAGGCGTACGGCGCGGACGGCTCGCTCGACGCCGCGGCGGGCCTCGCCGCCCACCAGTCCGCGCTGAACACCCGCTTCGACCTCGACCAGCCCGGCACGGACGGCTGGACCGGCGGCGAGATCTCGCCGTACGGCCCGTCGCTCGGCATCGAGTACCCGCACGCCGACCTCGACGTGCTGCTCCCCGCCATGCGCGCGGGCATGGGCGCCTGGCGGGACGCCGGCGCCGAGACCCGCGCCCTGGTCTGCCTGGAGATCCTCGCCCGGATCTCCGCCCGGACCCACGAGTTCGCCCACGCCGTCATGCACACCAGCGGCCAGGCGTTCATGATGGCGTTCCAGGCCGGCGGCCCGCACGCCCAGGACCGCGGCCTGGAGGCCGTGGCGTACGCGTACGAGGAGCAGACCCGCACGCCCGCCGGGCGGGCCGACTGGTCCAAGCCGCAGGGCAAGCGCGACCCCCTGGAGCTGAGCAAGGAGTTCACCCCGGTCGGCCGCGGCATCGCGCTGGTCATCGGCTGCAACACCTTCCCCACGTGGAACGGCTACCCGGGCCTGTTCGCCTCCCTCGCCACCGGCAACCCGGTCCTGGTCAAGCCGCACCCGCGCGCCGTCCTGCCGCTCGCGCTGACGGTGAAGATCGCCCGTGAGGTGCTCGCGGAGGCCGGCTTCGACCCGAACCTGGTCGCGCTCGCCGTCGAGCGTCCCGGCGAGGGCATCGCCAAGACCCTGGCCGTGCGCCCCGAGATCCGGATCATCGACTACACCGGCTCCACCGCCTTCGGCGACTGGCTGGAGGCCAACGCCCGCCAGGCCCAGGTCTACACCGAGAAGGCCGGCGTCAACACGGTCGTGGTGGACTCCACCGACAACTACAAGGGGATGCTGGCCAACCTGGCCTTCTCGCTGTCCCTCTACAGCGGCCAGATGTGCACCACCCCGCAGAACCTGCTGATCCCCCGCGACGGCATCACCACCGACCAGGGCCCGAAGTCGTACGACGAGGTCGTCGCCGACCTCGCGGCGGCGGTCGGCGGCCTGCTCGGCGACGACGCCCGGGCGAACGGTCTGCTCGGCGCCCTGGTCAACCCGGACGTGAAGGCGCGCCTGGAGGCCGCCGCCGGGCTCGGCGAGGTCGCGCTCGCCTCCCGCGAGGTGGTCAACCCGGAGTACCCGGACGCCGTGGTCCGGACGCCGGTCATCGTGAAGCTGGACGGCTCCAAGCCGGACGCCCAGGCCGCGTACTTCTCGGAGTGCTTCGGCCCTGTCTCCTTCGCGGTCTCGGTGGACTCCACCGCCGACGCCCTGGAGCTGCTGCGCCGCACGGTCCGTGAGAAGGGCGCGATGACGGTCGGCGCCTACACGACCTCGGCGGACACCGAGCGCGCGGTGGAGGAGGTCTGCCTGGAGGAGTCGGCCCAGCTCTCGCTGAACCTCACGGGCGGGGTGTACGTGAACCAGACGGCCGCGTTCTCCGACTTCCACGGCTCCGGCGGCAACCCGGCGGCGAACGCCGCGCTGTGCGACGGCGCCTTCGTCTCCAACCGCTTCCGGGTGGTGGAGGTCCGCCGCCAGGCCTGATCCACGGTCTCGTGGAGGCCCTCCGGGGCCTCCACGAGAGCTCGCGAGGGTTACGGCGCCTCGATCTCCGCGTACCGCTGCACCCACGCGTGCATGGCGATCGCGGCGGCCGCGCCCGCGTTGATCGACCGGGTCGAGCCGAACTGGGCGATCGAGCAGACCATCTCCACATGGGCGCGGGCCTCCTCGGTGAGCCCCGGGCCCTCCTGTCCGAAGAGCAGCACGCAGCGGCGGGGGAGCACGGTCCGCTCCAGCGGGACGGCGCCCGGCAGGTTGTCGATCCCGATGACGGGGATGCCCTCGGCCGCCGCCCACGAGGTCAGCGACTCGGTGTCCGGGTGGTGCCGGACGTGCTGGTAGCGGTCGGTGACCATGGCGCCCCGCCGGTTCCAGCGGCGGCGGCCCACGATGTGGACCTCCTTCGCCAGGAAGGCGTTCGCGGTCCGCACGACCGAGCCGATGTTGAAGTCGTGGCCCCAGTTCTCCACCGCCACGTGGAAGTCGTGGCGCCGGGTGTCCAGATCGGCGACGACCGCCTCGCGCGTCCAGTACCGGTAGCGGTCCACGACGTTGCGCCGGTCGCCGCCGGCGAGCAGTTCGGGGTCGTACCGCTCGTCCCGCGGCCACGGCTCCGGGTGCGGCCCGACGCCGATCTCGGGGCCGAACCCCTCGTCGTACTGGACCGGCTCGGGCTGTTCTTCCGTGGTGCTCACCCGACGAGGGTACGGGGGCCGTGCTCCTCGGCCGTACGGCGCTGCTCGGGCAGCGTCCCGGCGGGGGCCCGCTTCAGCAGCCGGTCCCTGCCCGCGGCCACCCGGGCGCCCAGCCACACCAGGAACGCCGTCGGCAGGAACACGGCGTCGGCGGAGATCATCGCGAGCGAGAAGACGGGCAGTCCGAGGAGCACCGCGATCCCGGCGTGCTCCATCATCATCGCGACCAGGAGGACGTTCTTGACCTTGCGGTTGAAGAGCGTGAAGGGGAAGGCGACCTGGACGATGACCGTGCCGTAGGACAGCAGCATCACCATGACCCCGCTGGCGCCGAGCAGCTCGGAGAGGGCCGGCCAGGGGGAGAAGTAGTCCAGGTGGAGCGGGTAGAACAGCGCGGTCCCGTCCTGCCAGCGCGAGCCCTGGATCTTGTACCAGCCGGCCGTGGCGTAGATCAGACAGACCTCGGCCATGATCACGACGAGGACGGCGTTGTGCGCGAGGTTCGCGAGGACGTCGAGCAGGGTGCGCGGCTCCCCGGGGGCGATCCGGCAGACCAGCCACCACAGCCCGTTGCCGAGCCACAGCACCCACAGCAGCACCGGCACCCACCACTCGCCGGAGACGTCGCTGAACCAGGTGGCGGCGAGGAGGAAGCCGCCGAGCACCACCCACAGCAGCGGTCCGACGACATCACGGCGCCCGGGCTCCCCGGCCCGGGCCGCCCGGTCCTCACGGGCCGCCCGCCGGGCGTCCAGGGACCACACCCGGCCGCAGCGGGTGAAGACGAGGTAGATCGAGACGATGTGCAGGACGTTGTCGCCGCCGTCGCCCACGAAGATGGAGCGATTCAGCAGCGAGAGCACCCCGACCATGAAGACCACGGACACGGCCCGGGTACGCCACCCGACGAGGAGCAGCGCGGCCGAGAGCACCGCGAGCCCGTAGACGACCTCGAACCAGATCCGGCCGTCCGACCACAGGAGCACCGTGAAGGCCCGGTTGTCGGCGATCAGCCGCTGCGCCAGCTCCCAGGACCAGGGACCCTCGGGTCCGTACAGCTGGTGCCGGTGGGGCAGCTCGCGCAGCAGGAAGAGCAGCCAGGTCAGCGAGAAGCCGATCCGGATGATCGCGCTCTGGTACGGGGCGAGGGGACGGCTGGTGACGGCCTGCACCCCGCGGGCGAGCCGGCGGTCGAAGGGTTCGCGGGCACGCGCGGGCGTGGCGGTGGAAGTGCTCATCGGCCCGCCTCCGTGCGGCTCGTGACGGCGCCGGCGGACCGGTCGGCCTCGGTGATCCTCCACCACGGGAAGTCCCGGTAGGAGGGGGTGGTCCGCGTCTTCTCGGTGTTCCACCGGGCGGCGGGGACGGTCCGGGAGACGGTGCGGAGCTGGATGCGCCGCACGTCGGGGCCGACGGCCCGCCCGCCGGGTCCTTCGACGGCTTCGAGCCTGAGCATCGCGATCCGGCGGATGTACTGCTCCGAGAGGGTGCCGCGCAGTCCGTTGGGGCGGTGGTCGTCGGTGTGCGTGTTGAGGTAGAAGTCCACGGCCCTGCGGAGCTGGTTCTGCTGCGCGTGGCTGGGCATCGGGTTGTGGCGGATCGCCTCGATGTCCTGGGCGGTGAGGTCGATCCAGCCGGTGGTGCGGCGGCCCCCGTCGGCGCCGACGAGCTCGGCCCGGACCTCGACGGAGATGTTCGTCTGGAGCGGGTTGGGCGCGAAGAGCTTCCAGTTCTGCTCGAACTCGGGGTAGATCCAGTCGCTGACGGCCTCGCCGTGCCGCTTGGTCAGCGTGTTGGACGGCGCCACGTGCAGGAACACCATCGCCAGGTGGACGCAGGCGAACACGCCGACGACGGCGAGCGCCACGGCGGCGACGACCTGGTACGGCAGCGAGAGGGCCGTGATCCCTGCGCCGGCCCCCTCGGCCCCGGGAGGGGTGCCGGGGGCGTCCGGGGCCTCGGAAGCGGCGACCGACGGGTCATCGAGGTGATTTCGTCCGTGGGCCGAGGGGTCCTCGGGGGGTCTGCGCCCGTCGTCACTCATCTCGACCGCGTCCTTTTCGACGTACGCGTCCATCCCGCCCCGATCCCGATCGGCCCACCTCGGTTATCCACAGGGTTGACACCATACGGGCCGCCGACCCACCATTGAAGTCATTCAACCGAACGATCGGTCGGTAGGGGGTCTGATGACCGCAGTGACGGCAGGGACGGCAGGGACCACGGGCGTGCCCGGCGCGTCGGACACGGCCGCGGCGGCCGAGCAGGCCGCCTACGAGGCCGTGTTCGACGCCGCCGTCGCCGCCGACGAGCGGATCGAGCCACGCGACTGGATGCCCGAGGCCTACCGCGCCTCCCTCGTCCGGCAGATCGCGCAGCACGCCCACTCCGAGATCATCGGCATGCAGCCCGAGGCGAACTGGATCACCCGCGCGCCCTCGCTGCGCCGCAAGGCGATCCTCATGGCCAAGGTGCAGGACGAGGCCGGCCACGGCCTGTACCTGTACAGCGCGGCGGAGACCCTCGGCACCAGCCGCGACGAGCTCCTCGACAAGCTCCACTCCGGCCGCCAGAAGTACTCCTCGATCTTCAACTACCCCACGCTGACGTGGGCCGACGTGGGCGCGATCGGCTGGCTCGTGGACGGCGCCGCCATCACCAACCAGGTCCCCCTCTGCCGCTGCTCCTACGGCCCGTACGCCCGCGCGATGGTCCGGGTCTGCAAGGAGGAGTCCTTCCACCAGCGCCAGGGGTACGAGGCACTGCTCGCCCTCTCCCGCGGCACCGAGGCCCAGCACGCGATGGCCCAGGACGCCGTGGACCGCTGGTGGTGGCCCTCGCTGATGATGTTCGGCCCCCCGGACGACGAGTCGACCCACACCGCCCAGGCGATGGCCTGGAAGATCAAGCGCCACTCCAACGACGAACTGCGCCAGCGCTTCGTCGACATCGCCGTGCCCCAGGCCGAGGCCCTCGGCCTCACCCTCCCCGACCCCGACATCCGGTGGAACGAGGAGCGCGGGCACTACGACTTCGGCCCGATCGACTGGACCGAGTTCTGGGACGTCCTCAAGGGCAACGGCCCCTGCAACGACCAGCGGCTGAGCAAGCGACGCCAGGCCCACGAGGACGGCGCCTGGGTCAGAGAAGCGGCGGCGGCCTACGCGGACAAGCACACCGGAAAGCACGGGGAGGCACGGGCATGACGACCGACGGTTGGCCGCTGTGGGAGGTGTTCGTGCGCTCCCGCCGCGGACTGTCCCACACCCACGCGGGCAGTCTCCACGCACCCGACGCGGAGATGGCCCTGCGCAACGCCCGCGACCTCTACACCCGCCGGTCCGAAGGCGTGTCGATCTGGGTCGTCCCCTCCACGGCCATCACCGCCTCCTCGCCCGACGAGAAGGACCCCTTCTTCGAGCCGGCCGCGGACAAGCCCTACCGCCACCCGACCTTCTACGAGATCCCGGAAGGGGTGAAGCACCTGTGACCGGCACCACCGACACCCTCACCGCCGCCGCGGCGCTCGCCCTCGGCGACGACGCCCTCGTCCTCTCCCACCGCCTGGGGGAGTGGGCCGGCTCCGCCCCCGTCCTGGAGGAGGAGGTCGCCCTGGCCAACATCGCCCTCGACCTCCTCGGCCAGGCCCGGGTCCTGCTCTCCCTCGTCGGCGACGAGGACGAACTCGCCTACCTCCGCGAGGAGCGCTCCTTCCGGAACAGCCAGCTCGTCGAGCAGCCCAACGGCGACTTCGCCCACACCATCGCCCGGCAGCTCTACTTCTCCACCTACCAGCGCCTCCTGTACGGGCGGCTGGCCTCCGGCGACGGCCCCTTCGCCGGCCTCGCGGCCAAGGCCGTCAAGGAGGTCGCCTACCACCAGGACCACGCCGAGCACTGGACCCTGCGCCTCGGCGACGGCACCACCGAGAGCCACCAGCGGATGCAGCGCGCCTGCGACGCCCTCTGGCGGTACACCGGCGAACTGTTCCAGCCCGTCGACGGCCTGGACCTGGACCTCCCGGCCCTGGAGACCGCCTGGCTGGACTCGGTCACCGACGTCCTCGGCCGGGCCACGCTCACCGTGCCCTCCGGGCCGCGCACCGGCGCCTGGAGCGCGGGCGCCGGCCGACAGGGCCTCCACACCGAGTCCTTCGGACGGATGCTCGCCGAGATGCAGCACCTGCACCGCAGCCACCCGGGGGCGACATGGTGACCACGACGGCCCTGGAGGAGGAACTGAGCCGCATCGCCGGCTCCGTCCCCGATCCGGAGCTGCCCGTCCTCACCCTGGAGGAACTCGGCGTCATGCGGGGCGTGCAGGTCCTCGGCCCCGGCCGGGTCGAGGTCACCCTCACCCCCACCTACACGGGCTGCCCCGCCATCGAGGCCATGGCCTCCGACATCGAGCAGGCCCTCCACCGGCACGGCGTGCCGGACGTCACCGTCGTCATGGTCCTCGCCCCGGCCTGGTCCACCGACGACATCAGCGAGGAAGGACGGCGCAAACTCACCGAGTTCGGCATCGCCCCGCCCCGTCCCCAGGGACCCGCCGGCGGCCCCGTGCCCCTCACCCTGGCGATCCGCTGCCCGCACTGCGGATCCACCGACACCGAGCTCCTGAGCCGCTTCTCCTCCACCGCGTGCAAGGCACTGCGCCGCTGCACCGCCTGCCGCGAACCGTTCGACCACTTCAAGGAGTTGTAGATGGTGTCCTCAGCCGCCGGACGGGCCGGGTTCCATCCGCTCCGGGTGAGCGAGGTCGACCGCCTCACGGACGACTCCGTGGCCGTCACCTTCGCGGTCCCACCCGAACTCCACGAGGCGTACCGACACCTCCCCGGACAGCACCTCGCCCTGCGCCGCACCGGCGAGCAGGGCGAGGAGATCCGGCGCACGTACTCGATCTGCGCCCCCGCCTCCCCGGCCGGCGAACCCCCCGTCCTGCGCGTCGGCATCCGGCTCGTCGACGGCGGCTCGTTCTCGACGTACGCGCTCAAGGAGCTGGCCGTCGGCGACCTCGTCGAGGTCATGGAGCCGATGGGCCGCTTCTCGCTCACCCCGCGCCCCGGCCACTTCGCCGCCGTCGTCGGCGGCAGCGGCATCACCCCGGTGCTCTCGATGGCGGCCACCCTGCTCGCCCGCGAGCCGGAGGCCCGGTTCTGCCTGATCCGCAGCGACCGCACCGCCTCGTCCACGATGTTCCTCGACGAGGTCGCCGACCTCAAGGACCGCTACCCGGACCGCTTCCAGCTCGTCACGGTGCTCTCCCGGGAGGAGCAGCAGGCAGGTCTGCCCTCCGGTCGCCTCGACCGCGAGCGGCTCGCCGAACTGTTGCCCGCCATGCTGCCGGTCGACACGATCGACGGCTGGTTCCTCTGCGGCCCCTTCGGACTCGTCCAGGGCGCCGAGCAGGCACTGCGCGGCCTGGGCGTCGACCGCGGCCGGATCCACCAGGAGATCTTCCACGTCGACGACGGCTCCGCGCCCGCGCCCGCCCCCGCGGCGGACGCCCCCGCGCACGCCACCCTGACGGCCACACTGCACGGCCGGTCCGGCACCTGGCCGGTGGAGCGCGGC
The DNA here is from genome assembly GCF_900105415.1 of Streptomyces sp. TLI_105. GTDB lineage: Bacteria > Actinomycetota > Actinomycetes > Streptomycetales > Streptomycetaceae > Streptomyces. The sequence goes on along the minus strand of NZ_FNSM01000001.1, from coordinate 4,198,513 downwards.
GAGACGCTCCTCGACACCGTGCTCCGCGCCCGCGCGGACGCCCCGTACGCCTGCAAGGGCGGGGTGTGCGGCACCTGCCGCGCCTTCGTCGTCGGCGGAGAGGTGCGGATGGACCGCAACTTCGCCCTGGAACCGGAGGAGACGGAAGCCGGATACGTCCTGGCCTGCCAGTCCCACCCGGCCACCCCGGACGTGGAGTTGGACTTCGACCGCTGACAAGACACCCCCTAGCGCTGACGGAACGGCGGCGCAGCCGAAGTACGGCCGGCGCCGCCATTCCCTTCCCCTAGAACCTGTTCTATCTTGACGAACCGTCAGATAGGCAGGGGTCGGCAACGGGAAGGCAGCACAGTGGACTTCACCTTCACCGAAGAGCAGCAGGCAGCCGTCGAAGCGGCCAAGGCGATCTTCTCGGACGTCGCACCCGACGCCGTCCCCAGCCCCGCCCTCACCCCGGGCGCCGTGGCCGATGACCTCGACCGGCCACTCTGGACACGCCTCGCCGCCGCCGACCTCCTCGGTCTCGCCCTGACCCCCGAGCACGGCGGCGCCGGCCTCGACCCCGTCGCCCTCTGCCTCGTCCTGCGCGAATCCGCCCGCGTCCTCGCCCGCGTCCCGCTCCTGGAGACCAGCGCCGTCGCCCTCACCGTCGAGCGGTACGCCCACCCCCGCACGGCCGCCGCACTGCTCCCCCGCGTCGCCCGCGGCGAACTCGTCCTCACCGCCGCCGCCCAGGGACGCACCGGCCACGAACCCGCCGACCACGCCGTCACCGCGCGCCGCGACGAAACCGGCTGGACCCTCGACGGCCTCCAGACCGCCGTCCCCTGGGCCCACCGCGCCGACATCATCGCCGTACCCGCGCACACCACCGAAGGCGGCACCGTCCTCGCCCTGCTGCCCCGCACCCACGACGGCCTCGGCCTCACCGACCAGTACTCCACCAACGGCGAACTCCTCGCCGAACTCCGCCTCGACGCCGTACACCTCGACGACACGGACGTCATCGACACCGACGGCGCCTGGGAACGACTGCGCGACATCCTCACCACCGGCACCTGCGCGCTCGCCCTCGGCCTGGGGGAGGCCGTCCTCGCCATGACGAGCCAGTACACCGGAAAACGCGAACAGTTCGGCCACCCCGTGGCCACCTTCCAGGCCGTCGCCGTCCAGACCGCCGACCGCTACATCGACCTGCGCGCCATGGAGGCCACCCTCTGGCAGGCCGCCTGGCGCCTCTCCAGCGACACCGACGGGCCCCTGCCCGCGGCGGGCGACATCGCCGTCGCGAAGATCTGGGCCTCCGAAGGAGTACGCCGCGTGGTGCAGACCGCCCAGCACCTGCACGGCGGCTTCGGCGCCGACACCGACTACCCGCTGCACCGCTACCACGCCTGGGCCAAGCACCTCGAACTGTCCCTCGGCCCCGCAGCCGCCCACGAAGAGGCCCTCGGCGACCTACTGGCCGCCCACCCCCTCGACTGACGCCCGGGAAAGCCGCAAAGGTTCAGAGAACGAAGGCCGGGCTCCCGCTCTCCGCCACCATCGGGCGCCCGGCACCGTCCCAGGCGAGCATCCCGCCGTCCACGTTCACCGCATCGAAGCCCTGCTGCACCAGGTACTGGGTGACCTGCGCCGAACGACCCCCGACCCGGCACATCACATAAGCGCGACCACGCTCGGCCACGGCCTCCGTCACCTCACCGAAGCGGGCCACGAAGTCACTCATCGGCACGTGCAGCGCACCCTCGACATGACCGGCCGCCCACTCGTCGTTCTCCCTGACGTCCAGCACCAGGGCATCGGCCGGCACGGAAGCCGCCTCCACGGAGGGCAGCGGGGAGAAATTCATGGGAAAGGCCTTCTCTCGTCAGAACCGCCCGAAGGACTCGGGCGCACAGAAAAACTACTGCACCAGCCCGGCCAGCTCGTTCTCCCGCTCGGAGACCTGCGCGAGCAGCTGCTCGGCGATCTCCTCCAGGAGCTGGTCCGGGTCGTCCGGCGCCATCCGCAGCATCGCGCCGATCGCGCTCTCCTCCAGCTCGCGCGCCACCGCCGACAGCATGTCCTTGCGCTCGGCCAGCCACTCCAGGCGCGCGTACAGCTCCTCGCTCTCGCTCAGCCGCTCCTCGGCCGGCACCGGCCCGGCCTCCCACTCCGCCGAGAGCTCACGCAGCAGCGCCTCGTCGCCCCGGGCGTAGGCGGCGTTCACGCGGGTGATGAACTCCTCACGCCGCTTCCGCTCGTCCTCCTCGCGCGCCAGGTCGGGGTGGGCCTTGCGGGCCAGCTCGCGGTAGAGCCTGCGGGCCTCCTCGCCGGGACGGACCCGCTTCGGCGACTGCACCGGCCGGCCGGTGAGCATCGCGGCGGCCTCGGGGGAGAGGCCGTCGGTGTCGATCCAGTCGTTGAACAGCTCGTCCACGCCGGGCATCGGCAGCACCGCGGCCCGCGCCTCCTGCGCCCGCCGCAGATCCTCGGGGTCCCCGGTACGCGCCGCCCGCGCCTCGGCGATCCGCGCGTCGAGCTCGTCGAGCCGCGCGTACATCGGTCCGAGCTTCTGGTGGTGCAGCCGCGAGAAGTTCTCCACCTCGACCCGGAAGGTCTCGACGGCGATCTCGAACTCGATCAACGCCTGCTCGGCCACCCGCACAGCCTGCTCCAACCGAGCCTCGGGCCGCTGCTCCCCCAGCTGCGGCCCCGCACCCTCCGGGTCCACGGTCACCTGCGGGCTCACGCCCTCCGGGTCCACGGCCTCCTGCGCGCCGGCCTGCGGATCCCCAGCCTCGGGGTCCACGGCTCCCTGCACCCCGGCCTGCGGATCCACAGCCTCCGGGTCCGCGACCTGCTGCGCGCCGACCTGCGGTTCCGCAGACGGTCGGCCCTCGGGCTGCTCGGCCTCGGGCCGCTCGTCCCCGGGTCCCTCGTTCACACCCTGGTCCACGCTCACGTCCACGCCCGCCAAGTCCTCGTTCCGCCTCGTCCCACCCAGCCTACGGTCCTCGCAGGGGGCCTCCCCCCTCCCTCCCCCTCCCTCCCCTCCCCCTTTTTTCGCTCCTCCGCCCCCGCCGGACGTCAGACGCCCAGTTCCGCCGCCACGCGACCCGTGCGGATGGCCGAGAGCAGGTCGGCGTGGTCCGCGGTGGTGCGGTCCGCGTACGTGACGGCGAAGGCGGCGACGGCCTCGTCGAGCTCCTCGTTCTTGCCGCAGTAGCCGGATATCAGGCGCGGGTCGGCGCTGTGGGCGTGCGCGCGGGCGAGCAGGGCCCCGGTCATCCGCCCGTAGTCGTCGAGCTGGTCCGCGGTGAGGGCGGCGGGGTCGACGCTTCCCTTGCGGTTGCGGAACTGCCGCACCTGGAACGGACGCCCCTCGACCGTGGTCCAGCCCAACAGGATGTCGCTGACGACCTGCATCCGCTTCTGTCCGAGCACCACGCGCCGCCCCTCGTGGCCGGCCTCCGGCACGGTGAATCCGGCGGCCTGCAGATGCGGCAGCAGGGCCGACGGCCGGGCCTCCTTCACCTGGAGCACCAGCGGTTCGCCCCGGTGGTCGAGCAGCAGCACCACATAGGAGCGGGTGCCGACGCTTCCGGTGCCGACCACCCGGAAGGCCACGTCGTGCACGGCGTACCGGGCGAGGAGCGGCAGTCTGTCCTCGGACACGGTCTCCAGGTACGCGCCGAGGGACTCGGCGACCTCGGCCGCCTCGGCGTCCGGGACCCTGCGCAGCACCGGCGGAGCGTCCACGAACCTGCGACCGCCGCCCTCGGCGTCCGTCACGGCCTCGGTCGACCGGGCGGCGAACCGGGCGCTCGTGTTGTTGCGGGCCTTGGCGGAGACCCGCTCCAGGGTGCCGAGGAGGTCCCGGGCGTCGGTGTGCGAGACGAGTTCCTCGTCGGCGATCGCGTTCCAGGCGTCGAGTGCGGAGAGCCGGGCGAGCAGGCGCATGGTGCGCCGGTACGCGCCGGCGGTGTCGAACGCGGCGGCCCGGCACACGTCCTCGTCCGCGCCCACTTCCCGTCCGGCGAGGACGAGGGACGTGGCGAGCCGCTTGAGGTCCCATTCCCAGGGGCCGACGACGGTCTCGTCGAAGTCGTTGAGGTCCATGACGAGCCGTCCGCGCGCGTCACCGTAGAGGCCGAAGTTGGCGGCGTGCGCGTCGCCGCATATCTGGGCGGCGATCCCGGTGACGGGCGTCCCGACGAGGTCCTGGGCCATGAGCCCGGCGGAGCCGCGCAGAAAGGCGAAGGGGCTCGCCGCCATCCTGCCGACCCGTATCGGCGCGAGCTCGGGGACTCGGCCCCGGTTCGATTCCTCGACGGCGCGCACGGCGTCGGGGCGGTCGGCGGCGAGGGCCGGCCGGTCGTGCGAGGAGCGGGGCACCCGCTCGCGCAGCTGCTTGCCCCGGTCCTTGGGGGAGACCCCGGTGACGGGGGCGGCGCGGCGCGCGAAGCCCGGCACGTGCGGAACGCGCGCCCCGTCCTGCCCTTCGTCCGTACCGCGCTGTCCTGGCACGACGGCCCGGATCTCGTCCATGGGACGCCTCCCCCGATGCGATGTCCAACATCATCCGGCCCTGACCGTACCGCCGTTCCCGATCACCCGTCTCCCCCTGTGGACAACGCCCCCACGAGCCTGTGGACAACCCCGGGAGCAAGCCTCTGAGCCAGGCCTCTGGCGCAGTCCTCCGGCCCCAGCCCCGGGCCACAACCCCCAGACACCCCACCCCGGGCCGCAATCCCCAGCCCAGGCCCAGGGCCAGGCCGTCCTCGGGCCCGCCCTCAGACCGCGACGGCCTCTTCCATCTCTTCCTCGGCCTCGGCCTCGGCCTCAGCTTCAGCCCTGGCCCTGGCCCGGGCATCGGCATCGACGCCGCCCTTGACCGCCCCCGGCATCCCCGGAGCCTGCCCCTGGCCGGCGCTCGCCTGCTTCCGTCGAGACTCCGTGAGTCCGGCGAGGACGACGAGCGTGGCGCCGGCGAGGAGCCAGAGGGCGAGGACGAGGACGTTCCCGCCGAGCCCGTGGCCGTCGAAGTAGACGTGACCGCGCACGCCCTCGACGAAGCCCGCGCCGTTCCAGAAGGCGTGCAGCGCGCCGAAGAAGCCGGGCTGGAGCTCGGGCCGGTAGATGCCGCCGGAGCTCGTGAAGTTGAGCATGACGAAGAGGACCATCACGCCGAGCGTGGTCCAGCGCCGCAGGAAGGTGTGCAGGCCGACGCCGACGGCGAGGATGCCCGCGGCGTAAAGCCAGGACAACGCCCACACGCCGCCGAGGCCCTGGTCGACCAGGTGGAAGACCGGTCCGGCGAAGAGGGTGCCGATCAGGCTGACGACGAGCGACATGCCGGCGGCGAGGAGCGCCCTGATCCGCATGGGCAGGACGGCTCCGGCTCCGCCGATGACGGCGACGGAGGCGTAGGCGCCGATGCTGAGGGCGACGAGCAGGAAGAAGACGCCCTGGCCCGTGGGGTCGCCGGAGGCGGTGGGGGCGACGTCGGTGACCTTGAGGGGCGCGCCCTGTCCGGCGGCGACCTTGGTGAACACCTTCTCGACGGCCATGGCGCTGGTGTCGGAGGAGCCCGAGGCGACGAGCAGTTCGGGCTTCGTGCCGGGGAGGTAGGCGCCGAAGCTGCGCTGTTCGCGCAGTGCGGAGACGGCGGTGTCCCGGTCGGGGACGGTACGGACGTCGAGGGCGCCGGCGCCCTTGTCCTGGAGCGTCTGTGCGAGGACCTGGGTGGTGGGGCCGGAGCCGACGATGTCGACGCGCAGGTCGTGGGGTTCGGGCGCGTGGAAGGCGCCGAGGTAGGCGAGACCCATGCCGACGCACATCAAAAGGGGGGTGAGCAGATGTCCGAGGACATGCCGCAACGCGCCGCTGGTGTTCGGTCCTGCGGACACCGAGACCTCCATGGTTGGCTTTTACAACTAAAGAACCGTTGTACTATACAACCGAAAGTTCGCGAGAGGCGACCTGTCCCGGACGACCCGTCCCGAACGACTCCTCCCGAACGCCCCGCCCCGAACAACCCGGACCGACGGCGACGCACCGGCGGCAACGCACCGACAGCAGGGAGCGCACGATGACCGGCGCCGCAGAGCCACCCCGTGAGGCGTCGGTGGACGTCATCCAGCGCGAGCTGACCGCCTTCGCGCGCCGGGCCCGTGCCGCGGCGGCCCGGGTCCATCCCGAACTCCCGCTCGTCTCGTACACGCTGCTCGCCCACATCGAGGAGCAGCGCGGCTGCCGCGCCACCGACCTCGCGGCCCACTACCTCCTGGACAAGTCGACGGTGAGCCGTCAGGTCGCCGGCCTGGAGAAGCTGGGCTTCGTGGAACGCCGCCCCGCCCCCGACGACCACCGGGTGCAGGTGCTGCACCCCACCGAGGCCGGCACCCGGGTCCTCGCCGCGGCCCAGACGAGCCGCATGGCCGCCTTCGAGGAACGTCTGGAGGACTGGTCGGCCGAGGATCTCGCCCGCTTCGCCGCGTATCTGCTGCGCTACAACGCCGCGGCGGCGGGCCCCTTCCCCGGCGCCCCCGCGAACTGACCCCAGCCCTCGCACACCGGCCCGGCCCGGACCCTCCCACGCCGGCCCGGTCCAAGTCCTCCCGCGGGCTACAGGCCCGCGTCCCGCGCGAGCAGCGCCGCCTGCACGCGGTTCTCGCAGTCCAGCTTGGCCAGGATCCGGCTCACGTACGTCTTCACGGTGGCCTCGCTCATGTGAAGCCGCTTCCCGGCGTCCGCGTTGGAGAGCCCTTCGCCGAGCAGGGCCAGGACGTCCCGCTCCTTCTCGCTGAGCGCCGCCACCCGTGTCCGCGCCTGCTCGGCGCGCGCCACCTCGCGGCCCATGGCCAGCCGCTCCACCACGTGCCGGGTCGCCGCCGGCGACAGATACGCGTCTCCCGCCGCGGCCGCCCGCACCGCCCGGATCAGCTCGGCGGGCGCGGTGTCCTTGAGCAGGAACCCGGCTCCCCCGTGCTCCAGGGTCCGCAGCACGTTCTCCCGCTCCCCGAAGGTCGTCAGGACGATCACGCGGGCCGCGGGCGCGGCCCGGCGCAGCTCCGGCAGTGCGGAGAGGCCGTCGAGCACCGGCATCTGGATGTCGAGCAGCACCACGTCGGCGGCGTGGGCCCGTGCGGCCTCGACCGCCTCCCGCCCGTCGGCGGCCTCCCCGACGACCTCGATCTCCGGGTCCGAGATGAGGATCATCCGGATCCCGGCTCTGATCAGAGGCTCGTCGTCGGCGATCACGACCCTGATGGGCTGCCCTGCCACTGCTTCTCCCCCACGCCTCCGGTACGGGCCGCCCAGCGCTAGCGCTGCTCGACCGAGTACGACTTCTTCTCGATCAGCTTGCCGTCCTTGAAGCAGAACCGGAAAACGGGCTCCTCGTCATAGGTCTCGCCCATGTCCGAGGACATCAGCACCAGGCAGTCGGCGCCCTCGGGCCGCGCGGGCCCCGTGCCCTCCAGCCCCGCCGTGGCTATGGTGTCGCCGGGGGGCAACTGGTCCCGGACCTCCTTCTCGGTCATCCCGACCTTCACCGCCTCGTACTGGGCGGGGTCGATCATGCCGTCCTTCAAGGAGCCCATGAGGAAGTAGAGGCCGAAGCCCCCCGCCACCACCAGCAGGACGAGCGCCGCGAACGCGATCCCGCAGCCCAGTGCGACCGCCCCGCCCGTGCTCCTGCTCCTGCCCCCACGCACCGCCATCGCCAACTCCCGCTCCGTGAACGTCCAGTCGGCCGGTCCGACCGGGACCGGACGACCATCGCCCACCAGCGGCTTCGTGGTCTGCTGTCGGAAGTCGTCGGCCGCATCGACCAAAGGCGCTGCCTCGGCGACCGGCGCCGCCCCGTACGGCAGCATCCCGGCGACCCGGAACCCGCCGCCGTCGGCCGGGCCCGCATGGCACATGCCGCCCACCAGGCGGGCCCGCTCGGCGAGGCCGGTCAGCCCCTGCCCGCCGCTCACCACGTCCTTCACCGGACCGTCCACCGGCTCGCCGTTGACGATCTCCACGACGAAGGTGTCCGGCTCGTAGCGCAGCTCGACGCCGATCGGCGCCCCCGGCGCGTACTTGTAGGCGTTGGTCAGGGCCTCCTGCACGATCCTGTACGCGGCGTGGTCGGCGGCCGGCGCCAGTGCTCTCTCCTCCCCCAGCCGCCGCAGCCCGACCGAGGTGCCGGCGGCCCGGGCCGCCGCCACGAGCCCCTCGATGCCGGCGGTCCCGCGCGCGGCCCGCCCCGTCTCGTCCCCGGCCGGCGCGGGCGCCGACGGGGTGCCGTCCTCCGCCGCGACCCCGTCGCGGAGTATCCCGACGACCTCCCGCAGTTCGTGCATGGCGGTCACCGAGGCGTTCCGCAGGACGCCGACCACCTCGCGCTGCCGCTCGCCCAGCTCCCGGTCCACTTCGAGGGCGCCCGTGTGCACGGCGATCAGCGCCAGCTGGTGCCCGAGGCTGTCGTGCATGTCCTGGGCGATCCGCTGCCGCTCGCGCAGTCTGGCCTGCCAGACCACCATGTTCCGCTCGCGCAGCAGCTGCGCGTTGCGCTCCTGGAGGGCGTGCAGCAGGGTCCGCCGCTGGGCCCAGTAGCGGTGGGCGAGGCCGGGGGCCAGCGTGGTGCCCAGGTAGTAGAGGGTGGCCATGAAGGCGATGGTGAGGAGCCGCTGCCTGTCCCAGGTCTCCAGGAGCGTCCCGCCGACGTCCAGGACGAAGGCGGCGATGAACGCGGCCAGCGCCCGCCCGGGGCTGGCGACGTACCGGCCGGACGACCAGCCGAGCACGATGAGCAGGGGTCCGAGGCCGGGCAGGAAGGGCGCGAGGCCGGCGGTCAGGACGAGCACGCCCGCGGGGAGTCTGCGCCGCAGCAGCGACAGCACGGCCGCACCCGCGGCGACGGCGGCCAGCCGCCCTCCCTCGCCGCCCAGGAGTTCCTCGGAGCCCGCCGCCAGCAGCGCGACGACCACGGCGAGGGCCACCTCGCCGGTGATCCTGCGCCGTGACCAGTGCCCGGGCATCACGAGCCAGTTCCACCAGGCGGCGGCCCTGGCCGCGGTCTCCCGCGCGGTCCGGCCCCCCGACTTCGACATCGCGAGCCGGCCCCCCGACTTCGACATAGCGTCCACGCTCGAACCCTAGGCAGTGCCCGTCCCCCCGGACGTCCCTCTTTCGTCTCGCCCTCGGAAGACAAAAGTCGCGGCCCCGACGAGCGCCCCCACGAGCGTCCCGACGTGGGAAGGCTCACATCCGCCCTGGCATACGCGAAAGCCCCGTAGGTCGATGACCTACGGGGCTTCCGTCTGGTGCGCGAGGGGGGAGTTGAACCCCCACGCCCTTTCGGGCACTGGAACCTGAATCCAGCGCGTCTGCCTATTCCGCCACCCGCGCATTGGGTGGTCTCCCTGCCCTCTCACTTTTCAGTGGGAGCGCCTGGCGACATCTGAAGATTAGCACGTCGCAGACCGTGGATTCACATCCGTTGTTTCGCCCCCGCTCCCCGAGAACAAGGAGAGGGAGGGAGCGACGACGCGATCGCTCGGAGCGCGAGCCGGGAGGAGTGGGCACGTCCGGGAGGGAGAGGGAGGAAGAGGGAGGGAGCGGAAGGGAGAAGGACGGCGGAAGAGAGGAAGAAGGGGGGAGGAAGGGGACGGACCGGTCCTGAACCCCGGCCCGAGCCTCCGCTCCCACAGCCGGGTGCGGGACACTGTCCACAGGCCGCCTCTACGATCCGTGGGGAAAGCCTGTGAGAGGTGACACTCGTCCACAGGGCAGAGAAGGGGAACCAGCCGATTTCCCGACGCGTGGATACGATCAGTAAGCAGTACCAGGGCGACAACGACGGAGGAGGTGCCCCATGGGAGTCCTGAAGCGTTTCGAGCAGCGTCTCGAAGGTCTGGTCAACGGCACCTTCGCCAAGGTCTTCAAGTCCGAGGTCCAGCCCGTCGAGATCGCCGGCGCGCTCCAGCGCGAGTGCGACAACAACGCGACGATCTGGAACCGCGAGCGGACGGTCGTCCCCAACGACTTCATCGTGGAGCTGAGCACGCCGGACTACGAGCGTCTCAGCCCCTACTCGGGCCAGCTCGGCGACGAGCTCGCCGGCCTGGTCAGGGACTACGCGAAGCAGCAGCGGTACACCTTCATGGGCCCGATCAAGGTCCACCTGGAGAAGGCCGAGGACCTCGACACCGGCCTGTACCGCGTCCGCAGCCGCACGCTGGCGTCGAGTACGTCACAGCCTCAGCCACAGCAGCAGCATCAGCAGCAGGGCCGCGGCGGCTACGGGTACCCCCCGGCCGGCGCCCCGCCCATGCCCGCCTCCCCGCCTCCCGGCGCGCCCGGCCACCGGCCGACGGCGCCCGCCGGACGCCCGGCGGGCGGCCCCGGATCCATGCCCGGCCCCGCCACCCACGGCGGAGCGGGCGCTCCGGTGCGCCGCTGGATCGAGATCAACGGCACCCGCCATCAGATCTCCCGCCCGACCCTGGTCCTCGGCCGCAGCACCGACGCGGACGTGAGGATCGACGATCCCGGCGTCTCCCGCCGGCACTGCGAGATCCGGACCGGAACGCCCTCGACGATCCAGGATCTGGGATCCACCAACGGCATCGTGGTGGACGGGCAGCACACCACCCGCGCTACGCTCCGCGACGGCTCGCGGATCGTCGTGGGCAGCACCACCATCGTTTACCGGCAAGCCGAAGGGTGAAGCGGGGGCAATGTCAGAGCTGACCCTGACGGTCATGCGGTTGGGTTTCCTGGCCGTTCTGTGGCTGTTCGTCATCGTGGCCGTTCAGGTCATTCGCAGTGACCTGTTCGGCACACGGGTCACCCAGCGCGGTTCGCGGCGCCAGGAGGCGCGACCCCAGCAGAACGCGCGCCAGGCGGCCGCGCCTCCGCAGCAGCGCGGCCAGCAGAACGCGGGTGGCCGCCAGCGCCGCGGTGCCCCGACCAAGCTGGTCGTCTCCGAGGGCACCCTCACCGGCACGACCGTCGCCCTCCAGGGCCAGACGATCACGCTGGGCCGGGCGCACGACTCGACGATCGTCCTCGACGACGACTACGCCTCCAGCCGTCACGCCCGGATCTACCCGGACCGGGACGGCCAGTGGATCGTCGAGGACCTCGGGTCCACCAACGGCACCTATCTCGACCGGACCCGCCTCACCACCGCCACGCCGATTCCGCTGGGCGCGCCGATCCGCATCGGCAAGACCGTCATCGAGCTTCGGAAGTAGTGCTACGACATGAATGAGCGCGAGCGGAGCGAGCGAGCCGGGACGGTCCCCGCCGCGGGACGTGCCGCGCTCCCGACCGGAGCGACTGAATCGACCGGCGTGACCGGAGCGACCGGAGGGTGGGCAGTGTGGGTCGAGACCGGCTGTACCCCGATGCAGCGTCGACAGGGCAGGTGCGCATGACTCTGTCCCTGCGATTCGCCGCGGGCTCGCACAAGGGCATGATCCGCGAGGGCAACGAGGACTCGGGCTACGCCGGGCCCCGGCTGCTCGCCATCGCCGACGGCATGGGCGGACAGGCCGCCGGCGAGGTCGCCTCCTCCGAGGTGATCTCCACGCTCGTCACGCTCGACGACGACGTCCCCGGCTCCGACATCCTCACCTCGCTCGGTACGGCGGTGCAGCGCGCCAACGACCAGCTGCGGATGATGGTCGAGGAGGACCCGCAGCTGGAGGGCATGGGCACCACGCTCACCGCCCTCCTGTGGACCGGCCAGCGGCTCGGGCTCGTGCACGTCGGAGACTCCCGCGCCTATCTGCTCCGCGACGGCGTCCTCACCCAGATCACCCAGGACCACACCTGGGTCCAGCGCCTCGTCGACGAGGGCCGGATCACCGAGGAAGAGGCCACCACCCACCCGCAGCGCTCGCTCCTCATGCGCGCGCTCGGCAGCGGCGACCACGTCGAACCCGACCTCTCCATCCGTGAGGTCCGGGCCGGCGACCGCTACCTGATCTGCTCCGACGGCCTGTCCGGCGTGGTCTCGCACCAGACCCTCGAGGACACCCTCGCCAGCTACCAGGGCCCGCAGGAGACCGTGCAGGAGCTGATCCAGCTCGCGCTGCGCGGCGGCGGCCCTGACAACATCACGGTGATCGTCGCCGACGTCCTCGACGTCGACGGCGGCGACACCCTCGCCGGCCACCTCAGCGACACCCCGGTCATCGTGGGCGCCGTCGCCGAGAACCAGGCGCAGCTCAACGACGGCGGGGCGATGCAGACCCCGGCCGGCCGCGCCTCGGGCCTCGGCCGCTCCGCGCCGCACCACCAGCCGCCCGCCGGCGGCTTCGGCCCGCCCGGCAGCGGCGACGACCACGGCTACGGCGGCATGCCCCCGCAGGGCTCCTTCGAGTCGTACACGGACGAGGACTTCGTCAAGCCGCGCACCGGCCGCAAGTGGCTCAAGCGCTCCTTCTTCCTCGTCCTCGTCCTCGCGATCCTCGGCGGCGGGCTGTACGGCGGCTGGCGCTGGACGCAGACGCAGTACTTCGTGGGTTCCAAGGACCAGCACGTGGCGCTGTACCAGGGCATCAGCCAGGACCTGGCGTGGGTGTCGCTCTCGAAGGTCGAGAAGGACCACCCCGAGATCGAACTCAAGTACCTCCCCGCCTACCAGCGGAAGCAGGTCGAGGACACGATCGCGGGCGGCAGCCTCGCCAAGGCCGAGACGAAGCTCTCGGAGCTGGCCCTGCAGGCCTCGGCCTGCAAGAAGGCCGAGCAGCGGCACGCCGCCGCCGAGAAGGCCGCCGACCAGGCGAGCAAGCCGCCGGCCACCCAGAAGCCCGGCGATGCCGCCACCCCCGACCCCAAGCCCACCACAGCCGCTCCGTCCCCGGGTCCCACCCTCACCGCGGAGGAGCAGAAGCTGGCCTCGAACTGCGGCAAGCAGTAAGCACCCGTAGGGGGCCTTTCACCACCATGAGCGTTGTCACCAACACGACCACCATCGGCGCGATCGAGGCGCCGAGCCGCCGCAACACCGAGCTGGCGCTGCTCGCGTTCGCCGTCGTCATCCCGGTGTTCGCGTACCTCAACGTGGGCCTGGCCATCGACGGCAAGGTCCCGGCCGGAATGGCCGGGTACGGACTCGGTCTGGCGCTGCTCGCGACCGTCGCCCACCTCGTGGTGCGCAAGTGGGCCCCGTACGCGGACCCGCTGCTGCTGCCGCTGGCGACCCTGCTGAACGGTCTGGGGCTGGTGCTGATCTGGCGCCTCGACCAGTCGCCGCGCATCATCGCCCGGTACAAGACGTTCACCCCGGACGCCCCCAACCAGATGATGTACTCGGCGATCGGCGTCGCCATGTTCGTCGGTGTGCTGCTGCTGCTCAAGGACCACCGCGTCCTGCAGCGCTACACGTACATCTCCATGGTCGCGGCCCTCGTGCTGCTGCTGCTGCCGCTCGTCCCGGGTCTCGGCGCGGACGTCTTCGGCGCCAAGATCTGGATCAACGTCGGCGGCTTCTCCATCCAGCCCGGTGAGTTCGCCAAGCTGGTCCTCGCCGTGTTCTTCTCCGGCTATCTGATGGTGAAGAGAGATGCGCTGGCGCTGGCCAGCCGCCGGTTCATGGGGCTCTACCTGCCGCGCGGCCGCGACCTGGGCCCGATCCTGACGATCTGGGCGATCAGCCTGCTCATCCTGGTCTTCGAGAACGACCTCGGTACGTCGCTGCTGTTCTTCGGCATGTTCGTGATCATGCTGTACGTGGCCACGGAGCGGACCAGCTGGGTCGTGATGGGTCTGCTGATGTCCACCGCGGGTGCGGTCGTCGTCGGTTCCACGGCGAGCCATGTGCAGTCCCGTGTGGCCGCGTGGCTCGACCCCTTCGAGTGCCTGAAGACGGCGCCCGAGGGCTCCAACATGGCCATGGCCTGCGACCAGATGACGCAGGTGCTGATGTCGTTCGGCTCCGGCGGCATCCTCGGCACCGGCCTCGGCCAGGGCAACTCCGATCTGGTCGGCTTCGCCGCCAACTCCGACTTCATCTTCGCCACCGTCGGCGAGGAACTCGGCCTGACCGGCGTCATGGTCTTCCTGCTGCTGTACGGGCTGATCGTCGAGCGCGGTGTGCGCACCTCCCTCGCCGCCCGCGACCCCTTCGGCAAGCTGCTCGCGATGGGCCTCTCCGGTGCCTTCGCGCTCCAGATCTTCGTCGTCGCCGGCGGTGTGATGGGCCTCATCCCGCTCACCGGTATGACCATGCCGTTCCTCGCGTACGGCGGTTCCTCCGTGATCGCCAACTGGGCCCTGATCGGCATCCTCATCCGGATCAGCGACACCGCGCGCCGTCCCGCGCCCGCGCCCGCCCCGTCCCCCGACGCCGAGATGACCCAGGTGGTCCGTCCGTGAACAAGCCGCTGCGGCGGGTCGCGATCTTCTGCGGCCTGCTCGTCCTCGCCCTGCTCCTGCGGGACAACTGGCTCCAGCTCGTCCGCGCCGACGAGCTGAACGCGCACCCCAAGAACCGGCGCGTGCAGATCGAGCGGTACTCGAACCAGCGCGGCAACATCATCGTCGACGGCAAGCCCATAACGGGCTCCGTCGACTCGGGCGACAAGTTCTACAAGTTCAAGCGGACCTACGTGGACGGCCCCATGTGGGCCCCGGTCACCGGGTACGCCTCGCAGGCCTACGACGCCAACCAGATCGAGAAGATCGAGGACGGCATCCTCACCGGCAACGACGACCGGCTCTTCTTCGACCGCACCCTCGCCATGTTCACCGGCGAGAAGAAGAAGGGCGGCGACGTCGTCACCACCCTCAGCGGCGCCGCGCAGAAGGCCGCCTACGAGGGCCTCGGCGACAAGACCGGCGCGGTCGTCGCCATCGAGCCGAAGACCGGCAAGATCCTGGCGATGGCGTCCACGCCCTCGTACGACCCCTCCACCTTCGCCGGCTACTCCGGCAAGGACGAGAAGGCCTGGGTCGCGCTGGAGAAGGACAAGAACAAGCCGAAGCTGAACCGCGCGATCCGCGAGATCTACCCGCCCGGCTCCGTCTTCAAGGTCGTCACCGCCGCCGCGGCGCTGGAGAACGGCAAGGTCACCGACATCAACGCGGCGACCGACACCCCCGAGGGCTGGAAGATCCCGCTCTCCAACCGGGAGATGGTCAACCACGCCCACGGCTGTGCCAACGCCAGCCTCAACCGGGCGCTGGAGATCTCCTGCAACTCGGTCTTCGCGAAGCTCGGCGACGACGTCGGCCGCGACAAGATGGTCGAGATGGCGGAGAAGTTCGGCTTCAACGCCGAGCAGTTCACCCCGGTTCGTTCCTCGGCCTCCGTCTTCGACAAGAACGCCGACCGCGGTGGAAACGCGCTCTCGTCGATCGGCCAGTTCAACACCGCGACGACCCCGCTGCAGATGGCGATGGTCACGGCGGCGATCGCCAACGACGGCAAGCTGATGAAGCCGTACATGATCGACCAGCTGCGGGCCCCGAACCTCGACATCATCAAGCAGACCGAGCCGGAGGAGATGAGCCGCCCGGTCTCGCCGGAGACCGCCCAGAAGCTCCAGCAGATGATGGAGAACGTCGTCTCCAGGGGCACCGGCGGCAACGCCGACCTGAACATGGACGGCGTGAAGGTCGGCGGCAAGACGGGTACGGCCCAGCACGGCGAGAAGAACGCCAAGCGCCCCTACGCCTGGTTCATCTCGTACGCGAAGACCGCCGAGGGCTCCCCGGTCGCGGTCGCCGTCGTCGTCGAGGACTCGGCGGGCACCGACCGTGAGGACATCACTGGTGGCGGTCTGGCCGCCCCGATCGCCAAGGCCGTGATGAAGGCGGTCATCAAGACCCGGGGCTGACCCCCGGCCCCCGTACGAGCCGGGTACCAGCCAGGTACCGGTCAGGTATCAGCTACCGGCCCCGGGCGGAACGCCTCCACGGGGCCGGTAGCGTATGCGCGAACAGCACACACCGCCGGACCACCCATGGGTGCGGTCGGGACAGACGGAGAGGGCTGGATTAGCTATGGAAGAGCCGCGTCGCCTCGGCGGCCGGTACGAGCTGGGCCCGGTGCTCGGCCGTGGTGGCATGGCCGAGGTGTACCTCGCCCAGGACACCCGGCTCGGCCGCACCGTCGCCGTGAAGACGCTGCGGGCCGACCTGGCCCGCGATCCGTCCTTCCAGGCCCGGTTCCGCCGTGAGGCACAGTCCGCCGCCTCGCTGAACCACCCGGCGATCGTCGCGGTCTACGACACCGGCGAGGACTACGTCGACCAGGTCTCCATCCCGTACATCGTGATGGAGTACGTCGACGGGTCGACCCTGCGTGAGCTGCTGCACTCCGGGCGCAAGCTGCTGCCCGAGCGCACCCTCGAGATGACGGTCGGCATCCTCCAGGCGCTGGAGTACTCGCACCGCGCCGGCATCGTGCACCGTGACATCAAGCCGGCGAACGTCATGCTGACGCGCACCGGCCAGGTCAAGGTCATGGACTTCGGCATCGCGCGCGCCATGGGCGACGCGGGCATGACCATGACGCAGACCGCCGCGGTGATCGGCACGGCCCAGTACCTCTCCCCGGAGCAGGCCAAGGGCGAGCAGGTCGACGCCCGCTCCGACCTGTACTCCACGGGCTGCCTCCTCTACGAGCTGCTCACCGTCCGTCCCCCGTTCATCGGCGACTCCCCGGTCGCGGTCGCGTACCAGCACGTCCGCGAGGAGCCGCAGCCGCCGAGCAACTTCGACCCCGAGATCACGCCCGAGATGGACGCCATCGTCCTGAAGGCGCTGGTCAAGGACCCCGACTACCGCTACCAGTCCGCCGACGAGATGCGCGCGGACATCGAGGCCTGCCTCGACGGCCAGCCGGTCGCGGCCGCCGCCGCGATGGGGATGGGCATGGCGGGCGCGCCAGGCTACGGCGGTTACGGCTATCCGCCGGAGGACCAGCCGACCACCGCGCTGCGCCAGGCCGACCCGGCCGGCCAGACGTCGATGCTGCCGCCGGTCAACCCGGACGACGGCGGCTACGGCTACGACGACCGCCCGGACCGCCGTCGTGGCGGTGGCCAGAAGAAGTCGAACACCTCGACGATCCTCCTGGTCCTCGCGGGCATCCTGGTGCTCGTCGGCGCGATCTTCATCGGCGTCTCGATCTTCGACAAGAAGGACGGACCGCAGAAGGTCACCGTCCCGCAGCTGGTCGGCCAGACGATGCAGGACGCGCAGGACCGCGCGCGCAACGTGCAGGTGAAGGTCCAGCAGGCCGGCACCGAGCGCTGCGACCAGCCCAAGGACACCATCTGCCGCCAGGAGCCGGTCGCGGACAACGTCCAGAAGATGGACGTCGACGGCACGATCCAGGTGTACGTCTCCGAGGGCGCCCCGCTCGTCGAGGTCCCGGACGTCGTGGAGCAGTCCCAGGAGCGGGCCGAGCAGAGCCTCAAGGACAAGGGCTTCAAGGTCAAGGTCGAGCAGGAGGAGTCCGAGGAGGAGCCCGGCACGGTCCTGAAGCAGAACCCGGACGGCGGCACCAAGGCGGAGAAGAACTCCGAGATCACGATCACCGTCGCGAAGAAGCAGCTGTCGGAGCTCCCCAGCGTCAAGGGCCGTGACTACAACCAGGCCCTCCAGCAGCTCAACGCGATCGGCTTCACGAACGTGACCAAGGAGGACGTCGACTCCAACGAGCCCGCGGGCACCGTCGTCGAGCAGACCCCGCAGGGCCCGTCGAACCAGCCGAAGGACGTCCAGATCACGCTGAAGGTCTCCAAGGGCCCGCAGCAGACCCAGGTCCAGATCCCCCCGGGCCTGACCGGCAAGAAGTTCAAGGAGGTCCGGGACCTGCTCCAGGGCATGGGCCTCACGGTCGTCCAGGCGGGCTCCGACAAGGAGGACGCCATGGTCATCAACACGAACCCGCCGGAGGGTTCGATGGTCGACAAGACCCAGCCGATCACCGTCAACACGCTGGGTGGCGGCGGCGGGGACAACAACAACGGCAACCCGGGCGGTGGCATCGGCGGCTTCTTCGGCTGACGTCCGCCCGCACCCGGCACGCACACGGCGAGAGCCCCGGCATCCAGTACGGATGCCGGGGTTCTCCCGTCTTCCGGGACGCCCTCCAGGCCTCAGCGCAGTTCGGCCTCAGCGGAGTTCCGCTTCAGCGCAGCTCCGCCGGAGGGGTCCGGTCGCGGTCGACCTTCTCCGTGCGCTCCAGTTCGCCCCAGACGATGTAGCGGTAGTCCGAGGTGTACATGGGGGTGCAGGTGGTCAGCGTGATGTAGCGGCCCGGCTTGGACTTCCCCGATTCCTTGGGGACGGGCTGGAGGACGTCCACGTTGTACTTCGTGGTCTCGGGCAGGGTCTTGTAGACCTTGTAGACGTACCAGGTGTCCTTGGTCTCGAAGACGATCGCGTCCCCGGTCTTCAACTGGTGGATGTTGTGGAACTTGGCGCCGTGCCCGTCCCGGTGGGCGGCGAGCGTGAAGTTGCCCTGCTTGTCCTGCGGGAGCCCGGACTTGACCGGCTCGGTGTAGTAGCCGGCGACGCCGTGGTTGAGGACGTCGGTGCCGGTGCCCTGCTTCACCAGGACCTCGCCGTTCTTCATGGCGGGTACGTGGAGGAAGCCGATGCCGTCCTTGGTGTCCAGCGCGCCGGGCCCGTCGGCCCACTGGTCGCGGACCTGGGCGCCGTCCTTGTCGGCGGCGCGGTCGGCGAGGACGTTGGTCCACCACAGGGAGTAGACGACGAAGAGGCCGAGCACCAGGCCCGCCGTGATGAGGAGTTCGCCGAGGAGGCTGATGAGCCCGGCGATCCGGTTGCGCGCGCGTGCCACTAGGTCGTCCCGTCGTCCCGTCCGGAGGTGTGGGGTCTCAGCCTACGAGCGCTTCCGGCTTTCCCTTGCTGCGCGGGCGTTCGTCGACCAGCTTGCCCCACACGATCATGCGGTACGTGCTGGTGAACTCCGGTGTGCAGGTGGTCAATGTGATGTACCGGCCGGGGCCCTTGAAGCCGGACTGCTTCGGTACGGGTTCGATCACCGAGACGTTGGAGGGCGAGGTCTGCGGCAGGATGCTGGCCATCTCGTACGTGTAGTACGCGCTCTGCGTCTCGACGACGATCGGGTCCCCGGGCTTCAGCTGGTTGATGTAACGGAACGGCTCGCCATGGGTGTTGCGGTGGCCGGCCACCGCGAAGTTGCCCTGCTTGTCGGCCGGCATGGCCGTCTTGAGCTTGCCCTCGCCGTAGTGGCCGACCATGCCCTTGTCGAGGACGTCGGTCTTGCTGGTGCCCTCGGCGATGGGGACGACGACGTCCAGCTTGGGGATGTACATGATGGCGAAGCCCTTGCCGGGCTCGAAGGCCTCGGGCTTCTCGTCGTCGCCCTTGGCCCAGGTGTCCTCGATCTGGGCCTTGGCCCGGTCGGTCTCCTGACCGGCCCGGACGTTCGTCCACCACAGCTGGTAGGTGACGAAGAGGAGCATGACGACGCCGAAGGTGATGAAGAGCTCTCCGACGACCCGGCTGGCGACGACGCCGACGCTCTCCTTGGCGGCGCGGGCGGCCCGCCGGGCCTCCACGCGGGAGAGGGGGCGTCCTTCGGCGGCGGCCGGAGCGGCGCTCGCGGGGGCGGCGCCCCGGTTCCTGCCCCGGCCGCCCTTGGCGGCGCGCCGGCGCTCGGCCCGCCCGGGCCCCGAGGACGGCGGCTCGGCGGGGTCCTCCACGGCCCGCAGGGGCATCGTCTCGTCCGGCGGGGCCACCGGGGGCTCTTCCGCCTCGTACGGCCCGTACGAGGGCTCGTAGGGGTCCTCCTGGGCGACGGCCCCGCGGGGCACCGGCTCCTCGTACGTGTACGGCTGGGCAGCGGGCGCGTACGGCTCGGTGGGGACGTACGGTTCGACGGCGGGCGCGTACGACTCGGTGGCGGGCGCGTACGGTTCGGCGGACTGCGCGTACGACTCGGCAGCCGGGGCGTACGGTTCGGCGTTCGGCGCGTACGGTTCGGCGGCCGCGTACGGCTCGGGGCTCGACGCGTTCGGCGCGTACGACTCGGTGTTCGGCGCGTACGGTTCGGCGGCGGGCGCGTAAGAGTCCCCGGGTATCGGCTCCGGCTCCGGACCGTTCGACGGCCGGAACCACGGTGAGCCCGTCGTCACGCGACGGCCTTGCCCACCACCGGAGCGAGCCCCGCCGACCGGCCCACCGCCCCCTTGTCGCCGCACTGCTCCAGCCAGTTGGCCAGCATCAGGTGCCCGTGCTCGGTGAGGACCGACTCGGGGTGGAACTGCACCCCCTCGACGGGCAGTTCACGGTGGCGCAGCCCCATGATGATGCCGTCCTCGGTCCGCGCCGTGACCTCCAGCTCGGCCGGCAGGGCGGCGGGCTCGGCGGCCAGCGAGTGGTAGCGGGTCGCGGTGAACGGCGAGGGCAGACCGGCGAAGACGCCCTGGCCCTCGTGCGTGACGAGCGAGGTCTTGCCGTGCAACAGCTCGGGCGCGCGGTCGACGACGCCGCCGTAGGCCACGGCCATCGACTGCATGCCGAGGCAGACGCCGAAGACGGGCACACCGGTGTCGGCGCAGTGCCGGACCATGTCGATGCAGACCCCGGCCTGCTCGGGCGCGCCGGGCCCGGGAGAGAGCAGGACGCCGTCGAAGCCGTCCTGGGCGTGGCTCAGCTCGACCTCGTCGTTGCGGAGGACTTCGCACTCGGCGCCGAGCTGGTAGAGGTACTGAACGAGGTTGAAGACGAAGCTGTCGTAGTTGTCGACGACGAGAATTCGCGCGCTCACTGGCCGTCCACCGTCACATCGTTGAACGGAAGCAGAGGCTCCGCCCAGGGGAACACGTACTGGAAGAGGACATAGACGACCGCGAGGACCAGCACGATCGAGATCAGCGCCCGCACCCACGCGTTGCCCGGCAGATGCCGCCAGATCCAGCCGTACATGACGTCGACCGCCCCTTCCGTTCGTTACGGGGACCAGAGTACGGGGCGAGCGGGCCGTGGGGGGTCAGCTGCCCGAAGCCTGTGGACGACCGTCGGTCACCGGGCGGGTGGCGTCGAGGTGCGCCCAGACGATCAGCCGGTGGCTGCTGCCCCATTCGGGGTCGCAGGTGGTGAGGGTGAGATAGCGCCCGGGACCGTCGAAGCCGGACTTCTCGGGTACGGGATCGACGACGGCGGTGTCGCCGGGGACGGTCCGGTAGGGGCCGCGGTCGATCCGGTAGGTGAACCAGGTCGTGCCGTCGGTGAGGACGATCGCGTCGCCGGGGCGCAGCCGCGGGAAGTCCTTGAAGGGGTCGCCGTGGGTCCGGCGGTGGCCGGCGACGGCGAAGTTCCCGGTGCCTCCGAGCGGGGCGGTGCGGGTGTAGTGGCCGAGGCCCCGCTTCAGGACGTCGGGCCCGGTGCCTTCGAGGACGGGCCATTCCCAGTCGCGGCCGAACCGGGGGACGTACATGACGGCGAAGCCCTTGCCGGTGACGTACGGCGCCGGTACGCGCGCGGGGGCGGGTGCGGCGGCGACGGGTGTGCTCGCCCACTCCCGCTGGAGGGTGTCGATCTGGGCGGCGCCGGCGCTGTCGGCCTGGACGCCGGTCCAGTAGAGGAGGTAGGCGACGAAGAGGACGACCAGGGCGCCGGCGGTGATGCACAGCTCGCTGAGGCTCCGTACGACCAGTCGTACCGTCACGGCCCCGGCTCCCCCCGGTCGACCCCTCGACGCGTCAGCTCACCGGCTTCGCGTAGTGGAGGTCCACTGTGCCCGAGTAGCCGGGAAGAGTCACCGCCCTGTGCTCGTCGACTTTCCAGCCGAGTCCGTACGCCTTGACGTACAGCTGGTAGTTCTGGAGCGCGGGGGAGTCGGCGAGGGCCTTGGTCAGCTTCCCCCGGTCACCGACGGCGGTGATCTTGTACGGCGGGGAGTAGACGCGGCCCTGGAGGATCAGGGTGTTGCCGACGCAGCGCACGGCGCTGGTGGAGATGAGCCGCTGGTCCATGACCCGGATGCCTTCGGCGCCGCCGTGCCACAGGGCGTTGACGACGGCTTGGAGGTCCTGCTGGTGGATGACGAGGTCGTTGGCCTGCGGTTCGGGGTAGCCGGGGGCGGCCTGGGCGTTCGGCGGGGCGTCGTCGAGGGTGACGGTGAGGCCGGAGCCGGAGACCTCGGTGGTCCCGGCCTTCGCCTCGAGCGCGTCGAGCTTCTCGTCCTCCGCGCGCGTGGAGCCGTCGTCGCGGGCGGCGAGGGAGTCGACCTGGGTGCGGAGGGCCGCGGTGGACTCGTCGAGGCCGGCGTTCTTGTGGCTGCGTTCCTCGATGAGGTCGGAGAGCCTCAGGAGCGAGGCGTCCGTCCGGAGGTTGGTGCCCTTGGCGGTGTTGAAGCTCGTGACGAAGATCAGTCCGGCGAGGGCGAAGACGGCAAGGGTGAGCGCCCGGACGGGGCGCCACCTCGTGGTGCGGCCCGGCCCTTCGGGAGTGTCGGCGGAATTGCTCAACGTACCCTGATCCCCTTCGGTGCCGCGGAACCACTACGCTAACGGACGCTTGGGGGACGCAGTCGTCCTCCTTCGTCACATCCCGGCGCCAGCCACAGTTCCCTGCGCGGTCACGCAGCGCATCGACAGGAGAGTCCCTCGTGCCGAAGTCACGGATCCGCAAGAAGGCCGACTTCACGCCTCCGCCCGTCAAGGCCACCAATATCAAGCTGACCAACCGCAGCTGGGTGGCGCCCGTGATGCTGGCGCTGTTCGCCATCGGGCTGGTGTGGATCGTGGTCTTCTACGTCACCGACGGCTCCATGCCGGTCGAGTCGATCCGGAACTGGAACATCGTGGTGGGCTTCGGCTTCATCGCGGCCGGCTTCGGCGTCTCCACGCAGTGGAAGTAGCGGCGGAAGCAGGGGCGGGCCGGGCGACCTAGCGGTCGCACGGGCCGCTCGTCAAGTTCTCCCCCGAGCTTATCCACAGAGTTGTGCACAGCACTGGATAACTTACGAAGATCTGTGGATAACTCGGCACGAGGTTGACGCCGGTATGACCGGAATCACCCTCGACGTTATACACAGCGCCCCTCGCCTCCCTGGAGAAATACCAGGTCAGAGGCGGGGGGCGCAGTCTTTCCCCACGCAGAGGACAGAACCCGCCACACACTGTGGATAACTCTGGGGAAAGCTCACAGAAGAGCTCTTCCACAGGTGTGCATGCTCAGGTGAGCGCTGCCGAACGGGCGAGCACGATCCCCAGGTCGATCAGGAGCACCAGCGCACAGGCCCCGTACTGCACGAGGTCCCGACGGGCCCGCGGCGCGTGCACCATCGCGTACGCGACCAGGGCGCCGGCCACCAGACCGCCGACGTGCGCCTCCCACGAGATCCCCGGACGGGTGAACGTGATGAGCAACGACAGCCCCACGAAGAGGACCACCGGCCGCATGTCCTGCCGCTGCCGTCGGGCCAGCACGGCCCAGGCGCCGATCAGGCCGTAGACGACGCCGGAGGCGCCCAGCGAGAACTGGTTCTGCGGGGAGAGCAGATAGGCGAGCGCGGAGCCGGAGAGCCCGGCGAGCAGACAGAGGGCCGCGTACCGGATCCGCCCGAGCTCGGGTTCGACGATCCCGCCGATCACCCACAGGCCCAGCATGTTGAAGAGGAAGTGCGGGACCTCCTGGTGGAGGAAGGCGGAGGTCAGCAGGCGGTACCACTCGCCGTCCGAGACCCCGACCAGCTCACCGCTCGGCAGGTACGCGCCGCCGATGAGCGCCAGGTCGTCGACGAGCCGGTCGCCCACCACCTGGACGGCGATGAACAGCGCCAGGTTGATCGCGATGAGGATCTTGGTGACGAACCGCTCGTCCGCCGCCATCCGGCCGCCCGCGAGCGTCCGGGGCTGGTTGGCGTCGGCGGCGTGACCCGTCCCCGAGCCGCCCCGCACGCACTCGGGGCACTGGAAGCCCACGGAGGCGGAGATCATGCACTGCGTGCAGATGGGCCTCTCGCAGCGGGCGCAGCGGATGCCGGTCTCGGCCTCCGGGTGGCGGTAGCAGCGCAACAGACCGGGCTGCGTGTCCATGGGAGGTCCCGTCCCTTCCGCCTCAGCGCTTCTCGACCACCACGGACTCGATGACCACGTCCTGGAGCGGACGCTCGGTGTGGGGGTCGGTCGCGGTGGCCGCGATGGCGTCCACGACCTTCCGGCTCTCCTTGTCCACGACCTCGCCGAAGATGGTGTGCTTGCGGTTCAGCCAGGTCGCGGGGCCGACGGTGACGAAGAACTGCGAGCCGTTGGTGCCCGGGCCGGCGTTGGCCATGGCCAGCAGGTAGGGGCGGTCGAAGAAGAGTTCCGGGTGGAACTCGTCGGCGAACTCGTAGCCCGGTCCGCCCGTGCCGTTCCCCAGCGGGTCGCCGCCCTGGATCATGAATCCCTTGATGACCCGGTGGAAGACCGTTCCGTCGTAGAGCGGGTCCGAGGAGACCTTGCCGGTGGCGGGGTGCGTCCACTCGCGCTCGCCGGAGGCGAGGTCGACGAAGTTCCGAACCGTCTTCGGGGCGTGGAACGGCATCAGCCGCACCTCGATGTCTCCCAGGCTCGTCTTGAGGATCGCGTACAGCTGCTCGGCCACGGTCGCCTTCCGTCCACGTCGTCTCGCGTCATGCCGCGTTGTCTCTGACGTGTCCGATCCTCGCATGCCCCGGATGCCAGCCCCACATGCCGGACCTCGCTCCGGCGGGCATGATTCCGAAAAGGATGGAAAGGTGAAAAACCGACATCGCCACCGAGGAGGAGGAGTCCCGTGACCCGCATGGACAGCGTGCGCGCCGCGACAGGATCGGCGAAGGAGAGCGTCCTGCACGCCGCGGAAGTGGTGGCGCCGTACGCCGGCACGGCCAAGGACCAGGCCACGCTCTACGCGCACGAGGCGCGGGCGATGCTCGCGCCGAAGCTCTCGAAGGCCGCTCAACAGGCCCGGGCGCAGGCTCGTGTGCAGTACGACTCGTATGTCGCACCACGTGTACCGCCACGGGTCGACGCGGCCGCACACCGTGCGGCGGTCAAGACCCGCTATGCCGCCCGTCAGGCGGCCGACTACACCGTTCCGCGCGTCGAGAGCGCGGTCGCCGCGACCGGTCCCGTCCTGGAGGAGGCCGGGGCGCGTTCCACCGCCGCCTGGGCCGCGCTGCGCGGTCAGGTGACGCCGAAGGAAATCCAGAAGATCGTGAGGAAGCACGAGCGTCGGGCCAGGGCCGGACGCCTCGCCAAGGGACTCGTCGTCCTCGGCGTACTGGCCGGCGGCGTGTTCGCCGCCTGGAAGTGGTGGGACAAGCAGGCCAATCCCGACTGGCTGGTCGAGCCTCCCGCACCCACCGAGATGGACGAGGACTCCTCGCTGTCGCCCGTGGACGGCAAGGGGACTCCCCTCGACACGGAGGCGGAGATCGATGCGGAGGCGGACGCCGATGCGGATGCCGCGGCCGCCGCAGAAGCCGCCGAACGCGACGAGCGCCGCTGACCGACCGCCACTCCTGCCGGGGTCCTACCGGGTCCTACCGGGGTCCTGCCGGATCCTGCCGGGTCGTGCCGGGTCGTGCCGGGATGCTGCGGGGTCGTACGGACTCCGCTGAGGTCGTGCCGGGTCGTACGGGGGAGGTTCCGCCGGTCCCGCTGGGGGCTCGCCGATCCTCCCGTGGCCGTTCCACGGGATCCCGCGGGTGGGGTGTGGGGAGTACGCGTCGTGGCTCCCCACGCCCTACGCCGCCGCGGCGAGCGCGAGCTCCGTCAGTGCGACCGGGTCGCTCTCGACCCCGGCGGTCGACGAGGACCGCTGGCGCGCGGAAGGGGAGGAACCGTGGGCCTCTGCGGCGATGCGCTGCTTGATGGTGGGCGGCAGGGAGCGGTCCCCGACGAGCGGCCACCGGCGCGCCCGCTGTGCCGGTACGGGGGCGAGCGCGCGCTCCACGGCGGTGGCGGCGGGGACGGCGGCGGGGGCGGCCGGCTCCTCGGGCTGCTGGACGGAGGGCTGCCCGGCCGCGGCGGCGGTGCTCGCCAGGCCGACGGAGGCGAGGAGGGCGAAGAGGACGGAGATGAAGGCGGTCCAGAACTGCTTGACCTTGGCGGTGGCCATGACCCCTCACTTTCGTGACGTTCTCGGATGGTTCATTTCGGGTTGCGCGCTTTACATACCTTTCTCATGATGTTGATGCGGTCCCGATTTCCGCGGACCGACGCCGTCGCCGCGCAGTTCTTCGGATGAACACCACCCGTCCGGATCAACGCGAAAGGCCACGCCCCGGGCGGGGCGTGGCCTTTCGCGTCGATCCGGTGCCGGCAGGGCCGGTCCGGGCCGTCAGAGCTGGGCGAGGTGGCGCTTGAGATAGGCGCTCAGCGGCTTCTCGACGAGCTTGTTCACCAGGTACGACAGCACCAGCACCCCGAGGAGCACCAGGCCGAGGAGCGTCCACGGGGAGACGAGCTCGCGCGGCGCGAAGTAACTGAAGAACTCCCAGCCGATCACCTCGTGCAGCAGGTACACCGGGTAGGTCAGCGCGCCCGCGACCGGCAGCCACTTCCACTGGATCCGGGAGAGCTTGCCGGTGGCGATGAGCGCCATGACCCCGAAGAACGCGGCGATCAGCACGATCACGGGCCACGCGGCACGCTTGCCGAGGAAGGGCGTGAGGTGCTCGAACTCCTCCATGGTGGGGGCGAGGGAGGCGCAGAAGGAGACGCCGACGATGCCGAAGAGCATCAGGTTCGGACGGAACCGGTACATCAGGTAGAACGCCATTCCGGCGATGAAGAACCAGCTGTACTCGGGGATCAGCAGCAGGCGCAGCGGTCCGGGCGGCTGCTTGGCGACGAGGATGGTGGCCGCGCCCCAGACGCAGCAGAAGAGCAGGACCCGCTTGTAGGTCAGGCCCCACCAGGCCACCAGGGCGAAGAGGAGGTAGAAGCGGAGCTCCGTGAAGAGCGTCCAGTAGACGCCGTCGACGTGCGGCACCCTGAGGGGCTGCTGAAGCATCGTCAGGTTCGTCAGGATGTCGTGCCACGGGAGGTGACGGGCGCCACCGGGAATGACCATGATGGTGACGCTGGTCGCGATGACCGCGAACCAGTAGGCCGGATAGAGCCGGATCACCCGCGAGACGAAGAACGCCTTCACGGGACGGTTCCACGCGCTCATGCAGACGACGAAGCCGCTGATGATGAAGAAGAGCTGGACACCGAGATAGCCGTACGCCGATATTCGGAAGGTCTCCGGGAATATCCCCCTCACCGGCGTCGGCCAGCCACCGCCGCGGGCCGTGTAGTGGTACATGACCACCATGAGCGCCGCTCCCAGCCTGAGCCCGTCGAGCGCGTGGAGCCGCGGGAGGCGCTTCGTCCCCGGGCTCGGCGCGATCTGGGGCTCGGGCTGCGGTATTCGGGCCTTGAGCAGCTCGGGTGACAGCTGGTTCAACACTCGGAAATCCCCACCTAGGTCTGCGGCCGACGAGCTCACCTGGTTCGCACAGGGCATCGACTCGGCGCAGTGAGCATAGGTGGCTCACAGAATCCGTACAAGGTTTGACTTGCGTGACGTGCCGCTCGTCGAGTAACGGGCCTCCGAGCCGGGGTCGAGCCGTCCGCGGTCGAGGGCGGCTCGGCGCCGCGCCCGCACGAGAAATGCCCTCCGACGCCGCGCTTCCGCGGTGCCGGAGGGCATTTCACCGGTGGAGCCTAGGGGAGTCGAACCCCTGACATCTGCCATGCAAAGACAGCGCTCTACCAACTGAGCTAAGGCCCCGGAACGAGGACAGCGTACCGGGTCACCCCCCATGTCAGGCAAAAGGATTGGGACTCCCGGTGGGCGACCACTCTCCGTAAGATGCTGACCGGGGTTCGCAGTGGCGAACCAAGGGATGGGGAGAAGCAATGGACGCAGCGCAGCAGGAAGCCACGGCGAGAGCCAGAGAGCTTCAGCGCAGTTGGTACGGAGAGCCGCTGGGGGCGCTCTTCCGTCGCCTGATCGACGACCTCGGGCTCAATCAGGCCAGGCTCGCGGCCGTGCTCGGGCTCTCCGCGCCCATGCTGTCCCAGCTGATGAGCGGCCAACGGGCCAAGATCGGCAATCCGGCCGTCGTCCAGCGCGTCCAGGCCCTCCAGGAGCTCGCCGTCCAGGTCGCCGACGGCAGCGTCAGCGCCGCCGAGGCCACCGACCGGATGGACGAGGTCAAGAAGTCGCAGGGCGGTTCCGTCCTCACCGCCACGAGCCAGCCCGGCACCGGCTCGGGCGGGCCGACCGTGCGCCGCGTGGTCCGCGAGATCCAGTCCCTGTTGCGCTCCGTGGCCGCCGCCGGCGACATCATCGACGCCGCCGACTCGCTCGCCCCGGCCCACCCGGAACTGGCAGAGTTCCTCCGGGTGTACGGCGCCGGGCGCACCGCCGACGCGGTCGCCCACTACGAGTCGCACCAGAACTGACGCGGGTCCCGGCAGCCGGCCGGCACCGCGGAGAGCCGACGCACACGGGGAGCGGGCGCAGCGCGATGGGTGAGGTCTTCGCTGGTCGGTACGAGCTGATCGACCCGATCGGGCGCGGCGGGGCGGGCGCCGTGTGGCGTGCCTGGGACCACCGGCGCCGCCGCTACGTGGCGGCCAAGGTGCTCCTGCAGAGCGACGCGCACACGCTGCTCCGCTTCGTCCGCGAGCAGGCGCTGCGGATCGACCATCCGCACGTCCTCGCCCCGGCCAGCTGGGCCGCCGACGACGACAAGGTCCTCTTCACCATGGACCTGGTGGCCGGCGGCTCGCTGGCCCACGTCATCGGGGACTACGGCCCGCTGCCGCCCCGCTTCGTCTGCACGCTGCTCGACCAGCTGCTCTCGGGCCTGGCCACGGTGCACGCCGAGGGGGTCGTGCACCGTGACATCAAGCCCGCCAACATCCTCATGGAGGTCACGGGCACCGGGCGGCCGCACCTGCGGCTGTCCGACTTCGGCATCTCCATGCGCAAGGGCGAACCCCGCCTCACCGAGACCGACTACGTGGTGGGGACGCCCGGCTACTTCGCGCCGGAGCAGCTCCTCGGCGCCGAGCCGGACTTCACCGCCGACCTGTTCGCCGTCGGACTGGTCGCGCTCTATCTGCTCAAGGGCCGCAAGCCGGACTCCCGGACGCTGGTCGAGCACTTCCTCGCGCACGGCACTCCGGGCGCCCCCGAGGGCGTCCCGGAGCCCTTGTGGCAGGTGCTCGCCGGGCTGCTCCAGCCCGATCCCCAGGCACGGTTCCGGACGGCCACGGGAGCGCGGAAGGCGCTGAGCGCCGCGGTGGAGATGCTGCCCGAGCCGCGCCCCGACGAGGAGCCGGTGGAGATCCTCGACCAACTCGGCCCCCTCCCGTCCGGATTCGGCCCAGAAGGCCCCACAGGACCCATGGGCCCCAGGGACTCTGCACACCCCACGGGCCCCACGGCGTCCACAAGCCCCGCCGGATCCACAAGCCCCGCAGGGCCCACGGAGCCCCCGCGCCCCGCCGCCACGGGCCTCGCCGCACCTGCGGCCGCTCCCGTGCCCGTACCGGCCCAGGGACCGCCCGTACAGCCGCCGCAGTCCCAGCCGTACCCGTCGTACCGGCCCACCGCCCAGGCCCCGGCGACCCCGCCGCCCGGGCCCTCCGAGACGGGCAGCTTCCATCTGCCTCCGCCGGTCCCGCACCCGGCCCCGGCCTCAGCCTTCGAGCAGGTGACCGCCCCCGCGGCGCCGTACGGGCAGGCTCCCGCCCATCCGTACGCCCCCGGCCACCCGTACGCCCCTCACCCCGACCGGGCTCCCGCGCCGCTCGCCCCCGTACGCCGACCGGGACCGCCCCCGAAGGTGGCGGTCCCGGTGCTCCTGGTCGCGCTGGTGTGCCTCGCGGTCGGCTTCTGGGCCCTGGCCCAGGTCTGAGGTCTCAGGCCCGCCGCCGGGCCAGCAGGGTCCAGGCCCCGAGCCCGAGGAGCAGTACGGTCCCGGTGCCGATGCCGGCCGTCGCGACGATCGCCATCGTGCCGTCCGTCGTGGCGGACGCCCCGGCGGCGCCGTTCGCCGCGGCCTGCTGGTCGTCCGCCGTCACCGAGAAGATCCCGGGGTCCGCGTCGTACGGGGGAGCCTGCTTCGGGCTGCCCTCGACGTTCACCCGGAGCGTCAGCGGCACCGGCTTGTCCCCGTACTCGGCGGCGACTTCCGGGCTCAGCGTCGCCGACAGGTAGTACCAGCCGGCGAACCGCATGCCGCTGGTGGCCTCCTGGTACGAGGTGCGGTTCTCGTGGGCGACCGGCCGCAGCGGGTCGAGCGCCAGCGTCGCGGGCTTCCCGTCGTAGCTGACCGTGTTCATGTCGACGAAGCCGAGGGCCGGGTTGTCGAGGGAGAGGGTGAGCGCGTTGCTCACGGAGTCCCCCTCGGCGCCGCTGCCCAGCTCGGCGCCGGCGAAGAGCTGCTGCCCCCAGTCCACGGGCACCCGGTAGAAGAGGGTCTGACCGGGCCGGATGTCGGCCCGCCACTCGCCCTCCCGCAGTGCGACGGCCTCGTGGAACCCGGCGCCGCCCTGCCGCTTCCGCTGGCCTCCGGCCGGCGGCGCGGGCGTGCCCGACGGCCAGGCCTCGGGGAGGGCCGTCGGACCGGCCTGCTTGAGCAGGGGCTCGGTGACGTACCGGAGCTCCAGCTCCCAGTCGTCCGGGGCGGAGGTCGCCGCCGAATCGCGCTCGACGAGCACGTAGTAGGCGCCCTGCTTCTGGCAGCTGAAGGAGTCCGGGTCGACGATCCGGCGGGCGTAGGCGGCGAGCGGCCTGGCGTACTGCCCGGAGCCGAAGTCGACCTGCTGGTAGCCGCAGTCGGCTCCGCTGTTGTCCTGGATGCCGACCTTGAAACCGTCGCCGTACTCGACCTTGCCGCCGGGCTTGGGGACGGCGACGACGGAGACGTACGTGTTCCGCTTCGAGTCGAGGTCGACCCGGTAGTAGACCTTGCCGTCCTTCTTGAGGGTGTCGCGGTACGTCCGGCCGGTCTGCAGGGTCTTCGCGTCGAGGCTGGAGGCGGCGCCCTGGATCCGCTGGGCCGAGCCGTCGAAGGCGTACGGCGGTACGGCCGGCCCTCCGGCGGCCTCAGCGGCCTCAGCGGCCCCGGCGGCCTCGGCGGCCTCAGCGGCCTCAGCGGCCTCGGTGCTCCCGGCGGCCCGGGTCTGGCCGGGCAGGGCCTGGGCGGGCAGGGCCGTCACCACGCCCACCGCCGCGGCCGCCGCGATCAGGGCTCCCGCCCTCCGGCCGATCCCGGTCCGCCTCCCGGCCTGCGTGCTCACGCGTCCCTCCCCGTCCGTTCCCGCCCTGCGGTGCCGGTCCATCCTGCCTTCCACGGGGCCGCCGCACGAAGACTTTGCTTGAGCAAGCGCATGATTCGCTACAGCAAATACCGGAGGGAGTCGAGACGCAGTGAAGCCCCGGTCCGCTCACGCGGCCGGGGCTTCACCCACAGAATGTGTGTCTCTCAGACACCGGAACCTGCGGGCACGGAGTCGGTCGCCTCCGTCCACAGGTCCTGCTCGGCGCGATCCGCCTGGATCTGGCGGTACACGAGGAGCCCGCCGATGGCGGCCAGTGCGACCAGGAGAAGCTTCTTCACCGCGCGACCTCGTCTTTCGTTGACGTAGGAGACTTCTGACGCCCACTCTACACATCGACCGATACCGATCGGTGACCTGTGCGGGCTTCAAACCTCACACAAACAGATCGACCCGGATGGAGTACCATCCGGGTCGATCCGATCTGTGGGGCTAACAGGATTTGAACCTGTGGCCTCATCCTTATCAGGGATGCGCTCTAACCAACTGAGCTATAGCCCCGCCGCGCTTTGCGGTGTGTGTCCCGCGCGCTGACTCCTGAACATTAGCGCACGTGGGGGCCAGTCCCAAAATCGCCCGGGCCGGAGGCCCTGAGAGATGCTGCGAGGACCGGCCCCACGCGGACTACTCGTCCTCCGCCAGCGTGAGCTCCACACCACCCACGAAGCCGGCCGACAGGTTGTAGATGAAGGCGCCCAGCGTCGCGAGGGCGGTCATCAGAACCACGTCGATCACGGCGATCACCGAGGTGAACATCAGGACCCGCGGCAGCGACAGGAACGACTGCAGGTCGAAGCCGTTGGACTCGTTCGAGCCCGTGGCCTCGCTGATCGTGCCGCCGACCGTCGAGAAGACGCCCATGGCGTCCATGACCATCCACAGCACCGCGGCGGCCACGACCGTGCAGATGCCCAGCGCGATGGAGAGCAGGAAGCTCACCTTCATGACCGACCACGGATCGGCCTTGGCCACCCGCAGCCGCGCCTTGCGCGTCCTGGGCGTCGTGCGCGCCCCGGTCCGCGGCCGGCGCACGGCCCCGGTCTGCCCGCCCTGCGTACCGCCCTCAGGCGTGCCGTACGCCTGTGGCGGGTGGTAGGGCCCGCCCGGCTGCCCCTGGGGGCGCTCGCCGGGCAGTGGCCCGTTGTAGGTCTCGTACGAGGGCTGCTGCCCCCGAGTGTCCGTCACCGCAACCCCCTGGGAGTCCGTGGCGGAACCACGGGCACCGTTCGCTCCAGCACCAGCAGAAGCTCCGGCAGCCGCCGATCCGGCGCCCGTGGCTCCACTCACGCTCTACTCCTCGTGCTCCCCGGTCGAGGGCTCCGTGCCCTCGACCGCCTCGACCTCGGCCGCCTCCACGGCGTCCTCGGCATCGTCGACGTCCTCGTCGTCGCCACCGGCCTCGGCGTTCCGTGCGATGCCGACGACGGCATCGCGCTTGCCCAGGTTGATCAGCTGGACGCCCATGGTGTCACGACCGGTCTCCCTGACTTCGTTGACTCGCGTACGAATCACACCGCCGGACAGCGTGATGGCGAGGATCTCATCGGTCTCCTCGACCACCAGCGCGCCCACGAGCGAGCCGCGGTCCTCCACGATCTTGGCGGCCTTGATACCGAGGCCGCCACGGCCCTGGACGCGGTACTCGTCGACGGGGGTGCGCTTCGCGTACCCGCCGTCGGTCGCGGTGAAGACGAAAGTACCGGGCCGGACGACATTCATCGAGAGCAGCTCGTCGTCCTCGCGGAAACTCATCCCCTTGACGCCGGAGGTGGCGCGTCCCATCGGACGCAGCGCCTCGTCCGTGGCGGTGAAGCGGATCGACTGCGCCTTCTTGCTGACCAGGAGCAGATCGTCCTCGGAGGAGACCAACTCGGCGCCGATCAGCTCGTCGTCGCTGCCGTCCGCGGTCTCCCGGAGGTTGATCGCGATGACACCGCCCGAGCGGGGCGAGTCGTAGTCCTTCAGCGCGGTCTTCTTCACCAGGCCGGCCTTGGTGGCGAGCACCAGGTACGGCGCGGCCTCGTAGTCGCGGATCGCCAGGATCTGGGCGATCTGCTCGTCCGGCTGGAAGGCCAGCAGGTTGGCCACGTGCTGGCCGCGCGCGTCCCGGCCGGCGTCCGGCAGCTCGTACGCCTTGGCCCGGTAGACCCGGCCCTTGTTGGTGAAGAAGAGCAGCCAGTGGTGGGTGGTGGAGACGAAGAAGTGGTCGACGATGTCGTCCTGCTTCAGCTTCGTGCCGCGCACGCCCTTGCCGCCGCGCTTCTGCGAGCGGTAGTCCTCGGTCTTCGTCCGCTTCACATAGCCGCCACGCGTGATGGTGACGACGATGTCCTCCTCGGCGATCAGGTCCTCGATGGACATGTCACCGTCGAAGGGCACCAGCTTGGAGCGGCGGTCGTCGCCGAACCTCTCGACGAGCGCGGCCAGTTCCTCGCTGACGATCGAGCGCTGCTTCTCCGGCGAGGCCAGGATCGCGTTGTACTCGTTGATCTTCGCCTGGAGCTCGTCGTGCTCGGCGACGATCTTCTGGCGCTCCAGGGCGGCGAGCCGGCGGAGCTGCATCTCCAGGATCGCGTTGGCCTGGATCTCGTCGATCGAGAGCAGGTCCATCAGGCCCGTGCGGGCGACCTCGACCGTGTCGCTGCGCCGGATGAGCGCGATGACCTCGTCGATCGCGTCCAGGGCCTTGAGCAGACCGCGCAGGATGTGGGCGCGCTCCTCGGCCTTGCGCAGCCGGAACTTGGTCCGGCGGACGATGACCTCGATCTGGTGCGTCACCCAGTGGCGGATGAACGCGTCGAGCGAGAGGGTGCGCGGCACGCCGTCGACCAGCGCCAGCATGTTCGCGCCGAAGTTCGTCTGCAGGTCGGTGTGCTTGTACAGGTTGTTGAGGACGACCTTGGCGACGGCGTCGCGCTTGAGCACGATCACCAGGCGCTGGCCGGTGCGGGACGAGGTCTCGTCGCGGACGTCGGCGATGCCGCCGATCTTGCCGTCCTTCACCAGGTCGGCGATCTTCTGCGCGAGGTTGTCCGGGTTGGTCTGGTAGGGCAGCTCCGTGACCACCAGGCACTGTCGGTTCTGGATCTCCTCGACCTCGACGACCGCGCGCATCGTGATCGAGCCGCGGCCGGTGCGGTACGCCTCCTCGATGCCCTTGCGGCCGACGACGAGCGCGCCGGTGGGGAAGTCGGGGCCCTTGATCCGCTCGATCAGCGCGTCGAGGAGCTCCTCATGGGTGGCCTCGGGGTGCTCCAGGGCCCACTGGGCGCCGGCCGCGACCTCGCGCAGGTTGTGCGGCGGGATGTTGGTGGCCATGCCGACGGCGATACCGGCGGAGCCGTTGACCAGCAGGTTCGGGAACCGGGCCGGGAGGACCGTCGGCTCCTGGTTGCGGCCGTCGTAGTTGTCCGTGAAGTCGACGGTCTCCTCGTCGATGTCGCGGAGCATCTCCATCGACAGCGGCGCCATCTTGCACTCGGTGTAGCGCATGGCGGCGGCCGGGTCGTTGCCCGGGGAGCCGAAGTTGCCGTTGGAGTCGACGAGCGGCAGGCGCATCGACCAGGGCTGGGCGAGGCGGACGAGCGCGTCGTAGATCGAGGAGTCGCCGTGCGGGTGGTACGTGCCCATGACGTCGCCGACGACGCGGGCGCACTTGTAGAAGCCCTTCTCGGGCCGGTAGCCGCCGTCGTACATCGCGTAGAGCACGCGCCGGTGGACGGGCTTGAGGCCGTCCCGTACGTCGGGCAGCGCGCGGGACACGATGACGGACATCGCGTAGTCGAGGTACGAGCGCTGCATCTCGGTCTCGAGCCCGACGGGCTCGATCCGCAGCACGGGCTCCTGCTCTTCGGTGGTGCCGGAGGTGTTTTCGTCGGCCATTGCTGGTCGTCAGTCCTTTCGTACGGTCAGCTGAGACCGACTCAGATGTCGAGGAAACGAACGTCCTTGGCGTTGCGCTGGATGAAGGAGCGCCGTGCCTCGACGTCCTCGCCCATCAGCACCGAGAACAGGTCGTCGGCCTGGGCGGCGTCGTCCAGGGTGACCTGGCCGAGCACGCGGTGCTCGACGTCCATGGTGGTGACGCGCAGCTCCTCGGCGTTCATCTCGCCGAGGCCCTTGAAGCGCTGGATCGAGTCCTCGCGGATCCGCTTGCCGTTCTGCTTGCCCAGCTCGACGAGCGCGTCCCGCTCCCGGTCCGAGTAGGCGTACTCGAAGTCGTCCCGGCCCCACTTGATCTTGTAGAGCGGCGGGCGGGAGAGGTAGACGTGCCCGGCCTCGACCAGCGGCCGCATGAAGCGGAAGAGGAAGGTCAGCAGCAGGGTGTTGATGTGCTGGCCGTCGACGTCGGCGTCCGCCATCAAGATGATCTTGTGATAGCGGAGCTTCTCGATGTCGAAGTCCTCGTGCACGCCGGTGCCGAAGGCGGAGATGAGCGCCTGGACCTCGGTGTTCTGCAGGATCTTGTCGATCCGGGCCTTCTCGACGTTCAGGATCTTGCCGCGGATCGGCAGGATGGCCTGGTACATCGGGTTGCGGCCGGACTTGGCCGAGCCGCCGGCGGAGTCACCCTCGACGATGAAGATCTCGCACTTGGACGGGTCGTTCGACTGGCAGTCGGAGAGCTTGCCCGGCAGCGACGCCGACTCCAGGAGGCCCTTGCGACGGGTCAGGTCGCGCGCCTTGCGCGCGGCCACGCGCGCGGTGGCGGCCTGGATCGACTTGCGGACGATGTCCGCGGCCTCGAGCGGGTTGCGGTCGAGCCAGTCGTTGAGGTGCTCGTAGACCGCCTTCTGGACGAAGGTCTTGACCTCCGTGTTGCCCAGCTTGGTCTTGGTCTGGCCCTCGAACTGCGGCTCGCTCAGCTTGACCGAGATGATCGCGGTGAGACCCTCGCGGATGTCGTCGCCCGTGAGGTTGTCGTCCTTCTCGCGGAGCAGCTTCTTGTCACGCGCGTACTTGTTGATCAGCGAGGTCAGCGCCGCACGGAAGCCCTCCTCGTGCGTGCCGCCCTCGTGGGTGTGGATGATGTTGGCGAAGGAGTACACGCCCTCGCTGTAGCCGCTGTTCCACTGCATCGCGACCTCGAGGGACAGGCTCTTGTCCTTGTCCTCGGCGTCGAGGTCGATCACGGTGGGGTGGATCAGCTCGCCCTTGCGCGAGTTGAGGTACTTCACGAAGTCGACGATGCCGCCCTCGTAGTGGTACCTGACCGTGCGCGCGGCCGGCTCGGCGGCGGCCTCCGCGTCCGGGTCGTCCGCGCCGACGGTGGCCTTCGCGGACTCGCGCTCGTCGGTGAGCGTGATCGTCAGGCCCTTGTTGAGGAAGGCCATCTCCTGGAAGCGGCGCGAGAGCGTCTCGAAGGAGTACTCGGTCGTCTCGAAGATGTCCGGGTCGGCCCAGAAGGTCACCGTCGTGCCGGTCTCGTCGGTCGCCTCGTGCTGGGCGAGCGGAGCCGTCGGGGCGCCCATCTTGTAGTCCTGCGTCCAGCGGTGGCCGTCCGTCTTGATCTCGACGGAGACCCTGGTGGACAGGGCGTTCACGACCGACACACCGACACCGTGCAGACCGCCGGAGACGGCGTAGCCGCCGCCGCCGAACTTGCCGCCCGCGTGCAGCACGGTCAGCACGACCTCGACGGCCGGCTTGCCCTCGGAGGCCACGATGCCCACCGGGATGCCACGGCCGTTGTCGACGACGCGGACGCCGCCGTCGGGCAGGATCGTCACGTCGATGGTGTCGGCGTGGCCGGCCAGGGCTTCGTCGACCGAGTTGTCGACGACCTCCTGCACCATGTGGTGCAGACCGCGCTCGCCGGTCGAGCCGATGTACATGCCAGGGCGCTTGCGCACGGCATCCAGGCCCTCGAGGACCTGAATGTTGCTGGCGGTGTACTGGTTGTTCTCGTTGGGGTTGCCGGAATCGGCCACGAAGCGCCCTTTCTGGCACAGCACAGGCCGTTCTCCGGGCATACGGGAGCGGCTGCGTCGTTCGACATGTTCCGCAGGGTGGCGGGATTGTCTCCCAGTCTACCGGTAGCGCCGACAGTCATGGGGGTTTGCCGGTACCTGAATGCGCATGTGCCGCCCTGAGCGGGAGCGAGACGACTCCCCATATCCGGATAGGGGCTCCAGAGGCCCCAGACGGCCACCCAGCGCTTCGAGCAGTGACGGCCAGTGGGCGTCGACGCCACCGCGTTGTGGACCTACGTTCCGCAAGGGCGGAACGGGTGGGCACAACGGCACCCGCACGGCGCCCTTCACCCGGACCCGCACTCCTCGCGCCCCGCCCCGCACGGGTTAGCCGTACGTGTCCCCGGGCCCGACGCTGCCAGGGGCCCGCAGCGGCCCGTACCCCCGCCGGGGGCCACCGGGCCCGAGGACCTTGATCATCCGCACGGTCCCGTGCCCGAGGTCCTCGTTCAGCCGCGCGACCAGCCGCGGCGCGAGCAGCCGCAGCTGCGTCGCCCACGCCGTGGAGTCGCACTGCACCGTCAGCACCCGCGCGTCCGGCTCGTCGTCGAACTTCAGCGGTACGCAGTGCTTCGCCAGGTCCTCGCCGACGATCTGCGGCCAGCGGCCCATGACCCCGCCGACCGCCGCCGGGGTCTCCCAGCCCCGCTCGGTGATCAGCCGGTTGATCGCGGCGCCGAGGGCCATCGGATCGCGTCCGTCGGCGCGCGCGCCGGAGCGCAGCCCGCCCCCGCGCCGGGCCTGCTTCTTCTGCGCCGCCGCCGCGCCCCGCGCCTTCGCCTGCTCCTTGGCGGCGCGCAGCGCGACCCGCGCGAGGTCGACGCCCGAGGGCTCGGGCACCGCGGGCCCGCCCACAGGCTGTGGAGAGTTCTGCTCGGTCATACCCGCTCCACCGTCCCGCCGGACACGGCGTACCGGGTGCCCGCGAGGACGCCCGGCACGTCGTCGTCGACCGCCGCCGTGACCAGCACCTGCTCGCCCGGCGCCACCAGCTCCGCGAGCCGCTCGCGCCGCCGCGCGTCCAGCTCGGCGAAGACGTCGTCGAGGACGAGGACCGGTTCGTTGCCCTCGGCGCGCAGCAGGTCGTACGAGGCGAGGCGGAGCGCCAGCGCGTACGACCAGGACTCGCCGTGGCTCGCGTACCCCTTGGCGGGGAGGTCGCCGAGCTTCAGGAGCAGCTCGTCCCGGTGGGGACCGACGAGCGTGACGCCCCGCTCGACCTCCTGCTTGCGGACCTCGGCGAGGGCGGCGAGCAGCTGCTCGTACAGCGCCTCGCGGGTGTGCCCGGTGCCCGGCGCGGAGGGGCGGTACTCCAGCAGGATCGGGCCGCCGCCGGGCGCGAGCTGCTCGTACGCCTTGTCGGCGAGCGGCTGCAGTACGGCGATGAGGTCGAGCCGCTGGGCGAGCAGCTCGGCGCCCGTCCTGGCCAGGTGCTGGTCCCACACGTCCAGGGTGGACAGGTCCATGCCCCGGCCGCCGTGCCGCCGGGCCATCGCCGCGGACTTCAGGAGCGTGTTGCGCTGCTTGAGGACGCGCTCGTAGTCGGAGCGCACGCCCGCCATGCGCGGCGTGCGCGCCGTGATCAGCTCGTCGAGGAAGCGCCGGCGCTCGCCGGGGTCGCCCTTGATCAGGGCGAGGTCCTCGGGGGCGAACAGCACGGTCCGGACTATCCCCAGCACGTCACGCGGTCTGACCTGCGAGGACCTGTTGATGCGGGCACGGTTGGCGCGGCCCGGGTTGAGCTCCAGCTCGATCAGCTGGGAGCGCTCGCCCTGGGTGACGGCGGCGCGGACGACCGCGCGCTCCGCCCCCATCCGGACGAGCGGGGCGTCGGAGGCGACGCGGTGGCTGCCGAGGGTGGCGAGGTAGCCGACGGCCTCGACCAGATTGGTCTTGCCCTGGCCGTTCGCGCCCACGAAAGCGGTGACGCCCGGGTCGAGCGGGACCTCGACCCGGGCGTAGGAGCGGAAGTCGGCCAGCGAGAGATGCGTGACGTGCATGGTGGGCGCCGACCTTCTTCCCCCGGCGGCTGTGCACCGCGGGGTGCACAGCCTGTGGATTACTTCTTCGTCTCGACCGCGTGGCCGCCGAACTGGTTGCGCAGCGCGGCGATCATCTTCATCTGCGGGGAGTCGTCCTGACGGGAGGCGAACCGCGCGAACAGCGACGCGGTGATCGCCGGCAGCGGGACGGCGTTGTCGATGGCGGCCTCGACCGTCCACCGGCCCTCGCCGGAGTCCGACGCGTAGCCCCGCAGCTTGTCCAGGTGCTCGTCCTCGTCCAGCGCGTTCACCGCGAGGTCGAGCAGCCAGGAGCGGATGACCGTGCCCTCCTGCCAGGAGCGGAAGACCTCGCGCACGTCGGTGACGGAGTCGACCTTCTCCAGGAGCTCCCAGCCCTCGGCGTAGGCCTGCATCATCGCGTACTCGATGCCGTTGTGGACCATCTTCGCGAAGTGGCCGGCGCCGACCTTGCCCGCGTGGACCGAGCCGAACTCGCCCTCGGGCTTGAGCGCGTCGAAGATCGGCTGGACCTTCGCCACGTCCTCGGCGGAGCCGCCGTACATCAGCGCGTAGCCGTTCTCCAGGCCCCAGACGCCGCCGGAGACGCCGCAGTCGACGAAGCCGATGCCCTTGGCGGCGAGCTCCTCGGCGTGCTTCTCGTCGTCCGTCCAGCGCGAGTTCCCGCCGTCCACGACGATGTCGCCGGGGGAGAGCAGCTCGGCCAGCTCGTCGATGGTGGACTGGGTCGCGGCACCGGCCGGGACCATGACCCACACGACACGCGGACCCTTGAGCTTGCCCACAAGCTCTTCGAGGCTGTGGACATCGGCGAGGTCCGGGTTGCGGTCGTATCCGATGACGGTGTGGCCTGCGCGGCGGATGCGCTCACGCATGTTGCCGCCCATCTTGCCGAGACCGACGAGACCGAGCTCCATCAGAGATTCCTTAAGCGTCGTGTGCGGTTTACCCGGGTCCGAGCCTACGCCCGGACCCGGGTGCACACCTGTGGGGTCAGCCGCTCAGGCGAAGGCCCCGGGAAGGCGTCAGCCGGAGAGCCGCACCGGCATGATCAGGTACTTGTAGGCCTCGTCCGCCTCCGCGTCGAGCGCGGGCTTGCCACTCAGCAGCGCCGGCTTCGTGGAGGTAGTGAAGGAGAGCTGGGCGACCGGGGAGTCGATCGCGCTCAGGCCGTCCAGCAGGAAGGTCGGGTTGAAGGCGATCGAGATGTCGTCGCCGTCGAGCTGCGCGTCCACACGCTCCACAGCCTGTGCATCGTCGCTGGAGCCCGCCTCCAGGATCAGCACGCCCTGCTCGAAGCTCAGCCGGACCGGGGTGTTGCGCTCGGCCACCAGGGCCACGCGCTTCACGGCCTCCACGAAGGGGGCGGTCTCGATCACCGCGACCGAGTTGAACTCGGTGGGGAAGAGCGTCCGGTACTTCGGGAGGTCGCCCTCCAGGAGGCGGGTGGTGGTGCGGCGGCCCGCGCCCTCGAAGCCGATGAGGCCCTCGCCCTTGCCGGAGCCCGAGAGCGCCAGGGTCACCGTGTCGCCGCTGGTGAGCGCCTTGGCGGTGTCCAGGAGGGTCTTCGCGGGCACCAGGGCGACCGCGGAGGCGTCCGGGGACTCCGGCTTCCACAGGAACTCGCGGACCGCGAAGCGGTAGCGGTCGGTGGAGGCCAGGGTGACCGTGTCGCCCTCGATCTCGATGCGCACACCGGTGAGGACGGGCAGCGTGTCGTCACGGCCGGCGGCGATGGCCACCTGCGCGGCGGCGGAGGCGAAGACCTCACCGGGGACGGTGCCGGTCGCGGTGGGCATCTCCGGCAGCGCCGGGTACTCCTCCACAGGCAGGGTGTGGAGGGTGAAGCGGGAGGATCCGCAGACCACGGTCGCCCGTACACCGTCTGTGGAAATCTCCACGGGACGGTTGGGGAGGGCGCGGCAGATGTCGGCGAGCAGCCGGCCGGAAACGAGGACGGTGCCGTCCTCCTCCACCTCGGCCTCGACCGAGACCCGCGCCGAGACCTCGTAGTCGAAGCTCGAGAAGCTCAGGGCGCCGTCCTCGGCCTTCAGGAGAAGGCCCGCGAGCACGGGCGCCGGCGGACGGGCCGGAAGGCTGCGGGCCACCCAGGCCACCGCCTCCGCGAGTACATCGCGCTCCACCCGGATCTTCACCGGAACCGCCTCCTGCTGTTGCTGGCTCTTCGTCGACTGCGGGAACCAGTCTGACGCACGCCACCGACACTCGGTGCTGCTCGGGGTCAAGTCGAGACGAGAGCGCGACGGAGCTCCGGCGCCGAGTTGTGCACAGGTCCCACTTCGAAGCGAATTCCGGGCTAACTCTATGTGGGAGTAGTAGTAGGGCCTGTGGAAACCGTGGATAACGTCGTTTCCCCAGCTCAGGCCCTGTTTTTTGTCCACCGCCCCTGTGGGTGGAACCCGTGGACAACCGGGGGTCTCTGTGGACACTCGAAAGTTCTGCACAGCCGGTACACAGGCCACGGGGAGTTCTCCCCAGCGCTGTCCCCAGCTTTCCCCAGGTTCCCCACAGCCCAAACGTCTCCCTTGGTGTGACCGCTTTCACTCGTCCCAGTGAGTAGACGTGTTTCGTTGCCGAACAGTGGACAGCGGTGTGGAGAAGCTGTGGGCAACCGACTCCTCCCTGTGGGTGCCCGGTGGACAACCTTCGAGCCGCCCTGTGGACGAAGGATTCATCCACAGGCTGTGGAAATCGTTTGCCAACAATTCCACAAGGGTCTGACCTGGAGTGATGAGCTGTCACCAGGCAGCCCTGTGGACACAATCCGGATAACTTGGCAGTCCCCACCCTGTGGACGGGAGATCATCCCGCAATCTGTGGAGAACCTGCCACCGGAACGTGGGAATCGAACAGGCCGGGGCCGGCTGGGGACGGCGGGCACGGCGAAGGGCGCTCCCGGGAGCGGCGCGGGACGCCTTCAGGAACGGCGAAGGGCGTCCCCAGGAACGGCGAAGGACGCCCCGGGAGGTGTCCCGGAGCGCCCTGGAGAGGTCGCAGCAGGGCCGTGCGAGAGGCCCTGGTGACCCGGCGTCAGCCGTTCTTGATGCGGTTGGTGAGCTCGGTGACCTGGTTGTAGATGGAGCGCCGCTCCGCCATCAGGGCACGGATCTTCCGGTCCGCGTGCATCACCGTCGTGTGGTCGCGGCCGCCGAACTGCGCGCCGATCTTCGGCAGCGACAGGTCCGTGAGCTCACGGCACAGGTACATGGCGATCTGCCGGGCCGTCACCAGGACGCGGCTGCGCGAGGATCCACAGAGGTCCTCCACCGTCAGACCGAAGTAGTCGGCCGTGGCCGCCATGATCGCGGGAGCCGTGATCTCCGGCGAGCTGTCCTCGCCGCCGGGGATCAGGTCCTTGAGGACGATCTCGGTGAGCCCGAGGTCCACCGGCTGCCGGTTGAGGCTCGCGAAGGCCGTCACCCGGATCAGCGCGCCCTCCAGCTCACGGATGTTCCGCGAGATCCGGGACGCGATGAACTCCAGTACCTCCGGAGGGGCGTTGAGCTGCTCCTGGACCGCCTTCTTGCGGAGGATCGCGATGCGCGTCTCCAGCTCCGGCGGCTGCACATCGGTGGTGAGGCCCCACTCGAAGCGGTTGCGGAGCCGGTCCTCCAGGGTGACCAGCTGCTTGGGCGGCCGGTCCGAGGAGAGCACGATCTGCTTGTTCGCGTTGTGCAGGGTGTTGAAGGTGTGGAAGAACTCCTCCTGCGTCGACTCCTTGCTCGCCAGGAACTGGATGTCGTCGACGAGCAGGATGTCCACATCGCGGTAGCGCTTGCGGAAGGCGTCGCCCTTGCCGTCGCGGATCGAGTTGATGAACTCGTTGGTGAACTCCTCGGAGCTCACGTAGCGCACGCGCGTGCCCGGGTAGAGGCTCCGCGCGTAGTGCCCGATCGCGTGCAGCAGGTGGGTCTTGCCGAGACCCGACTCCCCGTAGATGAAGAGCGGGTTGTACGCCTTCGCCGGTGCCTCGGCCACCGCGACGGCGGCCGCGTGCGCGAACCGGTTCGAGGAACCGATGACGAACGTGTCGAAGAGGTATTTGGGGTTCAGCCGCGCGTGCTGCTCACTCGGGGCGCCGGCGCCCTGCCCGGAGGACGAGGAGCCGTGGCCACCGCCCGGTCCGGGGACCGTGCTGCCGGGGCGGGGACCGGGACGCGGGCCGTGGTTCTGCGGGTCGGGCAGCTCGGCGCGCTCGGGCCGCTGCGGCTCGTAGCCGCGGGCGGGCTCGTCGTAGCGGGTCTGCCGGGACTGCTCCGGGCCGGTGTACGGGGCGCGCTCCTGGTAGCCGCCGAGCCGCGGCTGCTGCCAGGAGAGGTCCTCCTGGGTGCGCGGCCAGGCGCCGGGGTCGGGCCGCTGCTGCTGGTAGTCCGGGTAGGCGGGGCGCGCGGTGGGCAGCCCGTCGTCGGGCATCGGCCGATGGCCGTAGCCCTCGTACTTCTCGTACGGCTCGGGCTGTGCGCGCTCGTCGTAGCGGGACTGCTGCGGCTGCTGCAGCGGGGGCGCCGGCGGAGTCGGCTCGCCGACGGAGTCGTCGACGGTGATCGCGATCCGGATCGGCCGGCCGCACTCTCGGCTCAGGGTCTCGCTGATCAGCGGGGCGAGCCGGCCTTCCAGGACCCGCTTGC
The DNA here is from genome assembly GCF_900105415.1 of Streptomyces sp. TLI_105. Lineage (GTDB taxonomy): Bacteria > Actinomycetota > Actinomycetes > Streptomycetales > Streptomycetaceae > Streptomyces. The sequence goes on along the minus strand of NZ_FNSM01000001.1, from coordinate 4,154,555 downwards.
CCCACTCGTTGGGGACGGCGAGCAGGGCCGTGTCCGCGACCAGGGCGAGCGGCTGGCAGCGCTCGATCCACTGTTTGTCCTTGGGCTCGATTCCCTGCTGGCCCTCGGCGAGGAGCTGCTCGAGGACGCGTGGCCACACTGCGGCAAGATCGGCAGGTACGTCAGCCACAGGGCACGCTTTCTCGAAGGTCCCACGATGGTGTGGTTCGCGGGGACGGTGGGTCGAAGTCCGTGAGGATGGGTCCGTCGAGGACAGGTGAGGACAGAACGGAATAAAGATTGTGGAGGTCGTCCACGGTAGTCGGGGCGGATGACGTGGTTCAAGTTGTTGTCCACAGCCTGTGCACAATGGGGGGTGGCGACGGGCCGGTTTGACCGGATGGCGTAGCCGCGCGTACCGTAACCAGGTCGAGTTGTCGATGGCTGCTGCCGCCTGCCTCCGATGGGCAAAGATCACGGTCTGTGATCGTTTAGCGGTGCACTCGGGCGTATTGCGAGCTACTCGTGGGCGCACGGTGACAGCCAGGCGATGTCCCGCCATCTACGAATCATTTCTGGAGCCCCCGAGTGAGCAAGCGCACCTTCCAGCCGAACAACCGTCGTCGCGCGAAGACCCACGGCTTCCGCCTGCGCATGCGCACGCGTGCCGGTCGCGCCATCCTTGCGAACCGCCGTTCCAAGGGTCGCTCGGCGCTGTCCGCCTGATCCACTTAAACAGGTCATGACGTGCTGCCTACCGAGAATCGGCTGAGGCGGCGCGAGGACTTCGCAACCGCGGTACGCCGAGGTCGCCGGGCCGGTCGCCCGCTCCTCGTCGTCCACCTACGCAGCGGTGCAACGGACCCGCACGCGCCTGGGGAGAGCGCTCCCCCGACGCGTGCGGGTTTCGTCGTGAGCAAGGCCGTGGGCGGGGCGGTCGTACGCAACCAGGTGAAGCGACGCCTGCGCCATCTCGTCCGCGACCGCATCTCCATGCTGCCCCCCGGTAGCCTGGTGGTCGTACGGGCGTTGCCCGGAGCCGGCGACGCCGACCACGCACAGCTGGCCCGAGACCTGGACGCCGCTCTCCAGCGGTTGCTGGGAGGGGGCACGCGATGAAGTACCCGCTGCTGGCTCTCATCAAGCTGTACCAGTGGACGATCAGCCCTCTCCTGGGCCCCGTCTGCCGGTACTACCCGTCGTGTTCCCACTACGGATTCACGGCCATCGACCGGCATGGCGCGATCAAGGGCACGGCCCTGACCGCCTGGCGCCTCCTGCGGTGCAACCCGTGGTCGCCCGGCGGCGTGGATCACGTCCCCCCGCGCAAGCGTCCCCGCTGGCACGAGATGCTGCGGAACGCGCTGCGCGGTGACAAGGGCGGGTCCCCCGTCGAGACGAGCCCGGCCGCCGAGACCTCGCCCAATGCTCAAGGAGCCTGATTAGTGGACACGATTGCCAGTCTGTTCAGCTTCATCACCACACCCGTCTCCTGGGTGATCGTCCAGTTCCATTCGATGTACGGGGCGATCTTCGGCCCGGACACGGGCTGGGCCTGGGGACTGTCCATCGTGTCCCTGGTGGTGCTGATCCGTATCTGTCTGATCCCGCTTTTCGTGAAGCAGATCAAGTCGACGCGGAACATGCAGGCGCTCCAGCCGAAGATGAAGGCGATCCAGGAGCGCTACAAGAGCGACAAGCAGCGTCAGTCCGAAGAGATGATGAAGCTGTACAAGGAGACGGGTACCAACCCGCTCTCCTCGTGCCTTCCCATCCTGGCGCAGTCGCCGTTCTTCTTCGCGCTGTACCGCGTGCTCTCCAGCATCGCCGAGGGCAAGACGATCGGCGTCATCAACGAGGACCTGCTCGCCAGCGCCCGTCAGGCCCACATCTTCGGTGCGCCGCTGGCCGCGAAGTTCATGGACAGCGCCGAGAAGGTCGAGGCGCTCGGCGCCTCGCTGACCGATGTGCGCATCGTCACCGCGGTCATGATCGTCATGATGTCGGCGTCGCAGTTCTTCACCCAGCGCCAGCTGATGATGAAGAACGTCGACCTGTCGGTGAAGACCCCGTACATGCAGCAGCAGAAGATGCTCATGTACATCTTCCCGCTGATCTTCGCCGGCATGGGCATCAACTTCCCCGTCGGTGTCCTCGTCTACTGGCTGACCACGAACGTGTGGACCATGGGCCAGCAGATGTACGTGATCAACCAGAACCCGACCCCGGGCAGCAAGGCGCAGGACGCCTACCTCCAGCGCCTGCTGAAGAGCGTCACGCACAGCGGCGAGGTCAAGGGTCGTCGGCGGAAGAACATCGTCAAGGTCATCGTCGCCAAGGGCAGTGACCGCAACGAGAACGAGCGCCGCTTCTTCGCGGGTCTGTCCAAGGCCGGCTTCGCCGCCCAGGCGGACGGCACCGTGATCAAGAGCGACACGATCGTGGCCGAGGCCGAGGGCGGTGCCGCCGCCAGGCGCCAGCAGCCCAAGCGCCAGACCAAGTCCCAGCGCCAGGCCTCCGCGGCCCAGCAGTCCGTGGTGAAGGACTCCGAGGAAGGCTCCGAGCCGGCCGTCGAAGAGGCGACCACCTCGCTCGAGAAGAAGCCCCAGGGTTCGACCGAGGCCGCCGCGGCCAAGGACGAGGCACAGGGCGACAAGCCCCAGCGTCCGAGCCGTGCCAACTCCGGCGGCTCCCGTCAGGGCAAGTCCGGTCAGGGCCAGCGCAAGGGCCAGCAGCGGCCCAAGCACCCGTCCTCCAAGAAGTAAGCCTCCCCGAAGCAAGAAGGAGTCCATCCGTGACGGAAGGCACCACCTCCGCCGCCGCCGAGGGTGGCGACACCCTGACCCGCCTGGAGCAGGAGGGTGAGATCGCGGCTGACTACCTCGAGGGCCTGCTCGACATCGCCGACCTCGACGGCGACATCGACATGGACGTCGAGGCGGACCGGGCCGCGGTCTCGATCATCAGCGACTCCAGCAGCCGCGACCTGCAGAAGCTCGTGGGCCGCGACGGCGAGGTCCTGGAAGCGCTCCAGGAGCTGACGCGTCTCGCTGTGCACCGCGAGACGGGTGACCGCAGCCGACTGATGCTCGACATCGCCGGCTTCCGGGCCAAGAAGCGCTCCGAGCTCGCCGAGCTGGGTGCGAAGGCCGCGGCCGAGGTGAAGTCCACCGGCCAGCCGGTCAAGCTGGACCCGATGACGCCGTTCGAGCGCAAGGTCGTGCACGACGCGATCGCCGCCGCCGGTCTGCGCAGCGAGTCCGAGGGCGAGGAGCCGCAGCGCTTCGTCGTTGTGCTCCCGGCCTGACCCCTCACGTAGTGTCGGCCCCGTCTGTTCGCAGGCGGGGCCGATCTTTGTCAGCCTTGATAGTCAGCCACCACAGTGCGCTCGCACGCGAGGCGTGCGGTACGGAAGGACGGTTCCCGTGACGGAGGCAGCGGAGCTCCCCGAGGCGCCGGAGCAGGCGCGGACAGTCTTCGGCGAGTACTTCCCGGAGGCCGTGCGGTACGCGGAGCTGCTCGCAGACGCGGGTGTGAAGCGCGGCCTGATCGGCCCGCGCGAGGTCCCGCGCCTCTGGGAGCGTCACCTGCTGAACTGCGCCGTCCTCTCGGAGGTCGTCCCCGAGGGCGTCACCGTCTGCGACGTGGGCTCGGGCGCCGGTCTGCCCGGCATCCCCCTGGCCCTGGTGCGGCCCGATCTGAAGATCACGCTCCTGGAGCCCCTCCTGCGCAGGACGAACTTCCTCCAGGAGGTCGTCGAGCTGCTCGGCCTCGACCACGTGACCGTGGTGCGGGGACGTGCGGAGGAGATGCTCGGCAAGATCACGCCCGTGCACGTGGTGACCGCCCGCGCGGTGGCCCCGCTCGACCGACTGGCCGGCTGGGGTGTTCCCCTGCTGCGTCCGTACGGAGAGATGCTGGCGCTCAAGGGCGACACCGCGCAGGAGGAGATCGACGGTGCTCGCGCCGCGCTCTCCCGGCTCGGTGTGGTGGAGACCGCGGTGCTTCAGGTGGGCGAGGGCATCGTCGATCCGTTGTCCACGGTCGTGCGGGTGGAGGTCGGCGAGAGCCCCGGCGGGGTGCGGTTCGCGGCCAAGCGGGCGAAGGCCGCCCGGACGAGCAAGACCCGTCGGCGCCGCTGAGCGTCGCATACGTACCATTTCGGAGTGTCGAACGGTCCCGGCCGGGCGGCGGCGGCATGGTGTTTCACGTGAAACGTCGCTCACTGCTGCAGGGGATCATCAGCCGCGGTCGCGCGGCTGCCGCGCCCAGGGACCGTCGACCCCGCGTGAAGCCACCCGTGAGGGTTACGGAGTTGTCCACAGAGGTGGATTCACCCACAGAACCACCGACCTCGCTGGTTCGCGACCCCGAAAGCATGGCAGGCTCTCCTCATCGCGAGCCTGAAGCCGAGGAGAGTGAATCCTTGCGGTCCGACGCCAACATCGCGGGACCGATGACCGATCCGGTCCCCGGTCCCCGAACCGAATCGGTGGGGGAGGATGTTTCACGTGAAACACCGCCCCCGATGGACGACACCCCCATCGGTCGTGCTGCCCAGCTGGCAGTAGAAGCGCTGGGCCGTGCCGGTGAGGGACTTCCCCGCCCGGCCCAGACGCGTGTGATGGTGGTCGCCAATCAGAAGGGCGGCGTGGGCAAGACGACCACGACGGTCAACCTTGCCGCCTCCCTGGCGCTGCACGGTGCTCGCGTCCTGGTCATCGACCTGGACCCGCAGGGCAACGCCTCGACGGCACTCGGCATCGACCACCACGCCGAGGTCCCCTCGATCTACGACGTCCTGGTGGACAGCAAGCCGCTCTCCGATGTGGTGCAGCCGGTCATGGACGTCGAGGGCCTCTTCTGCGCCCCGGCCACCATCGACCTCGCCGGCGCGGAGATCGAGCTGGTGTCCCTGGTGGCGCGTGAGAGTCGCCTGCAGCGGGCGATCCAGGCCTATGAGCAGCCGCTGGACTACATCCTGATCGACTGCCCGCCCTCGCTCGGTCTCCTCACGGTCAACGCCATGGTGGCGGGCGCAGAGGTGCTGATCCCGATCCAGTGCGAGTACTACGCGCTGGAGGGCCTCGGGCAGCTCCTGCGGAACGTCGACCTGGTACGGGGGCACCTCAACCCGGCGCTCCACGTCTCGACGATCCTGCTCACCATGTACGACGGCAGGACGAGGCTCGCCTCGCAGGTCGCCGACGAGGTGCGCAGCCACTTCGCCGAGGAGGTGCTGCGGACCAGCATTCCGAGGTCCGTCCGCATCTCGGAGGCGCCGAGCTACGGGCAGACGGTCCTCACCTACGACCCGGGCTCCAGCGGCGCCCTGTCGTATCTCGAAGCGGCCCGTGAGATCGCCCTGCGGGGGGCCGCCGTGCACTACGACCCGCAGCACGCCCATGTAGGGCACCAGAACAACCAGCGCAGCATGTCGGAGGGGATCCAGTGAGTGAGCGACGTAGGGGATTGGGGCGTGGGCTCGGTGCGCTGATCCCCGCTGCTCCCCAGGAACGACAGGTCGAGCGCGGGGTGGCCGCCGCGAAGCTGACGACGCTGCCGCGGAGCCCCCAGGCCCCGGAGTCGGCCCCGACGTGGAACGAACCCGAGCCGACGGCCCTGCCGGAGCCTCCGGCCGGGGCCTACTTCACCGAGCTTCCGATCGATGCGATCGTTCCCAACCGGCACCAGCCGCGTGAGGTCTTCGACGAGGACGCGCTGGCGGAGCTCGTCACCTCCATCAAGGAGGTCGGCCTGCTCCAGCCCGTGGTCGTGCGCAAGATCGAGGCCGACCGCTACGAGCTCGTCATGGGTGAGCGTCGTCTGCGGGCTTCGACGACGGCGGGCCTTGAGCGGATCCCGGCGATCGTCCGGGACACCGACGATGAGAAGATGCTTCTGGACGCGCTCCTGGAGAACCTTCACCGGGCCCAGCTGAACGCGATCGAGGAGGCCCACGCCTACGAGCAGCTGCTCAAGGACTTCGGCTGCACCCATGACCAGCTCGCGGAGCGGATCGGACGGTCCCGCCCGCAGATCTCCAACACGCTGCGTCTGCTGCGGCTCTCGCTGCCGGTGCAGCGCCGGGTCGCCGCCGGAGTGCTCTCCGCCGGACACGCGAGGGCTCTGCTCGGTGTCGAGGACCCGGAGGCCCAGGACAAGCTGGCGTACCGGATCGTCTCCGAAGGCCTCTCGGTGCGCAGCGTCGAGGAGATCGTCAGCCTCATGGGTTCCGAGGAGCCCGCGTCCGCGGCCAAGCCGAGGGGGCCGCGTGCCGGCGCCCGGGTCTCGCCCGCGCTGACGGACCTCGCCACCCGGCTCTCGGACCGCTTCGAGACCCGCGTGAAGGTCGACCTGGGGCAGAAGAAGGGCAAGATCGTCGTCGAGTTCGCCTCGATGGACGATCTGGAGCGGATCCTCTCGACCCTCGCTCCCGGCGAGGGACGGGTCCTGGGCCGCGCGAACGCCGAGCAGGACGCCGAGGGCTGATCCCCTCCCCGCTCGCCGGGACCGCTCAGGGCGGGCCGTGCTCCGGTCTTCACCGGAACGCGGCCCGCCCTTTGCATGTGAGCGGTATCGCCCCGATCGCCCGATCGATACGATTCCGAGAGGCGTATCCGTGCTCGATGGCGAGGGAAACGAGGAGTAGCCGTGGGGCGTCGGCTCGTACCGCTCACCCTGGACAACCTTCCGGATCTCCCCAAGCGGTGTCGCTCCTGTGTCTTCTGGGAGCTCGACCCGGTCAGTGGGGAGGCGGCGGTGAAGGCGGGGCGCCCGGAGCTGGAGAAGGAGGCCTGGATCTCGGGCGTTCTCCTGGAGTGGGGTTCCTGCGGCCGGGTGGTCTACGTCGACGAGGTGCCGGTCGGTTACGTCCTCTACGCTCCCCCGGCCTATGTGCCGCGCTCGACGGCCTTTCCGACGAGCCCCGTGGCGTCGGACGCCGTCCAACTGATGACGGCGTGGATCATGCCGGGCTATCAGGGGCAGGGCCTGGGGCGGGTGATGGTGCAGACGGTGGCCAAGGACGTGATGAGGCGGGGCTTCAAGGCGATCGAGGCGTTCGGAGACGCCCGCTGGAAGGAGCCGGCCTGTGTGCTGCCGGCCGACCACCTCCTCGCCGTGGGCTTCAAGACCGTCCGTCCGCACCACGCCTTCCCTCGGCTGAGGCTGGAGCTCAGGACGACGCTCTCCTGGAAGGAGGACGTCGAGATGGCCCTGGACCGTCTGCTCGGCGCCGTACAGAAGGAGCCCGCGCTACGGCCGCTCTAGCTTCGGAGGACGAGAACGGCCCGCCCCCTGCCGGGGACGGGCCGTTTCACGTGAAACAGAGGAGGAGCATCAGCCCTTGGCGGGCTCGACGAAGTCCGCCAGGTCACGCAGGATGGCGGCCTTCGGCTTGGCGCCGACGATGGTCTTCACGACGTCGCCGCCCTGGTAGACGTTGAGCGTCGGGATCGACATGACGCCGTACTTGGCAGCCGTGGCCGGGTTCTCGTCGATGTTGAGCTTCACGACCTCGATCTCCTCGCCGTGCTCGGCGGCGATGGCCTCCAGCGACGGGGCGATCTGACGGCACGGGCCGCACCAGGCAGCCCAGAAGTCCACCAGGACGGGCTTGTCGCTCTTGAGGACAACTTCGTCGAAGTCTGCGTCGGTCACGTTCTTCAGGGCGCCGGCCACGGCGACCTCCTTATTTCGCGGGGTGTGAGGTGGGGAGAGACAGGGGTCAGACCGCGGGGGTCTCGGCCAGCTTCTCGCTGTCGGCGAGGGCGGCCAGGAAGCGCTCGGCGTCGAGTGCGGCGGAGCAGCCGGTGCCGGCGGCCGTGATGGCCTGACGGTAGGTGTGGTCGACGACGTCACCGGCGCCGAAGACACCCGTGAGGTTCGTGCGCGTCGACGGGGCGGCGACCTTGAGGTAGCCCTCCTCGTCCAGGTCCAGCTGGCCCTTGAAGAGCTCGGTCCGCGGGTCGTGGCCAACGGCGATGAAGAGGCCGGTGACGGGGAGCGCGCGGGTCTCGCCGGTCTTCGTGTCGCGCAGGGTCAGACCGCTGAGCTTCTGCTCGCCGTGGATCTCGGTGACCTCGCTGTCCCAGGCGAACGAGATCTTCGGGTCGGCGAAGGCACGCTCCTGCATGGCCTTGGAGGCACGCAGGGTGTCCCGGCGGTGGACGATCGTGACGGACTTGGCGAAGCGCGAGAGGAAGGTGGCCTCCTCGATCGCGGTGTCGCCGCCGCCGACGACGGCGATGTCCTGGTCCTTGAAGAAGAACCCGTCGCAGGTGGCGCACCAGGAGACACCGCGGCCGGAGAGCACGTCCTCGTTGGGGAGGCCGAGCTTGCGGTGCTGGGAACCGGTGGTGACGATCACGGCCTTCGCGCGGTGCACGGTGCCGGCGGTGTCGGTGACGGTCTTGATGTCACCCGTCAGGTCCACGGCGATGACATCGTCCGGGACCAGCTCGGCGCCGAAGCGCTCGGCCTGGGCCCGCATGTTGTCCATCAGGTCCGGGCCCATGATGCCGTCACGGAAACCGGGGAAGTTCTCGACCTCGGTGGTGTTCATGAGGGCGCCACCGGCGGTGACGGCACCCTCGAAGACCAGAGGCTTCAGCGACGCTCGGGCCGTGTAGAGCGCAGCGGTGTAACCCGCGGGACCGGAGCCGATGATGATCACATTACGGACGTCGCTCACGGGTTTCTTCCTCGTCTCTGCAGACTGCCACTGCCTACGGGGGCGGTTGTCTCGGTCGCTCTCACCCCACCCAACGGATCCTAAGGGGCGTGCATTCCCGAGACCGCCGCGCGGCACCGTGGCCGGGCGTGGAGAGAGGTCAGGAGCGAGGGTACGTCCTGCTGAGGAGGAGGTCGGCGGCCGGACTTCCGCTCTCCGTGGGCCGCTGGGCGCAGGAGGCGTCGAGCACGTAGGCCTGAACCCGGGTGCTGTCCGTCGGATCCGTGAGGACGAGCAGGTAGGCGGGTGTACCCCGGTATTCGCCCCGCTCGTAGCCGAGTACGCCGTCGCTGCGGCCGGTGCCTGCCAGCACACAGTCGGGAACGGCGCTGCCGCTGTTGCGCTGGGGCGTGTCGCCGCCGGTCTCGGCGGACAGGGATTCGGGCCCGACCCCCTGGGGGGTCTTGGGTGCGCGGTTCTCGGCGAGGAGGGCGTGGACGCGGTCCTCGACGGGCGCGCCGGAGAAGGGGCTGAGAACGGCTCCCGCGACGGTGTCGGCCTTCTTGGTGTCCTGGGCCGAGCTGCCGGCGGTCAGGTTGCCCGCCTGGCTGAGGTACAGGCTCGTTCCGAGCACCACGGCTCCGAAGGCGGCGCCGATCGTGGAGAGCAGCGCGATCCGGCGCCGACGGGGCCTTCCGGGGCGTCCGGGACCGGTCCCGGCCCGGGGCCGTCCTGCGGGGCGGTCCACGACCGGGGAGGGCGGTGCGGGAGGAGCGGCCTCGGGCGCGGGGCGCGATGTTTCACGTGAAACAGGGGTGTCGCGCTCCGGGGAGGTGGCGTTGAGGAGGGCTTCGGCGGCCAGGGCGGCATCGATCCGCCCGGCGATCTCGGCGGGCATGCGCGGCGGCCCCGGCAGGGTGCCGAGAAGGCCCCGGATCTCCTCCAGGGAGGACCGTACGTCGGCGCAGAGGGGACAGCCGTCCACATGCCGTCGTACGGCCGCCGAACGGGTCGGCGAGAGCAGCCCCTCGGTCAGATCGGAGATCTCCGAGACGTCCGGGTGCTGTGTGGTGTCGGCCCTGCCGGCCGTGGAAGTCACGTGCGCCCACCTCCGCCCTTCACAGCAGCTGGATCTGTCGGTCCGGTATCCGTCGGCCCCGGCACCGGTGGGACGGATGTCCCCGGCGTCCGGTTCCTTCCCCCTCCGGCGGCCTCGTTACCCACGGTGTCGGCGCGCAGATGAGTGACCATCGGAAGGAGGCGTGCCCGTCCGCGTGCGCAGCGGCTCTTCACGGTCCCGGTGGGGACGCCGAGGATACGGGCCGCCTCGGCGACGGGGTATCCCTGCATGTCGACCAGGACGAGGGCGGCCCGCTGGTCCGGAGGGAGTGTGGCGAGCGCGGCCAGCAGCTCCCGGTGGAGGTCCTGGCGCTCGGCCGGGGCCTCGGCGGACTCGTGGGGTTCGAGGAGCTGCTCGAACCGGTCGGTGTCGTCGACGGACGAGGTCTTGCGGGAGGCGGCCTTGCGGGCCCGGTCGAGACAGGCGTTCACCGTGATGCGGTGGAGCCAGGTCGTGACGGCCGACTGGCCACGGAAGGTGTGGGCGGCCCGGAAGGCGGAGATCAGGGCGTCCTGGACGGCATCGGCGGCCTCCTCGCGGTCGCCGAGCGTCCGCAGGGCCACCGCCCACAGCCGGTCCCGGTGGCGGCGGACGAGCTCACCGAAGGCGTCGGGATCGCCGGCCACGTGGCAGTCCAGCAGTTCCTGGTCACTGCGCTTGTCGCCTATGGCGTCGTCCAACGGTGAGCCCCTCCCCCGGGTGTGGAGTCAGCTGGTGATCTTGATGTCCGAGATCTCGCCCCGGTAGCCGCCTTCGCCCGCGGGTAGATCCGTCAGCCAGACCAGAACGTAGCGCGTCTTCAACGGCTTGGGGGGAACGAGACCCACCTGGGATCCCGTACCCGCGGTCTGCTTGGTGAAGTCGCCCAGTTGGCTCGGTTCCGAGGAGAAGCTCTCGGGAGTCGTCCGCAGCTCGGCCGACGTGGTGCCGTTGAACGAGACCTCGACCTTGGCGACCTGCTGGACCTTGCCGAGGTCGAGGATGATGCCGACCCCGTCCTTCAGGTTGCCGAACTTCGAATACCCCTTGTAACTGCTGGTCGTCCACGACGTGTTCGGGTCGCCGTCGTAGGCGTTCTTTATGTCCTGAGGGTTCTCGCTGCCGTCGCTGCCCTGCGGATCGAAGTCGTGCGCGGTCTCGATCGCGACCGGCTTCCCGTCCGCCTTCGGCTCCTTGTTGTCCTTGTCCTGCGGCAGCTGCTGGGTCGGCGGGGTCTCGTCCGCCTTGGTCTGGTTCAAGAGCCGGTCCGCGATCTGCCAGCTGCCGAGGCCCAGCGCGGCGATCAGCAGCGCCGAGACGGCCCACTTCAGCGCCCTGCCCGTACGGCTCTCCAGTGGGGCCGGCGGGACGACCACCGGCTGGGTGACGGGGGGGCGCGGCTGGGGGCGTCCGTAGGTGCCCTGCTGGTACGTCGTGTGCTGGTACTCGGGCGGGGCGGTGAACTCCGGCTCCGGAGGCTTGACGCGGGGCATCGCCGCCACGGCCTTGGCCAGCTCGTCCGGGGTGGTGCAGGGCGGCTCCTGACGCGAGGCGGTGGCCCCGTCGTTCGCCAGGGCACGCATGGCGATCTCCGCGAGACCGCGGTGGACGCCCGCGCGCACCTGGTCGGGCGGGAGCAGCCCGACGCCCTTGGGGAGGCCGGAGAGGCCGTGCGCGTCGTTCTCGTACGGCCAGCGCTGGGTGAGCGCGGCATAGAGCAGGGCGCCGATCGCCTCGGTGTCCGTGCGCTGCGGACGCTCGGCGGTGATGCCGCGCAGGGCGGCGTTCACGGCCAGGCCGCGGATCCGGTACTGGCCGGTGGAGCTGCGCAGCACGGCGCTCGGCGTGAGCCGGAGGTGGGCGAGGCCCTCGCGGTGGGCGGCGGCCATGGCCTGGGAGACCTGGCTGACGAGCTGGTACGCGTCGTGGGGCTCCAGGGGGCCGGCCGCGAGCAGCGCGGTCAGCTCGGTGGAGTCGGGCAGCCACTCGTGCACGACGTACACGAGGTCGTTCTCCTCGACGGCGTCGAGGACCTGGACGAACCGGGGGTCGCCGAGGAGGGCCGAGGAGCGGGCCGCGGCCAGGACCGACCGGGCCCTGGGGTGGTCGGCCGGCAGCAGGTGGACCCCGACCGCGCGGCGCAGCTTCTCGTCGACGGCGCGCCAGCTGCTGAACCCGTCCAGACGGGTGACGCACTCCTCCAGCCGGTAGCGTCTGGCCAGCTTGTGGCCGCTGTGCAGCTCGGGTGCCGTGATGGGGGGCTGTTCGCCGCTCTGTCGCTCGACCGCCTTGCTCTCCGTGGCCTCGGCGGTCTTCTCCGCCGTCTTCTGGTCTTCCGCCACCCCGTCGGTCGCGGCCGTGTCCGCTTTCGCGGTCAGCGGGTCGTCACCGCTGTTGTCGGCCACGTCGACGGCGGCCGTGCTACGTTCCGCCACCGTCGTTCCTGCCTCCCCATCCGTTGCGCCACATCCAACAGCCAAGCCAATTGTGCCCACAGTCGGACGCTATGCACGACACGCGGTTCCCGCCGATGGTTGTGCGGGACCATTGGTTCAGCGTCCCAGACGTCCGCGGACCATGCCGACCATGCTGTTGAGCTCCGCGATCCGCATGCGCTTCGCCGCGACGAAGAAGACGCCGAGGAGCACCGCCCCGCCGACCACGAGGGCGGCGAGCGAGCCCAGGGCGCCCTCGCCGAGCAGTTTCAGCAGACCGAAACCGACGGCGCCGGCGACGATCGCGGCGGGCACGGAGGCCATGCAGAGCCGCGCGTAGGTCCGCATCACGTGGGTGCCGTCCAGGTCGCCGCCCAGGCGCTTGCTGAGCCGGCGCCACGCGATGCCGACGCCGACGGCGTAGGCGAGCCCGTACGAGGCGGCCATGCCGACGACCGCCCACTGGGCGGGCAGGACGACGTAGCAGATCGCCGAGGCGGCCGCGTTGACGGCGGCGACGATCACCGTGTTGTAGAAGGGCGTCCGGGTGTCCTCGTAGGCGTAGAAGCCGCGGAGCACGACGTACTGGACGGAGTAGGGGATCAGGCCGAGGCCGAAGGCCATCAGGATGAAGCCCATGCCCTGGGCGGCCTCGACACCGCTGGAGGCGTAGAGCAGGGTGCACATCGGGACGCCGAGCGCCAGGAAGGCGAAGGAGACCGGGACGATCGCGACGGCCGAGTTCCGCAGGCCCTGCGAGATGTCGTCCCGGACGGCGCCGGGGTCGTCGTCGTGGGCGGCGCGGGAGATCCGCGGCAGCAGCGCGGCCATGACGGAGACCGTGATGATGGCCTGCGGCATGCCCCAGATCAGCTGGGCGTTGGAGTAGGCGAGGAAGCCCGCACCGTTCTTCCCGGACTCCTCACCGGCGGCGGTGGCGAGCTGGGTGACGACCAGGACGCCCGCCTGGTTGGCGAGGACGAAGAGGACGGTCCACTTGGCCAGCTTGACCGTCTTGCCGAGCCCGTGGCCCTTCCAGTCGAAGCGGGGACGGAAGCGGAAGCCCGTCTCGCGCAGGTACGGGATCATCGCCAGGGCCTGGACGACGAGGCCGAGCAGGGTGCCGATGCCGAGCAGGCGGATGCCCTCGTCCGGGATGGTCTGCACGCCCATGTGGGACTCGGCGGAGGTGCCGTAGACCCAGATGAACAGGCCGAAGGTGACGATCATGACGATGTTGTTGAGGACCGGGGTCCACATCATCGCGCCGAACTTGCCGCGGGCGTTGAGGATCTGGCCCATCACCACGTGCACGCCCATGAAGAAGATCGTGGGCAGGCAGTAGCGGGCGAAGGTCACGGCCACGCTGTTGGCCGCGGCGTCGTCGGCGATGGTGTTCGACATCAACCGGATCAGCAGCGGCGCCGCGAAGCCGGCCAGGGCCACGATGAGGCCGAGCGCCACCATGACCAGGGTGAGCAGACGGTTGGCGTAGGCCTCGCCGCCGTCCTCGTCGTTCTTCATCGAGCGGACGAGCTGGGGGACGAAGACCGAGTTGAGGCCGCCGCCGACGGTGAGGATGTAGATCATCGTCGGCAGGGTGTAGGCGATGGTGAAGGTGTCGCCGAGCAGGGCCGCGCCGAGCGCGCCGGTGATCACCAGGCTGCGGACGAAGCCGGTCAGCCGGGAGACCAGGGTGCCGGCCGCCATCACCGCGCTCGACTTCAGCAGTCCGGAGGCACGGCCGGACTTCTTGGGGGCGGGCGCGGGCAGCGGGTCCGGCTCCTGGGTGGGCGTGGGCACCTGCCCGGGCGCCTGCTGGTCCCGGTAGAGGTGCGCGAACGCGTCCGGCTCGGGCTCCTCCTCACCGGCCCGGGTCACCAGGTCGTCGACCCCGGTGAACTGGACCGTGCGCGCGTCGTCGCCGTACGGCAGATGACGCGAGGGGCCGTCCGGCTCGGGCGCCGGGGTCTGCGCCCACACCCGGGGGTCGGGGGCGTGCTGCGGCGCGGCGGGCTGCTGGTAGAGCGCGTGCGGGTCCTGGTAGGTGCCGGGCGGGGGCGGCGGGTGCGCGGCGCGGTCGTAGAGCGCCTCGGTCACCGGGTCCTGCGCGGACATGTCCTGGGCCCGGTACGGGTCGTGGGCGTAGGCGTCCTGGACGTAGGGATCCTGGGCGTACGGGTTCTGCGCGTGGGGGTCCTGGCCCTGCGGGTTCTGTGCGTAGGGTTCCTGGCCCTGCGGGGGCGGCACCGGCGGGTGGCCGGCGCCGGGAGGGGCCGCGGGCGTCCCACCGGACGGCGCAGGGCCGCCCGGGCCCTGGCCGCGGTCACCGTCGTACGGCGCGTTCATGGTTACCCCACCTCATCGTCCCCGGCCGACCGGCCACGACATCGCTCAACGGTCCACTTTCTCACTCGGGCCCGACGGGTCGCCGCTTTCGGGTCCGGTGTCCGGTGTCGGGTCACTCGGCTGCACGGGTTCGTCCCCGGAGGACTCCTCTTCGCCGGGCTCGTCCCGGCCGGGCTCCGAAGCGGTGTCGTCCTCGGTGGCCTCGGCCGCCTCGGCCTCGGCGTTCCGGGCGGCCACCCGCTTGCGCTGGCTGTACATGCGCACGCCGGCGAGAACGAGGAGGAGGACACCGCCGGCGATCACGAGCATCACCGTGGGAGTGATCTCGGAGACCTTCACGGTGAAGTCCATCGGCTGCCCGTACGGGGTGCCGTCCTCGGTGTAGAGCTGGGCCGTCATCGGCACCTGGCCGTTGACGTTCGCCGAGGCGGTGAACTTCACCGACTGGCTGTGTCCGCCGCCGACCTTCACCGGGAGCTCGGCGTACCTGTCGCCGTTCAGCTCCAGTCGGTTCTTGTTGGCGGAGGTGAGGCGCAGCACCAGGTTGTCCACGCCCTGGAGCAGCTTGTTCTGGACGGTCACGGGGATCGTCGCGCTGCGGCCGGAGAGCGTGAGGTCGGACTTGTCGACGAGCTGGACGCCCTTGGTGAGGGTCTGCAGGTAGTCCAGGACGTTGTTCCGGTAGATCGCGGCCGCCCGGGCCTCACCGCGCCAGGAGGTCGACATCTCGCGGTTGATCGCGTTGCCGAACGGCGTCACGACGCGCTCCGGCTGGGTCAGGATGACCTTGAAGTCGTCCAGCTCGTCCCGGGTGGTCTTCATGTCACGGAAGGCCTGGACCGGAAGCTCCCGGTCGCGCAGCGCCTTCGGGTAGCGGGAGCTGCTCGGCACCGTGGTGGAGGCGTCCGGGTCCGGCTTGGCCGCGGCGGCCGCGAGGAGGTCGGTCGGCTGGGTCCAGCGCCGGCCGGAGAGGCCCTTCAGGGCGGTCGCCATGGCCTGCGCCTGGGCTGCGGTCGGCATCCGTTGCGGGGCGACCACGATGCTGCGCTGGTCCTCCGGCTGCTCCAGGGTGACCGCCAGGGACTGGGCGAGGAACTTCTGGACCGCGAGCGTGGAGTTCTCCGCGCGGACCATGTCGCCGTCGAAGGCGGTGGACAGGAGGGCGTCGCTCACCACGGCCGTGGTGCTGCCGTTGCCGAGGGGGCGGGCGGCCGTGGGCGTGTAGGGAAGGTCGTCGCGGACGCTGTCGCTCCGGGCGATCACCTTGTCGGCGCCGGCCGAGGTCGCGACCGCCGCGATGGAGGGGTCCACGGCTCCGTCGGCGGGCCAGGCGAAGTCGGTGGACGCCGGCACGTGGAGGACGGTCTCGACCGTCACGCCCGCCAGGGCGGTCGCCGACTGGAGGTGGCCGAGGGAGCCGGGGACGTCCTTGCCCCGGTGGGCCAGCGAGGCCAGGTCGGGGTCCGCGAAGGGCAGGGCGACGACCTTGTGCCCCTGGACCGCCTTCTCCAGCGCGTCCAGCCACCGCTCGGCGACGGCCTGGTTCTTGCCTGCGACGTCCAGGTCGCCGTCCTTGACGCGGTAGCCGTTCGCCATGGCGTCGACGGAGGCCAGCAGGTCCGGGTCGACCACCCAGGTGACCGGCAGGTCCTTGCCCAGCGTGACCAGCTGGTCCAGGCGCCCGCCCGGACGCAGCTCGGCCGCCAGGGCGTCGTCCTCGAAGACCGGGGTCTGCTGGTCGTCCGTGGCCGTCTGCGCCGAGACGTGCGCCGAGGCGATCAGCGGCCAGAGGTAGGCGACCTGGGTCTTCTTCTCGGTGGCCTCC
Source organism: Streptomyces sp. TLI_105 (assembly GCF_900105415.1). Lineage (GTDB taxonomy): Bacteria > Actinomycetota > Actinomycetes > Streptomycetales > Streptomycetaceae > Streptomyces. Next base: position 4,138,194 of record NZ_FNSM01000001.1, on the reverse strand, counting down.
GGCTGGTACGGCAGGAAGGTCCGCTCGATGCCGAGCACCCGGTCGTACTGCCGGTCCGAGGTCTGCCCGGTGAGGGAGACGCCCAGCTGGTAGACGCCCTCCTCGTCGAGTCCGAGCTCGGAGACGGGGACGGACAGCGAGAAGTCGGTGCTGAGGCCGGCTCCCAGCCGGGGGATCTTGACGGTGGGGGCGTCCTCGACGGGAGCGGGGTCGCTGTCGTTCCGGAAACCGGTGCGCCCCGTGACCTGCTCGATCTCGCTGCGGCTCGTCATCCTCGGCCCGACGCGCAGGTTCACGGTCGCGTCGGTGACGGTCTTCTTGCCCCGGTTGGTCACCGTGCCGGTGACGGTGACGGTGTCGCCCGCGACGGGAGCGCTCGGGGCCAGCGTGTCGAGTGACACATCGACGGTCCTGGAGCCGGTGCCGTCCTCGGAGGTGGCCGCCGGAGCGGCGACGACCGGGGCCTGGAGCAGGCCGGCGAGGAGCGGCGCCCCGAAGGCGACGGTGATCGTGCGCCGCAGCCATCGGCGGGCAGGTGAGGGACCGGTTCCCTGGATGTCTGCCGCCTCGGCCACGCGTTCGCCCGTCCTCGTCGTTGTCTGTGGTGCCAGTGGTGTCGGTGGTTCCCGGTTGCTGTGTCCAGGCATGGTAACGAGGCACGCCGGGGGCAAGTGCCGGGGAGTGCTCCAGCCGATCTTCGACCGACCGCCGCCGACACCGCCGTGCACCCCCGCCCGGCGGAGAGCGGACGCCGCTCGCCCTCACCCGACGGAAAACGAGGACATCGCGGTGAGCCGGGGCACGTACCCTTTTCTGTTGTGCCGAACGCCAACGAAGACACCCCGACTGCACTGAGCCAGGTGCAACGCCGCGCGGTCAGTGAACTGCTGCGTGTGTCCCCTGTCGCCGACGACCTCGCCCGCCGTTTCCAGGAGGCCGGGTTCAGCCTCGCGCTGGTCGGCGGCTCGGTGCGGGACGCGCTGCTCGGCCGGCTCGGCAACGACCTGGACTTCACCACCGACGCCCGCCCCGAGGACGTACTGAAGATCGTCCGTCCGTGGGCCGACGCGGTGTGGGAGGTCGGCATCGCCTTCGGGACCGTCGGCTGCCAGAAGGAGGGCTACCAGGTCGAGGTCACCACGTACCGCTCGGAGGCGTACGACCGGACCTCCCGGAAGCCCGAGGTCTCCTACGGCGACTCCATCGACGAGGACCTCGTCCGGCGTGACTTCACCGTCAACGCCATGGCCGTGGCCCTCCCCGAGAAGGAGTTCATCGACCCGTACGGCGGTCTCGAGGACCTGTCCGCCCGGGTCCTGCGCACCCCGGGCACGCCGGAGGAGTCCTTCTCCGACGACCCCCTGCGCATGATGCGGGCCGCCCGGTTCGCCGCGCAGCTGGACTTCGAGGTCGCCCCCGAGGTCGTGACGGCCATGAAGGAGATGTCGGGCCGGATCGAGATCGTCTCCGCCGAGCGCGTCCGTGAGGAACTCAACAAGCTGCTGCTCTCGGCGCACCCCCGGAAGGGCCTCGGGCTCCTCGTGGACACGGGCCTCGCCGACCACGTGCTGCCCGAGCTGCCGGCGCTGCGTCTGGAGAGCGATGAGCACCACAGGCACAAGGACGTCTACGAGCACTCGCTGACCGTGCTCGACCAGGCGATCGACCTGGAGGAGGACGGCCCCGACCTGGTGCTGCGCCTCGCCGCCCTGCTCCATGACATCGGCAAGCCGCGCACCCGCCGCTTCGAGAAGGACGGCCGCGTCTCCTTCCACCACCACGAGGTGGTCGGCGCGAAGATGACCAAGAAGCGCATGACCGCGCTCAAGTACTCCAACGAGATGATCAAGGACGTCTCGCGGCTCGTGGAGCTGCACCTCCGCTTCCACGGCTACGGGACCGGCGAGTGGACCGACTCCGCCGTGCGGCGCTACGTCCGCGATGCCGGGCCGCTGCTCTCGCGGCTGCACAAGCTGACCCGCTCGGACTGCACCACGCGGAACAAGCGCAAGGCGGGTGCGCTCTCCCGCGCCTACGACGGCCTTGAGGACCGCATCGCCCAGCTCCAGGAGCAGGAGGAGCTGGACGCGATCCGACCCGACCTCGACGGCAACCAGATCCAGGAGATCCTGGGCATCGGACCGGGTCCGGCCATCGGCCAGGCGTACAAGTTCCTGCTGGAACTCCGGCTCGAGAACGGTCCCATGGAGCACGACCAGGCCGTCGCCGCGCTCAAGGAATGGTGGGCAGCGCGCGACTGAGCAGGGACGGCGACCGGACGGGCCCGTGTTTCACGTGAAACAGGGACCCGATCGACGCTCTGGAGGGGTGGTGTTTCACGTGAAACATCACCCCTTCCGGCTTTCCCGTCGCAAGGCCACGGCGATCGCCGCGTAGACCAGGGCCACCAGCACGACCAGCAGGGGCGACCGGCCGTCGGGTGGCAGCATCAACGCCGCCACCCCCGCCGCGCCCACGAAGGCGACGTTGAACAGCACGTCGTAGAGGGAGAAGACCCTCCCCCGATAGGGGTCGTCCACGGCCCTCTGGACCACCGTGTCCGTCGCGATCTTGGCCCCTTGGGTGATGAGCCCGAGCACGAAGGCGGCGACGAGGAAGGGAGCCGGGGTGAAGGTCAGCCCGAGTGCCGGCACGAGGACGGCGGCCGCGGCCGTGCACACGGTCATCCAGCCGAAGGGCCCGAACCTTCCGATCGCCCAGGGCGAGAGGACGGCGGCCGCGAAGAAGCCGGCACCGGACGCGGCGACGGCGAGCCCGAGAAGGGCGAGGCCGTCGGAGTCCGTGGAGCTCCAGGCGTAGCGGCAGAGCATGAGCACGGTGACGAGCAGGGCGCCGTAACAGAAGCGCATGAGGGCCACCGTGACGAGTGCCCGGGCTGCGGGGCGTCGTTCGGCGAGGTGCCGCATGCCCGCGGCCAGACCGTGGGCCGTCGACTTCAGGGCCGAGGCGAGGGGTTGGGGCACGGGGGCGGCATCGGGGCCGAGGAGTTCCCGGGACATCCGCAGGGAGGCCAGGGCGGCACAGAGGTAGAGGACGGCACCGAAGGCCACGACGACCGCGTCGGAGTTGTCGGCGAGGAGCCGGACGCCGAACGCGAGGCCGCCGCCCAGGGTCGCGGCGAGGGTGCCCGCGGTGGGCGAGAGCGAGTTCGCCATCACGAGCCGCTCTTCGTCGACGACACGGGGGAGGGAGGCCGAGAGCCCTGCCAGGACGAACCGGTTGACGGCGGTGACGGAGAGGGCGGAGGCGTAGAAGAGCCAGTCCGGCACGGAGGCGAGGACGAGAAGGGCGGTCCCGCAGGCCAGCAGGGCGCGCAGGAGGTTGCCGTACAGGAAGACCTGGCGGCGCTGCCAGCGGTCGAGGAGCACTCCGGCGAAGGGCCCGACGAGCGAGTACGGGAGCAGGAGCACCGCCATGGCGGAGGCGATCGCGCCGGGTGAGGTCTGTTTCTCGGGGGAGAAGACGACGTACGTGGCCAGGGCCACCTGGTAGGTGCCGTCGGCGCATTGGGAGAGCAGCCGGACGGCGAGCAGGCGGCGGAAGTTCCGCAGGCGCAGGAGTACGCGCAGATCACGTACGACGGACATGGCAGCAAGACTCACATACGACGAGGGCCCCCGGGCAGTGCCTCGGGGACCCTCGATCGACAAGCGTGCGGCGCTTTAGCGCTCGACCTCACCCTTGATGAACTTCTCGACGTTGGCCAGGGCCTCGTCGTCGAAGTACTGCACCGGCGGGGACTTCATGAAGTACGAGGAGGCGGAGAGGATCGGGCCGCCGATGCCGCGGTCCTTGGCGATCTTCGCGGCGCGCAGGGCGTCGATGATGACACCCGCCGAGTTCGGGGAGTCCCACACCTCGAGCTTGTACTCCAGGTTCAGCGGGACGTCGCCGAACGCGCGGCCCTCGAGGCGGACGTACGCCCACTTGCGGTCGTCCAGCCAGGCCACGTAGTCCGAGGGGCCGATGTGGACGTTCTTCTCGCCCAGCTCGCGGTCCGGGATCTGCGAGGTGACGGCCTGCGTCTTCGAGATCTTCTTGGACTCGAGGCGGTCGCGCTCCAGCATGTTCTTGAAGTCCATGTTGCCGCCGACGTTGAGCTGCATCGTGCGCTCAAGACGGACACCGCGGTCCTCGAACAGCTTCGCCATCACGCGGTGCGTGATGGTCGCGCCGACCTGCGACTTGATGTCGTCGCCGACGATCGGGACGCCCGCCTCGGTGAACTTGTCGGCCCACTCCTTGGTCCCGGCGATGAAGACCGGGAGGGCGTTGACGAAGGCGACCTTGGCGTCGATGGCGCACTGGGCGTAGAACTTCGCCGCTTCCTCGGAACCGACGGGCAGGTAGCAGACGAGGACGTCGACCTGGCGGTCCTTGAGGATCTGGACGACGTCGACCGGCTCCTCGGCGGACTCCTCGATGGTCAGGCGGTAGTACTTGCCGAGACCGTCGAGCGTGTGACCGCGCTGGACCGTGACGCCCTTGTTCGGGACGTCGCAGATCTTGATGGTGTTGTTCTCGCTGGCGCCGATGGCGTCGGAGAGGTCGAGGCCGACCTTCTTCGCGTCGACGTCGAAGGCGGCGACGAACTCGACGTCACCGACGTGGTAGTCGCCGAACTGGACGTGCATCAGGCCGGGCACCTTGGCCGCCGGGTCGGCGTCCTTGTAGTACTCGACGCCCTGGACCAGCGAGGCGGCGCAGTTGCCCACGCCGACGATGGCTACGCGAACCGAACCCATTCCGGTTGCTCCCTGTGTGATCGTGGAAGCCCTGCTGTGCGCAGGGTTTCACTTGGCGGTGTCGTCGGACGGATCCGGCCGGGTACTGCCCCCGTGCCGGGGCAGGCCGCCCGTTTCTCCAGAATCGTTGTCGTGCCGAGCGGGGGCATCGGGGCCGGATCGCTGATCCCGCCCTGCCCGCTCGCTCTCGATGAGCTCGTTCAGCCAGCGCACTTCGCGCTCCACGGACTCCATGCCGTGGCGCTGCAGCTCAAGCGTGTAGTCGTCCAGGCGCTCGCGGGTCCGGACCAGGGAGGCGCGCATCTTCTCCAGGCGCTCTTCCAGTCGGCTGCGGCGCCCTTCGAGCACGCGCATCCGCACCTCGCGCTCGGTCTGTCCGAAGAAGGCGAAGCGCGCCGCGAAGTGCTCGTCCTCCCAGGCGTCCGGGCCGGTGTGGGAGAGGAGCTCCTCGAAGTGCTCCTTACCTGCCGGGGTCAACCGGTAGACGATCTTGGCCCGGCGTCCTGCGAGCGAGGCGGCGAGGGCCTCCTCGGGGGCGCTGCCCGGCTCCTCGATCAACCAGCCGTTGGCGACCAGCGTCTTGAGGCAGGGATACAGCGTCCCGTAGCTGAAGGCCCGGAAGACGCCCAGCGAGGTGTTGAGGCGCTTCCGCAGCTCGTACCCGTGCATGGGGGCCTCGCGCAGCAGGCCGAGAACGGCGAACTCGAGGATGCCGGAGCGTCTGCTCATCCGTCGCCTCCTCCTCCGCCTTCGGGGCCCTTATGCCGTGCTGATGTATCGACTCGATACATCAGCACGATAGAACGGCCTCCCTGTCTCGACAAGCGGGACCGCCGTGACCGGCGTCACATCGTCAATTCACAGCGATCGGCTTGCCCGTTTTGGGGTGAACTCCGGCTCTAGGCGGGTTTTGGCCGTGCGTAGTCTGTGCGGCATGCAGATCACCGGGAACCGAGCGACGCCGTGGGGCGTCAGTGCTGCGGGTGACCGGCTGCGGTACGGGGGGACCTCCGATGGGGTTCCCGCGTGCGCATTTCGGGGGGACCGGAACTCAACTGCCGCTTCCAGGCGTACGCGCCTGCCCGAGGAGTAGTCGTTCGATGAGCGAGCATCGTCGCAAAATGCCGCCGCAGCAGCCGCCGACGGGCGGTCGCGCGGCGGCACGGCGCGCTGCCCAACAGCCGATGGGCCGCAGGTCGGCCCCGGCCCATGACGTCGGTACGGGGGCCCCTTCGGCCTCGTACGGACCTCCCTCCTCCCATGGAGAGGAGCAGCGTCCCTACGGAGGGCGCGCGGAGGCCCGGCGGGCCGCCCAGCGCGGCAGCCGCCGCAGGGGAGCCGATTCCGGCCCCGGGGGCCCCGGCGGTCCCGGTGGGGGACGGCGCGGTGGCGGTGGCGGCGGTCGCGGTGGCGGTCCGGGTCGCGGCGGTGGCGGCGGTCGTCCGCCGGGCAAGAAGCGGATCATCGACTACCCGCGCCACAACAAGTACGGCTGGCGTCGCTGGATGCCGTCGTGGAAGCTCGTGACGGGCACGTTCCTGTTCTTCGTGGCGACCCTGATGGGCGCCGCGACGATCGCGTACTCCAAGGTGGAGATCCCCAAGGAGGCCGACACCGCGAAATCGCAGAACAACATCTACTACTGGGCCGACGGCTCCCGCATGGTCGCGACGGGCAGTGGCACCAACCGTCAGATCGTCCCGTTCGCGGAGATTCCGAAGTCCATGCAGAACGCGGTGATCTCGGCGGAGAACAAGACCTTCTGGGACGACTCCGGCGTCGACCCCATGGGTATCGCCCGCGCCGTGTGGAACATGGCCAAGGGCGGCGAGACCCAGGGTGGTTCGACCATCACCCAGCAGTACGTGAAGAACAACCGCCTCGACGACCAGTCGCAGACCATCACCCGGAAGGTGAAGGAACTCTTCATCTCCATGAAGGTGGGCAACGAGGTCGGCAAGGACCAGATCATGGCCGGCTATCTGAACACCTCGTACTACGGGCGTGGTGCGTACGGTATCCAGGCGGCGGCCCGCGCCTACTTCAACAAGGACGTCGGCAAGCTCAACCCCAGCGAGTCGGCGCTGCTCGCCTCGGTGCTGAAGGGCGCGACGTACTACGACCCCGCCGGCTACCCCGAGATCGATCCCCAGGCCACGGCCAAGGCGAACACCGAGCGGGCCACCAAGCGGTGGAAGTGGATCCTCGACGAGATGGAGAAGGACGGGCACATCTCGGCCGCGGAGCGGGCGAAGTACACCACCTTCCCCAAGGTCCTGCCGCCCCGGAAGAGCGCCAACCTGAGCGGCCAGATCGGCTATCTGGTCTCCACCGCCGACCAGAACATGAAGAACCAGTTCGGAATCACCGAGGAGCAGCTCCAGCGCGGCGGCTACGAGATCTACACCACCTTCGACAAGAAGAAGGTGGACAAGATGGAAGCCACGATCAAGAACGTCATCGAGGAGAACATCGACCCGAAGAAGCGGCCGAAGACGGACACGCACGTCCAGTTCGGCGGCGCTTCGGTCGACACGGCGACCGGGAAGATCGTGGCGATCTACGGTGGCGTCGACGCCACCAAGCACTTCCGTAGCAACGCCGACAGCACCGGTGCCCAGGTCGGGTCGACGTTCAAGCCCTTCGTGCTCGCCGCCGCGATGAGGGACGGCGTCCGCGACAAGAGGCTCGGTCGGGACCAGGACGCGTCCGAGCGCACGATCGTCGATCCGGACAAGAGCCTCTACAACGGCAACGACGACCTGACGATCCGCAAGTACAACGGGGAGATCTGGCGCGACGACAACGGGGACGAGTGGAAGCAGAGCAACGACGAGAACGCCAGCTACGGCCCCATCTCCCTGCGCTACGCCATGATCAAGTCCGCCAACTCGCCGTACGTGCAGCTCGGCATGGACGTGGGCATCGACAAGGTCCGCGACGCGGCCATGAGGGCCGGCCTCCGCGAGGAATCCCTCGTCAAGGGTGAGTTCCCCTCCTTCTCCCTCGGTGTCTCCAGCCCGAGCGCCATCCGCATGGCCGGCGCGTACGCCACCTTCGCCAACGAGGGTGAGCAGAACGACCCGTACTCCGTCGAGATGGTCAAGCGGAGCGGCGTCGTCATCAACAAGCACGAGGCCAAGCCCAAGACGGCCTTCAGCCCGGCCATCGCCAGCAACGTCACCGACGTGCTGAGGTCCGTCGTGGACGACGACCGGGGCACCGGCCGCAAGGCGCGCATCCCGGGCCGTGCGGTGGCCGGCAAGACCGGTACGACCGACGACAACATGTCGGCCTGGTTCGTGGGCTACACGAAGCAGCTGGCGACGGCGATCGACATGTACCGCTTCGACGACGACGAGACGAAGCAGGGCCGTAAGTTCGAGAAGATGTACGGCACGGGTGACCAGCCGACGATCCACGGTTCCTCGTTCCCCTCGCGCATCTGGCGGGAGTACATGACGGACGCCGTGAAGGACATGCCCGTCGTGGACTTCCCGAAGCCGGAGAAGCTGGAGGGCGCCAAGCCCGTCTTCGGCGGCGGCGCCCAGAGCCCGACGCCGACCCCGACGGCCACCCAGACGCCCACCGAGTCGTCGACGCCGTCGACGACTCCCCCGGCCACCCCGACGACGACTCCCCCGACGAAGCCGACCAAGTCGCCGAAGCCGGGCAAGACGACCTGCGACATCTTCGACTGGAACTGCAACAACCCGGGAGGCGCGGGCGGCAACACCGGGCAACCCACCACGACGGCGCCCACCACCGAGTCACCGACGCCGACGGACTCGCCGACGGACACCTCCGGTGGCGGCGGGAACGGTAGACCTGGCGGGGCCTGGGTCCCCTGATCCCTTCGCCTCGGCGACGGATCCGGGCACGTCCTGAGAGCCGCCGCGGCCGCTCCGTACCTTCCGTACGGACCGGCCGCGGCGGCTCTCGCCGTTTTCCCGGGGACGTACGGCAGGATGTCCCCCATGCCGAGCCTCCAGAAGTCGAGCGCGCCGCGGGACCGCTCGCAGACGGTCATCCCCACCCACCGGGACAAGGTGGCCGCAGCGGGCAGCGAACTGATCGGCGGCCCCTACGGGCGCCGGGCGACGGCCGGCACCGGGCAGCTGACGCCGGTGCGGGTGATCGCGCTCGTGGCCCTCGGCATGTACGCCCTCGGCATGGTGCAGAAGCTGCCCTGCTACAACTGGGCCTGGTTCCGCGGAACGACCTCCCAGTACACCCACGCCTGCTACTCGGACATCCCGCACCTCTTCGTCGGGCGGGGCTTCGCGGAGGGCCTGGTCCCGTACTTCGACCGGCTGGGCGGCGACATACCGTTCCTGGAGTACCCCGTCCTGACGGGTCTCTTCATGGAGGTCGCGGCCTGGCTGACGCCCGGCGGCGGCGACACGAGCGGGCAGGAGCAGTCGTACTGGCTGGTCAACGCCGGCATGCTGATGGTGTGCGCGGCCGTCCTGGCGGTCTGTGTGGCCCGGACGCACCGCCTGCGCCCCTGGGACGGTCTGCTGGTCGCCCTCGCGCCCTCGGTCGCACTCACGGCCACGATCAACTGGGACATACTGGCCGTCGCGCTGACCGCCGCCGCCGTCCTGATGTGGTCGCGGAGCCGGCCGCTGGCCTTCGGGATCCTGCTGGGCCTGGCCACCGCCGCCAAGTTCTACCCGATACTGCTCCTCTGTCCGCTGCTGCTGCTCTGCTGGCGGGCCGGGAAGTGGCGGGCGTACGGGATCGCGGTGCTCGGCTTCCTGGGTTCCTGGCTGGTCGTGAACCTGCCCGTGATGCTGCTCGCGCCGGAGGGGTGGAAGCAGTTCTACCTCTTCAGCCGGGACCGGAACGTCGACTTCGGCTCGATCTGGCTGCTGGTCAGCCAGCGGACCGGTGACGTGATCACGCCGGGCCGGGCCAATCTGTACGCGCTGCTGCTGATGGCGGTGGCGGTGGCGGGCCTCGTGTTCCTGGCGTTCACGGCGCCCCGCAGGCCGCGCTTCGTCCAGCTGGCCTTCCTGATCGTCGCCGCGTTCGTGCTGACGAACAAGGTCTACTCGCCGCAGTACGTCCTGTGGCTGGTCCCGCTGGCCGCGCTCGCCCGGCCCCGCTGGCGGGACTTCCTGGTCTGGCAGGCCTGCGAGGTCACGTACTTCGTCGGCATCTGGATGTACCTGGCGTTCACGGCCGGCGGCAACAAGCAGGGCCTGCCGGTGGACGGCTACCAGTTCGCGATCCTCCTGCACCTGCTCGGCACGCTGTACCTGTGCGCGATGGTCGTCCGCGACATCCTGGCGCCCGAGAAGGACCCCGTCCGGCAGGAGGGCGCGGACGATCCCTCGGGGGGCGTCCTGGACGGCGCCGAGGACGTCGCCGTGGCGGGCAGGGCGGCACACCCGGCCCGCCACGCCGCCCCGGCCGTGGAGGAGGGGCAGCGGGTGCGCTGGGGCACCGCCGACGACCCCTGGGGCGCCCCCGAATAGGCACAGCGATCACCCCCGGGAGCAGGGCTCCCGGGGGTGATTCGTTTCGGCGGGCTCGGCCGGGCGGTGCCTTCCGGCCGGCTCAGCGCTCGACGAGACGGTCGAACTGCGTCGTGGTGTGGCGCAGATGCGCCACGAGCTCGTCGCCCACCCGGGGCTCCTGGGCGTCGGCCGGCACGAACAGGATCGACACCTGCATGTGCGGCGGCTCGGCGAACCAGCGCTGCTTGCCGGCCCAGACGAAGGGCGAGAGGTTCCGGTTGACGGTGGCGAGGCCCGCCCGGGCGACGCCCTTGGCACGCGGCATGACGCCGTGCATGGCCTTCGGAGCCTCCAGACCCACGCCGTGGGAGGTGCCGCCGGCGACGACGACCAGCCAGCCGTCCGACGCGGCCTTCTGCTGGCGGTAGCCGAACCGGTCGCCCTTGGCGACCCGGGTCACGTCGAGGACGGCGCCCCGGTACTCCGTGGCCTCGTGGTCGCCCAGCCACAGCCGGGTGCCGATCCGGGCGCGGAACCGGGTCTGCGGGAACTGCTGCTGCAGTCGGGCCTGCTCCTCGGCCCGCAGGTGGCTCACGAACATGGTGTGCAGCGGCAGCCGGGCGGTCCGCAGCCGGTCCATCCAGGCGATGACCTCCTCGACCGCGTCGGTGCCGTCCGGGCGGTCCAGGGGCAGGTGGAGGGCGAAGCCCTCCAGACGGACGTCCTCGATGGCGGCGTGGAGCTGCGGGAGCTCCTCCTCGCGCACGCCGTGCCGCTTCATCGAGCTCATGCACTCGATCACGACCCGGGCGCCCACCAGGGCGTGGACGCCGTCCACGGACGACACGGAACGGATCACCCGGTCGGGCAGCGGAACCGGTTCCTCACCTCGGCGGAAGGGGGTGAGGACCAACAGGTCGCCACCGAACCAGTCCTTGATCTTCGCGGCTTCGTACGTGGTGCCCACGGCGAGCATGTCGGCGCCGAACCGGGCCGCCTCGTCCGCGAGCCGCTCGTGCCCGAAGCCGTACCCGTTGCCCTTGCACACCGGGATGAGGCCCGGGAACTGGTCGATGACGGTCTTCTGGTGCGCCCGCCAGCGAGCGGTGTCGACGTAGAGGGAGAGCGCCATGGCCGGCCCGGAACCTTTCTGATGGCAGCGGTGGGTCAGAGGTGTGTACGAGACTACGAAGCCTACGGAACGGTCAGCGGCGCGACATGTAGATGTCGAGCGCCTTGTGCAGCAGCTTGTTCAGCGGGAAGTCCCACTCGCCGACGTACTCGACGGCCTCGCCGCCCGTGCCCACCTTGAACTGGATGAGTCCGAAGAGGTGGTCGGTCTCGTCGAGCGAGTCCGAGATGCCCCGCAGGTCGTAGACGGTGGCGCCCATGGCGTACGCGTCGCGCAGCATCCGCCACTGCATCGCGTTCGAGGGCCGGACCTCACGGCCGATGTTGTCGGATGCGCCGTAGGAGTACCAGACGTGCCCGCCGACGACGAGCATGGTCGCGGCGGAGAGGTTCACACCGTTGTGGCGGGCGAAGTAGAGCCGCATGCGGTTGGGGTCCTCGTTGTTGAGGACGGTCCACATGCGCTGGAAGTACGAGAGCGGGCGCGGCCGGAAGTGGTCGCGGACGGCCGTGATCTCGTACAGCCGCTGCCACTCGGCCAGGTCCTCGTAGCCGCCCTGGACGACCTCGACACCGGCCTTCTCGGCCTTCTTGATGTTGCGGCGCCACAGCTGGTTGAAGCCCTTGAGGACGTCGTCGAGCGAGCGGTTGGCGAGCGGGACCTGGAAGACGTAGCGGGGCTGCACGTCGCCGAAGCCGGCGCCGCCGTCCTCGCCCTGCTGCCAGCCCATCTTCCGCAGCCGGTCCGCGACCTCGAAGGCGCGCGGCTCGATGTGGGTGGCCTCGACGTCCTTGAGGCGCTTGACGTCCGGGTCCTGGATGCCGGCCTTGATGGCGGCCGAGTCCCAGCGGCGGATGACCACCGGCGGCCCCATCTTCACCGAGAAGGCGCCCTGCTGCTTGAGGTGCGCCAGCATCGGCTGCAGCCAGTCGTCGAGGTTGGGCGCGTACCAGTTGATGACCGGCCCCTCGGGCAGGTAGGCGAGGTAGCGCTTGATCTTCGGCAGCTGGCGGTAGAGCACCAGGCCGGCGCCGACGAGCTCGCCGGACTTGTCGAACCAGCCGAGGTTCTCCGAGCGCCACTCGGTCTTCACATCAGCCCACGCCGGGACCTGGCAGTGGCTCGCGGCGGGCTGGCTCTGGATGAATGCCAGATGCTGCTCACGGCTGATGGTCCTCAGGGTCAGGCTCATGCGGGGCGCTCCTCGGCAGGTGTGTCCCCATCGGTCAGGGGCTCCGGCTCTCGCGCCGAAGCCTACTGTGACCGAGGAGCGCCCCGAATGGGGTGTGTGTGCCCCGACGTGCCGTCGGGCTCAGCCGAAGAGGCCACCGTGGGCCATGCCGAGGTAGAAGCCCACCGCCGCCGCACCGAGGCCGACGATCAGAGCGAAGCGCTCGCGCGTCGTCACGGAGATGAACTGTCCGTACGCGCCGGTCAGGATGCCGATCAGGCCCGACCAGGAACTCAGCAGGTGCAGGTTGTCGAACTGCGCCGTGACGAAGGCGAGGATCCCGAGAACCAGGGTCACGCCGACCAGGGTGTCCTGGAGCGGGTGGGGTTTGCCGTCGGTCGCGAAGAGAGAGTGGCCGGGGTCGGGTCGCATTGCCTGTGCCATGGGGCACCTCCTGGCGTGGCTACCGGAAGGCGGCGCATCCTAGCGCCGCCCACATCCGTTGTGTACAGATTGCGTCCCCTCCCCGGGGAATTTCAACCGCAAGCCGATGTGCGGGTACTCTGTACAGCTGCGCCGGTGTCTGCCCAGGTCCCTCCGGGATCCCCGACAGCGCTCCTCGCTCGCCGAGGGGGACTGTCAGTGGTGGCGGATACCGTTGCTTACGCATCACGACCCTCCTGCCACGGAACGACCGTGGCCGCTGAGTCCAAAGGAGGTGGGTTCCACATGCGTCACTACGAGGTGATGGTCATCCTCGACCCCGATCTCGAGGAGCGCGCTGTCTCCCCGCTGATCGAGAACTTCCTCTCCGTCGTCCGTGAGGGCAACGGAAAGGTCGAGAAGGTCGACACCTGGGGCCGTCGTCGTCTCGCCTACGAGATCAAGAAGAAGCCCGAGGGCATCTACTCGGTCATCGACCTGCAGGCCGAGCCTGCGGTCGTCAAGGAGCTCGACCGCCAGCTCAACCTGAACGAGTCGGTCCTCCGGACCAAGGTCCTCCGTCCCGAGACCCACTGAGCGTCTAGCTCAGAGGTCATCGGGTTCGAGTAGCAACAAAGCAGCCAGAAGCAAACCCGCCGAGAGGTTCCCCCATGGCAGGCGAGACCGTCATCACGGTCGTCGGCAATCTTGTCGACGACCCCGAGCTGCGCTTCACCCCGTCCGGTGCGGCGGTCGCGAAGTTCCGTATCGCGTCCACCCCCCGCACCTTCGACCGCCAGACCAATGAGTGGAAGGACGGCGAAAGCCTCTTCCTGACCTGCTCGGTCTGGCGTCAGGCGGCGGAGAACGTCGCCGAGTCGCTCCAGCGAGGCATGCGCGTCGTCGTGCAGGGCCGGCTGAAGCAGCGGTCCTACGAGGACCGTGAGGGCGTCAAGCGCACGGTCTACGAGCTGGACGTCGAGGAAGTCGGCCCCAGCCTCAAGAACGCCACGGCCAAGGTCACCAAGACCACCGGTCGCGGTGGCCAGGGTGGATACGGCGGCGGCGGCCAGCAGGGCGGCGGCGGTGGCAGCTGGGGTGGAAACTCCGGCGGCGGTGGCCAGCAGGGTGGTGGCGGTGCTCCCGCCGACGACCCGTGGGCGACCGGCAGCCCCTCCTCCTCCGGCGGCGGCCAGCAGGGCGGCGGCGGTGGCGGCTGGGGTGGAAACTCCGGCGGCGGCTACTCGGACGAGCCCCCCTTCTAGGGCACGCCCTCGAAGCAGCTCGTACCCCCACTTCTTGATCACACAGGAGAAACACCATGGCGAAGCCGCCTGTGCGCAAGCCTAAGAAGAAGGTCTGCGCGTTCTGCAAGGACAAGACCGCGTACGTGGACTACAAGGACACGAACATGCTGCGGAAGTTCATTTCCGACCGCGGCAAGATCCGTGCCCGCCGCGTGACCGGCAACTGCACGCAGCACCAGCGTGACGTCGCCACGGCCGTCAAGAACAGCCGTGAGATGGCGCTGCTGCCCTACACGTCCACCGCGCGATAAGGGAAGGGTGACCAAGAAATGAAGATCATCCTCACCCACGAGGTCTCCGGCCTCGGTGCCGCTGGCGACGTCGTCGACGTCAAGGACGGCTACGCTCGCAACTACCTGGTCCCGCGCGGTTTCGCGATCCGCTGGACCAAGGGTGGCGAGAAGGACGTGGCGCAGATCCGCCGCGCCCGCAAGATCCACGAGATCGCGACCATCGAGCAGGCCAACGAGATCAAGGCCCAGCTCGAGGGCACGAAGGTGCGCCTGGCCGTTCGCTCCGGCGACGCCGGCCGTCTCTTCGGCTCCGTGACCCCGGCCGACATCGCCTCGGCGATCAAGACCGCGGGTGGCCCCGACGTCGACAAGCGTCGCGTCGAGCTCGGTTCGCCGATCAAGACCCTGGGCTCGCACCAGGTGTCCGTGCGTCTGCACCCCGAGGTTGCCGCGAAGCTCGGCGTCGAGGTCGTCGCCGCGTAACGCTGCCCTCGGCAGTCTGCGCTCAGCAGTGAGGAAGGGCCGCACCCCTCGGGGTGCGGCCCTTTCGCCGTGTCCGTTCGGCAGCTTTCCTTCCGCGGTTTCACGTGAAACGGGTGGCCCTCAGCGGGTGGCACCCGTGACGATCCAGCGGCCGGAGCGCATGCGGAACCAGAGGGTTCCCATCCGGACCGTCATCATCAGGGTCATCGCCCACCAGAGCGCCGTCAGCCCGCCGCCGAGCGCCGGGACCAGCAGGGCGACCGGGGCGAAGACCGCCAGCGTGAGCAGCATCGCCCAGGCCAGGTAGGGGCCGTCTCCCGCACCCATCAGGACGCCGTCGAGGACGAAGACGACTCCGGAGACCGGCTGGGAGAGCGCGACCACGAGCAGGGCCGGGAGAAGGGTGTCCTGCACGACGGTGTCGCCGGTGAAGAGCGGAACGAACAGGGGCCGGGTGACGATGAGCAGCGCACCCAGCACCACCCCCGAGACCACGCCCCACTGGACCATGCGGCGGCAGACCTGGCGTGCCCCGTCGGCGTCGTCCGCACCGAGGTAGCGGCCGATGATGGCCTGGCCCGCGATGGCGATCGCGTCGAGCGCGAAGGCCATCAGGCTCCACAGGGACAGGATGATCTGATGGGCGGCGACCTCGGCGTCCCCGAGCCGGGCGGCGACGGCCGTGGCGATCATCAGAACCGCGCGCAGGGAGAGCGTACGGACCAGGAGGGGGACGCCGGCCTGGGCGGAGGCGCGTATGCCGGCCGGGTCGGGGCGGAGGGAGGCGCCGTGGCGTCGGGCGCCTCGGACGACCACGACGAGGTAGGCGGTGGCCATGCCGTACTGGGCGATGACCGTGCCCCAGGCGGAGCCGGCGATGCCCAGGCCGGCGCCGTAGACCAGGCCGGCGTTGAGCGCGCCGTTGGCCGCGAAGCCGGCGATGGCCACATAGAGAGGCGTACGGGTGTCCTGGAGACCGCGCAGGACGCCGGTGGCGGCCAGGACCACCAGCATGGCGGGGATTCCGAGGCTGGAGATCCTGAGGTAGGTGACGGCGTACGGGGCGGCGGTGTCCGAGGCACCGAAGACATCGACGAGCCAGGGCGCCGTGGGCAGGGTCAGCGCCACGACGGCGGCGCCGAGGAGGAGCGCCAGCCAGATGCCGTCCATGCCCTGCCGGATGGCGGCCTGGAGATCGCCCGCGCCCACGCGTCGGGCGACGGCGGCCGTGGTGGCGTAGGCGAGGAAGACGAAGACGCTGACGGCGGTGGAGAGCAGTGCCGCGGCGATCGCGAGGCCCGCGAGCTGAGGTGTGCCGAGGTGCCCGACGATGGCGCTGTCGACCATGAGGAACAGCGGCTCGGCGACGAGCGCGCCGAAGGCCGGCAGGGCGAGGGAGACGATCTCGCGGTCGTGCTGTCGGCGGACGGCCTTGGAGGGCGCGGGGGCCTGAGTCATGGGCTCAATCTAATCTTCCACAGGTAAGAGATGCAATGCGTATGTGATCCTTACTTTGGGTTGGCGCGGGGCTTCGGGTGTGGGCCGTTTGTTCTGATCTTGGCCCCGGGGGATAACTTTTTCTCCCCCACAGCCCGTGGATGGGAAAAGTGCAGGTCAGATGGGTGAGATCGGGGGTGCTATGAGTTTGTCCACATGGCTGTCCCCCGCTCCGTGCACAGGATCCGGGGAGTTCTCCACAGCATCTGGCCAGTAACCCACAGGGCCTGTGGATAACCAGATTGGCTGGGGCTCTCCACAGGCCTACCGTGGTCCGGCGCCCGACGCGCCAGAAGCGGTCGCGAAGCCACTCGTCGATCAAGGCGTGGCATAAGGAAGAGTGGCACGGCGAAGTCCGCGGAGCGGACGGGAGGAGGTGGCTTGGTGAGCGTTCCCGAGCCCATGGACGACCCCTGGGCCGACAGCGGACCGAGCGACCGGCTGCCCACCCGTACCCGTGGCGAGGGACGCGGTCGTGGCCGCGGCCGCGACGATCAGCACGAGCGGGGCGGCGAGGGTCCCTGGGACGGCGGGCTCTCCGCCTTCGAGCGCGTTCCCCCGCAGGACCTCGACGCCGAGCAGTCCGTGCTCGGCGGCATGCTGCTCTCCAAGGACGCCATCGCGGACGTCGTGGAGATCATCAAGGGGAACGACTTCTACAAGCCCGCGCACGAGACCGTCTACGCGGCGATCCTCGACCTGTACGCCAAGGGCGAGCCGGCCGACCCGATCACGGTCGGCGCCGAGCTCACCAAGCGCGGCGAGATCACCCGCGTCGGCGGCGCCTCCTACCTCCACACGCTGGTCCAGTCGGTCCCGACCGCGGCCAACGCCTCGTACTACGCGGAGATCGTCCACGAGCGCGCGGTCCTGCGCCGCCTGGTCGAGGCCGGCACCAAGATCACACAGATGGGGTACGCGGCCGACGGAGACGTCGACGAGATCGTGAACTCGGCCCAGGCCGAGATCTACGCCGTCACCGAGCAGCGCACCACCGAGGACTACCTGCCGCTCGGCGACATCATGGAGGGGGCGCTCGACGAGATCGAGGCGATCGGCTCCCGCAGCGGCGAGATGACGGGTGTGCCCACCGGCTTCACGGACCTCGACTCGCTCACCAACGGACTCCACCCGGGTCAGATGATCATCATCGCGGCCCGTCCCGCCATGGGTAAGTCGACCCTCGCCCTGGACTTCGCCCGGGCGGCCTCCATCAAGCACAACCTGCCCAGCGTCATCTTCTCCCTCGAAATGGGCCGCAACGAGATCGCCATGCGTCTCCTCTCGGCCGAGGCCCGGGTCGCGCTCCACCACATGCGCTCCGGCACGATGACCGACGAGGACTGGACCCGGCTCGCCCGCCGGATGCCGGACGTCTCCCAGGCCCCGCTGTACATCGACGACTCCCCGAACCTGTCGATGATGGAGATCCGCGCGAAGTGCCGCCGGCTCAAGCAGCGCAACGGCCTGAAGCTCGTCATCATCGACTATCTGCAGCTCATGCAGTCGGGCGGTTCCAAGCGGCAGGAGAGCCGTCAGCAAGAGGTCTCCGACATGTCGCGAAACCTGAAGCTCCTCGCCAAGGAGCTGGAACTGCCGGTGATCGCGCTCTCCCAGCTGAACCGTGGTCCCGAGCAGCGCACCGACAAGAAGCCGATGGTCTCCGACCTGCGTGAGTCCGGCTCGATCGAGCAGGACGCCGACATGGTCATCCTGCTGCACCGCGAGGACGCCTACGAGAAGGAGTCACCGCGCGCGGGCGAGGCGGACATCATCGTGGGCAAGCACCGTAACGGCCCGACGGCCACGATCACCGTGGCCTTCCAGGGCCACTACTCGCGTTTCGTGGACATGGCCCAGACCTGACCCGAAGGAAATCGGTAAGTCCCGCGGGTGACATTCGCGTTGGATGGGGTCCATGACGACATCTTTCGAAGCCTTGTTGCCCAGTACCGAGCGGGCTCTGTTGCACCGTGTCGCGGTCGCCCAGTCCGAGGGGCGGGCGCCGTCCTTCGTGGGGGCGGTGGTCCGTGACGGAGCGTTGGTCTGGAGTGGTTCGCGCAGCTGCGTGGACGGTCACGCGCCGGACGCCGACACCCAGTTCAGGATCGGGTCCATCACCAAGGTGTTCACCGCCGTCCTGGTGATGCGGCTCCGGGACGAGGGCCTGCTCGGGCTCGACGATCCGCTGGAGCGTCATCTGAAGGGAACGGGCGTCGGTGAGGTGACGATCGCCCAACTCCTGGGCCACACCGGCGGTCTCGCGGCCGAGACGCCCGGCGCGTGGTGGGAGCGGTCCTCGGCCGCCCTGCGGCCGGAACTCTCCGACGTCCTGGGGGAGCAGCCCTTCCTCCAGTCGCCGGGACGCCGGCACCACTACTCCAACCCGGGCTACACGCTGCTGGGTTCGCTGGTCGAGGCGGTCCGGGGGGTGTCCTGGGAGGAGGCGCTGCGGCGCGAGATCCTGGAGCCGCTGGGGATGGGCCGTACGACGGTCGATCCCGTCGCTCCGCACGCGGGTGGCTGGGCGGTGCATCCCTGGGCCGACGTCATGCTGCCCGAGCCGTCCGAGGACCTCGGTCTGATGGCTTCGGCCGGGCAGCTCTGGTCGACGGCCGCCGACCTCGCGCGCTTCGCCGCCTTCCTCGCGGCGGGGGACGAGCGGGTGCTCGTCGCGGCGTCCGTGGAGGAGATGCGCGCCCCGGCCTCTCCCGCCGGGGAAGGCGACTGGGAGGGGAGCTACGGGCTCGGTCTCCAGCTGGTGCGCAAGGACGGCCGCACCCTGATCGGTCACAGCGGCTCCCTCCCGGGTTTCGTCGCCTCTCTGTGGGTGAGCGTGGAGGACGGCCTCGCCGGCATCGCCCTCTCCAACGCCACCTCAGGGCCGCTGGTGGGGGTTGTGGCCGCCGATCTCGTACGGATCGTGGCGGAGGCGGAGCCCAGGTTCCCGGAGCCGTGGCGACCCCTTCCCGAGGCCGAGGTCGACGAGGAGCTGCTGTCCCTCACGGGGCCTTGGTACTGGGGGACGTACGTCTACGGGCTTCGGCTCGGCCCCGAGCGGAGCGTGGTGCTCGAACCGCTGCGGGGTGCCGGGCGGCGGGCCCGCTTCCGGGCGCTGCCGGAGGGCGGCTGGGTCGGCCTGAACGGCTACTACGCGGGGGAGACGCTCAGGGCGGTGCGGCGTGCCGACGGCAGCGTGAGCCATCTCGACCTCGGCTCCTTCGTCTTCACGCGGGAGCCGTACGCGCCGAAGGACGCGGTTCCGGGCGGTGTGGACGAGGCGGGCTGGCGCGGTCTCTGAGTCGTTGTGGGCCGTTTCACGTGAAACCGTGCTGTTTCACGTGAAACGCGTCCTCAGAGGCTCTTCTTGAAACCCACGTGGGAGGCCTCGAAGCCCAGGCGCTCGTAGAAGCGGTGGGCATCGGTACGGGTGACGTCGGAGGTCAGCTGGACGAGCCGGCAGTCCTGGCGGCCCGACTCCTCGACGGCCCATTCGATGAGCTGCGTCCCGAGGCCGCTGCCGCGCTCGTCGGCGTGGATGCGGACGCCCTCGATGATCGAGCGGGTGGTGCCCCGGCGGGAGAGCCCCGGGATGATCGTCAGCTGGAGGGTGCCGACGACCTTGTCCTCGCGGACGGCCACGACGACGTGCTGGTTCGGATCGTTCGCGAGGCGCTCGAAGGCGATGAGGTACGGGGCGAGGTCGTCGGGGGATTCACGCTGTGCGCCCAGGGGGTCGTCGGCGAGCATCGCGACGATGGCCGGGAGGTCCTCCGCGGTGGCGGGGCGTATCTCAAGATCGCTCATGCCCCGCAGCGTAACGCCGGGGCGCTCCTGCCCCGGCGTCAGGCTCACACGGGTGCGCCCACGCCCTCCACGACCTGGACCAGCGGGGCCAGCTCGGGGTTCTTCGCGGCTTCGTCCAGGGCCTCGCGCAACGCGCTGTCGTTGGTGGGGCGGGCCTCTTCGAGGAGCTTCTGGCCGGCCTCGGTCACGTCGGTGTAGATGCCGCGCCGGTCGGTGGCGCAGAGGTACCGGGTGAGCAGACCGCGGTCCTCGAGCCGGGTGACGAGCCGGGTGGTGGCGCTCTGGCTGAGTACGACGGCGTCGGCGACCTGCTTCATCTGGAGGTGGCCGCCGGGGCCGCTGTGCTGGCGGCTGAGGACGTCGAGCAGCGAGTACTCCCGCACGCTCAGACCGTGGCCGGACTCCAGGGCGCGCTCGATGTGGGACTCGATCCTGCCGTGCAGCAGGGAGAGGGCGCACCAGCGCTGGGCGAGCGCGGTGAGTGCGGGGTCCGTCGCGGTCATGTTCTCTCCTCGGTGTCTCCTCGGCGCCGGTGCGGCTCTCGATCCAGGGTAGACGAAGGGACGCAATAATGGGCGTCTGCAAGTAAACCTATCCGGCGGCGACCGTCAGGGGAGCGAAGCGGCGGCGCCAGTCGCCGGGGAGGTCGGGCAGGGAGCGGATCATCACCGACGTGGTGGCGATCGTGTCGATGCCGTTCTCCTTCGCCCAGCTCAGCAGGGAGGTGTGCCGTACGTCGACGTCCGTGCGCAGCGGCCGGTCGGTGGCGGCGGCCAGGGAGGCGATCAGGGCCTTCGCCGTGCCCGGGTCCCGGGCGATCAGGGGGCCGATGACATGGGTGTCCATGTTGGGCCAGGCGGCCGCGAAGCCGGTGATCTCGCCGCCTTCCTCCGCGACCCTGAGGTGGTCCGCGAACGCGGGGAGCCGGGCGATGATGTGGGTGCGGTCGAGACCGAAGACCTCGTGGTCCAGGCGCAGGATCGCCGGGAGGTCCTCGGCCGTCGCCGGACGGACCGGAACGTCCGGGGCGGGTGCGGTGAAGGTGAAGCGCCCCCGCACCATCTCGGCCCGGCTCGTCTCGGTGAAGCCCAGCTGTTCGTACAGGGGCTGCCCGTTCGACGTGGCGTACAGCGTGAGCGGGGTGTCCCCGGCCTCCGTCAGGACGTGCCGCATGAGCCGGCGCCCCACGCCCTGGCGTGCGTACCGCTCGGCGACGAGCACCATGCCGATCGCGGCGAGCCCGGGGCCGTACGAGGTGACCACGGAGCAGGCGGCGAGGCCCGGACCGTCGGGATCGTCGATGCCGTAGCCGGTGCCCGCGGTGAGCAGCAGGCCCCATTTGTGTTCCTCGCGCGGCCAGCCCCGGTTCTCGGAGAGGTCGGCGCAGGCGAGGAGGTCCTCCGGGGTGAGGCGTCGGACCGGGAGCTGTGCGAGGGAGGCGGGGGAAGTCGGCATGCCTTTCAGGCTGTCCGACGCGGTGATCTTCCGTCCACCGCTTTACCGGATCCGGCCGACCTCTCCGGCCGATACCCGAGGAGCCGTTGATTCCGTCGGGTGGCACCCCGGACGATGTTCCACGTGAAACCCCGAACGCGACGACTGCACCTCTTCGACCTCGACGGCACCCTGATCAGGGGCTCGGCCGCCGCGGTGGAGATCTCCCGGCAACTGGACCTGGTGGAGGAGATCGCCGTCCTGGAAGAGGGGTTTCTGCGGGGGCTCACACCGGACGAGTTCGCCGTCCAGGCCCGCGAGCTGTGGGCCGCGCTCACCCTGGAGCAGGTCACGGCGGCTTTCGAAGGGGCCCCCTGGCTGGCGGGCATCCGCGAGGTCTGGGCGGACATCCGGGCGCGGGGAGACCACTGCGCGGTCATCTCCCTCTCGCCCGACTTCTTCGTCGAGCGGCTTCTCGACTGGGGCGTCGGCTCGACCCACGGTTCGCTCTGGCCTGCGGTCCCCTTCACCGAGCCGATCCACCGGCCGGGCATCCTCGACGCGCGCGCGAAGGTGCGGATCGCGAGGGAGCTCTGCGCGGGGTACGGAGTGGAACCCGCCGACTGCGTCGCGTACGGGGACTCGATGTCCGACGCGGAGCTCTTCGCGATCGTGCCGGAGACGGTGGCCGTGAACGCGGACCACCATCTCGCCGGGCTCTCCCGCCACAGCTACTCCGGAGGGGACCTGCGCGAGGCCTATGCCCTGGTCCGAAACAGCGCAGCCTAGCCAGAAACCCGGGCCTATGGCCCGAGAACGCCACTTTCTGTCCGAAGCGTCGGGCGGAAGCGCCATGCTGCGGTCACGGAAGCCGGCCAGCGCGAGGCGAGGCACATGATGGATGCTCCGACCACCACCACGACGTACGAGCGGGAGCCCCCGGAGGCAGAGGGGACGGAACCCCGAATATCCGAGGAACCCTCCGCCGACGCCGTGCTCGTCCGGCGCACCCTGGCGGAGATCGCACCGGTCGCCGACCGGGTGACCTCGTACTTCTACGCCCTGCTCTTCGTCCGGTACCCCGAGCTGCGCGAGATGTTCCCCGCGGCCATGGACACCCAGCGGGACCGGCTCCTGAAGGCCCTGCTGACGGCGGCCGAGCACCTGGACGACGCCCCGGTCCTCACCGCGTACCTGGAGAACCTCGGCAGGGGGCACCGTAAGTACGGGACCCGGGCCGCCCACTATCCGGCCGTCGGCGAGGCCCTCTTGGGCGCTCTGGAGCGGTACGCGGAGAAGAGCTGGGACGAGGAGACCGAGACGGCCTGGGTCCGCACGTACACGACGATCTCCCAGATCATGATCGACGCGGCCGCGGAGAACGAGCGGACCGCGCCCGCCTGGTGGCAGGCCGAGGTGGTCTCCCACGACCTGCGCACCTCGGACATCGCCGTCGTCACGCTCAGGCCCGACCAGCCGTACCCCTTCCTCGCCGGGCAGTACACGACGCTGGAGACCCCGTGGTGGCCCCGGGTCTGGCGCCACTACTCCTTCGCCTCGGCGCCCCGGCCGGACGGGCTGCTCTCCCTCCACGTCAAGGCCGTCCCGGCCGGCTGGGTGTCCAACGCGCTGGTGCACCGGGCGCGCCCCGGGGACGTGCTGCGGCTCGGCCCGCCGGCCGGTTCCATGACGGTCGACCACTCCACGGACACCGGACTGCTCTGCATGGGCGGCGGCACGGGGATAGCGCCGATCAAGGCGCTGGTCGAGGACGTCGCCGAGCACGGGGACCGGCGCCCGGTCGACGTCTTCTACGGGGCGCGCAGCGGCCACGACCTCTATGACATCGACACGATGCTGCGGCTCGAGAAGACCTTCCCGTGGCTCTCCGTCCACCCGGTCACCGAGGAGCAGGGAAGGCTCCCGGACGCCGTCTGCCGCTACGGCCCGTGGAACGAACGGGACGCCTATCTCTCGGGACCGCTCGACATGGTCCGCCGAGGCGTCGACGCACTGCGCGGCGCGGGGGTCCCCTCGGACCGCATCCGCCACGACTTCCTCGCGGAGCTCACCCCCGCGGCGGCCGGTTAGGACCTGATCCGCCGGACAGGCCCTAACCCAGGTCGGGGGCGTGCATCGCGCGGACGCCCTCGATGTTGCCGTCGAGGTAGTGGCGCAGGGAGAGCGGGACGAGGTGCACGGCGGCGATGCCGACCCGGCTGAAGGGCACCCGGACGATCTCGTACTCGCCGACCGGCTCCTCGATCTCGGGGCCGTGCCGCAGAGAGGGGTCCATGGAGCCGAGCCGGCAGACGAAGAAGTGCTGGACCTTCACCCCGGAGACCCCGCCGTCGACGATGTGCTCGACGGTGTCGACGAAGCAGGGCACCACATCGGTGATCTTGGCGCCGAGCTCTTCGAGCACCTCGCGGTGCAGGGCCTCGACGACGGTGGAGTCGGTGGGCTCCACGCCGCCGCCGGGCGTGACCCAGTAGGGATCCATCCCGGGCTTGGTCCGCTTGATGAGGATCAGGTCGTCCCCGTCGAGCAGGATGGCGCGTGCGGTGCGCTTGATCACGGGCCGTTCGGTCATGGGAAGAAAATGGCCCGTCCGAGGTGTCCTGAAACTCACCAGTTCCCGGCTGCCCGCAGCAGCTCCTCGTGGGCCCCGGCGAGCGGGGACAGCGCGAGCGTCCCCGTGCGCACGACCAGGAAGTAGGTCCGCAGCGGTGGGACCGGAGGGTCGAGCAGCGCCACGAGGTGCCCCTGCCGCAGGGCCTCCTCGCACAGGTAGCGCGGCAGGACGGCGAGCCCGGCGCCGGAGGCGGCGGAGTCCCGTACGGCCCGCAGGTCGGGGGCGATGACGGTGGCGGTCGCCGCAGGTTTGGTCTCGAAGACACTCGCCCAGTAGCGGGAGACGAAGGGCAGCGACTCGTGGACCTCGACCACCGGCAGCTCTTCCAGGAGCACCGCGCCCTTGCTCAGGAGCACCTCGGGGGAGAGCCGGGCGGCCCAGGGCGGGGCCGCGACCAGGACGTGCTCCTCGTCGCAGAGCGGGGTGGAGACCAACAGACCTCCCCGGGGGCGGGCGGTCGCGATGGCCAGGTCGTGGTGGCCCGCGGCGAGCCCCTCGAGGATCTCCTCCGTGTCGCCGAGGAAGGAGGCCCGCACGGCCAGCCCCTGGCCGACCAGGGGGGTGAGGGCGGGCAGCGCGCGGAGCGCGGTGAACTCCGGGGGCCCGGCGATGTGGAGGGTGCGGACACCGCTTCCCTCGTCGAGGCCGGTCTCGGCGATCTCCACGAGGGCGTCCAGATGGGGTGCCGCGCGGTGCGCGAGTTCGTCGCCGATGGTGGTCGGGGTGACTCCGCGGGCCCGTCTGAGGAAGAGCGGCCGTCCGAGCTGTCGTTCCAGCGTGCGGATCTGACTGGTGACGGCGGGCTGGGAGAGGCCCAGGAGCGCGGCGGCGCGGGTGAAGGAACCGGCCCGGTGCACCGTGACGAAGGTGCGCAGCAGGGCCAGGTCCATGTTCGCCCCCTCCCGGCCCGTGGCCGTTCGACTCAGGCGGTCGGCTGACTGCGCCTCAGGACCGTCCAACTATAAATAAGTCGATAGGTCCCTGTCGCTACCGTGATTGGACACTGACGCTCAGTCAACTAGCCTTGTGCAGGCGGTTTCCGCGTGGGAGACCGAGGGCGTTCCGAGCCACGAGGGGGGAGGCTCGGAGCGCCCCGCTCCGCGTGCGCCGGGGCCGGGGCCACCGGTCTCAGCCGGCGCTGCCGGCCTCGTCGAGGGCGCGCAGCACATCGGCGATCAGGTCCTCCGGGTCCTCGGCTCCGACCGAGAAGCGGATGAAGCCCTCCGCCACCGCGTCCCCGCCCCAGCGCCCGCGCCGCTCCGCCGTGGACCGCACGCCGCCGAAACTGGTGGCGTCGTCGACGAGCCGCAGTCCCTCCAGGAACCGCTCGGCCCGCTCCCGGTCCGCCAGCTCGAAGGAGACCACCGGGCCGAAGCGCCGCATCTGCCGGGCGGCCACCGCGTGCGAGGGGTCGTCGGGCAGTCCGGGATAGCGCAGCCCGGTCACGTCCGGGCGCGCGGCGAGCGTCCGCGCCAGCGCCAGCGCGGTGGAGCACTGCCGGTCGATCCGCAGCTGGAGCGTGGCGAGCGACCGATGGGCGAGCCAGGCCTCCATGGGGCCGGGGATGGCGCCGACGATCTTGCGCCAGCGCCGCACCTCCGCCGCCCGCCGGGGATCCCGGCAGCTCACATGGCCGAGCAGGATGTCGCCGTGCCCGGTCATTCCCTTGGTGTCGCTGGCGACGGAGAAGTCCGCGCCCAGTGCGAGCGGGCGCTGTCCGAGCGGGGTGGCGAGGGTGTTGTCGACGGCGACGAGCGCCCCGGCCGCGTGGGCCTCCCGCACCAGACGGCGGATGTCGCACACGTCGAGACCGGGGTTGGAGGGGGTCTCGAGCCACAGCAGCCCGGCCCCGTCCAGTACGGACAGCTGGGCGTCGCCGCCGGTCGGCGCGGTGCGGACCTCGACGCCGTACGCCCGCAGCTGCTCGTGCAGCAGGGGCAGGGCCTGATAGCCGTCGGCCGGCAGCACCACCGCGTCGCCCGCCTTCAGCTGCGAGAACAGGACGGCGGAGATCGCCGCCATGCCGGAGGCGAAGACCAGCGTCTCCACGCCCTCCTCCCCCGGCGCCTCCAGCTCGCCGATCGCCCGCTCCAGGTGGGTCCAGGTGGGATTCTCGTCGCGGCCGTAGGTGTACGGGCCGGTCGGCTCGCCCGGCAGGTGGAAGTGGGCCGCGAAGACCGGCCCCGGCAGGGTCGGCTCGTACTTCACGGGTTCGGGCAGCCCGGCCCGTACCGCCCGTGTGCCGTCGCCGAGTTCGTCGTTCTTCACGGTGTCCGTTCCTCCAGTTCCGCGCGTACGGCCGCGAGCAGTCCCTCGCTCGCGGCCTCCACCATCTCCAGGCACTCCTCGAAGTCCTCACGTTCCCCGTAGTAGGGGTCGGGGATGTCGAGTCCGGCCCCGGCGGCCGGGTCGTAGGAGCGCAGGAGCCTTATCCTCGCCGCCTCGTCGGGGGTGCGGGCGAGCGCCCGGAGCTCCCGCGCATGCCCTTCGTCCAGGGCGATCACCAGGTCGATGGCGGGGAACCACGAGGGCCGGAACCGCCGGGCGACGTGCTCGGAGGTGTATCCGTTCTCGTCGAGGACGGTGACCGTGCGCGGGTCGGCCCCGTAGCCCTCGTACCAGCCTCCGGTGCCCGCGCTGTCGACCTCCACCAGACCGCCGAGGCCGGCCTCCTCCACCCGACGGCGGAAGACGTGCTCGGCCATCGGCGAGCGGCAGATGTTGCCCGTGCAGACGAAGCAGACGCGGTAGGTCATGATTCCCGCTCAGTCGCCGTCGGGGAGCACGACGTTCAGCGCCCACGAGACGACGGAGATGATCAGGCCGCCCAGGACGGCGGTCCAGAAGCCCTCCACGTGGAAGCTGAGGTCGAGCTGGTCGGCCAGCCAGGACGTGAGGAGCAGCATCAGGGCGTTGACCACCAGGGTGATCAGGCCGAGGGTCAGGATGAAGAGGGGAAGCGTCAGGAGCTTGACGACGGGCTTGACCAGGAAGTTCACCAGCCCGAAGACGAGGGCCACGAGAATGAGGGTCAGGGCCTTCTTGCCGGTGCTCTCACCGGTCAGGGTGATGTCCTGGAGCAGCCAGATGGCGACTCCCAGGGCGCCCGCGTTCGCGAGCGTCTTGACTACGAAATTCATCATGTGTCTGATCGTGGCAGACATGATCGGGCCTAGGGCAGGGGCGAGCGGGCGATGAAGGCATTCCGGCTGGACGAACTGGAGGCGGAGCGCGCCGCGAACAAGGGCGCGTACCTCCAGTTCCTGCGCGAGCGGAACATGTCGGTGGGCCTGTACGCGCTCGACGCCGGGGAACTCGACCCGCAGCAGCCGCACGGCCAGGACGAGGTGTACTTCGTGGTCAGCGGGCGGGCGGCGATCACGGTCGGGACGGAGACGACCCAGGTGGCACGCGGCAGCGTGGTCTACGTGCCGGCCGGGGTGGAGCACCGGTTCCACCACATCAGCGAGGACCTGCGGGTCATGGTGGTCTTCTCGCCGCCGGAGAGCTGAGCGGCCTCGGCGGCCGGGCCGGACCCCGAGGGCGTTCCGGGCGCGGGGGGCCGAGCCCCTAGGGGGCGGATCAGGGGAGAGCGGGGGCCGCGGGGCCTCCACGGGCTTCCTCCCGCCCCTAGCCTTGAGGGTGTTCGGCGCGGAGTGCGCGGTTCTTCGAGAGCGAGGTAGGGACGATGGCCGTACGGGAGATTCTCGCGGGGACGCCCTGGTGGGTGAAGTGGGTCGCCATACCCGTTCTCGCCCTGTTCGTCTTCGGCGGGCTGATCACCAGCGTGCTCACCTTCGTGGTCGGTCTGCTCTTCAAGGTGCTGCTCTTCGCGGCCCTCGTCGCCGGACTGGTCTACGTCGTGCGGAAGTTCAGTTCCTCCGCCAGGTCGCGCGAGGACTGGTAGCACAAGCTACTGATCGGTATGAAGCGGCGGAGGACGTTAGCCCGCGCGGGGGAACGCCCTGGCCGAATCAGGGTATGGCCCTGGGGCTGCCACTAGAGTGGAATCTCTCCGCCGCGATGGGGACTACAGGCGTAGACCTCCATACTGACCAGCGGTTTCCCAGGCCCGGCGGGCGCGCGGGGGCGGCCCCCGCGGGCGGGTGCACTGCACCCGTCCTCACGCCTGGGGGTGACCTTTGGCCATGGCTACGCAGACGGCAGTGCCTACCCTGATCGGATCGGTGCAGCGAGCGCTGAGACTCCTGGAGGCCGTGGCCTCCCATGCGGAGGGCGCCCCCGCGAAACAGCTCGCCCGCGAGACGGGCCTTCCGCTGCCCACCACGTACCACCTGCTCCGCACCCTGACGCACGAGGGCTATCTGCGCCGTGACAAGGGCGTGTTCGTCCTGGGCGAGGCCGCCGTCCGACTGGCCGGCGGCGGAGCTGTGCAGAATCGTCGCATCAAGATCGAAGACTCCCTTGCCCGTTGGCGGGACGAGATCGGTGTACCCATCTACTTCGCCTTCTACCGCGAAGGTGAGATCGAGCTCGTCGCCGTCGCCGACACCCCTTCCGCCCCCGCGGTGGAGGAATGGGCCGACTTCCGCGAGACCGCGCACGCCCATGCGATCGGGCAGTGCCTGCTGAGTCAACTCGATCTGAAATCTCGTCAAGACCACCTTGACCGCCACCCGGTGGAAGCCATCACTCCGTACACGGTGCGTAATCGCCGTGTCCTTTTGGATCGTTTGGGCGGTTTGGGGCGAATGGAGCCCCTGGTTGAGCGTCAGGAATATGCGCTCGGCACGGTTTGTGCCGCGATCCCCATCACCGCGGGGTCGGTGGCGGCCGCCATGGCGATTTCCCTCCCCCTCCACCAAGAAGAACGGCTGCTCCCAGCGATCGAACGACTACGCACGGAGATCGGAACGCTCTTCGGTTCACTCGCGTTCTCTATCAGTATCTGAAAAATCACTCCTTGTGATCTGCTAGTGCTTACAGCACGATTGCGTCAAGAGGGCCATGGGGGATCATTCCTGGCCGTTTCGGTCACAGCTTTCAGCAGCTGTGTTCACACAACTGCTTCATCTACTGCGGGGTACACGATGCGAGAGTCCGTTCAGGCCGAGGTCCTGATGAGCTTCCTCGTCTCCGAGGAGCTCTCCTTCAAGATCCCGGTCGAACTCCGGTATGAGACCCGGGATCCCTACGCGGTGCGGATGACCTTCCACCTTCCCGGAGACGCCCCTGTGACCTGGGCGTTCGGAAGGGAGCTGCTGCTCGACGGGATCAACCGGCCGAGCGGGGACGGCGACGTGCACATCGCCCCGACGGAGCCCGAGCGACTCTCGGACGTCTCCATCCGGCTTCAGGTGGGCGGCGACCGGGCGCTGTTCCGGGCCAGCGCGCCGCCGCTGGTCGCCTTCCTCGACCGGACGGACAAGCTGGTTCCGCTCGGTCAGGAACGGACACTCGGCGACTTCGAGGACCACCTGGAGGCCGCCCTGGGCCGGATCCTGGCCGAAGAGAACGCCGGCCCCGCCTGAGCCGGTCCCCCTGAACCGGTTGCCCTCTCCGAGTCGAGCCCTCTTTCCCGAGGCGAGCCGGACCCTCTTCCCCGAGCCGGGCCGGACCGATCCCTCAGCACGCCCACCTCACTTGGCGCGACGGCGCCGCCCTCCCCGTACCGCCGCCGGCTTCCCGCCCCCGGACGCCGGCCGGTCGGCGGAGACCACCAGGGCCGCGAGCGCCGTGGTGACCGGGACGGACGCCACCAGACCGATCGACCCGACCAGGGTCCGGACGATCTCCTCGGCGACCAGCTCGCTGTTGGCCACCGTCCCCATGCTGCTCTGGGCGATGGAGAAGAGCAGCAGCAGCGGCAGGGCGGCACCCGCGTACGCCAGCACCAGCGTGTTCACGACCGAGGCGATGTGGTCGCGGCCGATCCGGATGCCGGCCCGGTACAGGCCGCGCGGCCCCATGCCCGGATCGGCCTGGTGCAGCTCCCAGACCGCCGAGGTCTGGGTGACCGTCACGTCGTCGAGCACACCGAGCGAACCGATGATGATGCCGGCGAGCAGCAGGCCGGACATGTCGATCTCCGGGTACAGGCCGTGGATCAGACCGGTGTAGTCGTCGGTGTTGCCGCTGAGCGAGGTCCAGTCGATGAAGAGCGAGCCGAGCAGACCGATCAGCATCAGTGAGATCAGCGTGCCGAGCACGGCGACCGAGGTGCGGGCCGAGAGCCCGTGGCACATGTAGAGCGCGATCAGCATGATCGCGCTCGACCCGACCACCGCGACGATCAGCGGGTTCGACCCCTCCAGGATCGCCGGCAGGATGAAGTACGTCAGTACGAGGAAACTCACGGCGAGCGCGATGAGCGCCATGACGCCCCGCAGCCGGCCGACCACCACGACCGCGACGGCGAAGATGCCGGCGAGCAGCGCCAGCGGCAGCTTGCGGTTCACGTCGGTCACCGAGTACTGCAGGTCGTGCGGGGCGTCGGGGGCGTACGCCACCACCACGCCCTGCCCCTCGTGCAGTTGGCGCGGCGCGTCGGGCTGCACGATCTCGACGAACCTGCGTCCCTTGTTCGGACCGCTGGTGACCTCGACCGTCGCCTTCTCGCACTGCCCCTGCTGGGCGTTGACCGCCTCGCGCCCCTCCGGAGTGGAGGTGTCGCCGGTCGGCGGGACCTGGGCGGCGTTCACGTCCTTGCAGTCGACGTGCTCGACGGAGACGACCTCGCCCTGCTGGGTCTGCCGGTCGAAGCCGACGCCGGTGCGCTCGTGCGCCGGGGTGCCGCCCGGCCACAGGACCGCGAGCCCGACGACGACGGCGGCGGCGAAGGGGATCAGGATCGCGGCGATGACCTTGCGCAGATGCCGCGAGACCGGGGCGGCGGGCCCGTGGCTGTGGCTGTGTCCGTGCCCGCCGCCTCCTCCTCCGGCTCCGTGCCCGTGACCGTGTCCGGGATCGTGGGCGTGGTGGTGTGGTTCGGGGGGCTGCTGGGGGGAAGTCACCGGCCGATCATCGCAAGAACGGCGGGGGCCCACTGTTCAGCACGCCAGGGATGACGCTAGCGTGGTGGCACCTTTGCACACGCGGGAGCTCGGAGCACCGGGCTGAGAGGGCGCTGATCACCGTACGCACGTACGGGAAGAGGCTGCGCCGACCGCCGAACCTGTTACCGGGTAATGCCGGCGTAGGGAGATCGGTCTCATGACCATTCAGGATGCACGCACGCCTGCCTCCGACCAGAACCAGACCGACGGGCAGGAGCGCACGCCGGGCTGGCACAAGGGGTACGTCCAGGGCTCGCGCCCCGACCTCCGGGTGCCCGTCCGCCAGGTGCACCTCACCAACGGCAAGGACGTCACGCTGTACGACACGTCCGGCCCGTACACCGACCCCGCCATCGACACCGATGTCCGACGGGGCCTTCCCCCGCTGCGCGAGAACTGGATCATCGCGCGCGGCGACACCGAGGAGTACGCGGGCCGCCCGGCCCGCCCCGAGGACGACGGCATCAAGCACACCTCCCCGCGCGGCGGTGGGCTGAAGAACCTCGACGCCGTCTTCCCCGGCCGCCCCCGCCTGCCGCGCCGCGGCCGCGCCGGCCAGGCGGTGACCCAGCTCGCGTACGCCCGCCGGGGCGAGATCACCCCGGAGATGGAGTACGTCGCGATCCGCGAGAACGTCTCCCCCGAGGTCGTACGGGAGGAGATCGCCGCGGGCCGCGCCGTGCTGCCGGCGAACGTGAACCACCCCGAGATCGAGCCGATGATCATCGGCAAGCGGTTCCTGGTGAAGGTCAACGCCAACATCGGCAACTCCGCCGTCACCTCCTCCATCGAGGAGGAGGTGGAGAAGATGACCTGGGCGACCAAGTGGGGCGCCGACACGGTCATGGACCTGTCCACCGGCCGCAACATCCACACCACCCGCGAGTGGGTGCTGCGCAACTCCCCCGTGCCGATCGGCACCGTGCCGCTCTACCAGGCCCTGGAGAAGGTCGACGGCAAGGCCGAGGACCTGACCTGGGAGATCTACAAGGACACGGTCATCGAGCAGGCCGAGCAGGGCGTCGACTACATGACGGTGCACGCCGGCGTGCTCCTGCCGTACGTGCCGCTCACCGCGCGCCGCAAGACCGGCATCGTCTCGCGCGGCGGTTCGATCATGGCCGCCTGGTGCCTGGCGCACCACAAGGAGAACTTCCTCTACACGAACTTCGAGGAGCTCTGCGAGATCCTGGCGGCGTACGACGTCACGTACTCGCTCGGCGACGGTCTGCGCCCCGGCTCGATCGCGGACGCCAACGACGAGGCGCAGTTCGCCGAGCTGAAGACGCTGGGCGAGCTCAACACGATCGCCAAGCGCCACAACGTGCAGACGATGATCGAGGGCCCGGGCCACGTCCCGATGCACAAGATCAAGGAGAACATCGACCTCCAGCAGGAGATCTGCGAGGAGGCGCCGTTCTACACGCTCGGCCCGCTGACCACGGACGTCGCGCCCGCGTACGACCACATCACCTCCGGCATCGGCGCCGCGATGATCGCCTGGTGGGGCACGGCGATGCTCTGCTACGTCACGCCCAAGGAGCACCTGGGCCTGCCGAACAAGGACGACGTGAAGACGGGCGTCATCACGTACAAGATCGCGGCCCACGCGGCGGACCTCGCCAAGGGACACCCGGGCGCGCAGGAGTGGGACGACGCCCTCTCGGACGCGCGGTTCGAGTTCCGCTGGGAGGACCAGTTCAACCTGGCGATGGACCCGGACACGGCTCGTGAGTTCCACGACGAGACGCTGCCGGCGGAGCCCGCGAAGACCGCGCACTTCTGCTCGATGTGCGGTCCGAAGTTCTGCTCGATGAAGATCTCCCAGGACATCCGCCGTGAGCACGGCGGTACGCAGCAGGAGATCGAGGCCGGCATGGCGGAGAAGTCGAAGGAGTTCGCGGCGAGCGGCAACCGCGTCTACCTGCCGCTGGCCGAGTAGCCCCGGCCCGCCGTTCCTCAGGGCGCCGTCGGATCCGGGGGCGCCGCGGCGGCGAGGGCGTCGCGGAGGAAGGGGAGGATGCCGCGCTCCAGGAGGGCGCGGCGCCAGGCCTCCCTGGCGAGGGAGAGTTCGTCGTCGGCCGTGGCGGTCCCGTCCGCCGCGGCCGGCCTGTTGCGCAGGGCGGTCACGAGGAGGCCGACGCCCGCGGAGAGCAGGCCGGCGGCGGCGAGGGCGGCGAAGACGAGGCCTGCCGTCAGCAGGGTCTCGCCGAACACCACGGTGGGCGCGAGGGCGTGCAGGACCCCGCCGACCAGCAGGAATATCGCGGCGGCGGTGCCCGCGAGGACGGGCAGCAGCACGGTGACGACGGCGACGACGCCGGCGCCCGCGCCGACGTCCGCGCCCGGTTCCACTTCGGGTGTCCGGGCCCCGAAGGCCGCTCGGTTCTGCTCGCGGACCTTCACGAAGTGGTCGTACTCGAGGGCCGCGGCGGTGGTGATGAGCGCTGTCGCGTTCATCGTCATGGCGCGCAGCTGCGCGACCGTGAGCCTCGTTCCGACTCCGGCGAGATCCGGACGTGCGTGGGCGGTGCTCAGTGCGTCGTCGAGGACCCGCTCGTACTCGGCGCGGTCCTCGGTCAGCAGGTGCGGAGCCACGTTCATGTGCATCCCCCGATGCTCCGTAGGCCCGGATCAGCCGTGGGAAACGGTCGGTCGGGCGGAAACGGAGGAGAGCCTGCTACGGATGACCCGATGGTATTGCGGCGACACCACGGCCTGACAGGGTCTTTCCGGAAATCGACTTCCTCGGATGCGCAGCGTTATGCGTCAGCCGTTCAGGGGGAGTTGGACGACCAGTAGCTTTCCGGCCATGGTCACTCCGCCGTCCATGGCGATCGCGAGACCGTCGGCGTACACGTGCGGTCCGTCGACGACCGGGCCCCCGTTGTCCTCGCCGTCCTCGGTGCCGACCTGGCCGAGGAGGTACGGGATGGGGCTGTGGCCGTGCACGATCCGGCGGCCGCCGTAGGTGGAGAGCAGCTCCTGGACGGCCTGCGGGCCGCCGTCGTCGCGGAACGCGAAGCGCTTGGTGAACTTCCGGAAGACGTCCCAGACCTCGTCGGCGTCGTTCCGGTTGAGGATCTCGTGGACCGTGTCGTTGACGTCCTCGATGGTCTGGCCGTATTCGAGGTACGCGGTGGTGTCGGAGTGCACGAGGAGGTGGTCGTCCTCGCGCACCACGGCGTCGAGCCGGGACATCCACTGGAGGTGGACGTCCTGGAGCCGGTCCATGTCGTGCTTCTGGCCGCCGTTGAGCAGCCAGGCGGCCTGGAAGGTGGCGGTGCCCGCGCCGGAGTTGACGGGGGTGTCGCCGAAGCGTTTGGCGCCGATCAGCAGCAGCTCGTGGTTGCCCATGAGGGCCTTGCAGTAGCCGCCGGCGGCGGCGGCCTCGGCGGAGAGGCGCATGACGAGGTCGATGACGCCGATGCCGTCGGGGCCGCGGTCGGTGAAGTCGCCGAGGAACCAGAGCCGGGCGTTGCCCGCGGCCCAGCCGCCGTTCTCGTCGATGAGGCCCTGGGCGCGCAGGGCGGCGAGGAGCTCGTCGAGGTAGCCGTGGACGTCGCCGACGACGTAGAGGGGGCCGGGTCCGTCGCCGTTCGCGGGCTCCGGGGCGGGGGCCGGTTCGGGGGTGACGGAGATCTGGACGGTGTCGCCGCGGTTGATGACGGGGAGGTCGCGCTCGGTCGGGGTGTATCCCTCGGGCGGCTCGCCCCCCGGGAAGGCGTTGCCCGGGTGGCCGGTGGCGACGGAGACGATGGAGGAGCCGGCCGGGGCGGCGTACGCCGGGGCGAGCCGGTGCCCCAGGTGGAGGGTCGGATCGGCGGGCATGGGGGCCGAAGGCCCGGCGGGCACGGATACCGGCGGGGCGGTGGGCGCGGGTGCCTGCGGTGCGGCGGGCGGGGAGGCCTGCGGTGCGGAGGTCTGCGGAGTGGCGGTGGGCGCGGCCGGGGGCGCCTCGGCCGGGGGCGCCTCGGTCGGAGGGGCCTCGGGCGGGAGGGGCTCGGTCGGCGGGGCCGGTACCGGGACGGCCTCGACCGGGGAGGGGGCGACCGGCGGGAGGTGTTCGGCGGATGCCGGGTATGCGGGGAGGGACAGGTGCTCGACCGGAGCGGGCTCGCCCGGCGGAGCCGTCGGCGCCTTCTCCGGCGGCGGCGGCTCGGCGGCGTGGCCCTGCACGGGCACGCGGGCGTACGGCGGTACGCGGAAGTCACGCAATGTCGCCGTGCGCACCACGGGCTCCTGACCGGCCCCCTGAGTCATCGACCCCTCCACCACCGTCGCGATGCCCTGCACATCGCGGACCGGCCTGGTCGGGGTGGTCCGCGGTGTCGTCCGCCCATCATAGGAATGAGGGCCCTTCCGTGTGACGCACCAGGGGTGGTGAATCCGGGTTCACTCCGGGTTCGCCGATTGTTTCGCCCGAATTGTGAAGGTCCAGTCCAGGGGTGAGCCCGGTGCGGTGATCGGTTTCCCCGTCCCTGCCCACGGGCAGGGACGGGGACGGCGGTTCGGATGACGGCGGGTTCGGGCGCCGCCGCCCGTGGGGTCAGTCCTTGGCCGGTGAGCGCGGCGGGCTGACCGTGGTGCGTGGCGGACGTCGCTGCGAGGAGGTGCGGACGATGAGTTCGGTCGGTATCACCTGCTCGACCGGACCGTCGGTGTCGATCCCTTCGATGGCGTCGATGAGGAGCTGGACGACGGCCGTGCCGATCCGGCGCGGCTTGAGCGAGAGCGTGGTGATGGGCGGTTCGGTGGTGGCGTAGACGGTCGATTCGCTGCAGCAGACCAGCAGCAGGTCGTCCGGGACGCGCAGTCCGTAGCGGCGCGCGGCCGCGAGGAGGTCGGTTCCGTTGGGGTCGAAGAGGCCGTACACGGCGTCGGGCCGGTCCGGGCGGGCGAGCAGCCGGTCGGCCGCGACGGCGCCCGCGCACGGGTCGTGCGCCGGATAGGCCTCGTAGACGGGGTCCTGGCCCACCCGTTCGCACCAGTTGAGGTACGCGGTGGTGGACAGGCGGGTGTACGTGTCGGTGGTGGTTCCGGTGAGGAGGCCGATCCGGCGGGCGCCGGCGGCGGCGAGGTGGTCGAGCAGGTCGAGGACGGCGGCTTCGTGGTCGTTGTCGACCCAGGCGGTGACCGGAAGGGTGCCGGCGGGGCGCCCGTCGGAGACGACGGGCAGGCCCTGGCGGACCAGTTCGGTGACGACCGGGTCGTGGTCGGAGGGGTCGATGACGACGGTGCCGTCGAGGGCGACGTTCGACCAGACGTCATGGCGGGAGGTGGCGGGGAGGATGACCAGGGCGTAGCCCCGGGCGAGCGCCGCCGATGTGGCTGCTCTGGCCATCTCCGCGAAGTACGCGAATTCGGTGAAGGTGAAAGGTTCATCCCCGTACGTGGTCACGGTCAGGCCGATGAGTCCCGACTTGCCGGTGCGGAGCGTGCGGGCCGCCGCGGATGGGCGGTAGCCCAGCCTGTCGGCGACCTCGCGGACGTGGCGGCGGGTGGCGTCCGGGAGTCGGCCCTTCCCGTTGAGCGCGTCGGAGACAGTCGTGATGGAGACCCCGGCGGCGGCGGCCACGTCCCGGATGCCTGCCCGGCCCTGCCGGCTTCCCCGGGTCTGTGCCCGGCTCACCTGGTGCTTCCCTGCTGCTGTCATGGCGAGCCGATAGTAGGGCGACGAGGGGCGGTCGGGACGGTCGCATATGCAGGCGTTGACAGGCACGTTTCTGCATGATCGAAGAAGCCCAAGATACGCTGAATCAAAGGTAGTTATGGTCTCTGGCGTGTGATCTATGGCCATCGAGCGGTGTAGGCCTGGCGAGGGGGAGAGGTCTCGAAGAGGTCTCAACTCACCTCTACGGGGGATGCGCGCCACGGCGCCCGCCACCGGCGCACGCCACCCTGGTGCGCGCCCCCTCCTTCCGGAGCGCGAGCGGGGGCCGTGTCCACAGCGTGTCCCTCCTGTTGTCCACAGCCCATTCGCAGCGACGGCGAATCCTCTTAAGGTGAGGAGTATTGGCGGTACGGACGGTCGAGGAGGCCACACTGTGAGCGAGACCAGCGGGACGAGCACCGGCAGCCCCAAGCTGCGCGCCGAGCTGGACGGTGTCCCCACCTACAAGCCGGGCAAGCCGGCCGCCGCGGGCGGTCCCGTGGCCTTCAAGCTGTCCTCCAACGAGAACCCCTACCCGCCGCTGCCGGGGGTCATGGAGAGCACGCTGGCCGCCGCCGCGAACTTCAACCGCTACCCCGACATGGCCTGCACCGGTCTGACGGAGGAGCTGGCGAACCGCTTCGGCGTGCCCGTCTCCCACCTGGCCACCGGCACCGGCTCGGTCGGCGTCGCGCAGTCGCTGCTCCAGGCCACCTCGGGCCCGGGCGACGAGGTGATCTACGCCTGGCGCTCCTTCGAGGCGTACCCGATCATCACGCAGATCAGCGGGGCCACCTCCGTGCAGGTGCCGCTGACCGAGGGCGAGGTGCACGACCTCGACGCGATGGCCGAGGCGATCACCGAGCGGACCCGGCTGATCTTCGTCTGCAACCCCAACAACCCCACGGGCACCGCCGTGCGCCGGGCGGAGCTGGAGCGCTTCCTGGACCGGGTGCCCTCCGACGTCCTCGTCGTGCTCGACGAGGCCTACCGGGAGTTCGTCCGCGACAGCGACATCCCGGACGGCATCGAGCTCTACCGCGACCGGCCCAACGTCGCCGTGCTGCGCACCTTCTCCAAGGCGTACGGCCTGGCGGGGCTGCGGGTCGGCTTCGCGGTCGCCCACGAGCCGGTGGCGGCGGCGCTGCGCAAGACGGCGGTGCCGTTCGGCGTGAGCCAGCTGGCGCAGGACGCGGCGGTGGCCTCGCTGCGGGCCGAGGACGAACTGCTCGGACGGGTCGGCTCGCTGGTGGGGGAGCGCGAGCGGGTCCACGCGGGGCTCGTGGCCCAGGGGTGGACCGTTCCGGACACGCAGGCCAACTTCGTCTGGCTGCGGCTCGGCGAGCGGACCATGGAGTTCGCGGCGGAGTGTGAGCGGCACGGCGTGATGGTGCGGCCGTTCGCGGGCGAGGGCGTGCGCGTCACGATCGGTGAGTGCGAGGCCAACGACCTGTTCCTGAAGGCGGCGGAGGGCTTCCGCAAGGAGGGCTGACCAGCCGCTGACGAACCCCCGCGGGCGGGCCGGTCAGCCCGCGACGACCTCGACCCGGATCGGGTCGCCGTCCCTGACGGTGGCCAGGATCCGCGGGTCGCCGTCGAGCGCGCCCAGCAGATTGCAGGGGCTCGCCAGCCGGCACTCCTCGCCCCGCGAGATCGGGGTGGGGCCGTAGGGGAGGGCGAGTGCGTCGCCCTCCGTCCAGAACGCCACCGTGCCCGGCTCGACGACCTGCCGGGCGTCGGACTCGAGCGCGGCGGAGACCGGAGTGTCGAAGTAGACCTCCTCGCCCCAGGTGCGTGCGGTGGAGACGATCGGGAGAGCCCCCACGAGCGCTTTGCTCGTGGGGGTTTCGTCAAGGGTGGCCGTGGTGTGGCCGGCGGGCCAGGAGATGCGGATCCGAAGGGTCATGCCCCCGATTCAACAATATGTTGAAGATCCCGGGAAGGGGTGACCTTCGAGTAGGGACACCCCGCTCTTACGTACGGATTTCGTATGAGCCATAATGCTTGTGAATGTGAACGCGTTCACAAGCGTGTCCTGCTTCCTCCCCATTTGGGTGGAACCCGCCAGGCAGACTGCCCGCTGTGACCACGTCGAGTAAGGAGAAGACGACGTGAACCTAGCTTTGGCGCCGGAAACACTGGCGCGCTGGCAGTTCGGCATCACCACCGTCTACCACTTCCTGTTCGTACCCCTGACGATCTCGCTTGCCGCGCTCACCGCCGGCATCCAGACCGCCTGGGTCCGCACGGGCAAGGAGAAGTACCTCAGGGCGACGAAGTTCTGGGGCAAGCTCTTCCTGATCAACATCGCCATGGGTGTGGTCACCGGGATCGTGCAGGAGTTCCAGTTCGGCATGAACTGGTCCGACTACTCCCGATTCGTCGGCGACATCTTCGGCGCCCCGCTCGCCTTCGAGGCGCTCATCGCCTTCTTCTTCGAGTCGACCTTCATCGGTCTGTGGATCTTCGGCTGGGACAAGCTGCCGAAGAAGATCCACCTCGCCTGCATCTGGATGGTGTCGATCGGCACGATCCTCTCCGCGTACTTCATCCTGGCGGCGAACTCCTGGATGCAGCACCCCGTGGGCTACCGCATCGACAAGGAGCGCGGCCGGGCGGAGCTCACCGACTTCTGGCAGGTGCTCACCCAGAACACCGCGCTCACCCAGTTCTTCCACACGATGACGGCGGCGTTCCTGGTCGGCGGCGCGTTCATGGTGGGCATCTCCGCCTTCCACCTGGCGCGCAAGAAGCACATCCCGATCATGCGGACCTCGCTGCGGCTCGGCCTGATCACGCTGATCATCGCCGGTCTCGGCACCGCCATCAGCGGCGACCTGCTCGGCAAGGTCATGTTCAAGCAGCAGCCGATGAAGATGGCCGCCGCCGAGGCGCTCTGGGACGGCGAGGCGCCCGCACCCTTCTCGATCTTCGCCTACGGCGACGTCGAGAAGGGCCACAACACGGTCGCCATCGAGGTCCCGGGCCTGCTGTCCTTCCTCGCGAACGACGACTTCAGCTCGTACGTCCCGGGCATCAACGACGTGAACAAGGCCGAGCAGGAGAAGTTCGGGCCCGGCGACTACCGGCCCAACATCCCCGTCGCCTACTGGGGCTTCCGCTGGATGATCGGCTTCGGCATGGCCTCGCTGGGCATCGGCATGCTCGGTCTCTGGCTGACCCGGAAGAAGTTCATGCTGGCACCGGGGATGCGGACCGGCGAGGACGAGGTGCCGAACCTGGTCCTGTTCAAGCGGAAGGCGCTCAGCCCCCGCCTGGGCAAGTGGTACTGGATCATCGCCCTCTGGACGATGGCGTTCCCGCTGATCGCCAACTCCTGGGGCTGGATCTTCACCGAGATGGGCCGTCAGCCCTGGGTCGTCTACGGCGTGCTGCGCACCCGTGACGCGGTCTCCCCCGGCGTTTCCCAGGGCGAGGTCCTCACCTCGATGATCGTCTTCACCACCCTCTACGCGATTCTCGCCGTCATCGAGGTCAAGCTCCTCGTCAAGTACGTCAAGGCGGGGCCGCCGGAGCTCACCGAGGACGACCTCAACCCGCCCACCAAGATCGGCGGGGACTCTCGTGACCCCGACCGGCCCATGGCCTTCTCGTACTGAGGCTGAGGAGATCGAGGCATGGAACTCCACGACGTCTGGTTCGTACTCATCGCCGTCCTCTGGACCGGCTACTTCTTCCTCGAAGGCTTCGACTTCGGGGTCGGCGTCCTGACCAAGCTGCTCGCCCGTGACCGGGCCGAGAAGCGGGTCCTCATCAACACCATCGGGCCCGTCTGGGACGGCAACGAGGTGTGGCTGCTCACCGCCGGCGGCGCGACCTTCGCCGCGTTCCCCGAGTGGTACGCGACGCTGTTCTCCGGCTTCTACCTGCCGCTGCTGATCATCCTGGTCTGCCTGATCGTCCGGGGCGTCGCCTTCGAGTACCGGGTGAAGCGGCCCGAGGAGAACTGGCAGCGCAACTGGGAGCAGGCGATCTTCTGGACCTCGCTGATCCCCGCGTTCCTCTGGGGCGTGGCCTTCGGCAACATCGTCCGGGGCGTGAAGATCGACGCCGACATGGAGTACGTCGGCACCCTCGGGGACCTGCTCAACCCGTACGCGATCCTCGGCGGCCTGGTCACGCTCACCCTCTTCACCTTCCACGGCGCGGTCTTCGCCTCGCTCAAGACGGTGGGGGACATCCGGGGCCGGGCGCGGGCGCTCGCGCTCAAGCTGGGTCTGGTCACGGCGGTGCTCGCCCTGGGCTTCCTGATCTGGACCCAGGTCGACACGGGGGACGGCTGGAGCCTCGCGGCGATGCTGGTCGCCGTGGTGGCGCTGGTCGGCGCCATCGCCGCCATCAAGGCGGGGCGCGAGGGCTGGTCGTTCGCGCTCTCGGGTGTGACGATCGCCGCCGCCGTGGCGATGCTCTTCCTGTCGCTGTTCCCGAACGTCATGCCGTCTTCACTCAACCCCGAGTGGAGCCTTACCGTGACGAACGCGTCCTCGAGCCCGTACACGCTCAAGATCATGACCTGGTGCGCGGCGATCGCGACCCCGCTGGTGCTGCTCTACCAGAGCTGGACCTACTGGGTGTTCCGCAAGCGCATCGGTACGCAGCACATCGCCGACGCTCACTAGTCGCCACTCGGCCGCCGACTCCCACCAGCCGTGCTCGGCGGCCGACGCTCTCCAGAAGGGCATGTTTCACGTGAAACCGATCGACCCGCGCCTGCTCCGGTACGCCAGGGCCACCCGTCTCTTCCTGATCGCGGTGGTCGTGCTCGGCCTCGTCGGAGCGGCGCTGGTCATCGCCCAGGCGATGCTCATCGCCGAGATCGTGGTGGGGGCCTTCCAGAAGGTCCAGTCGGTCGCCGACCTGACCGCGCCCCTGCTGCTGCTCGCCGGAGTCGCGGCGGCACGGGGACTCGTCTCCTGGCTGACCGAGCTCGCCGCCCACCGGGCGAGCGCGGCGGTCAAGTCCGAACTGCGCGGCCGGCTCCTCGGCCGCGCGGCCGCACTCGGACCGGGGTGGCTGAGCGGTCAGAAGGCCGGTTCGCTGATCGCCCTCGCCACGCGGGGCGTGGACGCCCTCGACGACTACTTCGCCCGCTATCTGCCGCAGCTGGGCCTCGCGGTCGTCGTGCCGGTGGCGGTCCTGGCCCGGATCGTCACCGAGGACTGGGTCTCGGCGGCGATCATCGTGGTCACGCTGCCGCTCATCCCGGTCTTCATGATCCTCATCGGCTGGTACACCCAGGCCCGGATGGACCGGCAGTGGAAGCTGCTCTCGCGGCTCTCCGGCCACTTCCTGGACGTGGTGGCCGGCCTGCCCACCCTCAAGATCTTCGGCCGGGCGAAGGCCCAGGCCGAGTCCATCCGCGCGATCACCTCGGAGTACCGCCAGGCGACGATGCGCACGCTGCGGATCGCCTTCCTCTCCTCCTTCGCCCTGGAACTCCTGGCGACCCTGTCGGTCGCGCTCGTCGCCGTGACCATCGGCATGCGGCTCGTCCACGGCGAGCTCGACCTCTACACCGGGCTCGTCATCCTGATCCTGGCGCCCGAGGCGTACCTTCCGCTGCGCCAGGTGGGGGCGCAGTACCACGCGGCGGCGGAGGGGCTCGCGGCGGCGGAGGAGATCTTCGACGTCCTGGAGCAGCCGGTACGGGACGGTGGCACGGCGGGTGCCCCGGAGTCCGTACGCCTTGAGCTCGACGGCGTGACCGTCCGCCATGCGGGGCGCGCCGAGCCCTCGCTCGACGCGGCGACGCTGACGGTCGAGCCGGGCGAGACGGTGGCCCTGGTCGGGCCGAGCGGGGCCGGGAAGTCGACGCTGCTCGACGTCGTCCTGGGGTTCGCGGTGCCGGAGGAGGGCGGTTCCGTACGGGTCGGGGGCGCCGACCTGGCGACGCTCGACCTGGAGGAATGGCGGTCCCGCATCGCCTGGGTCCCGCAGCGCCCGTACCTCTTCGCGGGGACGGTCGCCGAGAACGTACGGCTCGCCCGTCCGGACGCCTCCGACGAGGCGGTACGGGACGCCCTGCGGGACGCCGGGGCAAACGGGTTCGTCGCGGGGCTGCCGCAGGGGCTCGACACCCCGCTCGGCGAGGACGGCGCGGGGCTCTCGGCGGGACAGCGGCAGCGGCTCGCGCTCGCCCGGGCGTTCCTGGCGGACCGGCCCCTGCTGCTGCTCGACGAGCCGACGGCGGGGTTGGACGGTGTGACGGAGGCGGGGGTGGTCGAGGCGGTTCGTCGGCTTGCCGCCGGGCGGACGGTGCTGCTCGTCGTGCACCGGCCGGCGCTGCTCGCGGTGGCGGACCGGGTGGTGCGGGTGGGCGGCGTGTCCCCCGTGATCTCGGCGATCGGCGCGCCCCGGGGCGAGGACCCCGTCATGCCCGAGGCTCCTGGGGTGGGCCGGAGCGACAGGGGCGCCGGGTCCGGCGCAGGTGCGGGCGTGTGCCCACCCTCCCCCGAGCTCTCGGCTTCGCTCGAGCAGGAGGGACCCCCCTCGCCCCTTGCGGAACAGATGCCCACGACCGGATCGCCGGTGGCCGGGCCGGCGGCCGGGGCGGGCGGGGACGGCCGGGGCGCCGTGCTCGGTCGCGTCCGGGGCATGGCCGGCGAGCTCAAGGGGCGCATGGCGCTCGCGCTGCTGCTCGGGAGTCTGGCGCTCGGGTCTGCCG
Organism: Streptomyces sp. TLI_105; assembly: GCF_900105415.1. Taxonomy (GTDB): domain Bacteria; phylum Actinomycetota; class Actinomycetes; order Streptomycetales; family Streptomycetaceae; genus Streptomyces. The sequence goes on along the minus strand of NZ_FNSM01000001.1, from coordinate 4,094,487 downwards.
TCGGGCTCATGGCCGTGTCCGGCTGGCTCATCTCGCGGGCCTCCGAACAGCCGCCCGTGCTCTATCTGATGATGGCCGTCACCGCCACGCGCGCCTTCGGCATCGGCCGGGCCGTCTTCCGGTACGCCGAGCGGCTCGTCTCGCACGACGCCGTCCTGCGGATGCTCGCCGACCTGCGGGTCTCCGTCTACCGGCGCCTGGAGCGGATCGCCCCGGCCGGACTGCGCCGCACCCGGCGCGGTGACCTCCTCGCGCGGCTCGTGCAGGACGTCGACGCCCTCCAGGACTACTGGCTGCGCTGGCTGCTCCCGGTGGGCGCCGCGCTCGTCGTGGGCGTCGCCTCCGCCGGGTTCACCGCCTGGCTGCTGCCCGAGGCCGGTGCCGTCCTCGCCGTGGGCCTGCTGATCGCCGGAGTCGCCGTGCCGACGGCCGGCGGAGCCCTCGCCCGCCGGGCCGAGCGGCGGCTCGCCCCCGGGCGCGGCACCCTGGCGACCGCCGTGGCCGACCTGCTGCGGGGCTGTGCCGAACTGACCGTCGCCGGTGCGCTCCGGGGCCGGATCGAGCGGACGCGGGACGCCGACCGCGCCCTCACCTCCATCGCCTCCCGGCAGGCCGCCGCCACCGCGCTCGGCGCCGGCCTCTCGGCCCTGGTCTGCGGCCTGACGGTCGCGGCCGCCGCACTCGTCGGCGTCCAGGCCGTACGGGACGGGCGGCTCGACGGAGTGGCCCTCGCCGTGATCGTCCTGACGCCGCTCGCCGCCTTCGAGGCCGTCACCGGTCTGCCGCTCGCCGTCCAGTACCGGCAGCGGATCAAGCGCAGTGCCGAGCGGGTCTTCGAGGTGCTCGACGCCCCCGTCCCCGTGCACGAGCCGCGGACGCCCGCCGCTCCCCCGGCGGACCCGTTCCCGCTGGAGCTGGCCGGGCTCTCGGCCCGGCACCCCGGACAGGAGCGGCTCGCGCTCGACGGGTTCGGGCTCGCCCTGGAGGCCGGGCGCCGGATCGCGGTCGTCGGCGCCTCCGGCTCCGGCAAGACCACACTCGCCCAGGTGCTGCTGCGGTTCCTGGACGCGGAGCACGGCACGTACCGGATCGGCGGCGTACCGGCCCGGGAACTCGACGGCGACGCGGTCCGGCGGTTCGTCGGGCTCTGCGCCCAGGACGCCCACGTCTTCGACAGCTCCGTCCGCGAGAACCTGCGGCTCGCCAAGGTCGGCGCGGACGACGAGGAGCTGCGCGAGGCACTGCGCCGGGCCCGGTTGCTCGACTGGGTCGACGGACTGCCCGCCGGACTCGACACGCTCGTGGGCGAGCACGGTTCCCGGCTGTCCGGGGGGCAGCGACAGCGCCTCGCGCTCGCCCGGGCCCTCCTCGCCGACTTCCCGGTCCTCGTCCTCGACGAACCCGCCGAACACCTGGACCTGGCCACCGCCGACGCGCTCACCGACGATCTGCTCCGGGCCACCGAGGGCCGCACCACCGTCCTCATCACCCACCGGCTGCACGGTCTCGACGCCGTCGACGAGGTGGTGGTCCTCGACGAGGGCCGGACCGTGCAGCGCGGCCCGTACGCCGAACTCGCGGCGGCGGACGGTCCGCTGCGCCGGATGCTGGAGCAGGAGCGGGAGACCGATCTGCTCGTCACCTCCGCGGCGACCGGTACGGAGAGGCCGACTTTTCTCGCCAAATAGGACTTACTAGGCTCAGGCCCATGACCGCCGCCGCGTCCGACGCTCCGGACCCCCTGGAAGCCGCCACCCGGGCCACCCGCAGCCTCCAGGGCTTGTCCACGGAGCTCACCGCCCGCGTGCCGCAGCTCCTGGAGGCCATGCGCTCGGTCGGCACCGGGCTCGAACTCCACTCCACCCTCGACCGGATCTGCGAGACCGCCGCCGAACTCGCCGACGCCCGGTACGCCGCGATCGGCGTCGTCGACGAGGAGGGCGAGGGCCTGTCCGACTTCGTCACCTTCGGCGTCGGCGAGGACGTGGTCCGCCGGATCGGCCACCGCCCCGACGGCCACGCGGGGCTGCTCGGCGCGCTGATCCGCGACCCGCAGACCATCCGGCTCGCCGATCTGTCCACCGATCCGCGCGCGGCGGGCTTCCCGCCGGGACATCCGCCGATGCGGACCTTCCTCGGCGTCCCCATCCGGGTCCAGGGCGAGATCTTCGGCAACCTCTACCTCGCGGAGAAGCGCGGCGGCGGCGAGTTCAACGACTACGACGTGCACATGGTCCGGGTCCTCGCCACCGAGGCCGGCATCGCGATCGGCAACGCCCGCCTGTACGAGGCGGCCCGGCAGCGCGAACGGTGGATCGACGGCTCGGTCGCCGTCACCACCGCCCTGCTCTCCGGCGGCGACGCGGACGAGGCCCTCACGGTCGTCGCCGAACAGGCCCGCAGGCTCGCCGAGGCGGACGCCGGGATCGTGCTGCTTCCCGCCGAGGAAGGCGGCCTGGAGATCGTCGCCGTCTCCTCGCCCCGGCCCACGAAGTCGCTGGGCATGGTGATCCCGCCCGAGAGCGCCGTCGTGAAGGAGCTCCTGGAGGGCGAGGCCGTCTTCCTGGCCGACGCCTCGACCGACCCGCGCATGATCAGCCGGCTGACGTCCTCGTACGGGCCGAGCATGATGCTGCCGCTGCAGAGCGGCGGACGGGTCCTCGGCGCGCTCGCCACGCCCCGGGTGCGCGGCGCCCGGCAGTTCACGGAGGCCGAGCGGACGCTCGCCACCCAGTTCGCCTCGCAGGCCGCCCTCGCCCTGATGATGGCCGACGCGCAGCGCGACCGGGAGCGCCTCGCCGTCTTCGAGGACCGCGACCGGATCGCCCGCGACCTGCACGATCTGGTCATCCAACGGCTCTTCGCCACCGGCATGATGCTGGAGAGCGCCCAGCGGAGGTCGATCGTGCCGGCCGTGCGCGAGGGCGTGGGCAAGGCCGTGGACGAGCTGGACGTGACCATCCAGGAGATCCGTACGGCGATCTTCGCGCTCCAGCAGGGCCCCGCCGAGGCCCCGTCGGGGCTGCGCACCCGCGTCCTGCGGGAGATCAACATGGCGGCCGTGCCGCTCGGCTTCAGGCCCGCGCACCGCTTCCTCGGCGCGATCGACTCGACGGTCGGCGAGCTCACCGGCAAGAACCTCGTCGCCGCCCTGCGCGAAGCGCTCTCGAACGCGTTCCGGCACGCGGAGGCGAGCCGCATCGAGGTCGTCGTCGACGCCGGCGCCACCCTGTCGGACGGCTCCGCCGGGGTGCGCCTCTCGGTCGCCGACGACGGCATCGGCATCCCGGCGGGCGGGCGGCGCAGCGGCCTGCGGAACCTGGCGCGCCGGGCCGAGTCGCTGGGCGGCGCGAGCTGGTGCGGTCCGGGCCTGGGCGACGACGGCGGCGGGACGACGGTGGTGTGGGAGGCGCCGCTCTAGCCGGCGGTCTCCCTGCTCCGGAGCGCGTCGGCGACGAGCCGTTCGATGACGACGGCCACGCCGTCCTCGTTGTTGCCGACCGTGCGGCCCGAGGCGGCGGTGATGACGTCCGGGTGGGCGTTGCCCATGGCGAACGAGCGGCCGGCCCAGCTCAGCATCTCGATGTCGTTCGGCATGTCGCCGAAGGCGACGACCTCCTCGGCCGCGATGCCGCGCTCGGCGCAGCACAGGGCCAGGGTGGAGGCCTTCGAGACGCCGAGCGCGCTGATCTCGATGAGGGCGGTCGGGCTGGAGCGGGTGAAGGCGGCCCGGTCGCCCGCGGCCTCCCGCGCGAGCGCGAGGAACACGTCCGGGTCGAGCTCGGGGTGCTGGGCGAGCAGCTTGAGGACCGGGGCGGCCGAGCCGGGCTCCTCCTCGAAGAGGAGCTTCTCGGCGGTGGCGACGGTGGCGCCGGGGTCGAGGAAGAAGGGCGGGTACTGCGGCTCGTAGTGGATGCCGGTGGTGAGCTCCACGGCGAAGGACGCCCCCGGCGCGGCGGCGCGCAGGGCACGGACCACGTCGAGCGCGACCGGCCGTTCCAGCGGGCGGACCTCCAGGAAGGTGCCTCCCGAGTGGAGGTCGACGACGGCGGCGCCGTTGGCGCAGATCGCCAGGCCGTGGCCGTGGACGTGGTCGCTGACGACGTCCATCCAGCGGGCCGGGCGGCCGGTGACGAAGAAGACCTCGATCCCGGCCTGCTCGGCGGCCGCGAGGGCGGCGATCGTGCGCGGGGACACGGACTTGTCGTCGCGCAGCAGGGTGCCGTCGAGGTCGGTGGCGATCAGCCGGGCCACCGGGGCGGAAGGGCGCGGGGAACGGGGAGAGGTCACCGCACCATTCTTCCGTACCGGACGCACGGGCGTGCGAGGAGCCGCACATATGAGTACGCGGGATCGCGCGGGTGGGTTGGTGTGCGTGGAGTCGCGCGGGTGGGTGTGCGCGCGGGATCGCGCGTCCGGGTCTGCGGGCGGTGCTCGTGCGGTGTTCTCAGTACGCGACCTCCACGACGGCCCCGTGGGCGCGGCGGTCGTCGACGTGGGTGAGCAGGTAGTGCGCGAGATCGGCGCGGGAGAGGGACTTCGGCCGCGCCAGAGGGGCGTTCTCCGCGGTCCGGTAGGTGCGGGTCAACGGGCCGTCGGTCAGCATCGGGGGCCGGACCACCGTCCACACGGTGCCGGCCGCGGCGGGCGACCGTACGAAGCTCTCCATCCGGGCCATGTCGGCGTAGCCGTGCCGGTAGAGCCGCTGGATCACGTACCGGGTGACGAGCCGCTGCGGCAGCGGCACCTCCGGGGTGATCTCCAGGCCGGCGGACGAGAGGCAGAGCAGCCGGCCGACGCCGGAGGCGCGCATGGCTTCGACGATGTTCCGCGTGCCCTGCGAGTAGACGGTCGTGGGGTGCTTGCGGTCGGTGCTGCCGAGGCAGGAGAGGACGGCGTCGTGGCCGGCGACCGCCTCCCGCCAGGGCTCGGGGACGAGCGCGTCGCCGGGCAGGACGGTCAGTCCGGTCCCCGGGTCCGCGACGGGGACCCGGGCGGGGTCGCGGGCGACGGCCGTGACCCGGTGGCCGGCGCCGAGGGCCTGGGCCAGGAGCTGCGCGCCCGTACCGCCGGTGACGCCGAAGAGCATGAGCCTCATGTCGCCGCCCCCGCCCGCTGTGCCAGTGCGTCGACGAGGGCGACGGTGACGGCCCGCTGGCCGTCGAGGGTGAGGTGGACGCCGTCGTCGAGGTGCAGACCGGCGGTGGCCCGCCGGGTGTCGACCGTGAGTTCCGGGCGTCCGAGGAGGAAGTCGGCGACGCCGTCGACGTCCTCGCTCGTCCAGCCGATCCCGGCGCGCCGGAAGTGCGGATAGGCGTCGGCCCGCTCCTGGTCCACCGCGCTCGGGGTGAGCCAGATCCAGCGGTCCGGGCCGGGGAGGCCGCCGCGCCCGGCGAGGTCCCGCAGGGCGAGGAGGTTGCGCTCGGTCTCCGCCTCGCTGACCAGCCGGGTGCCGGCGGACCCCGCGCCGCGGCCCAGCCGCTGGGCGTCGTTCGCGCCGAGCATGCACAGGATCCAGTCGGGGCGCAGGAAGCCGAGCTGGGGCAGCTGGGCGAGGGCCTGCGTGGTGGTGGAACCGGAGACGGCGAGGTTGACGAGCTCGACGCTCTCCGGGAGGAGGTGGCGCAGGATCGAGAACCAGGAGAGCCGGTCGGCGGTGGTGCTCTCGCCCAGGGCCACGACCCGCTGCCCCGGCCGGAAGGGCAGTCGGTCGGCGCGGGCGGCGAAGGCCGGGTCCTCGAGCAGTGCGGCCGCGGTGTCCCGGGCCCGGCCGTCGAGGTCCCGCAGCAGCTTCCGGTACGCCTCGGTGTCGAGGCCGAAGAGGTCGGCGAGGCGTGTGTCGGGCAGTTCCCCCAGGTAGCGGAGGGTCTTCTCGGGCTGCTGGAAGCGCACGAGCTTGTCCGTGAGCTTCTTGTCCGTGTCCGTCGTGTTCTCGGGCATGTCAGTTCTCCTTCCGGGTGCGGCGTCGGGGCAGCAGGAAGCCGGCGGCGATCAGCCAGCCCAGGCAGGTGAAGCGGGCCAGCGGCAGCAGCAGGGCGGCGCCGTCGAGGAGCAGGGTGAGGGTCGAGAGCTCGGCGACCGCCGCCAGGACGAGGCCGGTCACGGCGAACGCGCGGGGCAGCAGCCCGGCGAGGAGCCCGGGGACGGCGATCCCGGCCACCAGCAGGCCCAGCGTCACGACGTGGCCCGGGCCGCCGGTGGCGAAGGCCAGGTACTGCAGGGCCCGGACGAGCGGCGGGAGCTCCAGCACCTCCGTACGCGACAGGGTCCAGCTCACCAGACCGCAGCAGGCCAGGAACCCGGCGGCGAGGAGTCCGCCGGCCAGGGCGATGGTCGCGCCGGGGGCGCGGACGCCGAGGCGGTGCAGCCGGGCCGAGACCGTGGCGGCGTAGACGGCCAGCGGGATCGAGGCCGCGAACTGGAGGGCGCCGGAGAGGCGGACGGCGTCGGAGTGGGCGCGGAAGTACGCCACGATCTCGCCGGTCCCGCCGAAGGGGGAGGGGAAGGGGGCGCCGTCGGCGAGCACGGTGCTGAGCACAAGACCGGCCAGGAACAGTCCGGTGAACACCACGGCGAGCACGCCGGGCGGAGGCCCTCCCTGAGCCTCCCGGCGTGGTCGGGGGGCCTCGGTGGGCCGGGGGTCGGTCCAGTTCTCTGCTGCAGACACGGGTCCAGTCCGTTCTCTCATGAGAATAGTTCACCATAGAGAATCATTCTTGTCGCGTACGATAGCCCCATGAGCAGTGACCGGCAACCAGTGGAAGATCCCGGAGCGGCGACGACCCCGTCCCCGCGCGGCGGAGCGTTCCTGCTCGCCCAGCTCGGGGCGCACGCGGCGGGACGCTTCGGCGAGCGCGTCGGCGAGCTCGGCCTCGCCCCGCCGGACGTCGGCCTGCTGCGGATGATCGCCATGGAACCGGGACGGAGCCAGCGCTCCCTCGCCGCCGACCTCGGCGTCGTCCCGAGCCGGGTCGTCGCGCTCATCGACAACCTGGAGAAGAAGGGGTTCGTCGAGCGGCGCCGCAGCGCCGAGGACCGTCGCCACCACGAGCTGTACGTCTCCGAGGACGGGCGCCGCGCGCTCGGACGGGTCCGCGAGGTCGCCGCGCTGCACGAGGACGACCTGTTCGCGGCGCTCGACGGGGAGGACCGGGCCCGGCTGACGGCGCTCCTCGGACGGATCGCCGAACAGCAGGGCCTCACCCCCGGGGTGCACCCGGGCTACCGCCATCTGCCGAAGCGTCCGGGCTGAGCGAGGGACCACGCGGCGCCGGCACGGAGTCGGCGCGGAGCCGGCACGCGGTCGGCGCACTCCGGTGTGCGCCAGGACGTGGCCGTAAACACCCGTTCGTTTTCGACGTGACGGGGAAGACCCCTGGGAGCTGACGGCGTCTCCAGGGAGGGCGGGGCATGGTCGCGGGCCGGCGAGGCGCGGAGTGCGAGTCCTGCGGTGCGCCGTACGGGACGTGGGTCGCGAGCCTCGGCATGGCCCTCTGCGCGGAGTGCGAGCGGGCCGGAGCGGCGCACCCCACGCGGGACCCGGTGCTGGTGGGCGACGTCCTGGCCGACTCCCCGGTCCTGCTCGCCCTGTGGCGGAGCCACGAGCCGCGGACGGCCTGAACGGCCCCTTCGGCGAAGAGGCCGCGCACGACGAGACGGCCACGACGAGACGGCATCGAAGACCCCGCGTACGACGAAACGGCACCGAAGACTCCGTCTTCGATGCCGTCCGGCGTTCGGTAGGGGCAGCCCGGGGCGCCCCGCGTCCCGTTCCGTGCATCGACGCCGAGGCGTCGGGCGGGTGTCAGCCCCAGATCACGTCGTCCAGGGCGCCGGCGGTGACCACGGTGTCGGCGGAGTCGCCGGCCCCGTCGAAAGCCGGGACCAGGAGAGCGAGAGCCGTGAGGAGAACTGCAGCCCAGCGGGCGGAACGGAAGCGCAGCAAGGTATGAGTCCCTTACGAGTCGGTGGGGGGTTTTCCTTCGGTGAGACAGAGCTTCGTCAAGCCGAAAGGTGTTCGGAAGGGACTTCCGGTGGACGGAACGGGCCCTGGACCGAAGAGGTCAGCGGGCCACGTCCAGGGGCTCAGCCCACGAATCCTTCGAAGCCGTACGGCGCGAGCAGCGGCGCCTCCGAGCGGCCGACCCGCCACCCCGGCAACGGACCGATCTCGGTGACCGCGCGCAGGCACAGCCGCGCCGCCGTCTCCTCCGCGACCCGGAGGCGGTCGGCGAGCAGATAGACCCCCACTGTCACTCCGTGGCCCGGATGGGGGTGGACGACCACGTGCTCCACGCCGTCGCCGGGAAGCGCCAGGTCACGGAGGAGATCCGCGAGGTTCTGAGGGATGCACAACTCCGCCTTCTTGTTGAGGAGTTCGGTGTGAACGAGATACACACCCGGCATTTTCCCCAAAGGACGAACCAGGAAGAAGAAGAACAGAAGTCCCATTCCGGCAATGGCCGGTACAGTCCAGACCGCCTTCTGTAGAAAACTGGTCACGCGTGTGATGATGGAGCCCCTAAACCACGAAATCTCCGGGGGGAGAGATGTGCCGTGCTCAAGGCGCTTGGTCTTGATTCCATTGCCGAGGCCGTCTACCGGGGTCTCCTGGCACGGCCGCGCGACGGCGTGGCGGACCTGGCAGAGCGGCTGGGGCTCACTCCCGAGCAGGTCCGGTACGGTCTCGACACCCTGAGCGAACTGGCGTTGCTGCGTCCCTCCTATGACCAGGAGGGCACGCTGTGGCCCGTGTCGCCCGAGGTCGGCCTCCAAATGCTCATGGCGCGCCAGCAGGCCGAGCTCGCGGCGCACCAGAAACAGCTGGAGGAATCGCGGGCGGCCGCGGCCCAGCTGATCGCGGAGTACGAGGAGATACGGCCGGCCGACAGCCGCCCGCACGGCGAGCGACTCACCGGGATCGACCAGATCCGCGACGGGCTCGCCGCCCTCACCCGGGACACCCGGGAGGAGGTCATGACCTTCGCCCCGGACGGGCCCCAGCGGCCGGAGCACATCGAGGCCGCGAAGCCGCTCAACCAGGAGCTCTTCGACCGGGGGGTCCGGATGCGGACGGTCTACCTCAACAGCGCCCGCAAAAGCCCGCACACCCTCCAGTACGTGAGCTGGCTGTCCAGGCTGGGCGGCGAGGTGCGCACCGTGCCGACCCTGCCGACCCGGATGATCGTCTTCGACCGCAAGACCGCCGTCATCCCCGTGAACAGCAACAACAGCGCCGAGGGTGCCGTGGTGCTGACCGGCCAGGGCACGCTGACCGCGCTGTGCGCACTCTTCGAGAGCGTCTGGAGCGACGCCCGGCCGCTGAACGAGGAGAGCAGGGCCGACGAGCAGGGCCTCACCGACCAGCAGGCCACGGTCGTGGTCCTGCTGGCCGAGGGCCACACGGACGAGACCATCGCGAAGCGGCTCGGGGTGTCGCCGCGGACCGCGCGACGGCTGGCCTCCGAGCTGATGACCCGGCTCGGGGCGCGCAGCCGGTTCGAGGCGGGCGTCCGCGCCGCGCAGAACGGCTGGATTCCCGAGCAGCGCTGACGCCGTGACCGTTCAGGGGACCGGACCCTTCGTGGGCCGGTCCCCTTGGCGTATCCCCGTGCTCCCGCGCCCCGGAGCCCCGTACTGCCGCCCCGGATTCCCGTACTCCCGCGCCCTGTACCTCCGTTTCCCGCGCTCCGTGTCCCCTTGTGTCCAGGGCCTCAACGGGCCACCGGAGTCGCCTTCCGGTGAGCGCTCCGATCACGGAGATTGGTCCTGTGGAACCGGAGTGGACCGGACCCAGCGCAGACGAGGAGTCGACATGACGCGTGCCGGGATCTTCGTCGAGAACCAGCTCGCCCTGCTCGGCATCCGCTATCTGCTCGACGCGGAGGCCGACATCCAGGTCGCGTTCGCCACGAGCACGCCGTTCGCGGTGACGCCCGGGTCGGTCGACTGCCTCGTGGTCGACCGGGGCCTGCTCGGCGAGCTGCCGCCGGCCGTTCCCGCCGCCCGCACGGTCCTCCTGACCGAAGGACCGGAGAAGGGCCGGGAAACGGGCCCGGAAATTGGCTCGGAAACCGGCCGGGAAACGGGCCCGGAAATTGGCCCGGAAACAGGCCTGGAAACAGGCCCGGAAACGGGTTCCGGTACGGGCCGGGGCGCGGGCTCCGAACGGGCGGGCGCGACCCTTCCGTTCGACGACGCGCCCCTGATGCTCGTGGACGCCATCCGGCGGGTGGCGGCGCCGGGACCGGCTCCCGCACGGCAGGGCGTCGCCACGCTCTCCCCGAGGGAGCGCGAGGTGCTCGGGCACCTCGTCGAGGGCTGCACCCACGACCAGGCGGCCCGGCGGATCGGCATCAGCCAGCACACGGTCGACACGTACGTGAAGCGCATCCGCTCCAAGCTCGGCGCACACAACAAGGCGCAGCTGGTCCGTGCCGCCCTGACCACCCCGCGCGCACCGGCCGCGCACCCCGAACCCCGACAACGACAGCAGGTGGAGACATGACGACCGAAGGCATCGGCACCCAGCTCGTGGTCCGCAATCACGAACTGCAGTACTCGCTCTGGCCCGCCGACCGCGAGCTGCCGGCCGGCTGGGAGCCGGAGGGCTTCAGCGGCGAGCGCCAGGAGTGCCTCGACCACATCGAGCGGATGTGGACGGACATGAGGCCGCTCAGCGCCCGGGCCCCGCAGCCGGCGGCGGCCCCGCACTGAACGCGGCGGCCGAGGGGTGGCTCCGGGAGTAGGCGGTGAAGACGGGCCGTCCGCCGCCGATCACGGCGACCGCGGCCGCGCAGCCCGCACCGGCCTCCAGGTCGGCCAGGACGAAGTCCTCGGCAGGCCCGGCCGCCGGACCGCCCAGGAACAGCACCCTCGGGTCCTCCTCCGGAGCCGACACCCCGACCTCGGACAGCGGTATCCGCAGTCCCTGGCCCGTCGCCTTGAGCACCGCCTCCTTGCGGGTCCACATCCGGTGGAAGCCGCCGATGGTGGTATGGGCGGGGGTACGGGGCTCCGCGGGACCGAGGACGTGGGGGAGCAGTTCCGCGGGGGCCACGGAGGCGCTGATCTCCTCGACGTCGATGCCGACGGGACCCGTGCGGGTGACGGCGACCGCCACCCGGGAGCCGGAGTGCGACACCGACACCTGGAGCCCGGTGCCCGGCAGTTCGGGCTTTCCGTGGTTCCTTGAGCAGTCGGGACAGCGGGCGATCACCTCGACCCACTGGGGCGGCAGGCCGAGATAACCGGCGGCCGCGGTGCGCAGCAGGGCCCGTCCGGCGATGAACCGCTGCCGGTCCTCCGTCCGGCGCAGCTGCGGGAGCCGGGACTGTTCGGTCTCGTCGAGCAGGTCCAGGCAGTCGTCCGTGACCGTGGCCGGATCCGCCCACCAGATGTGGCAGTCGGCCGGGCCGAGCACCGGGACCGCCGGGGGCCGGTCGATCCGGTGGCCGGCCGCGTACGGCGTCGGGCACGAGCTCATCGTCCACCGCCTGCCTTCCCCTGCCGTTCGCCGCCGTTCCGCTGGTCGGGACGGGGAGGTACCGCATGTACCGGTCGGCCTCCCATGCTCGCGGCAGGACGGCGCGAACACACGCCCCCGAAAGCCGTGACACCTGTTCCGGGGACACCGCGCACGCCGTCCACGGGACACCGCGTGCGCCGTCCCGTGGACGGAATTGGACACCCCCTGCAATGACCGGATCAGTCCAGGGTCCCGATATTGCCCACCGTATGAACGCCCGTCTAACGTCACGACCGTGATGGAAAGTCAGGGCCTCTCACCCACGTAGGAATTCTCATGGCGACAACCCCTTTCAAAACCTCTCCCCTTTCCGATCACCACGGTCTGGTGATCGAAAGCGCAGATCTCCCCCTCGCCGAACTCCCGCACTCCGAGATCTCCGAACTCTTCAAGCAGCACGGCACGCTGATGTTCCGTGGATTCGGCGCCACCGCCGATGATTTCCGCGCGCTCGTCCAGAAGTTCTCGTCGAAGCTCTTCTTCCACCAGAACCCCAACCGGGAGACGATCTCCGACGACGGCGCCGTGCTCCTCGTCGACGCGCACCGGAATCCCATTCCGGCGCACTCCGAGATGAGCTACTGCCCGCTGCACCCCGGCCTCCAGTGGTTCTACTGCGTGCGGCCGGCCGACGAGGACGGCGAGACGACGGTCTACGACGGCGTCGAGGCGTACAAGCGGCTCGCCCCGGAGACCCGAGAGCTGTTCGACAGGCTGCGGCTGACCTGGCGCCTGCCGTTCCCGACCGCCCCCGAGCACCAGGAGCGCGTGTTCGGCACGGCCGACCGCGCCGAGCTGGAGGCGCTGTTCGCCACCTTCGACGACTTCGAGTACGACTTCGACGAGGCCGGCAACCTCAACTGGAAGTGGACCGTCTCCGCGGTCCCGCAGGCCCCCTACGTGGACGCGCCCACGCTGTGCAACAGCTACCTGGGCTCGGGGGCGCTCGTGTCCTTCGAGGACGGATCGTCCATCCCGCAGCACTGCCGCTGGGACGCGCTCGACGCCACCGAGGAGGTGCGGGTCGACCTCCAGTGGGAGGCCGGCGACATCGTCATGATCGACAACAAGCGCGTCATGCACGGCCGGCGCGGCTTCGAGGACCCCGACCGCAAGGTCGCGGCGATGCTCTCGACGCCGAACTTCTGACCCCCACCCCTCACAGTTTGGATTCGGCCCCATGACCCAAGCCGTCGGACTGCCCACGCTCACCCCTCCGACCGCCCCGCTCTCGGCCTTCTACGAGAACGCCCTGCACGCCATGGAGCTCGGGGACCCGGCCCTGTACGGGCTCCTCGACGACGAGCTGCACCGGCAGCGCGAGACCCTCGCCCTGGTCGCCTCCTGCAGCCCCGTGAACCCCGCGGCGCTGCTCGCCGAGGGAAGCTTCTTCGCCAACGTCACGGCCGAGGGCTACCCCGGCCGCAGGTTCCACGCCGGCTGCGTGAACGTCGACAAGGTCGAGGAGCTCGCGGTCGAGCGCGCCAAGCAGGCCTTCGGCGCCCGCTACGCGAACGTCCAGCCCCACTCGGCGAGCACCGCCAACCAGGTCGTCATGAACTCGCTCCTGAAGCCGGGCGACCCGATCCTCGGCCTCGACCTGGACGCCGGCGGCCACCTCAGTCACGGTGCCAAGGTCAACCTCTCGGGCAAGATCTTCGAGGCGCACAGCTACGGCCTCGGGGCCGACGGGCTGATCGACTACGAGGAGGTCCGCGCCCAGGCGCTCGCGCACCGGCCGAAGCTGATCATCGCGGGCACCACCGCCTACCCCCGTACGCTCGACTGGGCCGCGTTCCGCGCCATCGCCGACGAGGTGGGCGCGTACCTGCTGGCCGACATCACCCACATCGCCGGTCTCGTGGTGGCCGGGCTACACCCCTCGCCGCTGGCCCACGCCCATGTCGTGACCACGTGCACGCACAAGCAGCTCTACGGCCCGCGCGGCGGCCTGATCATGCTCGGCGACTCGGCCGACATGGTGCTCCCCAGCGGTCGCACGCTCCAGCAGACCCTGAACAGCGGGCTCTTCCCGCTGATCCAGGGCGCGCCGGTGGTCAACAGCATCGCCGCCAAGGCCTACGCCCTGGGGGCCGCGACCACGCCGGAGTTCACCGCCCGGATCCACCGGGTCCGCGACCTCGCGGCCGCGCTCGCCGAACAGCTCGTCGCGCGCGGAGTGCGGGTGATCTCCGGCGGGACCGACAACCACATCGTCGTGGCCGACGTCCTCACGTCGTACGGCGTCACCGGTGTCAACGCCGAGAAGGCGCTCGAGCAGTGCGGTGTGCTCGTCAACAAGAACCGGATCGTCGGCGACGCGCACTCCGCCTTCGTCACGTCGGGCGTGCGGTTCGGCAGCAACAGCATGGCGGCCCGCGGTTTCGACGAGGCCGACGTCGCGGAGGTCGCGGAGCTCGTCCACGAAGTGCTGACCGACCTCGAGAACACGTCCAACAACACCTACGCCCTCGACCCCGCCCTGCGGGCACGCGTCCAGGAGCGGATCCGCAGCATCTGCCACCGCCGGCCGGTCGCCGGCTACTGACCGCGATTCCCCGGCGGGCCGGCGCACCCCCATGACGCCGGCCCGCCCCCGCGGTGTGCCCTCAGGGCCACTCCGCCCGCCCGGGCTCCGAAACTCCACGCCGATGTGAGAACGGTCTATGTACGCAAACAATTCTGTCGTTGATGTCATCCGCCGGAACGTCTTTGGACGCGGCGCCGACGCAAGCTACGAATTCCTCGCCGACGCCGGTGGCGTCGACACGAAGCTCAGCATGCTCGAGATCGACAGGCGTGCGCGGGCGATAGCCGTCTCCCTGCTGGAGCGGGCGAAGCCGGGTGCACGGGTCATGCTGCTCTACCCACCGGGCGAGCATTTCGTCGTGGGCTTCGTGGCCACGCTGTACGCCGGCATGGTCGCGGTCCCGGTCTACCCGCCGGACCCGATGCGCGTCGCCCGCACGCTGCCCCGGCTGCGCGCGGTGGTGAAGAGCTCCCGCGCCGAGATCGTCCTCACGGACGGCCTGGTGCAGGCCTTCACCCGTGAGCTGTTCGAGCAGCAGGCGCCCGAGGTGGCCCGGCTGCCCTGGATCGTCACCGAGGAGGCGATGCTGGAGGGCGCCGACGACTGGCGCATGCCGGCCGTCGCCCCCGACTCGGTCGCCCTGCTCCAGTACACGTCCGGCTCCACCGGCACCCCGCGCGGTGTCGTGGTGACCCACGGGAACCTGCTGTCCAACGGCTCCGCGATCGCCGGCGCCTTCGGCCTCGCCGACGGCGACATCGTCGCCTCGTGGCTGCCCTTCTACCACGACATGGGCCTGCTGGGCGGTGTCCTGCAGCCGATGCTGTCCGGCCTGTCCAACGTCCTGATGTCGCCGCTGGAGTTCATGCGCCGGCCGATGCGCTGGCTGGAGGCCATCTCCAGCCGTGGCGCCACCGTCAGCGGCGGCCCCAACTTCGCCTTCGACCTCTGCGTCAACAAGAGCACCCCCGCCGAGCGGGAGAACCTCGACCTGTCGTCCTGGCGGGTCGCCTTCTGCGGCGCCGAGCCGGTCCGCAACCGCACCCTGGAGCGCTTCGCCGACGCCTTCGCCGTCAGCGGCTTCGACCGGTCCGCGCTGCTGCCCTGCTACGGCCTGGCCGAGGCCACCCTGTTCGTCTCGGGCAGCGGCCGCGGCAACGGCGCCCACAGCATCCGCCTCGACCGCCCCGCCCTGGAGCAGGGCCGCGCCGAGGAGCGCGCGGACGGCGACCACCTGGTCTCCTCCGGCCTCGTCGCGGACCGCCACGAACTCGCCGTCGTCGACCCGGAGTCCGGCGAGCGCGTCGCGCCCGGCACGGTCGGCGAGCTGTGGGTGCGCGGCAGCTCCGTCGCCTCCGGCTACTGGGAGGACGAGGCCGCGACCGAAGCGACCTTCGGCGCCCGCCTCGCGGACGACCCCGAGCCGTACCTGCGCACCGGCGACCTCGGCTTCGTCCTGGACGAGCAGATCTTCGTCACCGGACGCCTCAAGGAAATGATGGTCGTCCGCGGCCGCAACCTGTACGCGCACGACTTGGAGGAGACCGCCGTCGCGGCCTCGCCCCTGGCCCGCCCCGGCTGCGGCGCGGCGTTCTCGGTGGAGACCGGGGACGGCGAGGAGTGCGTGATCCTCCACGAGGTCGCCGTCTCCGCCACCGAGGAGGACCTCCCCGGGATCGCCGACGCGATCGCCGCGGCCGTCCAGCAGGAGCACGGCATCGCCCTGCACGACGTGGTCCTGCTCGCCGCCCGCAGCCTGGCCAAGACCTCCAGCGGCAAGATCCAGCGCCTGGCCGGCCGCACGGCGTACCTCGCCGGTCAGGTCGAGGGCGAGATCTACCGCCGCTCCACCACCGCCGCCGCCCGCGGCGAGCGGCGCGAGCTCACCCTGCCCTCGCGCGCCGAACTCCTCCCGCTCGCCCGCGAGGAGCGCGTCGACGCGATCGAGCGCGCCCTGAGCCTGGTCGGGCGGGGAGAGGGCGACGCGCCCGCCACGATGGTCGCCGACCTCGACCTCGACTCGCTGGCCGCGGTCGACCTCGCCTTCCGCATCGAGGAGCAGACCGGTGTCGTCACCGACCCGGGCCTGCTGCTGCAGCCGACGAGCCTGCGCGAGGTCGCGGTCGCGGTCGAGGAGCGCCTGGAGTCCGCCCCCGAGGCTCCGGCCGAGCAGATATCCGGGCAGCGCGGCGGAGCCGTACCGCTGTCGGCCGGTCAGCAGTCGCTGCTGTTCATGCGGGACCTCGAAGGCCCGGACTGCCGGCAGAACGTCTCCGTCGCGGTCCGGCTGTCGGAGCCGGTCGACGCCGGTGTCCTTGCCGCCGCCGTGCGCCACATCGGCACCCGCCACCCCATCCTCACCGCCGGTTTCGGCGTCGACGGCAGCCGCCGCGTGCAGATCGTCGACCCCGCCGTGCCGTTCGAGCTCGACGTCGTCGACCTGACGGGCGAGACGGAGCAGGTGCTCCGGGCCCGCGTCGACGCGTGCGCCCTCGACCCCTTCGACATCGAGCACGGCGACGTCGCCCGCGCGAAGCTGTTCACCGGATGCGGTGCACCGGTCCTGGTGCTCGCGCAGCACCACGCCATCACGGACTTCTGGTCGGTGGTGACCCTGCTCGACGAGCTGACCACCGTCTACGGCGACCTGCTGCACGAGCGCGCCCCCGAGCTTCCGGCGGCCGTCGGCTACGAGGAGTTCGTCCGCTGGCAGCAGGACTACGAGCGCTCCCCCCAGTGGCAGGCCGACGAGCGCTACTGGCTGGACCTCCTCGCCGGTGACGTCCAGGCGCCGTCGCTCCCCGTACGGGAGGTGCCGCGGCCGGACCAGGGCATCGCGAGCCACCGGGTGACGGTGGACGCCGAACTGCTCGCCGCGCTCGAAGGGATCGCCGGCGAGAGCGACACGACGGTCTTCTCGGTCCTGATGGCGGCCTTCGAGGTCCTCGTCGCCGCGCACAGCGGAGCGCGCGACTTCGTCGTCGGCGCCACCACGGCCGGCCGCCCGCAGGCCCGCTTCCGCAACACCCTCGGCTACTTCGCCAACACCATCCCGGTACGCGCCGAGCCCGGCGCCCACCCGACCGTCACCGAGCTGATCCGCAGCACCGGACAGCAGCTGCGCCGGTCGCTCGGTCACCAGCACTTCCCGGTCAGCCGGCTCGTCGAGCTGCTGCGCGCCCAGGGCAACACCTCGGCCGCGATCAACACGGCGGTCGTCTTCGAGCGGCCGCACAACGCGATCGCCGACGACGTCACCTCGGTCCTCTTCGGCGCGGGCAGCACCGGCGCGGTCCTCGGCGACCTCACCCTGGAGCCGTTCCCGGCCGGTGAGCTGGCCACCCAGTTCGACATCACCCTGCACGCGATCCCGGCCGACGGCGGCCTCCTCGCGCACATGCTGGTCCGTGCGGACCGCTTCGACGAGACCCTCGCCGGGCAGCTGGGAGAGCAGTTCCTGGAGCTGCTCCGGCAGATCGTCGTCCACGGCGGGTCCCCGGTCTCCGCGCTGCGGCTGACCGGCGCGACCGAGTCCCTCACCCGGGCCGACGTCCCGGCCCGCACCCTGCCGGGCATCACCTCCGTCCACGAGCTGTTCGAGGCGACGGCCGACCGCACCCCCGACGCGACCGCCCTCGTGGCCGGCGCCGAGGAGCTGACGTACGCCCAGGTGGAAGCCGCGGCGAACCGTCTCGCGCACCGGCTGCGGCGGGAGGGCCTGCGTCCCGAGCAGACCGTCGGCCTGTGCCTGGAGCGCTCCCCCGAGCTGATCGTCGCGATGCTCGCGGTCATGAAGTCCGGGGCCGCGTTCGTCCCCCTGGACCCGACGCTGCCGCAGAACCGCCTCGCCGACATGGTCGGCGACGCCCGGTGCGCGCGGATCCTCTGCCACGGCGCGACCGCCGCGCTCGCGGCCTCCCTGGGCGAGGCGACCCGCGTCGACGAGGAGTCCGGCGCGGACCTTCCCGAGGACCGTCCCGCGCTCGCCGTCACCGGCGACAACCTCGCGTACGTCATCTTCACCTCGGGCTCGACCGGCCGCCCCAAGGGCGTGCAGATCGAGCACCGCTCGCTCGTCAGCTACCTGCTGTCCTTCCTCGACGCCTTCGACGTCGCCGAGGGCGACCGGGTGCTGCAGTTCGCGCCGCTCACCTTCGACCCCTGCCTGGAGGAGATCTTCTCCGCGTGGACCCGGGGCGCCGCCCTGGTGCTGCGCGACGAGTCGGTGCTCGGTTCGCCCGAGCGGTTCTGGGCCTGGTGCGAGGAGCAGCGGCTCACCCTCGTCGACATCCCCACGGCCTTCTTCCACGTCCTCGTCACCGCCCTGGAGTCCGGGGTGCGGGTGCCGCAGGCGCTGCGCTCGATCCTCATCGGCGGCGAGGCCGCGCACCCCGACAAGCTCGACCAGTGGTTCGCGGCCGACCGCGCCCACGTGGGCCTCTACAACCGCTGGGGCACCACCGAGACCACGGTGTGCTCGACCGTCGCCCACCTCGGCCCCGAGTCGGGCCGGGTCTCCCGCGCCCGGGACGTGTCCATCGGCGCCGACATGACCGACGCGGTCGTCCACGTGCTCGACGCCGAGCTGCGGCCCGTCGCCGACGGCGTCATCGGCGAGGCGTACATCGGCGGCATCGGTGTCGGACGCGGCTACGCCTCCGAGCCCCGCAAGACCGCCGAGCGCTTCGTCCCGGACCCGTTCGCGACCGAGCCGGGCCGCCGTCTGTACGCCACCGGCGACCTGGTGCGCCGCGCCGCCGACGGCGAGCTGCGCTACGTCGGCCGCGCCGACCAGCAGGTCAAGGTGCGCGGCTACCGCATCGAGCTCGGCGAGGTCGACGTGGTGCTGCGCCGGCACCCCGACGTCGCCGAAGCGGCCGTGGTCGCCACCCGCGGCGCGGGCGAGACCGAGCTGATCGCCGCCGTCACCGGCGCGGGCGTGAGCACCGACGGGCTGCGCGACTGGCTCAACCGCGAGCTGCCCAGCTACATGGTCCCGAGCCGCCTCCTCGTCCTGGACGCCATCCCGCTCACCTCGAACGGCAAGGTGGACGCGCACGCCCTGCGCGAGCTGGCCCTCGACGTGTCCCGCTCCGCCGGGGCGGCCGACCTGTCGCCGCTGGAGAGCAGGCTCGCCGCCCTCTGGTGCGAGGTCCTCGAAGTCGCCGGCGTCGGTCCCGACGAGGACTTCTTCGCGCTCGGCGGCCACTCGCTGCGCGCCGCCGACCTGAACACCCGGGTGCGCCGGGAGTTCGGCGTCCAGCCGCCGCTGCGGATGTTCTTCGAGTCCGTCACCGTCCGCGCCCAGGCGGCGCGGATCGCCGAACTGGCCGCCGCCGAGCCGGTGGAGACCGAGGCCGCGGCGGCCGTCGCCGCCGAGGTCGAGCCCACCCTGTCGCTGGGCCAGCGCCGCCTGTGGTTCCTGGAGAAGTTCGCCCCGGGCTCCCGCGCCTACGTCGTGCCGGGTGTGCTCCGGCTCTACGGCGAGCTCGACCGGGACGTCCTGCGCGGCGCGCTCGACACGATCGTCGAGCGGCACCCGGCGCTGCGCACCGGCTTCGAGGACGAGGGCGGCCGGCCCGTGCCCTTCGTGCACACCGGCCTGACCTGCCCCTTCGAGGTCCTCGACCGGACCTCGGTCGCGCCCGCCCGCCGCGAGGCGGAGCTCTCCGAGCTCGTCGGCGAGCACGTACGGCAGCTCTTCGACCTCGATGCGCCGCCGCTGATGCGCGCCGCCCTGGTGGAGTTCGGGCCCGACGAGCACGCCCTGCTCCTGGCCTTCCACCACATCGTCTCCGACGGCCGCTCGATGGAGGTCATCGCCGGAGAGCTGGCCGAGCTGTACGCGCACGGTGCCGGCACCGGTGCCGGCGAGCCGCCCGCGGTCGTCCACCAGTACGCCCGGTGGGCCCTCGACGAGGGCGCCCGGCTCGACTCCGCGGAGGGAGAGCAGGGTCTGGCCTTCTGGTCCGGGCACCTCGCCGGCGCGCCGCTCGCCCTCGACCTGCCCTTCGACCGGACCCGTCCGGCCGTGCAGACCTTCGACGGCGCGCGCGTCCCGCTGACGCTCGGCCAGGCCGACTCGGACCTGCTGCGCTCGCTCGCCCGCGACCAGCAGGCGACCGTGTTCATGACGCTGGCCGCCTGCCTGTCCTCGACGCTCTCCCGGCTGACCGGCCAGGAGCGGGTGGTCGTCGGCGTCCCCGACGCCAACCGTCCGGGCGACGGCGCCTACGACGACGTCGTCGGCTTCTTCGTGAACACCGTCCCGCTCTGCTTCGAGGCGCCCGGCGGCGCCACCGGCCGCGACCTCGTCGCCCGGGTCCGCGCCACCACCCTGGAGGCGATGCCGCACAAGTGGGTGCCGTTCTCCGCGATCGTCGAGGCGAGCGGCCAGGACCGCGACCCCAGCCGCAGCCCGCTCTTCCAGGTGATCCTCGACGTCCGCAGCGGCGCCCTGCCCTCGCCGGCCCTGCCCGGCCTGCGGGTCGAGACCGCCCCGCTGTACACCGGCACCGCCAAGACCGACCTGACCTTCGAGATCACCGACGACGGCGGCCCGCTGACGGGCTGGCTCGAGTTCAACACGGACCTCTTCCGGCCCGAGACCGCGCAGCTCGTCGCCCGGCTGTTCGCCGAGACGGCCCGCGCGATGGCGCAGCGCCCGGACGAGCGCGTCGAGACCCCCTCGGCGGCCGCGGCCCTCGGCCACTGGCCGGCCCAGGCCGGCGCGGAGCAGCACCCCGACACGTTCTGGGCGCAGTTCGAGCGTGCCGCCGACAGCCGTACCGACGCGATCGCCCTGGAGGGCGCCGACAGCGCGCTGACCTACGGCGAGCTGCGCACCCGGGTCGAGCAGGTCGCCCGGGTGATCGCCGACCGGTTCGCCGTGCGCCCCGGTGACGTCGTCGCCGTGTCGGTCGAGCCGTCCGTCGAGGCGGTCGTCGCCGTCCTCGCGGCGCAGCGCTGCGGAGCGGCGTACCTGCCGATCGACCCCGCCTACCCGGCCGAGCGCAAGGACTTCATGCTGGCCGACTCGGGGGCGCGCGGTCTGGTGACCCGCGAACTCGTCGAGGAGGCGCTGCGCGAGGCCCCGGCCGAAGCCGTGGCGCTGCCGCAGGCCGACCCGGACGCTCCCGCGTACCTCCTGTACACCTCGGGCTCCACCGGCCGCCCCAAGGGCGTCCTCGTCTCCCACCGCTCGCTCGCCAACCTCACGGCGGCCCAGGCGGGTGTCTTCGGGATCGACGCCGGCTCGCGCATGCTCCAGTTCGCCAGCCTGAGCTTCGACGCCTCCGTCTGGGAGGTCTTCTCCACCCTCGCCGCGGGCGGCACCCTGTGCGTCGTCGGCCGTGAGCACGCCCTCGTCGGCGAGGCACTGGCCGACGTCCTGGCCGAGCGCGCCATCAGCGTCTGCCTGCTGCCGCCGTCGGTGATCGCCTCCCTGCCCGCCCGTGAACTGCCGCTCCTGAAGACCCTGGTGTCGGGCGGCGAGGCCTGCCGCGCCGAGCTGGTCGAGCGGTGGCAGCCGGGCCGGCGCTTCGTCAACGCGTACGGCCCCACCGAGTGCACCGTCGCCATCACGGCCGCCGCCCTCGAGCCGGGGAAGCCCGCCTCGCTGGGCGCGGTCCTGCCGGGCGGCACGGCGTACGTCCTGGACGCGGACCTGCGGCCGGTGGTCGCCGGCGCGGTCGGCGAGCTGTACGCCGGCGGTGCCGGTCTGGCCCTCGGCTACCACGGCCGGCCCGCGCTGACCGCCGGGCACTTCCTGCCCGACCCGTTCTCCGCCGTCCCCGGCGCCCGCATGTACCGCACGGGCGACCTCGTCCGGCTGCGCGCCGACGGGACGCTGGACTACTGCGGCCGCGGCGACAGCCAGATCAAGCTGCGCGGCTACCGCGTCGAGCCCGCCGAGATCGAGTCGGTGCTGCTCGCCCTGGCCGGGGTGACGCAGGCCGTGGTGCGCGGCCTCGACGGTGTCCTGGTGGCCCATGTCGAGACCGCCGACCCGGAGCTGACCCCGCAGGCGCTGGCCAAGCTGTGCGCGGCGGAGCTGCCGCCGCACATGGTTCCGGCCGCGTTCGTGACCCGTACGGAACTGCCCCGCCTCCCCGGCGGCAAGATCGACCCGAGCCGTCTCGACCGGCCGCGCCGCGCCGACTTCGCGCACGCCGACTTCGCCGAGCCGGAGACGGAGACGGAGCGGACCGTCGCCCGGGTCTGGGCCCAGGTCCTCGACGTCGACGCGGTCGGCGCCGGCGACGACTTCTTCACCATCGGCGGCCACTCCCTGCTCGCCACCGTGATCACCTCGCAGGTGGGCGAGGAGCTGGGCCGTGAGGTTCCGCTGCGCGCCCTCTTCGAGGCGCCCGTGCTCCGCGACTACGCCGCGCTGTGCGACGCCGCCGCCGCCCGGGACACCTCCGGCGGGATCGCGGCCCACGCCGCCGACGGCGACGACGCGCCGCTGTCGGTGATGCAGGAACGCCTCTGGCTCCTGGAGGAGATCGAGAACGGCTCCGGCCAGAACGCCCTCACCGGCCGCTACCACCTGGCCGGCGCGATCCGGCTCACCGGCGAGCTCGACGAGGCCGCGCTCCGGCGGGCCGTCGGCCGCCTGGTCGACCGGCACACCACGCTGCGCACGGTCGTCGCCCACCGGGACGGCGTCCTGACGCAGTCCGTCCTCGACAGCGCCGACGTCACCCTGGCGCGCACCCCGCTGACCGGCGTCACCGCCGAGGAGCGGGTGTCCGAGGCCCTCGCCCTGGTGGAGCGCGAGGCCGCGGCCCCGATGGACCTGTCGGCCGGCCCGCTGCTGCGGGTCCGGCTCCTCGACCTCGGCCGCGACGACGCCGTACTGGTGCTGACCCTGCACCACATCGTCGGCGACGGCTGGTCGATGGAGATCCTCAAGCGGGACCTGACGCACTTCTACGCGGAGGAGACAGGCCACGAGCCCGCCGCCCCGCTGCCGCCGCTCCCGGTCACGTACGAGCAGTTCTCCCGCTGGCAGCGCCACCAGCTGGACTCCGGCGCGCTCGACGCCTCCGTCGCGTACTGGTGCGAGCAGCTCGACGCGCTGCCCTCGCTGACCCTCCCGATCGCCCGCGGCGGCTCCGCCCCGGCGGACGACGAGCGGAGCCACCGGGTGCGGGCGACCGTCGCTCCGGAGCTGCGCGAGGCGATGGAGCGGCTCGCCGCCGGGTCCGGGGCGACCCTGTTCATGGTGCTCGCCGCCACCCTCCAGCTCACCCTGGGACGGCTCGCCGGCCAGCGCGACTTCGCGATCGGCGTGCCCATCGCGGGCCGCGGCCACCGCGAGGTGGAGGACCTGATCGGCTTCTTCATCAACTCGCTGGTGCTGCGCGCCGACCTGTCCGGCGACCCGACCTTCGCCGAGCTGCTCGACCGGGTCCGCACGACCACCCTCGACGCGTACGAGCACCAGGACGTCCCCTTCGAGACGCTGGTCGGAAAGCTGGCCCCCGAGCGCGACCTGAACACCACGCCGCTGTTCCAGGTCTACCTGAACCTGCTCAACATCCCGCCGCACCGGTCCGAGCTGCCGGGCATCGAGGTCGACACCTTCGCCGTCCCCGACCTCGGCGCCAAGTTCGACCTCACCTTCTACGTCGACCCCGCGGGTCCCGGCCTCTCGCTGGACCTGATGTACGCCGGCGAGAAGTTCGACGAGGCCACGACGCGGGAGCTGCTCGCCCAGTGGATCCGGGTCATCGAGCAGGCCGTCGCCGACAGCGGCAGCCCGATCGACGCACTGCGGCTCGACACGCCGCAGGCGCGCCGCGAGCTGCCCGACCCGGCCGCACCGCTGGACACCACCTGGTACGGGTCGGTGGTCGAGCAGTTCGAGCGGCGGGCCGCCCGTGAGCCGCAGCGGATCGCGATCAGCGAGCCGGGCCAGGAGCTCACCTACGGCGACCTCGCCTGGGCGACGGCCGCCATGTCCGGGCTGCTGAGCCGGCAGGGCATCGCCAAGGGCGACGTGGTCGCCATCTACGGCGAGCGCAGCGCCTCCCTGGTCTGGGCGATCCTGTCGGTGATGCGCGCCGGAGCCTCGTTCGCCATCCTCGACCCGAGCTACCCGGCCGACCGCATCGCCGACTGCCTGGCGGTGGCCCGCCCGAGCGCCTTCCTGCAGCTGGAGGGGGCCGGTGCCGTGCCGCTCGCGGTGGACACCGCGCTCCAGGCGCACTCCCTGCGCTGCCGCTTCGAGCTGCCGTCCCGCCTCGCGGACGCCCGCCACCTGGTGCCGCAGGGCGCCGAACCGGCCGAGGCGGTCCAGGTGGGGCCGCGGGACTGCGCGTACATCGCGTTCACCTCGGGTTCCACCGGCAAGCCGAAGGGCATCCGGGGCGCGCACGGGTCCCTGACCCACTTCGTGCCGTGGATGGTGGAGACCTTCGGGCTCCGCGAGACCGACCGCTACAGCCTGCTCTCCGGCATCAGCCACGACCCGCTGCACCGCGAGGTGTTCACGCCGCTGGTCACGGGCGCCACGATCTGCGTGCCCGACCGCCTCGACGTCGAGACCCCGGGCCGGCTGGCCCAGTGGTTCCGTACGGCCCAGGTCTCGGTCAGCCACATGACGCCCCCGATGGCGCGGCTGTTCGACCAGCTGTCGGTCGCCCCGGGCACGCTGCCGCTCCTGGAGCGGGTGTTCTTCCTCGGCGACACGCTGACCAGCCGTGACGTACGCGCCATCACCCGCATGGCGGGCTCGGCGACCTGCGTCAACCTGTACGGCTCCACCGAGACGCAGCGCGCCGTCGGCTACTACGTGGTCCCCGCGGAGCACGGCACCGCCGAGACCGACCCGGGCGTCACGTACCCCCTCGGCCGAGGCATGAAGGACGTCCAGCTCCTCGTCCTCAACGAGGCGGGGCAGCAGGCCGGCGTCGGTGAGCCGGGCGAGATCGTCATCCGCTCCCCGCACCTCTCGCTCGGCTACGCCGACGAGCAGCTCAACGCCGTCAAGTTCGTGCGCAACCCGTTCGGCACGTCCGACGACGACCGCATGTACCGCACCGGCGACCTCGGCCGCTACCTCGCCGACGGCTCCGTCACCCCGCTCGGCCGCGCCGACAACCAGGTGAAGATCCGCGGCTACCGCGTCGAGACCGACGAGGTGCAGCACGTGATCTGCTCCGCGCCGGAGGTCCAGGACGCGCTGGTCATGGCCCGCGCCGACGCCAGCGGCGAGACCGCGCTCGTCGCCTACGTGGTGGCCAGGCCCGGCCAGAAGGTGGCCGGCAACGAGCTGAAGGGGTATGTCCGCAAGCGGCTGCCGGACTACATGGTCCCGGCGTTCGTCGTGGTCCTCGACGCCTTCCCGCTCACCCCGAACCGCAAGATCGACCGCGCGGCACTGCCGGAGCCCTCCGCGGCGACCGGCGTCCACGAGGACGGACCGCGCACCCCGCTGACGCCCACCGAGGAACTGGTGGCCGGCCTGTGGCAGGACGTGCTCGGCGCCCACCAGGTGGGCCCCGAGGACAACTTCTTCAACCTCGGCGGCCACTCGCTGATGGCGACCCAGGTCGTGTCCCGGATCCGCCGGG
This sequence comes from Streptomyces sp. TLI_105, assembly GCF_900105415.1. Classification (GTDB taxonomy): domain Bacteria; phylum Actinomycetota; class Actinomycetes; order Streptomycetales; family Streptomycetaceae; genus Streptomyces. The sequence goes on along the minus strand of NZ_FNSM01000001.1, from coordinate 4,068,848 downwards.
TCTTCGGCTGCGAGATCGCGCTGCGCACCCTGTTCGAGAAGCAGACCGTGCGGGACCTCGCCGCACACATCGACGGCGTCGCCGGCGGCACCGTCGTCGCCGCGCCGATCGTGGCCCTGCCCCGCACCGGCTCCCTGCCCGCCTCGTACGGCCAGGAACGCCTGTGGGTCCTCGACCAGCTGGAGGGCGACACCGGCGCCTACAACAGCCCGACGGTCGTGCGGATGCGCGGCCCGCTGGACACCGAGGCGCTGGCCGCCACCCTGGACGAGCTGGTCGCCCGGCACGAGGTGCTGCGCACCCGGATCGTCATGGACGACGGCCGGGTCAGCCAGATCGTCGAGCCGGCCGGCGAGGTCACCATGCCGCTCACGGTCGTCGACCTGAGCGACGCGCCGCAGGAGGACGCCGAGCGGCGCATGTGGGAGCTCGTCGACGAGGCCGCCCGGCACCGCTTCGACCTGGCCCAGGCGCCGCTTGAGCAGGCCACCCTGATCCGGCTCTCCGACGAGGACCACGTCTTCGTCCTCACCGTGCACCACGTCGTCGCCGACGGCTGGGGCCTGCAGATCGTGGTCCGCGACTTCGCGGCCCTGTACCAGGCACGACGCCAGGGCACGGCCTCGCCGCTGCCCGAGCTCGAGGTGCAGTACGCCGACTGGTCGAGCTGGCAGCGCGACCGGGTCGAGGGCGGCGACTACCAGGGGCAGCTGGACTTCTGGTGCGAGACGCTGGCCGATCCGGCGTCCGTGCTCGAGTTCCCCGCGCAGAAGCCGAGGCCCGCGGCGATGACCAACCGCGGCCTGACGGTCCGCCGCATCCTCGACGCCGAACTGGTCAACGGGGTCCGGCACGTGGGCCGCGAGCACAACGCGACCCTGTTCATGACCCTCCTCGCGGCCTTCAACGCCCAGCTGCACCGCTACAGCGGCGCGGCGGACATCGCGGTCGCCACCCCGGTGGGCACCCGCTCGGTCGAGATCGAGGACGTGGTCGGGTTCTTCGTGAACACGATCGTCTTCCGCAACAAGCTCTCCGCGGAGGAGTCCTTCACCGAGCTGCTCGAACGCGTCCGCGCGACGACCCTGGCGGCCTACGCCAACCAGGACGTCCCCTTCGACCGGGTCGTGGACGCGCTCCAGCCGAACCGCGACCTGAGCGTGAGCCCGCTCTTCCAGGTCATGTTCACCCTGCACAACGCGCCCTACTCGGAGATCGACCTCGGCGACCTCAGGCTGGAGCGGCTGCACGCCCCGGTCGGCACCGCCAAGTTCGACCTCAGCCTCGACCTGGCCGAGGAGAAGGACGGCCTGCACGCGACCCTGGAACTCAACGCCGACCTGTTCGACGCCGAGACCGGCGAGCAGCTCCTCGACCACTTCGAGGCCCTGCTCGGCAGCATCACCGCCGCCCCGACGCGGGCCGTGGCCGACCTGGAACTGCGCTCGGCCGCCGAGGCCGCGGCCCAGGACGCCCTGAGCGCCGGACCGGCCGCCCTCACGCCGAGGACCACCGCCGAGGCGCTCGAACACTGGGCGCGGCACACCCCGGACGCCCCCGCCGTCATCGACGGCACCACCGTCTGGACCTACCGGGAGCTGCGGGACCGCGTCGCGGCGCTCGCCGAGCGGCTGACCGCGGCGGCCACCGGCCCCGAGCCGGCCGTGGTGGTCTGCGCCGAGCGCTCCGCCCGGCACATCGCCGCCGCCCTCGCCTGCGGCGCGGCCGGCGCCACGTACGTGCCGGTCTCCCCGGCCGTACCGGACCGGCGGATCGCCACGATCCTCGACCGGCTCGGCGAGGTCGTCGCGGTCACCGACGACGAGCAGGCGGACCGTGTCGCCGCCCTGCTCGGCGACGGCCGGGCCCGCGGCAGCCACCTCGTCCTCGACGACTCCGCAGCGGACCGTCCGCTCGACGCCGCCGGTGCGCACCCGTCCCGGCGCGCGTACGTCATCTTCACCTCCGGTACGACCGGTGAGCCCAAGGGCGTGGAGATCGAACAGGCCGGACTCCTGGGCCACCTCGAACTGATGGCCCACGACCTGGAGCTGTCCTCGGGCGACGTCGTCGCCCAGACCGCCTCGCAGTCCTTCGACATCTCCGTCTGGCAGATGTTCGTCGCGGTGACGCGCGGTGCGACCACGGTGGTCAGCTCCGACGCCACCAGCCGGGACGCCGAGGCGCTGCTCGCCCTCGTCCGGGAGCGCGGTGTCACCGTGCTCCAGCTGGTGCCCGGCATGATCAGGGCGCTGCTCGACCACGCGGCGGGCGACGACCTGGCGAGCCTCAGGTTCCTGATCGCCACGGGCGAGGCGCTGCCGCCGGACCTCGCGGCGGACTGGCTGCGCCGCTTCCCCGGGATCCCGATGGTCAACGCCTACGGCCCCGCGGAGTGCTCGGACGACACCCACCTCGCGGTGCTGTCCACACCGCCGCCGCAGGACCGCCCGGTCCCGCTCGGCAGCCCCGTCGCCGGCGTGAGCTCGTACGTCCTCGACGCGCAGGGACGGCGCGTGCCGTTCGGCGTGCCGGGCGAGCTCGCCATCGGCGGCCCGGTGGTCGGCCGCGGCTACCTCGGTGACCCGAAGGCCACCGCGGACCGCTTCGTCCCCGACCCGTACGCGACGGTCCCCGGCGCCCGGCTCTACCGCACCGGCGACCGGGTGAGGCTGCACGCCGACGGCCGGCTCGAGTTCCTCGGCCGCCTCGACGACCAGCTGAAGATCCGCGGCTTCCGCATCGAGGCCGGCGAGGTCGAGACGGCGCTGTGCGAGCTGCCGGCCGTGCGGGAGGCGGCGGTCGTCCTGCGCGACTGCGACGGCGAACCCACCCTGGTCGCCTGCGTGGTCGGCACCGAGCACGACCCGGCCGTCCTGGCCGCCGCGCTCGGCACCCGCCTGCCGCGCTACATGGTCCCCACCGGCTACGTCTTCGCCGACCGGCTGCCGCGCAACGCCAACGGCAAGGTGGACCGGGGCGCGCTCCAGCGCGACGACGTCACCGTCGAGCGGGTCCGGCAGCGCTTCGAGGCGCTGTCCGGCCCCACCGAGCGGCTCGTGGCCTCGGTCTTCGAGGAACTGCTCGGCACCCCGGCGGTCGGCGCGCTGGACGACTTCTTCACCCTGGGCGGCCACTCGCTGCTCGCCACCCGTCTGGTGGCCGAACTGGCCGCGCAGACGGACATCGAACTGCCGCTGCGCACCGTCTTCGAGCAGCCCACCGTGCGCGGTGTCGCACAGGCCCTGGAGGAGCTCCAGATGGCCGGGCTGAGCGAGGCCGAGCTCCTCGAACTCGAGGTGCTGCTCGACGGTGTGACCGACGACCAGGCCCGCGAGCTGCTCGCGGCCGGCGAGGAGAGGGACGCATGATCGGGGAAGTCTCCACCCAGCGGGAGGCCGTCAAGGGCCTGTCCGCGGCCAAGCGGGAGCTGATGGCCCAGCTGCTCCTTGCCCGCGGCAAGCAGCGGGCGGCGGCGCGCACCATCCGCCGCCGCGACCCCGCGGCGCCCGTCCTGCTCTCCCGCGGCCAGGAGCAGCTGTGGGTCGCCGAGTCCCTCGCGGACGGCCGCCCGCTGTACAACGTGCCGTACGGCGTGCGCCTGCGCGGCGCGCTCGACGTCGCCGCGCTGCGCACCGCGCTCGACGGGCTCGTCGCCCGGCACTCGGTCCTGCGCACCGTCTACCGGCAGCTGCCGGACGGCGGCCTGGAGCAGGTCGTGCGGGAGGCCGAGCCGGTGCCGCTGCCGGTCGAGGAGACCGGCGGCGAGGAGGCCGCGATGGCCGCCGCGCAGCGCGAGGCGGCCCGGCCGATCGACCTGGCCGCCGGGCCCGTGATGCACGGCCGGCTGTTCCGGATCGCCGCCGACGACCACCTGCTCGCGCTGGTCGTGCACCACATCGCGACCGACGCCTGGTCGGTGGGAGTCCTCCTGGAGGACCTCGCGGAGCTGTACGACGCGGCCCGCGAGGGCCGCTCGCCCCGGCTGCCCGAGCTCGGCATCGACTACGCCGACGCGGCCGTGCACGAGCGGGCCCAGGAGCCCGCGGACCACAACTGGCTGGTCGCGCAGTGGCGCGAGCAGCTGGCCTGGGCCCAGCCGCTCGGCCTGTCGGCGAGCGGCGACCGGGGCACGGCCCGCACCGGGCGGCGCATCCGCTGCCAGTGGGACGGGCAGTTCGGCCGCGAGCTCCAGCGCACCGCCGAGACGCACCGCACGACCGTGTTCAACGTGATGCTCTCCGCGTTCGCGGTGCTCCTGCACCGGTACACGGGCACCTCCCGGTTCGCCATCGGCACGGTCATGGCCAACCGGAACCGGCAGACCGAGCGACTGGTCGGCTACTTCGCGAACACCGTTCCCGTGGTCGCCGACCTGTCCGCCGGGGCCGGCACCCTGGGCGACGTGCTCGCCGGGATCACCCGCGAGTCGCTGTGGGCGCAGGAGCACCAGATCCCCTTCGACGTGCTGGTCGACAAGGTCGCGCCGCAGCGGACCCTGGCCGAGAGCCCGCTCTTCGAGGCCATGTTCGTCTTCAACAACGGCCCCGGCCACGAGATGCGGCTGCGCGACCTGTCGCTGACCCCGACCCATCTGCACTCCGGCACCGCCAAGTTCCCGCTGGACCTGTCCTGCGCGGTGACGGACGACGAGGTCATGGTGTCGCTGGAGTTCGACGAGTCGGTGATCGACGCCGACGCCGCCGAACGCCTGCTCGGCCACTACCGGCGGCTGCTCACCGGACTGTGCGAGACCCCGGACGTCCACGTCGACAACGCGGACCTGCTCACCCCGGCCGAGTGGGAGCTCGTCGTCGACGAGTGGAACCGCACGGGCGAGGAGTACCCCGAGGACGCCACCGCGCACGGTCTGTTCGAGCAGTGGGCGGACGTGGACCCGGGCGCCACCGCCGTGGTCTGCGGCGACGAGGCGGTCGACTACGCCGAACTCGACGCCCGCGCCAACCGCCTCGCCCACCTGCTCGTCGAGCGGGGCGCCGGCCGCCACGAGCGCGTCGGCGTCTGCCTGGAGCGCGGCATCGACCTGGTCGTCACCCAGCTCGCCATCGCCAAGGCCGGCGCGGCCTATGTGCCGCTGGACCCGGGCTACCCGGCCGAGCGTCTCCAGTGGATGCTGGCGGACTCCGGCGCCCGCCTGGTCGTCACCCGTGACGACCGGCTCGCCGGCGACGGCGTCACGGCCGTCGACCCGTCCTCCGCCGGGGACTTCCCCGCGACCCGCCCGGAGCGCGAGGTCCGCCCCGACGACCTCCTGTACCTGATCTACACCTCGGGCTCGACCGGTCTGCCCAAGGGCGTGCTCCTCGACCACCGGGGCCGCGTCAACAACTTCACCGACTTCAACCGGCGCTTCCTGGTCGGTCCCGGCGACAAGGTCTTCGGCGTCTCGGCGCTGGCCTTCGACATGAGCGCGTACGACGTGTTCGGCACGCTCATGGCCGGTGCGACCGTGGTCTTCCCGACGCCCGAGGACGAGCGCTCGCCGCACCGCTGGATCGAGACGATCGAGCGCGAGTCCGTCACCGTGTGGCACTCGGTCCCCGCGCTGTTCGGTCTGCTCGTCGAGGAGGCCGAGGTGCGCGGCGGCGAGCGGCTGCCGATCCGGCTGGTGCTGCTCGGCGGCGACTGGATCCCGCTGGCGCTGCCGCAGCGCGGTGCGGCGCAGCTCGTCGAGTCGGCGCAGCTGGTCAGCATGGGCGGCGCCACCGAGGTCTCCATGGACTCGACGATCCACCTCATCGGCGAGGTCCTGCCGGAGCAGCGCAGCATCCCGTACGGCGCCCCGATGGCGAACCAGACCTCGTACGTCCTCGACGCCTCGCTGTCCCCGCTGCCCGTCGGCGTCCCCGGCGAGCTGTACCTCGGCGGTGTCGGGGTCGGCTGGGGCTACCACAACCGGGCCCGGCTGACCGGCGAGAAGTTCCTGCCGGACCCGTTCAGCCCGCTGCCCGGGGCGCGGATGTACCGCACGGGCGACCGGGCTCGCTGGATGCCGGACGGCAACCTGGAGCTGCTCGGGCGCATCGACTTCCAGATCAAGATCAACGGCTACCGGGTGGAGACCGGTGAGATCGAGGCGGCCCTGCGGGAGGTGATCGGCGGCGGTTCCTGCCTGGTCGCGGCGCACGGCCCGCGCGACGGCGCGAAGACGCTCGTCGCCTACCTGGTGGCGCCCCCCGGCGGGGAGATCCCCGAGGACGCCGAGCTCAAGCGGCAGTTGGCGGCGCGGCTTCCCCAGCACATGGTGCCCGCCTCCTTCGTCCGCATGGACGCCTTCCCGCTGACCCACAACGGCAAGGTCAACCGCCGCGAGCTGCCGGCGCCCACGGTCGCCGCCGTCACCGGGCGGGCCGCGGGCACCGACACCGAGCGGGCCCTGGTGGAGCTGTGGCGCGAGGCGCTCGGCCGCGACGACGTCCCGGTCGACGTCGGCTTCTTCACCCTGGGCGGCAACTCCATCGCCGTCATCCGCATGGTCAGCGCGGCCCGCCGCGCGGGCCTGGAGATGACCCCGCGCATGGTCTTCGCCCACCAGACGATCGAGTCGCTCGCGAAGGCCGTCGACGAGCGGGAGGCCGCCCCGGCCGCCGGGCCCGCCGGGACCGGTGGTGAAGGGCCTTCGGTGACACCGAGCCAGCAGCACATGCTGGACGTCCTGGAGAGCGACTGGGTGCCGGGCCTGTACCAGATGCAGTCCACCACCGAGCTGCCCTTCGAGATCGACCCGGACGGCTTCCGGGCCGCCTGGCAGGCGCTCGGCGACCGCCACCCCGCCCTGCGCACCGGCTTCCGGCGCGACGGCGACGGCGCCTGGACCCCGGTCGTCGCCGACGAGCTCGCCCCGGTGATCGAGGTCCTCGACTGGAGCGACCACGAGCCGGACGCGGTCGCCGACGAGCTGATCGCCCTCCTGGAGGCCGAGCGGGCCACGCCCTTCGACGTCTCCGAGCCGCCCCTGTGGCGGGTGTGGCTGGTGCGCGGCCGGCACACCTGGTGGCTGGGCCAGATCCAGAGCTATCTGCTGGCCGACGGCTGGTCGAACCTGGTGCTGCTCGACGAACTCCTCGCGCTCTACGTCGCCGCCCTCGAAGGACGGGACGCCGGCCTCCCGCCGGTCCCCGAGCTCGACGCCGAGCACACCGACCCGGAGGCGGACACCGCCTTCTGGCGGAACCAGCTGGCCGGGGCCCTCCCGTCCCGGCTGGCGGCGGAGCCGGGCCTCCTCGGCCCGTCCCGCTTCGCCCGGGTGGCCGGCCGGCTCGACCCGGCGGTCGCCCAGGCGCTGCGCGAACGGGCCGCCGAGCACGGGCACACCTTCTCCACCCTGGCCTGCGCCGGCTGGTCGCTCCTCGCGGCCTCGCGCCTGGAGCGCGCCGACGTCACGGTCGGCGTGGTCTCGGCGGGCCGCGACCGGGCCGTCGACGGCCTGGAGCGCGCGGTCGGCCTGTTCATCGCCGCTCTGCCCGTACGGGTGGAGGTCGACCGGGACGAGAGCCTGACCGCCCTGTTCGACCGCTTCCAGCTGGCCCGCGTCGAGGGCGCCGAGCACACCTCGGTCCCCACCGGCACGCTCCAGCGGATGGGGGCCGGCGAAGGACCGCTGTTCGACTCGGTCGTCGTCGTCGCCAACTACCCGGTCTCCTCGGCGCTGCGCGCCCAGCAGGCCGCGAGCGTCCACGAGGGCGCCGAGAGCGACGGCACCCGCAACCAGACCGAGTTCTCGCTCCGCCTCGACGTCACCGACGACGCCGAACCCCGCATCGCCCTCTCGTACTACGGCGACCGCGTCGCCGACACCGACGCCCGGCAGCTGCTCGACGACTACCTCGCGCTGCTCGCCTCCGTCGCCCGTACACCTGCCGCCACCGTCGGCCAGGTGCTCCCGCTCGCCCCCCACCCGATTGGAGACCCCCGATGACGGTCATGGCAGAACGCGTCGCTTCCCCCCTCGTCCCTTCCGCTCTCACCCCTTCCACCGAGGTGTTCGAGACCCGGGAGTCCGCCGTCCGGTCGTACTGCCGGGCGTTCCCCACGCTGCTCGCCTCGGCGCACGGCACCACGCTGGTCGCCGAGGACGGCACGGAGTACGTCGACTTCTTCTCCGGCGCCGGCGCCCTCAACTACGGTCACAACCACGACCACATCAAGCGTCAGGTCCTCGCCTACCTCCAGGGCGACGGGCTGCTGCACGCCCTGGACTTCCACACGGCGGCCAAGCGCGAGTTCCTGGAGCGCTTCGGCCGGGAGATCCTGGAGCCGCGCGGACTGCACCACCGCGTCCAGTTCTGCGGCTCCACCGGCACCGACGCCGTCGAGGCCGCGCTGAAGCTGGCCCGCAAGCACACCGGCCGCTCCCAGGTGATCGCCTTCTCCGGCGCGTACCACGGCGTCAGCCGCGGCAGCCTCGCGGCGACGGCGGACAACTCGCTGCGCAAGGTGGCCGGTACGGCCCTCGGCGAGGTCACCCACCTGCCGTTCCCGGTCGGACCGCGCGGCCACTTCCCGACCCTCGACCTCCTCGAGCAGTTCCTGAGCGACGACCTGTCCGGCGTCGACGTGCCCGCCGCGGTGATCCTCGAAGTCGTCCAGATGGAGGGCGGCGTCTATCGCATCCCCGACGAGGACCTGCGCCGCCTGCGCGACCTCTGCGACCGGTACGGCATCGTGCTGATCGCCGACGAGATCCAGGCCGGCTGCGGCCGCACCGGCGGCTTCTTCTCCTTCGAGCAGGCCGGGGTCGTCCCCGACCTCATCACCGTCTCGAAGTCGATCGGCGGCCTGGGCCTGCCGATGTCGATCCTCCTCATCCGCGAGGGCCTCGACTCCTGGCAGGCCGGTGACCACCCGGGCACCTTCCGCGGCAACCAGCTGGCGTTCGTCGCCGCCTGCGCCGCCCTCGACCTCTGGCAGAGCGAGGCCTTCCTGGACCAGGCCCGGAACGGCGCCGAACTGCTCCGCTCCTTCTGGGAGGGCCACCCGCTGCCCGGCGTCGAGATCCGCAGCGAGGGCCACGCGATCGGCATCGACCTGACGCACGCCGGCGGCCGCCGGGCCGCCGACGAGGTCGTCGCCTGGTGCTTCGAGCGCGGCCTGATCGTCGAGTCCACCGGCCGCGACAAGGCGGTCCTCAAGCTGCTGCCCGCTCTGACCATGGAGCTCGACGTGCTCCGGTACGGCTGCGAGCTGATCCACGAGGGCCTGCTGACGGCGCTCTCCCACTGACGCGGCCCGCAGTCCCCCCATCCGTCACCCCACAGACTTACGAACAGGACCCACGATGACCATCCACCAGGCCGAGCAGGACACGACCGTCGCCGGCACGATCTTCCCCGAGGCCACGGTCAAGGTCGACGCGATCGACCGGCTCCACAACCCCGACCCCGAGATGTTCAAGCGCGAGTACGTCTACAAGCGCAAGCCCGCCATCGTCACCGGCCTGATGGACGACTGGCCGGCCATGGAGCGCTGGAGCCTGGACTACTTCCGCGAGCACTTCGGCGACCTGGACATCCACGCCAACCTCCAGCGGCTCGACAAGGAGCTGATCCTCGGCAACGTCGGCGGCTTCCGCGGGATGAAGCTGTCCGCGCTCCTCGACGAGATCGAGAAGAACACCGACGAGGGCCGCGCCTACTACCTGCGCGCCTACCCGGTCCACCGGATGGTCGAGCACTACCCGGGCCTCGAAGAGGACTACGACCTCCCCGACCTGGCGCCGAACTGGGCCGACATCCGTTTCAAGGCGAAGCTGCCGGCCGGCACGGTCAACCCGGCCAAGCTGCTCGGCCTGTACCTCGCCAAGCTCTTCCTCAACCGCGGCAGCGGCAAGCCGGCCTCGCGCTCCACCGTGTCCTCCCGGGTCGCGTCCGTGATGTTCGTCGGCAGCAAGGGCACCGTCACCCCGTTCCACAGCGACGGCATGCAGACCGCGGCCTACCTGAGCCAGGTCGTCGGCCGCAAGCGCTGCTACTTCGTCTCCCCGGACCAGCACGCCAAGCTGTACCCGCGCCCGTTCCGCCGCCAGTTCGGCATGGCGCAGGTCGACTACCGCCGCCCCGACCTGACGCGCCACCCGCGCTTCAAGGACGTGGTCGTGGAGGAGACCGTCCTGCACCCGGGCGAGACGCTGTACGTCCCCAGCGGCTACTGGCACGCGATCGAGGCCATGGACACCTCGATCTCGTACAGCCACCAGATCGTCGGCGAGGACAACGCGCTGGGCTGGCTGACCTGCATCCCCGAGCGCTACCTGGCGCAGATGTACTTCAAGTCCCAGGGCGGTCTGCGCAACGTGACCGGCGCCAAGGACTGGGACGACTGGGCCTGACCGTGAGCACACCTGCGAGCACGGCCACCCCCGCGGGCCACAACCTGCTGCGGGACCGCGACTTCCTGCTGTTCGCCGGCGGCCAGGGCGCCTCGGCACTCGGCGACGCGCTGAGCAAGACCGCCCTGCCGCTCCTCGTCCTGGCCCTCACCGGCTCCGGACTGCACATGGGCCTGATCGCCATGCTGTCGGCGCTGCCCATGATGCTGCTCGGCGTCCCCGCGGGCGCCTGGGCCGACCGCCTCGACCGGCGTCGGATGATGCTCTGGTCGGATGTGGGGCGCGCGCTGCTCGTCGGCGCGGTGCCGCTGGCCGCCTGGCTGGGTCTGCCGGTGCTTCCGGTGCTGTACGCGGTGGCCGTGCCGGTCGGTGTGCTGTACGCCGTCTTCGAGGCGGCCTGCCTGTCCTGCGTGCCCTCGCTGGTCGGCCGCGACCGGCTCGGCGAGGCCAACTCGCTCCTGTCGATCGGCAACGCGCTCGGCTACATCGCCGGTCCCGCGCTCGCCGGTGTCCTGGTGACGGGCATCGGCGGGGCCGGCACCCTGGGGGTCGACGCGCTGACCTTCGCGGTGTCGGCGGTCTCCCTGATGCTGATCCGCCGCCCGATGCAGACCGCGCGGGAGCAGGCGCCCGCGCCGATGCGCCGGCAGGTCCTGGAGGGCTTCCGGTTCATCGCCGGGCACCGGCTGCTGCGGGCGGCGCTGCTCTACTGGGCGGCGGTCACCTTCTTCACCTCGCCGGTCGTCATCTGCGCCACGTACTTCATCCGTGAGGACCTCGGCTGGTCGCCCGGCGTCCTCGGGGCGATCATCGCGGTCTACGCGGTCGGGGCGATCGCCGGCGCCGTGCTCGCCGGGCGGATCAGGACGGCCACCGTGGCGGTCATGTGCGCCGGCACGGTCCTCGGGAGCGTCGCGCTGCTCGTCCTGAGCGGCACCGCGTCGCTGCCGCTGGCCCTCGGCGTCGTCCTGCTCGCGGGCGGCGGGGAGTCGCTCTCCGCGATCGTCTACAGCACGCTGCGGGCGAGGCTCACCCCGGACGAGCTCCTCGGCCGGGTGACGACGACCGCGCAGGTCGCCGCGTTCAGCCTGAAACCCCTGTCCGTCCTGGCGGCCGGCATCGCCCTGGAGGCGACCTCCGGCTCCGTGACCCTGGCCGTGATCGCGGTCTCCTCCCTCGCGATCAGCCTCGCCTTCGCCGGTTACGGCCGCCGGCTCTCCGCGGCGGCCGCGCCGTCCGCCGCCGCACCCACCCCCGTACAACCGACGCCCGCACAACCGGCGCCCGCACAACCGACATCCGTACTTCCGACACCCGAAGAGGTGACCCCATGAGCGTGACCACCGCAGAGCCCGACTACGTCGTCGTGGTCAACGACGAGGAGCAGTACTCGATCTGGCGGAGCGACCGCGAGCTGCCCGCCGGCTGGGAGGCCGACGGGCCGGCCGCCAGCAAGGAGGAGTGCCTCGACCGCATCGAGACCGTGTGGACCGACATGCGTCCGCGCTGCGCGCGGAGCTGATCGTCCGCCATGACCTTGCTCCGACGGCTCAGCGCCGGTGAAGGAACCAGCCGGATCGTGTGCCTGCCCTACGCGGGCGGCAACGGCACGGTCTACGAGAGCTGGACCGGATGGCTTCCCCCCGAGGTGGAGTTGTGGGCACCCCATCTGCCCGCACGCGAACACCGGATGCTCGAAGAGCCCCTGGAGGACATGGGGCTGCTCGTCCGCACCCTGGCCGACGAGCTCGGCGCGGACCGGCGGCCGACCACCCTGTTCGGGCACAGCTTCGGCTCGCTGGTCGCGTTCGAACTGGCCCGTCTGCTCCAGGAGCGTTCGCTCCCGGTCGACTGCCTGATCGCGTCCGGGATGGTGGCGCCGAAGGTGCTGCCGCCCAGTCCGGTGCCCACGGACGCCGAGATCCTCGCCAGCCTCCGCTCGCACGGGGTGACGCCCCCGGAGTTCTTCACCCAGCCCGACCTCCTCGAACTCGTCATGCCGGGCCTGCGCGCCGACTACCGGATGGCGATGGGCTACCGGTACGCGGAGGGCCCGGAGCTCTCCGCCCGGGTGTTCGCGATCGGGGGCACCGACGACCCCGGCGTGCCCGTCGAGGGCCTCACGGCCTGGGCGGCGCACGGGCAGGGCGACTGCCCGACCCGGATGTGGGAGGGCGGTCACATGTTCCTCCTGCACCACGTGGAAGAAGTCGCCGCGTTCGTGGTCGGCTGTCATCAGCGATCCGGCACCCGCCCCCTGCAGTCAATCGAAGGATGAACATGGAAACGCGCACCCTCACCGTCCCCGGCGGCACCCTGCACGCCGTGAGCAGCGGCGCCCCGGCCGGCCCCGCCGCCGTCCTGGTCCACTCCGGCATCGCCCACGGGCAGATGTGGCACCCGCTGATGGAGGCGCTGAGCGACGAGATGTTCTCCGTCGCCTACGACTGCCGCTGCTTCGGCCGGTCGACGACGACGCTGGACGGCGAGTTCTCCGACCTCGCCGACCTCGGGAGCGTCCTCGACGCCTACGGTCTCGAGTCCGCCGTGCTGGTGGCCGAGTCGCGCGGCGCGCGCCTCGCGATCGACTTCGCCCTTGCGCACCCCGAGCGGGTGCGCGGTCTCTTCCTGCTCGCGCCCGACGTCTCGGGCTTCGACTCCCCGGTCGCGGACGAGGAGCGCCCGCTGCTCGAAGCCGTCGGGGCGGCCGAGGAGGCCTGGGACACCGCCGAGGCGGCCGACGTCCCCCGGACGGTCGAGGAGCTGATCGCACTCGAGGTGCGGCTCTTCGTCGACGGCCCCGGCCGTGAGCCGGCGCCCGAGCGGGCGTCCGTGCGCGAGGCGGTCGCCGAGATGCTGCGGCTCAACTACACGCAGCAGAAGGACACTCCGGACTTCACGCGGCCCGAGCCCGCGGCCGACCGTCTTGCGAAGCTCGACGTGCCGGTCCGGGTGCTCGTCGGCGACGCCGACACGCTCGGCATGCGGGCCACGGCCGAGGAGATCGAGCGCGCCGTCCCGCAGGCCTCGCTCGTCCGCGTCCCGGACGCGGCGCACGCGCTCACGCTTGAGCGCGAGGAGACGGTCGTACGCGAACTGCGCACGTGGTGGCGGGAACTGCGGCAGCTGCCGCAGCCCGGGGAATGACCGAGGAAAGGGCTCTGCGGTGAGCATGCTGAAGTCCCGGCCGAACACGGCCGACGCGCCGCCGGCGGAGGACCTCGGGTCCTCCGGTCCCGGCGCCGGGACCGGAGGCCGATTCGGCGGTCGATTCGGCGGTCGGTTCGACGGTCGGTCCGGAGCTCCGTCCGGCGGTCCGTCCGGCGGTCGGCCCGGTGTTCCGTCCGGCGCGAGGCGGTTCGCCGGGACCTGGGCGGTCCTGGTGCTGCTCCTGGCCGTCTCCTTCTCGCTGGCGTACGGGGCGACCCGTCCGGCACCCGACGGGGAGGCGGGCCGGGGCGCGCTGGCCACGGCCCAGCGTCTCGAGGACCTCGGCACGCACGTCGCCGCGAGCCCGCGGCTCGCGGAGGGGCTCGACCTCGTCTCCCGCGAGCTGCAGGCGATTCCGGGCCTGGAGGTGGAGCGGCAACACGCCACCGGCTCGTACCGCTTCCACGACCGTGCCGTCGACTACGCCGTCGAGAACGTGATCGCCCGCCAGCCCGGCGACAGCAAGGACGCCCTCCTGGTGAACGTCCACGTCGACTCGGCGATGGAGGGTCCCGGCTCCGCCGACGACGGCATCAACGTCGGCGCGGTGCTCCAGGCCGCCCGGCAGCTGGCCGGCGCGGACCACCACCGCACGGTCGTCTACCTCTTCAACGGCGGCGAGGAGGTCGGCCTCACCGGCGCCGACGCCTTCACCGGGCACCCGTGGGCGAAGGACGTCCGCTGGTTCCTGAACCTGGAGGCCGTCGGCTCGGGCGGACTGCCCATCCTGTTCCAGGCGGGCGAGGACGACGGCCGGCTGATCGAGCTCGCGGGCGACACCGCGCGGCCGTACGGCTCGGTCCTCGGCCAGTGGCTGTTCCAGGCGGGCCTCATCAACTCCGACACCGACAGCCGGGTGTGGCGCGCCCAGGGCTGGTCGGGCCTCGACTACGCCCTCTTCGAGGACGGCTACCAGTACCACACGCCCAACGACCGGGTCGCCGCGATCGGGGACGGTTCGGCGCAGGCGGTCACCGACCTGACCGTCCGGTTCGCCTCCGACGTCACAGGGACCGCCGACCCGGCCGGCCGGAAGCCCGCCCCGTACTACTTCGACGTGCTCTCGCGCTGGTGGGTGACCCTGGACCCGCTGCTCGTGAAGGCCGGCACCCTCGCCCTGCTCCTCGCGCTGGCCGCGCTGACCTGGCGGGCCTGCCGGGTCTGGGACCTCCGTCCCGGCCGGGTGGCGGCCACCGCCGGGGCCGCGCTCCTCGGCCTCCCGGCGGCCGTGCTCACGGGCGTGCTGGTGGGCGCCGCCCAGTCCCTGATCGGTCCGCACGCCTGGTACGCGCACCCCTGGCTGATGTACCTGGTGCCGCTGCCCCTCACCGTCCTCGGGGCGCTCGCCCCGCAGCTGCTCCTGGAGCGCCGGCGCCGGCGCCGCGCCCCGGACGGCGCCGGGCGGCCGGACGCCCGTACCGCCCTGCTCGGCAACGCCTGGGCGGTCGGAGTGCTCGGAGTGCTCACCGCCTGGCTCGGCGTCGGACCCGGCTATCTGCTGTGGATCGGCTCCGCCCTGTCCGTCCTGTCCATCGGCGGCTACCTGGTGCTTCCGGGCCGTTCGCGGGCGGTGCCGCTGCTCGTGAGCGCGTTCGTGTCGTTCGTGCTGATCGCCCAGTTCACCCGGAACCTGTTCGAGCTGGCCGTCCCGATGATGGGCCGGCTGCCCACCGCCCTTCCCATGGACGCGGCCCTCGCCGTGGCGGGCGTCCTGGTCGCCGTCCCGCTGGCGCTGGTCCTCGCGCCGTTCGCCGCCCACGCCGGCCGCCCGCCGCGCCGGTCCGGCCTCGCCGTCCTCGCGTACACCGCCTGCGGGCTCCTGGTCGTCGGGCTCGTCCAGCCGTACGACAGTGCGCACCCCAAGCTGGTCAGCGCGTTCCAGGAGCAGACCGACGGCAAGGCCCCGCGGATCGTGCTCGAAGGCCGCGACTTCTTTACGCCCGAGAGCCTCGGTGTCGTCGACCGGATCGCCCGCGACACGGGTCTGGGGGTCCGCGACGGCGGGCTCGCCGCGCGGAAGGTGTCCGTACGGGAGGGGAAGGTCTCCGTCGACACCGCCGGTGCGACCGCGCCCGTCCGGATCACGCTCGGCGCGAACCGCGCGGAGCTGGTCAGGATCACGGTGACGGGCCCCGGCCTCTCCATCGGCGGTCGGCCCTTCGAGAGCGAGGAGGCGGTGGTCGACGTCGTCGGCCGCTTCGACGGCCACACGCTGACCGTCGACCGCTCGGGTCCCGTCGAGATCCAGGTCGACCAGGTCTTCCTGAAGACCGGAGAGGACGCCGAACGGGTCCTGGCGGCGCTGCCGGACTGGACGGTGGGCCACGCGAGGACGGTCGTCACGCACACGTACAAGTCCTGAGGGGCCACCAGAAGCGCGGGGCCGGGGCGGTGTTTCACGTGAAACACCGCCCCGGCCCCGTTCGCCGTGTCAGGCGCCCTGGTGTCAGGCGGCCTCGTGTCAGACGCCCTCGGTCCAGTCGGCCGGCAGGCGGTAGTCGAGGTCGGCCTCGACGGTCGTCACGTCCATCTGGGCCTTCTGCAGCGAACCGGAGAAGTCCCAGTTCATCGACTGCCAGCGGGTGAACTGGTCGAGGACCCAGACGCCGGACTGACGGCTGCCGTTGCCGGACTTCCCGTTGCCGCCGAACGGGAGGTGGGCCTCGGCGCCCGAGGTGGAGTTGTTCACGCTGACCATGCCCGCGCCGATGCCCTGCCGGAAGCGGAACACGGTGGCCGGGTCGCTCGTCCAGACGGCGGCGGAGAGGCCGTAGCCCGGAGTGTTGGCGAGCTCGATCGCCTCGTCGAGCGTCCGGTACGTGGTCACGCCGACGACCGGCCCGAAGGTCTCCTCCAGGAAGATCCGGTCCGTCGGGCGGACCCCGTCCACGAGCACCGGGTGGTAGTACAGGCCGTCGGAGGGGTCGCCGACGAAGCCCTCACGGGGCGACTCGGCGGTGATCCTGCCGACCGCGCTCGAACCGAGCACCGTGTGGTGCTCCTCGATCCAGCTCAGCGCCTCCTCGTAGGAGCGCGCGAACTTCTCGTCGAGCAGCGGGCCGTAGACGACGCCCTCGGACGGCTCGCCCACCGCCGCGGCCCGCACCGCCTCGTCGAACTTGCGGACGAACTCGTCGTGCACGTCCTCGTGCGCGATGACCGTGCCCAGCGAGGTGCAGCGCTGGCCCGCCGTGCCGTAGCCGGAGAACAGCGCGGCCTGCACGGCCAGGTCCAGGTCCGCGTCGGGCGCGAGGACCATCGGGTTCTTGCCGCCCAGCTCCAGGCACGGGGTCTGGAGGTGGCGGCCGCACAGCTCGCCGATCCGCCGGCCGACCAGCGTCGAGCCCGTGAAGCCGACCTTGTCCACCAGGCCGCGGCCCAGCGCGGCGTCCAGGCCCTCGAAGGTCGTCTCGCCGTCCGCGTAGACCAGGTTCAGGACGCCGGCCGGCACGCCGGCCCGCCAGGCGAGCTCGGCGAGGGCGCGCGCGGTCGCCGCCGCGTACTCGGCGGGCTTCCACACCACCGCGTTGCCGCAGAGCAGCGCCGGGGCGATGTACCAGGACGGCACCGCCACCGGGAAGTTGCCCGCCGTCACGATGACGGACACGCCGACCGGCATCCGGAAGGTGAACAGCTGCTTGTCGGACATCTCGGAGGGGACCGTCTGCCCGTACAGGCGGCGGCCCTCGCCGAGGAAGAAGTCGCAGGTGTCGATGATCTCCTGGACCTCGCCCAGCGCCTCGGCGTACGTCTTGCCCACCTCGCGGGTGACGAGGCGCGCCAGGCTCTCCTTGTTGGCCTGTACGAGACGCCCGAAGGCCCCCACGACCTGACCGCGCACGGGGGCCGGTACCCGCGCCCACTCGCGCTGGGCCTGCCGCGCCGCCGCGCAGGCGTCCTGGAACGTCGCCGAGTCGGCCAGCCGGACCTCGGCGACGACATCGCTCTGGCGCGCGGGGTTGAGGGAGGCGTAGGTGTCACCGCCGCCGGGGACCTCCTTGCCGTCGATCACCGAGTTCAGCGCAGTCGGAGCCACCACTTGGAATTCCTCTCACCATGTCGGATGCGGTGGGTCAGAGTAGCCGCTGACCTGCGCGACGGGTCCGGGGCAGGGGAATCAGCGGACCCTGCTGTTCATCCAGGGGGTGAGCGAGGCGCCGGGGACCAGTTCCTTGTACGTCTCGTCGCCGGGGACCGGGACGACCAGCCACCAGCCGGGCGGGAAGAACCGGCCCTTCACATGGGCGAGGCCGCTGTGGACGGAGCGCAGGAAGGCGGGGACGGCGTCGCGGGGCACGTCCGCGAACTCGATCCCGTCCACGGTGATCCTGGCGTCGTCCTCGGGGAAGACCTGGACGGTGACCGAGGGGGAGCCGCCCAGTTCGACGTAGGCCTCGTGCGGCAGCGATCCGTCCGGGTCGAGGACGGCGAACGCCCCGGAGGAGGTGCGCCGGGAGGTCTGGTCCGCGCCGATGTCGTCGGTCACCGTCATCTCCAGGTGGAACTCCCGGGCGATCTCACGGATCGCGGTGACGGCGGCTTCGGTGGTGGGCAGATGCGGGTGAGCCATGGCAGCGATCATGCCGCACGGACCTCGGGCGGGGGCTCAGGAGGGGAAGCGGAGGAATTCGGGCGGGGGCTCAGGAGGGGAAGCGGAGGAATTCGGGCGGGACGGCGTCGGTCAGCCAGACCCCGTTGGCGCTGACGCGGAAGACGTGTCCGGCCCGCCGCATGGCACCGGCGTCGACGCTCAGCACGACGGGCCGCCCCCGCCGCGCGCCGACCCGGGTCGCCGTCTCCCGGTCGGGGGAGAGGTGGACGTGGTGGCGGGCCATGGGCCGCAGCCCTTCCGCCCGGATCGCGGGGATCCGGTTCGCGACCGTGCCGTGGTAGAGGTACGCGGGCGGTTCCGCGACCGGCAGGTCGAGGTCGACCGCGACGGTGTGGCCCTGGCTCGCCCGGATGCGGGTGCCCTCGATGGCGAAGCGCTTCTTGTCGTTGGTCGCGACGACGTGGTCCAGCTCTTCGCGGGTGAAGGGGAAGCCGTGCTCCGCGGCGGCCCGGAGCAGGGCGTCGATCTCGGTCCAGCCGTGCGCGTCGAGGACGAGCCCGATGCGCTCGGGCTGGTGGCGCAGATGCTTGGAGAGGTACTTCGACACCTTCACGGTGCGTCGTTCATCCATCTCGATTTCTTCCCCGTTCAGGTTTGATCCACAAGCAAGTGGAGTTATCCACAAGCGAGTTTGAGATTCTGTGGACAACGGGGCTGCCAGGTCAAGGCATTTATTCAGTTTCCTCGACTTTGTGCCGCCTTGCGGCAAGTGCGTCCAATGTCCTTTTGTTGACCTCTCGTTCCGTGGCCGCCGCGATGAAGGCCTCGACGCCCTCCGTGCCGACCAGGCTCTGCACGGCCCGTATCGTCCCGGCCGGGAGCGACACCGCGCGCGGCTGGTCGTCCCTCACCCGGGGCGGATCCGGCGACAGGTGGATCTGGAGATGGCGGGTGGCGAACAAGCGCATGGCCCGCGCCAGTTCGGCGTCCACGGTCTGCTGGGCGAGCGGCCGGAGGCGCCGCACCATCGTCGCCGCCTCGGTCGCGTCCGCGTCCGTCGGCGGCCGGTGCTCCAGGTAGCGCGCGAAGACGTGCTCGGTCGTGAACTCCAGGAAACGGGACGCGATGTGCTCGACCTGATCGCGAAGTTCCCTCAGATGACCGGTGATCGCCGCCAAGGGCACGCCCGCCGCGTACAACTCGGCCGCCACCGCCAGCTCCTGCGGGCTCGGTACGAGGTACTCCTCACCCTCCCGTCCCGGCAGCCGCTCCAGTACGCCGAGCTCGACCGCCTCCCGGATGGCCTCCTCGTCCGGCGTGCCCCCGAAGCGGGCGTCCAGCTCCGCGCGGGAGATCCGGTCCGCCTCCTCGTCCGTCCACGGCCCGTGGACCTCCGCGACCAGCCCAAGGACACCGCCGAGCCCCCGCCCGGTGTCCCAGGCCTCCAAGAGCTCCTTGATCGAGGCCAGGGTGTAGCCCCGGTCGAGGAGGTCGGCGATCTGCCGGAGCCGTGCGAGGTGCGCGTCCCCGTACACGTTCGACCTGCCCCGCCGCTCCGGGCGGGGCAGCAGACCACGGTCCTGGTAGGCGCGGATCGTCCGGACCGTGGCCCCGCTGTGATGGGCGAGATCCTCGATCCGGTACTCCGGCTGTGCTGACTGCTCGGACAAACCCGCTCCCACCACCCGCGTCCTCCACCCCGTCGCCGCGGGGCCCCTCCTGGGAGGGATCGTACGACCGCCGGCCCGGGACCGGTCCCTGGCGGTCACGCCGGCGCGACCACCGGCCCGGAGCAGGCCCTGCCGGTCCCGCCGACGGCCGCCACCGGCCCGGACCAGGATCTTCCGGTCACGCCGGCGTGACCACCGGCCCAGGTCCGGCCCCGTCGGTCACGCCGGCGGCTGCCAGCGGGCCAGGGCCCGCAGGGCTCCCGGGCTGAGCCGGGACAGGAAGTGGGCGCCCCGGGCCTCGGGGGTCACCGGGACGACGGCCCGGTCGTGCAGGACCGCCCCCAGGATCGCGTCCGCGACCTTCTCCGGCGGATAGTTCCGCAGGCCGTACAGCCGGGAGGCCTTCTGCTGCCGCCGCTTCTCCTCCGCCGCGTCCGTGACCCCGGCGAACCGCGCGGTCGCCGTGATGTTGGTGTTGACGATGCCGGGGCATATCGCGGACACCCCGATGCCCTGGTCGGCCAGTTCGGCGCGCAGGCACTCGCTGAGCATCAGCACCGCCGCCTTCGACGTGCTGTACGCGGGCAGCGCCCGGGAGGGCTGGAAGGCCGCCGCCGAGGCGGTGTTGACGATGTGGCCGCCCTGACCGCGCGCGGTCATCTGCGCGCCGAAGAAGCGGCAGCCGTGGATGACGCCCCACAGGTTGACGTCCAGGACCCGCTTCCACTCCTCGCCCGAGGTCTCGAAGAAGGAACCGGTGAGCCCGATGCCCGCGTTGTTGACCAGGACGTCGACGACGCCGTACTCGGCCGCCACCTTCGCGGCCAGCTTCTCCATCGCCTGCTCGTCGGCGACGTCGACCGTCTCGCCCCAGGCCTCCGGGGCACCGATCAGGCGTGCCATCTCGGCCGTCCGGGCCGCCCCCTCGGCGTCCCGGTCCACGGCCACCACCCGGGCACCGGCCTCCGCGAACGCGAAGGCGGTGGCCCGGCCGATGCCGCTGGCCGCACCCGTGACCAGGACGAGCTGGCCGCCGAACCGCTCCGCGTACTCCGGCTTCACGCCGCTCTTCCCCGCCGTCGACGCGACGGGCCGCCGAAGACCGGGCGCCCTGGTCGCCGCGTCCTCGTTGGCCCGGACGAACTCGGCGATCCAGGCGGACAGCTGGTCCGGCCGGGTGCGCGGCACCCAGTGCTTGGCCGGCAAAGTGCGCCGGGTCAGGTCCGGCACCCAGGTGCCCAGGTCGTCGTAGAGCCGCTCGGAGAGGAACGCGTCCCCGGTCGGAGTGATCAGCTGCACGGGCGCGTGCGCGTACGCGTCGGGGCGCGGCCTGCCGAGGCGGGCCCGGACGTTGTCCCGGTAGAGCCAGGCGCCGTGCGCCGCGTCGTTCGGCAGGGAGGACGTCGGGTAGTCGCCGGCGGGGACCTTCTCCAGCCGCTCCAGGACCTTCGGCCAGCGCTTGCCGAGCGGGCCGCGCCAGGCGAGCTCCGGCAGCACGGGCGTGTGCAGCATGTACACGTACCAGGACTTGGCGCCCTGGCCGAGGAGCTGGCCGACCCGGCGCGGGGTGGGCCGGGTCATCCGCTGCTTGATCCAGTGCCCGAAGTGGTCGAGCGAGGGCCCCGACATCGAGGTGAAGGAGGCGATCCGGCCCTCCGTGCGCGAGACGGTGGCGAACTCCCAGGACTGCACCGAGCCCCAGTCGTGGCCGACGAGGTGGACCGGCCGGTCCGGGCTGACGGCGTCGGCGACCGCGAGGAAGTCGTCCGTCAGCTTCTCCAGCGTGAAGCCGCCGCGCAGCGGGACCGGCGCCGTCGACCGGCCGTGGCCCCGGACGTCGTACAGCACCACGTGGAACTCCTCGGCCAGCCGGACCGCGACCTCCGACCACACCTCCTTGGAGTCCGGGTACCCGTGCACGAGCAGGACGGTCGGCCGGTCCGTGCCGCCGAGCTCGGCGACGCACAGCTCGATCCCGCCCGTCCGGACCCAGCGCTCCCGCGCCCCGTTCAGCCCCGCCATCAGACCGCCCCCTCGTTCCAGCGCCGCACGTGCGGCAGATCGTCGTCCAGCCAGAAAGCACTCTGCTCGGGGTCCCGGGAGTCGGTGACGACCAGGATCTCCTCGAACTTCGCGCCCGTCCCCCGGAATCCGAGGTGCGGCTCGACCGCCCACAGCCCGGGCATGGGCGGGTGGTCGGAGAACTTGTACGGCGACCAGAGCGGGGACCAGCCGTCCCGGTGGCCGTGCAGGGCGTCGCTCGCGAGCCCCTTGAGCGACTGGGTGCCGAAGCCGAAGAGCGTCGGCGCCCAGCGGCGCTCCTTCACCCGGTCGATCTTGTGGGCGATGACGCCGAAGGGGTAGGCCCGGTGCCGGTTCGCGTACCCCTGGCGGACCATGAGCCGGTCCACGTCCTCGTATATCTCGCGCAGCGTGCGGCGCTCGCGCACCTCGCGCAGGATCAGCTCGCGGTGGGCCTCCAGGTCGGCGAGCAACTTGTCGTGCAGGGGGTCGAGGCCCAGGCAGCCGCTGTAGCCGATGTCGGCCGTGTACCCCTTGTAGACCGGCGCCATGTCGAGGATGAACGGCATCCCCGCCTCCAGGCGCCGGTTCGTGGGGAAGAACTGCAGGGGGATCCTGAAGTCCACGAAGGCCGTGCGGTCGCCGAACCAGGCGAAGGGCCGGTGGAACCAGTCCCGCACGCCCCGCTCGTGGAGCCACTCCCGCTGCATCCGGGCGGCCTCGCGCTCGGTCACGCCCGGCTTGAGCTGGGCCGCGACGGCTTCCGCGCACTCGTAGGAGAGCCGCTGTACTTCCCTGAACCCCCGCAGCTCCGCGGAGAGTTCGCCTGTCACTGCTGAGGCCATGCCACCCGCCGTCCCGTGTGAGCGCCCGGATGCGCTACGCGTTCGTAACTTGACACCGATGAATGTGACAATGCCCGGCGGCTGCGTCAAGGGGTCGGACGACGGCCTGTGGAAAAGACCGGCCGACGGCCTGGGGAAAAAGACTTTCGTCGCGACGCCCCTACGGGCTTGTACTCCTGAAGTGGGAGAAGGATCGAGCCGTTGGTCTGACGACTGCTGTGGCGCACGCCACTACCGTCGAAGCGTGACTGTGATCGCCACCGAAAGCCTCAGCAAGCGGTTCCCCCGGGTGACCGCTCTCGACCGGCTCTCCCTGGACATCGGGCCCGGTGTGACCGGACTGGTGGGTGCCAACGGAGCCGGCAAGTCCACGATGATCAAGATCCTGCTCGGACTCTCCCCCGCCACGGAGGGCACCGCGGAGGTCCTGGGCCTCGACGTCCGGACCCACGGCCCCGAGATCCGTGAGCGCGTCGGGTACATGCCCGAGCACGACTGCCTTCCGCCGGACGTCTCGGCCACCGAGTTCGTCGTCCACATGGCGCGGATGTCCGGGCTGCCCGCGACCGCCGCCCGGGAGCGGACCGCCGACACCCTGCGCCACGTCGGCCTGTACGAGGAGCGCTACCGCCCGATAGGCGGCTACTCGACGGGCATGAAGCAGCGGGTGAAGCTGGCCCAGGCCCTCGTCCACGACCCCAAGCTGGTCCTCCTCGACGAGCCGACCAACGGCCTCGACCCGGTCGGCCGGGACGAGATGCTCGGACTGATCCGCAGGATCTGGACCGACTTCGGCATCTCCGTCCTCGTCACCTCCCACCTGCTGGGCGAGCTGGAGCGCACCTGCGACCACGTCGTCGTCATCGACGGCGGCCGGCTGCTGCGCTCCAGCTCCACCAGCGACTTCACCCGGACCACCACGACGCTGGCGGTCGAGGTCACCGACTCCGACGCCTGCCCCGACGGCACCACGGCGCTCCGGGCGGCCCTCACCGCCGCCGGCGTGACGATCCACGCGGGCGTGGAGGACGGCCTGCCGGGCGCCGGCCACATCCTGCTCCTGGAGGCGGCCGGCGAGGAGACGTACGACCTCGTGCGGGACACCGTCGCCGGCCTCGGCCTCGGCCTCGTCCGCATGGAGCAGCGCCGCCACCACATCGCCGAGGTCTTCAAGGCGACGGACCAGGAGGAGGTGCCGGCTCGATGAGCTCCCAGGCCCCCGAGACCACCCAGATCCACAACATCGGCTACCGGTCCTACGACGGCCCGCGCCTCGGCCGGGCGTACGCGCGCAGGTCGCTGTTCTCGCAGTCCCTGCGCGGCGCGTACGGCCTGGGCCGCAGCGCCAAGTCCAAGGTGCTGCCGATGCTGCTCTTCGGCGTGATGTGCGTCCCTGCGCTGATCTTCGTCGCGATCGCGGTCTTCACCAAGCAGTCCAAGCTGTCGATCGAGTACACGCAGTACGCGATCTTCCTCCAGGTCGTCATCGGCATCTACCTGGCCTCGCAGGCCCCGCAGTCGGTCTCCCGCGACCTCAGGTTCAGGACCGTGCCGCTGTACTTCTCCCGCCCGATCGAGCGCACGGACTACGTCCTCGCCAAGTACGGCGCGATGGCGTCGGCGCTCTTCGTCCTCACGTCCGTCCCGCTGCTGATCATGTGGATCGGCTCGATGCTCGCCAAGATGGACTTCGTCGAGCAGACCAAGATGTTCGGCCAGGGGCTCGTCTCCGTGGCGCTGCTGTCGCTGCTCTTCGGCGGCATCGGCCTCGTCATGGCGGCCCTCACCCCGCGCCGCGGCTTCGGCGTCGCCGCCGTGATCGGCGTCCTGACCATCTCGTACGGCGCGGTCTCGACGCTCATGGGCATCGCCTACGCCACGGAGAACACGGGCGCCATCGAGTGGCTCGGCCTGTTCTCGCCGATCACCCTCATCGACGGCGTGCAGACCGCCTTCCTGGGCGCACCGCCCATGTTCCCCGAGCTCGGAGGCCCGGGCGCCGGGGTCGGCGTGGTCTATCTGCTGGTCGTCCTCGCGCTGATCGCCGGCTCGTACGGCACCCTGATGCGCCGCTACCGAAAGGTCGGGCTGTGACAACCCTCCACATCGACCACGTGTCCCGCTGGTTCGGAAACGTCGTGGCCGTGAACGACGTCACGATGACGGTGGGACCGGGCGTCACCGGCCTCCTCGGTCCGAACGGTGCCGGGAAGTCCACCCTGATCAACATGATGGGCGGCTTCCTCGACCCCTCCACCGGCGGCGTCACCCTCGACGGTCGGACGATCTGGGGGAACGAGTCGGTCTACCGCGAGATCGGCGTCGTGCCCGAGCGGGAGGCGATGTACGACTTCCTCTCCGGCCGCGAGTTCGTCCTGGCCAACGCGGAGTTGCAGGGCCTCGGCGCCAAGGAGGCACAGCGGGCGCTGGCCACCGTCGAGATGGAGTACGCCCAGGACCGCAAGATCTCCACGTACAGCAAGGGCATGCGGCAGCGCGTGAAGATGGCCTCGGCCCTCGTCCACGAGCCGTCCGTGCTGCTGCTCGACGAGCCGTTCAACGGCATGGACCCGCGCCAGCGCATGCAGTTGATGGACCTGCTGCGGCGGATGGGCGCGGACGGGCGCACGGTGCTCTTCTCCTCGCACATCCTGGAGGAGGTCGAGCAGCTCGCCTCCCACATCGAGGTGATCGTCGCCGGACGGCACGCGGCCTCCGGTGACTTCCGCAAGATCCGCCGGCTGATGACGGACCGGCCCCACCGCTACCTCGTCCGCTCCAGCGACGACCGGGCCCTCGCCGCGGCGCTGATCGCCGACCCGTCGACGGCCGGCATCGAGGTCGACCACGCGGAGGGCGGACTGCGCGTGCAGGCGGTGGACTTCGGACGGTTCACGGAGCTGCTGCCGAAGGTCGCGAAGGAGCGCGGGATCCGTCTGTTGACGGTCTCGCCCTCCGACGAGTCCCTCGAATCGGTCTTCTCGTACCTCGTCGCGGCCTGATAGGAGCCTGATCCGATGTACAACCCCACAGTCGCCCGGCTCACCTACCGGGCCCTCCTCGGCCGCCGCAGGGCGCTGATCCTCTTCCTCCTCCCCGGCCTGCTGCTGCTCATCTCGGCGGCGATTCGCGTCCTCAGCGGTGCGGACGACCAGGCCGCTGCCGACGTCCTCGGCGGCTTCGCTCTGGCCACGATGGTGCCGCTGATCGGTGTGATCGCCGGGACGGGCGCGATCGGGCCCGAGATCGACGACGGCTCGATCGTCTATCTGCTGTCCAAGCCGGTGAAGCGGCCCACGATCATCTTCACGAAGCTGATCGTGGCGATCGCGGTGACGATGGTCTTCTCCGCCGTCCCGACGCTGATCGCCGGCTTCATCCTCAACGGCAACGGCCAGCAGGTGGCCGTCGCGTACACGGTGGCGGCGCTCGTCGCCTCCATCGCCTACAGCGCCCTGTTCCTGCTGCTCGGCACGGTCAGCAGGCACGCCGTGGTCATCGGCCTGGTGTACGCCCTGGTGTGGGAGGCCCTCTTCGGCTCCCTGATCGCGGGTGCCCGGACCCTGAGCGTCCAGCAGTGGGCGCTGGCCCTCGCGCAGAAGGTCACCGGCGACAGCGGCCTGGTCACCTCCGAGGTCGGCCTCACGACCGCGGTGACGCTCCTGGTGGCGGTCACGGTCGTGGCGACCTGGTTCGCCAGCCAGAAGCTGCGCAAGCTGACCCTGGCCGGCGAGGAGTAGGAGGCGCTCAGACCGTACGGTCCCGGGCGGCGAGCAGTCCGACGCCCGCGGCCGCCGCGCAGACGCCGAGGACCACGCAGATCGGCAGGGTCCAGGAGCCGGTGGCCTGGTGGAGGGCGCCGGCCGCCAGCGGCCCGGCGGCGGCCAGCAGATAGCCGACCGTCTGGGCCATGCCGGACAGCCCGGCCGCGGTCACCGCGTCCCCGGAGCGCAGCACGATCAGGGTCAGGGCGAGGCCGACGGCACCGCCCTGGCCGACGCCGAGGACCGCCGACCAGAGCCAGGCGCCCTCCACGGGCGCCACCATGAGTCCGGCGTAACCGGCCGCGACCAGCGTCGTGACCAGCACGACCAGCGGGCGCTGGCTGCGCATCCGGCCGGCGAGCAGCGGCACCACGAAGGCGCCGGCG
Organism: Streptomyces sp. TLI_105; assembly: GCF_900105415.1. Taxonomy (GTDB): domain Bacteria; phylum Actinomycetota; class Actinomycetes; order Streptomycetales; family Streptomycetaceae; genus Streptomyces. The sequence continues at coordinate 4,042,051 of NZ_FNSM01000001.1, read as the reverse complement.
ACCTGGATCAGGTTGTTGAAGGCGAAGATCACGCCGGCCGTGGAGCGGCTCATTCCGTGGTCGGTGAAGATCGTCGGCATCCAGGCGATCAGCACGTACGACCACAGCGACTGCAGCCCCATGAAGAGGGTGACCTGCCAGGCGAGCGCCGAGCGCCAGACGCTCACCGGGCGGGCGCCACCGGCCGGGACGGCCCGTACCTCGTGCCCCGTGCGGCCCCGGGCGATCAGCACCTGCGGAAGCCAGGCGAGGGCCGCGACCGCGGCGAGCAGCGACCAGAAGCCCAGGGAGGCCTCCCAGCCGCCGCCCAGGGCCTTCTCCAGCGGGACCGCGGCAGCCGCGGCGACGGTGGCACCGGCGATCATCGCGCCCGTGTAGACCGAGGTCATCGAGGCGGCCCGGTCCGGGAAGTCACGCTTGATCAGGCCCGGCATCAGCACGTTGAGCAGGGCGATCGCGGTGCCGACGAGGATCCCGCCGCCGTACAGCGCGTACACGGACGGCAGTACGCGCGCGAGGATGCCGACGCCGAGCAGCAGGAGCGCCGCGAACAGCACGCGTTCGGCGCCGAACCGGCGGCCGAGCCACGGCGCCACCAGGGCGCCCAGGCCGAGGAAGAGCACCGGAACGGAGGTCACGAGCGAGCTCGCGGTCGACGAGAGCCCGAAGGCGGCGGATATCTCGCCGACCAGCGGCGCCACGCTCGCCAGCGCGACCCGCATGTTGAGCGAGGCCAGCACGATGCCGACCAGGAGCAGCGCAGGGTGGGCGAGCAGGGCGCGCCGGGCCGCCGTCCCCTCGGCCGACGGCCGGACCCCGGCCTCGGCGTCGACGAGCACGCGGGCCTCCGCTTCCGTACGCGCCCCGGAGCCCGGATCGGTTCCCGAGCCCGTACGCGACGTCACCGGGCCCGTATCCGTAGTCCTCCCCGGACCCGTAGCCCTCCCCGTACCCGTACCCGTAGCCCTCCCCGTACCCGTGCGCGTCCTGGAGTTCACTGGTCCTGCTCCGTCAGTGCCGCGACCGTCTCCATCGGGACCCGCAGCAGTTCGCGGGCCTGCCGCTCCGCCGTCTCCGGGTCGCCGGCCTCGACGGCCGCGACCAGGGCCTCGTGGGCGTCGATGTCGACCGGGGGCATCTCCCGGTCGCCGAGGGCCTCCACCAGGACCTCGTGCACCTGCGCGGAGAAGAAGCGGTACACCTCGACGAAGGCCGCGTTGTGGGTCGCGCCGACGATCGCGAGGTGGAAGGCGAGGTCCGCGTCCGCGTCCCGGTCGCCCTCCTCGCGCAGACCGGTCAGGGCGGCCCGCAGCCGCAGCAGGTCGTGGGTGTCGCGCCGGGTGGCCGCGAGCCGGGCGGCCTCGGCCTCCAGGGCGACCCGGAGTTCGAGGACGTCGGCCGCGCCCGCGTGCCGGACGCCGCGCAGCACGGCGGACGGGTCGGCGGTCGACCTGACGAAGGTGCCGTTGCCCTGGCGGGACTCCAGGAGGCCCGCGTGGACGAGGACCCGGATCGCCTCGCGGACGGTGTTGCGGCCGACGCCGAGCTGCTGCGCGAGCTCGTGCTCGGTCGGGATGCGGTCGCCGACCGCCCACTCCCCGTCGGCGAGCTGTGTGCGCAGCTGTTCCACCACGGAGTCCACCAGCGAGGTCCGCCCCGCCGCCCTGAGTGCCATCGAAATCCTCTATTCGCCCGGTTGCCCAGTCATCCTACAAGTGAGCTCCCTCGCCTCCCCGGCCAGGCCGCAGCGACCGGACTACTGTGGCCTCGTACGTGTGCCGAACACCCTCATCACCCTCGGGAGTCAGTCATGTCAGACCGCTTCGACGTCGTCGTACTCGGAGCTGGCCCCGGCGGCTACGTCGCCGCCATCCGCGCCGCCCAGCTGGGCAAGCGGGTCGCGGTCGTCGAGGAGAAGTACTGGGGCGGTGTCTGTCTGAACGTCGGCTGCATCCCCACCAAGGCGCTGCTGCGCAACGCCGAGCTCGCCCACATCTTCAACCACGAGGCCAAGACCTTCGGCATCAAGGTCGACGGCAGCGTCTCCTTCGACTACGGCGAGGCCTTCCGCCGCAGCCGCACGGTCGCGGACGGCCGCGTCAAGGGCGTCCACTTCCTGATGAAGAAGAACGGCATCACCGAGTTCGACGGCCGGGGCACCTTCCTCGACGCGAACACCCTCCAGGTGGCCAAGGCCGACGGCACCACGCAGACGATCACCTTCGACAACTGCATCATCGCCACCGGCGCCACCCCGCGTCTGCTGCCCGGCACCGCCCTCAGCGACCGCGTCGTGTCGTACGAGCAGCAGATCCTCGCCGAGGACGCCCCGAAGTCGATCGTCATCGCCGGCGCCGGCGCGATCGGCATCGAGTTCGCGTACGTGCTGAACAACTACGGCACCAAGGTCACGATCGTCGAGTTCCTCGACCGGATGGCCCCGCTGGAGGACGAGGAGGTGTCCAAGGAGCTCGCGAAGCAGTACCGCAAGCTCGGCATCGACGTCCTCACCTCCACCCGGGTCGACGCCATCGACGAGTCCGGCCCGCAGGTCCGCGTCACCGTCACCGCCAAGGATGGCACGCAGAAGGTCCTGGAGGCCGACAAGGTCCTGCAGGCCATCGGCTTCGCGCCGAACGTCTCCGGCTACGGCCTGGAGAACACCGGCGTCGCCCTCACCGAGCGCGGCGCGATCGACGTCGACGGCCGCTCCCGCACCTCCGTGCCGCACATCTACGCCATCGGCGACGTGACCGCGAAGCTGATGCTCGCGCACACCGCCGAGGCCATGGGCGTCATCGCCGCCGAGACCATCGCGGACGCCGAGACTATGGAACTCGACTACGTGATGATCCCGCGCGCGACCTACTGCCAGCCGCAGATCGCCAGCTTCGGCTACACCGAGGCGCAGGCCCGCGAGAAGGGCTACGACGTCAAGGTCGCCAAGTTCCCCTTCATGGCGAACGGCAAGGCGCACGGCCTCGGCGACTCGACCGGCTTCGTGAAGATCGTCGCCGACGCGAAGTACGGCGAGATCATCGGCGCCCACCTGATCGGCCCCGACGTCACCGAGCTGCTGCCCGAGCTGACGCTGGCCCAGCAGTGGGACCTCACGGTCCACGAGGTCGCCCGGAACGTGCACGCCCACCCGACGCTGGGCGAGGCCGTGAAGGAAGCGATCCACGGTATTGCCGGACACATGATCAATTTCTGAGGTTTCTCCCAGGTTCGGGTGATAGGCACTGAAAGGTGCCGAGCGAAACCTCCCCGGGTGGCGAACCGTCCCGGCCGATCAGGTCGTGGGTGCGTTCGTCACCCGGTACGCATGTGTGGCTGGCGGTCATCGCGATCACCAGCCTCGTCATCGCGCTCTCCCCCGCCGCGCTGGAGACCTATCTCCTCCACCGCAACAGCAGCAATCTCCACCAGCTCGCGCACCACCCGATGCGGGCCCTGCTGGGCAGTGGGTTCTGGATCGAGAACCCGGCGGACTTCCTGCTGTACGCGGTGCTCTTCGAGGTCTTCCACGCCCCCGTGGAACGCTGGCTCGGCACCCCGAAGTGGCTCCTCACCGTCACCACCGCCCACATCGCGGCCACGCTCATCAGCCAGCAGGTGGTCCTGGCGGCCATCCAGCTGCACGACGTGCCGCGCAGCATGGCGCACGTCGTCGACATCGGAGTCAGCTACGGTCTCGCCGCCTCGGCCGGGATCCTGACCTACCGGCTGCCGTACCCCTGGCGCCTGCTCTACCTCGCCGCGGTGACCGCGTTCTTCCTCGTGCCGCTCGCCGCCGACCGCACGTACACCGACCTCGGTCACGCGATCTCACTGGCGATCGGCCTGGCCTGCCACCCGTTGACCCGCGGAGCGCCGACCGGCGGAAAACCGGTCGCCGTCGAACGGCCTCCCGACGCACACTAGTTGCACGCGGGGGACACGGGGGATTCCCCGGGTGCGGCCGCTTCGAGCGCGCGGACCCCAATCCGCGCGGGCCGCGACCCACGAAGGCCCGCTCCCCGAGGGGAGCGGGCCTTCGTCCGGGTATCGCCGGTTCAGGCCGCCAGCAGGCGCTCCAGGACGAGCGCGATGCCGTCCTCCTCGTTCGAGGCCGTCACCTCGTCCGCCACCGCCCGCAGCTCCTCGTGCGCGTTGCCCATGGCCACGCCGTGCGCCGCCCAGCCGAACATCGGGATGTCGTTCGGCATGTCGCCGAAGGCGATCGTCTCCGCGGCCTTCACACCGAGCCGGCGCGCCGCGAGCGACAGGCCGGTCGCCTTGCTGAGGCCGAGCGGGAGGATCTCCACGATGCCCGGGCCCGCCATGACGACGTCGACGAGCCCGCCGACCGTCTCCCGCGCGGCCCGGGTCAGCTCGTCGTCGGTCAGCGTCGGATGCTGGACGTACAGCTTGGTCAGCGGCGCCGCCCACAGCTCCGCCGGGTCCTCGTACGACACGTACGGCAGCGGTCCCTCATGGGCCCGGTAGCCGGGGCCCATCAGGACCTCGCCCTCCAGACCGTCGCGGCTGGCGGCCAGCGCCAGCGGGCCCACCTCCGCCTCGATCTTGGAGAGCGCGAGCCCCGCGAGCTGCCGGTCGAGGGTCAGCGAGGTCAGCAGCCGGTGCTCACCGGCGTGGTAGACCTGCGCGCCCTGCCCGCACACCGCGATCCCCTGGTAGCCGAGGTCGTCCAGGATGTGCCGGGTCCAGGGCACCGCCCGGCCGGTGACCACGATGTGCGCGGCACCCGCCGCCGTCGCCGCGGCGAGCGCGTCCCGAGTGCGGTCCGAGACGGACTCGTCGGACCGCAGTAGCGTGCCGTCGAGGTCCGTCGCGACCAGGCGGTAGGGGAAGGAGCTCACTTGGCGATCGGCTCCAGGACCTCGCGGCCGCCGAGGTACGGACGGAGCACCTCGGGCACCCGCACGGAACCGTCGGCCAGCTGGTGGTTCTCGAGGATCGCCACGATCGTGCGCGGTACGGCGCACAGCGTGCCGTTCAGGGTGGCCAGCGGCTGCACGACCTTCTTGCCGTCCTTGTCGTCGCGCATGCGGACGGAGAGGCGGCGGGCCTGGAAGCTGTCGCAGTTCGAGGCGGAGGTCAGCTCGCGGTACTTGCCCTGCGTCGGGATCCACGCCTCGCAGTCGAACTTGCGGGAGGCGGAGGCGCCGAGGTCACCGGTGGCGACGTCGATGACCTGGAACGGCAGCTCCAGCGAGGTCAGCCACTGCTTCTCCCACTCCAGGAGCCGCTTGTGCTCGGCCTCGGCGTCCTCCGGAGCGACGTACGAGAACATCTCGACCTTGTCGAACTGGTGGACGCGGAAGATGCCCCGGGTGTCCTTGCCGTACGTGCCGGCCTCGCGGCGGAAGCAGGGCGAGAAGCCCGCGTACCGCAGCGGCAGCTTGTCGGCCTCGATGATCTCGTCCATGTGGTACGCGGCGAGGGGCACCTCGGACGTGCCGACGAGGTAGTAGTCGTCCTTCTCCAGGTGGTACACGTTCTCCGCGGCCTGGCCGAGGAAGCCGGTGCCCTCCATGGCGCGCGGACGGACCAGCGCCGGGGTCAGCATGGGGATGAAGCCGGCCTCGGTGGCCTGGGCGATCGCCGCGTTGACCAGGGCGAGCTCCAGGAGGGCGCCGACGCCGGTCAGGTAGTAGAAGCGCGAGCCGGAGACCTTGGCGCCCCGCTCGACGTCGATGGCGCCGAGCGCCTCGCCGAGCTCCAGGTGGTCCCTGGGCTCGAAGCCCTCGGCCGCGAAGTCGCGGATGGTGCCGTGCGTCTCGAGGACGACGAAGTCCTCCTCGCCGCCGACCGGGACGTCCGTGTGGACGATGTTCCCCAGCTGGAGCAGAAGCTGCCTGGCCGTCTCGTCGGCCTCGTTCTGCTCGGCCTCGGCGGCCTTGACGTCGGTCTTGAGCTGCTCGGCCTTCTGCAGGAGCTCGGCGCGCTCCTCCGGGGTGGCCTTGGGGATCAGCTTGCCGAGCGCCTTCTGCTCGGATCGGAGCTCGTCGAAGCGGACGCCGGACGACCTGCGCCGCTCATCGGCGGAGAGCAGGGCGTCGACGAGCGCGACGTCCTCTCCACGGGCGCGCTGGGAGGCGCGAACACGGTCGGGGTCCTCACGGAGCAGGCGAAGGTCAATCACCCCACCAGGCTACCGGTGCGCGTTCGCGTGCCCCCACCGGATAAGGGGGCGCGTGTTGATTCGCCCGAATTGAGACCCGTGGAAATGTCGGTGGACGGAGTCGCCCATTCACTTATCCACAGGCTGTGCGGAAAATCTGTGGACTACGGAGAAGACCCCAGGGATTTCCCTCATGGTGCCTGGGAATTCCGTGATCAAACACCCTCCACACACTCATTTGGGTGGGAATTGATCGCTCCAACGAGTGGGTCGGCAGAGGCCTGCTGACGGGGGAGCCGGGGAGGCGCTGTGGATGGCGCACGGATGGGTGGGGAGTGGGCAGGGTGATTTGTCGACCTTGTCTCGATGGGGTGTCGACTTGTCCCCAGGCCTGAGAGGGGGCCTGTGGATAACCTCTGTGGGTAACTGAAAAGTATGCAGGTAGGACTAGTGGTTCGTACCTGTGGACGACCGTTCACGCCGTCGCGGGAGTTCGTCCACCATCGGATCAGGCCCGACCGTCCTGGGCCCTCGCCAGCCAGTCGGAGGCCTCCATGAACTCCACGTCCGAAGTCCCGCGCCGCAGCGCCGACACGTCCTCCACCGAGACACCCGCCCGGGGGTACGAGCCGAGGAACCGCACCTTGGGGCAGATCCGCTTGAGGCCCATCAGCGCCTCGCCCACCCGCCGGTCCGAGACATGACCCTCGGCGTCCACGGCGAAGCAGTAGTTCCCGATCCCCGCTCCCGTGGGCCGGGACTGGATCAGCATCAGGTTCACCCCGCGCACCGCGAACTCCTGGAGCAGTTCGAGGAGGGCACCCGGATGATCGTCACCCAGCCACAGCACCACCGAGGTCTTGTCCGCGCCCGTCGGAGCCGCCGGCCGGGCCGGCCGACCCACGAGCACGAACCGCGTCTCGGCGTTCTCCGCGTCGTGGATCTCCGTGACCAGCGCCTGGAGGCCGTACGTCGCCGCCGCGAACTCCCCCGCGAAGGCGGCGTCGAACCGGCCCTCCTGCACCAGCCGGGCGCCGTCCGCGTTGGAGGCCGCCGACTCCCACACCGCCTCGGGCAGATGGGCCCGCAGCCAGTTCCGGACCTGCGGCTGGGCCACCGGGTGGCCCGTGACCGTCTTGACCTCGGAGAGCTTGGTCCCGGGCCGGACGAGCAGCGCGAAGGCGATCGGGAGGAGCACCTCGCGGTAGATCATCAGCGGCTCGCCGGAGGCCAGCTCGTCCAGCGTCGCGGTCACCCCGCCCTCGACCGAGTTCTCGATCGGGACGAGCGCGGCGGCGGCCTCCCCGTTCCGCACGGCGTCGAGGGCGGCCGGGACCGAGACCATGGGGACGAGCTCCCGCGTCGCGGCCTCGGGCAGCGTGCGCAGCGCCGCCTCGGTGAAGGTGCCTTCGGGGCCGAGATAGGTGTACCGGGTGGCGGACATACCGTCACCCTAATGGTCGCCGCCGGAGAGAGCCGCCGCGCCGACGGGGCGTCCCTCCGGCCGGGACGGTCAGGCCTCCAGGAGGCGCTGGCCCACGTACTCGCCCTCGGCGGGACCGCCCGGGACCGCGAAGAGCCCGCTCGCCTCGTGGCGGATGAACGCGGACAGCGCGTCGCCCCGGTCGAGCTTGCGCTGCACCGGGACGAAGCCCCTGAGGGGGTCCGCCTGCCAGCAGACGAAGAGGAGTCCCGCGTCCGGCGTTCCGTCCGGGCCGATCCCGTCGTGGAAGGAGAACGGCCTGCGCAGCATCGCCGCCCCGCCGTTCTGTTCGGGGGCGGAGATCCGGGAGTGGGCGTTGCCGGGGATGACGAGCTTCCCGTCCGGCCCGAGCTTGTCCAGATCGAGCTCGGTGGTCTCGGAGCCGCCGGTGAGCGGGGCCCCGTCGGACTTCCGGCGCCCGATCACCTTCTCCTGCCGGTCCAGCGGCAGCTTCTCCCAGTCGTCGAGGAGCATCCGGATCCGTCGCACCACCGCGTACGAGCCGCCGGCCATCCACTCCGGCGCGCCGCCCGACCCGGCCGGGACGAAGATCCGCCGGTCGAAGTCCGGGTCGGTGGGCTTCGGATTGCCCGTGCCGTCGACCTGCCCCATCAGGTTGCGGGCGGTCATCGGCTTCGCGGTGGCACCGGCCGAGCGGTTGAAGCCGTTCATCTGCCAGCGCACCCGGGCCGCGTCCCCCGCGTCCTTCTGGACGGCGCGCAGCGCGTGGAAGGCGACGAGCGCGTCGTCGGCGCCGATCTGCACCCACAGATCGCCCTCCGAGCGCCGGGGGTCCAGGGCGTCGGCGGAGAAGGCGGGCAGCGGATCCAGCTCGGCGGGGCGGCGCGAGGTGAGCCCGGTGCGGTCGAAGAAGGTCCGGCCGAAGCCGAAGGTGACCGTGAGGGAGGACGGGCCCGTGTCGAGCGCGACCCCGGTGTCCTCGGCCGGGGCCTTGCCCGCCATCAGCACCTTCGCCGTGGCCGACCAGCGGCGCAGCAGGGCGGCGGCCTCCTTGCGGCCGGCGCCCGGGGCGAGGTCGAAGGCGACCAGGTGGCCACGGGACTGGAGAGGGGTGGTGATGCCCGCCTGATGTTTCCCGTGAAACATCACCGCGGTCGAGCCGACGGTGGTCAGGGCCGGGGCGCCGCCGGCTCCGGTGGTGTCGTCGGACAGGGCCGCGGAGATCCCGGCTCCGCCGGCCGCGCCGGCGACGAGGCCGGCCGCGCCCGCCGCGCCGACGGCGCCGAGCAGGCGCCGCCGGGAGAGATCGAGGTTGTCGCTTTCGGTCACGAGGCTCAGCCGATCTTCACGTTCTTGTCGATGGTGGTCTGGTCGATTTCGGAGGTACGGACGGTCACCTGGATCTTCCAGTCGCCCGGCATCGGGATCTGGACGCCGCTCGCGCTCCAGTGCCCGGTCTGGATCCGGTCGGGGGCGACGGGCAGCGGGCCCACGTCCTTCGCCTCCAGGGTGAGGGCGACCTTGATCTCGGGGACGTCCAGCGGCTTGCCGCTGGGGCGCTCGACGAAGATGTGGAGCGCGTTGGCACCGGTGCGGCCGGGGTCGAGGCTGAGACGGACGACGCCCTTGCCGTCGACGCCGCCGGTGTCGAAGGGCAGCCGGATGTCGACGGGCCGGTCGGGCACGGCGGCCGGGCCGGAGGCGCTGGTGGCCCGCCCGGCCTCCTCCTCGGTGCGACCGGGCTCGGTCGAGGTGAGGACGGTGGTCACGGCGAGGAGGACGACGGCGACGGCGGCCTCGGTCAGCACCGAGCGGCGCAGACCGGTCCGCTCGGGGTCGGCGTCCCGCTCCCGCTTCCGCCGGGCGGTGGCGACGGCGGCCCGCTGCCGGGCGAGCTGCGCGGCCCGCGCGGGGTCGACTGATCCGGCGGCTTCGTCCGAGGACGGAGCAGACTCCTCGGAGCCGTCGTCCTCGGAGCGGTCGGCCTCGGCTCCGTCGGCCTCGGGCTCCTCCGTGGCCACGGACCCGTCGCCCGGCTCCTCGGCTTCCAGGGTCTCGGCTTCCGGCGCCTCGGTTTCCGGGTCCGCGCCCGGCGTCTCGTCCGCTCCCCCTGGTGCCGGTTCCGCCAGGCGCTGGGTCCAGCGGCGGGAGATCCAGGCGATGCCGATGAGGACCGCCATGAGGCCGATCTTGACCAGGAGCAGCTGGCCGTACCGGGTCCCGGTCAGTGCGGACCAGGAGCCGACCTGGCGCCAGGACTGGTAGAGCCCGGTGGCCGCGAGGACGGCCACGGAGCCGAAGGCCACCTTGGAGAAGCGCTCGACGGCGGAGCGTTCGACGGACGGCGCCCGGTAGAGGGCCACGAGGAGCACGGTGAGGCCGCCGAGCCAGGCGGCGACGGCGAGGAGGTGCAGGATGTCGACGGGCATGGCGACGCCCGGCTGGATACCGGTCGAGGCGTGCTCGGCCAGGGCCCAGGTCCCGGCGATGCCGGCGGCGACGACGGTGCCGCCGAGGGCGAGTCCGAAGGAGAGGTCCTTCTTCTCCTTCGGGTCGGTGCGGCGGGCGTAGGCGCCGAAGAGGACGGCCACGAACAGCGCGGCAGCGCCGAGGAGCAGCAGCCGGGAGGTGAGGGCGGCGCCGGTCTTCGTCTCCAGGACGGTCCTCAGGCCGGCCAGGTCGAAGGCGTCGGAGAGGTTCCCGGAGCCGGTGTACGGATGGCGCAGGAGCAGCATCGCCAGGGTGGCGCCGGTGAGGGTCAGCCAGCCCCGGACCACGGTCTGCTGGACGGGGCGGACGCTCGCGCCGCGCGGCCAGCAGGCCAGGACGAAGGCGCCGCCGCCGACGAGGACGGCGAATCCGGCGTACGCGAGGTAGCGGGCGATGCCGTAGAGGGCGCCGACGAGGCCGCCGCCGGGCGCCTGGTCGGACAGGGCGACGGAGGTCGTGGAGGGGGCTCCGATGGAGAAGGTGAAGGCACCGGCGACGGGGTGGCTGTCGGCCGAGACGGCCTGCCAGGCCACGGTGTACGTGCCGTCGGGCAGTCCGGCGCGGAGTCCCACCCCGTACCGGACGACGGAGCCGCTGCACAGATCGCGTATCTCGCCGGTGTCGGCCCGTCGGCCCGCCGGATCGAGGACCCGGATGGAGTCCGGGCTCATGGCGACCTGTTCGGAGAAGGTCAGGTTGACCTCTTTGGGGGCGATGGCGACCACCGCCCCGTCCTTCGGGTCGCTGCCGGTGAGCGCCGCGTGCGCGGAGGCGGGGGCGGCGCCGGCGAGCAGCGTGCCGAGCAGCGCGGCCGCGAGGATCAGCAGCCGGGCCAGGGCGTTGCCGAGGCGCGGGGCGGTGGTTGTCATCTCTGTGTCACTCCGTCAACGAGCTCAGTGCTGCTGCGGGTCGTGGTTGGGTGCTTCGACGGGAAGGTCGACCTTGATGGGGGCGGACTTCTCGAAGTGCAGCTCGATGCTGACCTTGTCGCCCTGCTTGGGCTTCGACTTCAGCTCCATGAACATGATGTGGCTGCCGCCGCGTTCGAGCTTCAGCTCGCCGTTCGCGGGGATGTCGAAGGACTTCACCTCCCGCATCTTCTGGTCCTTCGTCTCGTGGATCGTGACGTCGTCCGAGAGCGGGCTGGTGACGGAGGTCAGCTTGTCCGCCGTGTCGCCGTCGTTCTTGATCGTGAGGAAGCCGCCGGCCATGTCCATCACCGGCTGGGGCATGAACGCGCCGCTGACCTCCAGGTCGGGCTTGCTCTCGGAGGACGAGCACCCGGTCAGCGCGAGCGCGGCGGCGAGCGCCACGGCGGCGGACAGGGCGGTGGTGCGGCGGGTCACGGGTTCTCCCCCTTGATGATCTTCGGCAGGTCCTTGGCGTAGTCGTCGACGCTCGCGTCCTCGCCGTACAGGACGTAGCCCTGGTCGGTGGTGGGCGAGAAGGCGATCACCTGGGCTCCGTGCATGGAGACGACGTTGCCGTCCTTGTCCTTCGTCGGCGGGTCGATGCCGATGCCGATCTGCCGGGCCCCCGCCTGGATGGCGGAGAAGTCGCCGGTGAGGCCGGTGAAGGAGGGGTCGCCGGCGGCGGGCAGCCACTTGGCGAGCTCGGCGGAGGTGTCCCGCTCGGGGTCGGTGGTGACGAAGACGACCTGGAGCTTGTCCTGGTCGGCCTTGGGGAGCTTCTTCTTGGCGATGGCGATGTTGCTCATCGTCAGGGGGCAGACGTCGGGGCAGTGCGTGTAGCCGAAGTAGATGAGCGTCGGCTTGCCCTTGGTCCGCTCCCGCAGGTCGTACTTCTGGCCCTTGGTGTCGGTGAGGACGAGCGCGGGCTTGGTGAACGGCCGGTCGAGGACGGTGGCGGCCTTGGTGGAGTCGGTGCCGCCGGAGATCTCGGCGACCGCCGAGCCGGAGCCCGAGGGCTTGTCGTCGTCGCCGAGGCCGACGGCGGCGGTGATGCCGAGCGCGGCGACGATCGCGACGGCCGCGATGACCAGCGGCGTGCGCCGCCCGGGACGGGCCGTGGCCGCCCCGGGCGTCTTCTCTTCAGACATGGTGCTTCTTCCGGATCGGGTGAGGACGCGGCCGTCAGGCCGAGCGGCGGCGGCCGGCGAGGACGCCGAAGGCGACGCCCGCGACACCGACGAGGATGCCGATGACGCCGAGGACGCGGGCCGTGGTGTCGGTGGCGGAGGACGCGGCGGCGGTCTCCTCGTGGTCGGCCGTCTTGTCGTCGTGACCGGCCTTCTCGTCCGTCTCGGCGGAGGCGGACGGAGCGGCGCCGCCGTGGTGGTCGGCGGAGGCGGCGGAGAGCTTCAGGACGGGGGCCGGGTTCTCCGGCTCCTCCGCGCCCTCCTTCTGCTCCTCGATCCAGCGCACGACCTCCTTGTTGTCGTACGTCTGGATCGCCTTGAGGACCAGCTCGTCGGTGTCCTCCGGCAGTCGGCCGAGGGAGAGCGGGAACTGCTGGAACTGGCCGGGGCCGATCTTCGAGCCGTCGGCGGTCCAGGTGACCTTGGAGACGACCTCGTTGATCTTCTTGCCGTGCAGCTCCAGCGGCTTGGCGAGCTTGCTCTTGGTGACCTCGGCCTTCCAGCCGGGGAGGGGCTGCGGCATGACGGAGGCCAGCGGGTGGTCGAGCGGGAAGTTGATCTCGACCTTCACGGTGGAGGCGTTGTCGCGCTCGTTCGGGACCTTGACGTTGACGGTCGCGTAGCCGCCCTTGGCCGCCTCGCCCTGCGGCTGCACGCTGACGTGCGCGAAGGCGGTGCCGGACAGCAGGACCACGGAGGAGAGGGCGATGCCGCCGGCGAGGAAGGTGCGGGAAACGTTCATGGCAGAAGACACTCCAGCTCGAAGGACTCGAAAGCCTCGAAGGACTCGAAAGATCGGAGACAGGCGGGAAGTCCGGCGCGCCCGGGGAAGCAGTCCCGGACCTGGGGACAGGAGGCGTGCGGACGTGCACGGCCCGCTCACGTGGAGCGGTCCGTGTCAGGCTGCGAGGACGCAGTCGGCGGCCGGGGGGCCGCGCCTGATCACCGTGTGCTGAAGCGCCTCGGCCACCGGCGGCGGCGAGGAGTCGGAGGGGGCCCGGAGGATCCGCCGCGGTCCCGTGCGCGTCGCCGACGGCAGTCCGGCGAGCAGGGCCCGTACGAGACGGAGCGCGGCCCGCAGGGAGCGCACGAGGGCGCACTCGGCGAGTTCCGTCGCGCCCTGCTCGGAGAGCTCCACGAGCCGGCCGAGGGCGTGGTCGCCCCGGCGCAGCAGCCAGCCCGTGGCCAGGGCGGCCAGGAGGTGGCCGAGGAGCATGGGCAGGCCGGGCAGCAGCTCGCTGGCGGGCGTGGTCGCCCCGGCGGCCAGGTGCCCCATGTGGGCGTGCGCGTCGGCCGGGTCGAGCCCGGCGTCGGTGATGATCCGGGTGGCGTCGGCGGGGCTGAGGGAGGCGGTGCCCGCCCCGCAGACCAGCCGGGCGGCCATCCGGACGAGGGCGTCGTCGGCCTGCTCGCTCAGGGCGAGCTGCCGCCGGCCGAGCCCGAAGAGGACGTGCAGGCCGAGCTGCCCGCCGGCGAGGGCGCCGACGACGAAGCCGAGGGAGCGCGCGCGGCCGGCGAAGAGGACGGTGACGCCGAAGACGCCGAGGAATCCGGCGACGAGGGTCCACAGGGCGATGCCCTCGCAGGCGGCGAGGGCGTGTCCCAGCGCGGACAGCACGACGCAGACCGCGGTGAACACCGCGGCCCTCAGCAGCCGTGGAGCGAGCGCGGGGGCAGTCATGGCGGCCCCATCATCGCACCACGCGCGCCACCGCCATGAGGCAGGTCCGGAAGGTCGTTCTTGGGCGCCTTCGCGATGAGATACCCCGACCGCCGTGCTCGGACGCCCGCCCGTCGGGGCGGCGGACAAGAGGCCTCCGGGCGACGCACGGAGGTGACATACACCGGCGCCCCCGCCCGGTGCATCCGCCGAACGAGCGCTCTTGACGCCTCCGGGGGCTTACGGAGCGTCCGCTCCGGCAATACGTATCGGTATGTCGAGCCGCTGCCGGGAGGCTGGAGCATGAGCATCTGGTGGTCACTCCATCTGCGGCGCGAGGCCGCGAGCGTGCCGCTCGCGCGAAGGCTTCTGCTGGGCACGATGGAGACGGCGGGTGTCGATCCCGACGTGTCGTACGAGTTGTCGGTCGCGCTGACCGAGGCGTGTGCCAACGCCGTCGAGCACGGCGGCGGAGCCGGCGCACGGGAGCCGGGCGGGGCGTACCGGGTGACGGCGTATCTGGACGGCGAGACGTGCCGCATCGAGGTGGCGGACTCGGGCCCGGGCTTCCCCGGCGCCGAGGCGCCGGCCGTCCCGTCGGACGAGGCCGAGCACGGCCGGGGGATGCGCCTGATCGAGGAGCTGGCCGATCACGTGCAGTTCGGCAACCGCTCGGGCCGCGGCGGCGCCGTGGTCAGCTTCGACAAGATCCTGAAGTGGCGGGACAGCCCGTCGCTCCTCATGGCGTGACGCAAGGTCGTGACGTAAGGGCGTGAGACACGGGCGTGACGTAAGGGCGTGAGGTACGGGGAAGGACCCCCGCCGGTCGGTCGACGGGGGCCCTTCGGTTCCAACGTACGCGGAGTTCAGCCCTTCAGCGCGGCCATCCACGCCTCGACCTCGTCGGCGCGGCGCGGCAGCGCGTCCGAGAGGTTCCGGTTGCCGTCCTCCGTGACGAGGATGTCGTCCTCGATCCGGACGCCGATGCCGCGGTACTCCTCCGGCACGGTCAGGTCGTCGGCCTGGAAGTACAGACCGGGCTCGACGGTCAGGCACATGCCCGGCTCGAGGGTGGTGTCCACGTACATCTCGGTGCGCGCGGCGGCGCAGTCGTGGACGTCCATGCCGAGCATGTGGCCGGTGCCGTGCAGGGTCCAGCGGCGCTGGAGGCCGAGCTCCAGGACGCGGTCGACCGGGCCCTCGACGAGGCCCCACTCGACGAGCTTCTCGGCGAGGACGCGCTGGGCGGCGTCGTGGAAGTCGCGGTAGGCGGCGCCGGGCTTCACCGCGGCGATGCCGGCCTCCTGCGCCTCGTACACGGCGTCGTAGATCTTGCGCTGGATCTCGGTGTACCGGCCGTTGATCGGCAGGGTGCGGGTGATGTCGGCGGTGTAGAGCTCGTTCGTCTCGACGCCGGCGTCGAGCAGCAGCAGGTCGCCGGAGCGGACGTCGCCGTCGTTGCGGACCCAGTGCAGGGTGGTGGCGTGCGGGCCGGCGGCGCAGATGGAGCCGTAGCCGATGTCGTTGCCCTCGACGCGGGCGCGCAGGAAGAACGTGCCCTCGATGTAGCGCTCGCTGGTGGCCTCGGCCTTGTCGAGGACCTTGACGACGTCCTCGAAGCCGCGGGCGGTGGAGGCGCAGGCCTTCTCCAGCTCGGCGATCTCGAAGGAGTCCTTGATGAGGCGGGCCTCGGAGAGGTGGACGCGCAGCTCTTCGTCGCGCTCGGCGGTGACCTTGTCGGTCAGCGCGGCCTCGATGCCGGCGTCGTGGCCGCGGACGGCGCGGACGGGGCCGGTGGCCTCCTTGAGGGCGTCGGCGAGCTCGCGGACGTCCTTGGCCGGGATGCCGAGGAGCCGCTCGGCCTCGGTGAGGGAGTGGCGGCGGCCGACCCACAGCTCGCCCTGGCCGTCGAGCCAGAACTCGCCGTTCTCGCGGTTCGAGCGCGGCAGCAGGTAGACCGTGGCCTCGTGGCCGTCCTTCACCGGCTCCAGGACGAGGACGCCGTCCTGGGTCTGGTCGCCGGTGAGGTACGCGTACTCGGTGGAGGCGCGGAAGGCGTACTCGGTGTCGTTCGACCGGGTCTTCAGGTTTCCGGCGGGGATCACCAGGCGCTCACCCGGGAAGCGGGCGGAGAGCGCGGCGCGGCGCGCGGCGGTCTCGTCGGCCTGCGCGATCGGCGCGAGGTCGTGCAGCTCGGTGTCGGCCCAGCCGGACCGCATGTTCTCGGCGAGCTCGTCGGACACGCCCCCGTACAGCCCGTTCTTGCGCTGCTTGATCGGCTGCTCTTCGGTCTCGGTCTCTTCCGGGGTCTCCGGGGTGAGCTCCTCGGCCACGGGTCTGCCTCCTTTTGGTACGACACTGAACCTCCACCATCGTACGGTCGTACGGAAGGGGTCCCAGGGCCGGAAGACCTATTACCGGTGAGTCACGTTCCGCTTACACGTACGGCACGTATCCGCTTGCACGGAGCGGCTCGCACGCCCCGGCTTGCACGCACCGGTCGAAGCGGCTCACTCGAAGCGGGCGGCGAGCAGGACCACGTCCTCGCCGTCCACGGCCGGGTCCAGGCCCTCGGGCAGCAGGGCCCGCAGGACGTGGTCGGCGACGGCGCCCGGGTCGCCCCGGTCCGCCCTCGGCACGCTCGCGGCGGCCGCGTGGATCCGGGCGAAGGTCCGGTCCATGGCGTCGCCGGTACGCCGCAGCAGCCCGTCCGTGTAGAGAAGCACCGTTTCTCCGGGTGCGAGGGACAGCTCCACGCTCGGCGCCTCCCAGCAGGAGAGCATCCCGAGCGGGGCCGACAGCGAGGTCTCGACGAACTCGGTGCGGCGCTCGCCGAGGACCAGCGGCGGGGCGTGACCGGCGCCGGCGAGGACGATCCGGCGCTGCGCGGGCTCGGCGTAGGCGAAGAGGGCGGTCGCCGAGCGGGCGGGCTCGGTGATCCGGAGCAGCAGCTCCAGGTCGGAGAGGACGGCGACGGGGTCCTCGCCCTCCATCACGGCGTACGCCCGGAGGGAGGCGCGCAGCCGGCCCATGGCGGCCAGCGCGCTGGGCCCGGTGCCGGAGACGGAGCCGACGGCCAGACCGAGGGCGCCGTCGGGCAGCGGCAGCGCGTCGTACCAGTCGCCGCCGCCCAGCGGGCCGGTGCGGTGGCGGGCGGCGAGCTGGACGCCGGGGACGCGCGGGAGACGGCTGGGGAGCAGCTCCTCGGCGATGGTGGCGACCTGGACGCGGGCGCGCTCGACCTGGAGGAGCCGGGCGAGGTGCTCGGTGGCGAAGCGGCCGTAGAGCCCGATGAGGTGGCGCTGCCGGTCGGTGGGTTCGGCGGGCTCGTCGTAGAGCCACACGACCGCGCCGAGCCGGCCTGCCTCCTCGGTGGCGAGGGGCAGGGCGTAGCTGGCGGCGTAGCCGAGGCGGGCGGCGACCTCGCGGTGGCGGGGGTCGAGGCCCTCCTCCGTACGGACGTCGCGGATGGCGATCGGGTCGGGGACGCGCTCGGGGCGTCCGGGGTCGGGGAGGCCGTCGAGGAGGCGGCCGTAGCTGCCGGCGCCGCGCGGGACGGTCTCGATGGTGCCGAGGTCGGCGTGGGCGAGGCCGAGGCCGATGGTGCTGGTGGGGCCGCGGCCGTCGGCCGGTTCGAGGACGGCCATGCCGCGGCGGGCGCCGACGAGGGCGGCTCCGGCGCCGAGCAGTTCGCGGAGGGCCTCGTCGAGGGAGGCGGTCTTGATGAGGCGCTCGGTGAGTTCGTGGAGGGTGGTGAGGTCGGAGACCCAGGAGGCCAGCCGGTCCTGGATCAGGGCACCGGGTGGGAGGGCCGCGTCGGCGGGGCTCGCCGCCGCGGGCACCCCGGGGAGGGGTTGCGTAGTGTGCGGGGGCCCGGGAGCCGTGGAATCGATTCCGGCCACTTTCGGCATGCGTGGGGCGCTCATGGCAGTCGGCTTTCCGACCGGTGCGTTTGACGCCATAGCATCGCAAACCCCCATGTCAATCTGAGCCGCTCGATGCATCCACATGTACACGTACAAGAGGAACGATGTCCAGCATTGTCCCCACGGGACTTGTGGTGTCCGTGAGGTCGCGCGAGAGGGTTGAAGTACGCGAGAAGTTGGCCGAAAATTGCCCCCGGTGTGCACCTTTTGCGGTCGACTGGCGTCGTTTGAAAGCGCGTCATTCCAAGCGTGCTGGGTACGTAATCGGTGACAGGCAGGGGCAGTTGACACCGCCCCGGAACGTGACGCGGAACCCCGGCGTCTTTCCCGCCGCAGGCCGCAACCCGTCACCGAGTGGCGGGGAACGTGTTCTGACCCGCTCCGGCTCTGACCTGGCTCCACCCGGCTCCCCCGGGATCCACCCGGCACCGGCCCGGTCCGCCCCGCTGCTCAAGGGGCCGGCACCCCGCCGACCTGGCACGCGCTGATACGCACGGTGAAGAGATCTGCACATGGTGTGATGTGGATTCGGCGTTCAACGGAAAGGAACGAGCGCTCATGCGCGAGATCCTCGGAAGGCGACGCAGGCTCCGGTTCCGGCGCAAGGAGAGGACCGCCCGGCTCGACGCCGCGGTCACCTTCGCGGCCGAGTGGAACTGGCCCGTCCTGCCGGGCGCGGGCCTGAGAGCGACGACCCGTACGGCCACGGGAGTGGCCTGCTCCTGCCCCGACCCCGACTGCGTGGTGCCCGGCGCGCACCCCTACGACCCCGGGCTGCTCGCGGCCACCACGGACGAGCGCATGGTCCGCTGGTGGTGGACCCGGCGCCCGGACACCCCGGTGGTCCTCGCCACCGGCGGCGCCGCGCCCTGCGCGGTCAGCCTTCCGGCGGTGGCGGGGGCACGGGCCCTCGCCGCGCTCGACGGGACGGGCATGCGGCTCGGCCCGGTGGTGGCGACCCCGACCCGGTGGTCGATCCTCGTCGCCCCGTACGGCCTCGAACGGCTGGGGGAGCTGCTGTACGCGAAGGACAGCGTGCCCAGCTCGCTGCGGTTCCACGGCGAGGGCGGCTACCTGCTCCTTCCGCCATCGGCGGCGGGGACCGGGCAGGTCCGCTGGGAGCGGGCACCGCTCGCCGGCTCGGCCCGCCCGTGGCTGCCGGACGTGGAGGCGGTGGTCGACGCCCTGGTCGAGGCGAGCACGAGCACGCCGGGCGGC
Source organism: Streptomyces sp. TLI_105 (assembly GCF_900105415.1). Taxonomy (GTDB): domain Bacteria; phylum Actinomycetota; class Actinomycetes; order Streptomycetales; family Streptomycetaceae; genus Streptomyces. Next base: position 4,023,088 of record NZ_FNSM01000001.1, on the reverse strand, counting down.
GGGAGCAGACTGGCGTACTGAGCTCGGAGGGGGCTTTCGTACGGGGCCGCTCGGGGCTTTCGTGCAGAGGCGGGCCGGAGGCTTTCGTACGGAGGCGGCCCGGGACAGGGCAGAGCCGTTCACCCGAACGGGTGTGTACCGGTCCGACTTGCAGGGGATCCGGGCGCGCGGCCGACCGCGCGCCCGGATCCCGCCGCTATGTTCACCCCACCGTCCAAGATCTCCAGATCTCCGGATCTCCAGCCGAGCAGGAGCAGGTGGGTCCCATGAGCCCGGTGAACCTCCGCGTGGTCGGACTCGGGACCGCCGTCACGGTCGCCGTCCTGCTGCCCCTCGTCGCGACGGCGAGGCCGACGGGGGACCCCGTACGGCCGGCCGGCGCGAGTGCCGAGGGGGACGCGAAGCCCGGGGACCTGCTCAGGGGGCTCGGCCTGGGACCCCGTACACCGGCCTCCGCCGCTCCCGCGCCGGCCGCGCCGGCCTCCGCGGTCCCGCCGGTTCCCACGGCTCCTGAACGCGTCACGCGGTGTGGGCCGGAACTCGCCTCTCCGGAGGGGGCGGAGGCACAGACCTGCGTCCTGAGCGAGGAACGCGAGGTCTGGGCGCGCACGTACTACCGGAACGTCACGGGCCGACAGTTCGACGCGTTTCTGACCCTCATGGGCCCCGGCGGACGGACCGTGCAAGTGAGCTGTCCGGTCCCGGCGCAGGACGAACCGGGGACCTGTGAAACGCCGAGGGAGCGCGCTCGCGACGCGGTCACGGCGTATACGGCGGTCGCGGAATTCGCGGGAGCGGGCGAGGGGGACACCACTCCGCTGCTGCTCCGCGCGGGAAGCAACACGGCGGACGGCGAAGGAAGTTGAGCGTCGGACGCCCCGGCGCTGCCGGAGGCGGACATGGAAAGGCCCGGTCGCTGGCGACGGGGGATGCACCAGCGACCGGGCTCCAAGAACGGTAACAAGAGATCTGCTGTTCGCAAATTCGATCTCGGTTATTCGGACAGGGATTTATCCGTCCGAGGACCCGCCTTGTGGCGGAAGTCACCGACTGGTCGGTCTGTCAGTCACCGATACCACCTGGGGTATCAGCTGAGAGTCACCTGGCGGTTCGTGAGACCGCCGCGCGCCCGGCGCTCCTCCGCCGTCAGCGGGGCGTCCGAGGCGAGCGCCGCGGCCAGCCGCTCGGCGAACTCGGCCGCCGGCTTCTCGCAGTCCTCGGCGGTCATCGAGGACGGCAGGTCCCACACCGGCACCATCAGACCGTGGGCCCGGAACGAGCCGACGAGCCGGGTGTCCGCGCCGAGCGAGGTGCCCTCGCCGGCCTGGAGGCGGGCGAGCGCGTCGAGGAGCTTCTCCTCCGGGTGCGGCATGACCCAGCGGAGGTGGTTCTTGTCCGGAACCTCGCACCAGTACGCGGAGTCGACGCTCGTCAGCTTCACCGTCGGGATCGCCGCCGCGTTGGCCCGCTCCAGGGAGGCCGCGACCTCCGGGTCCGCGCCGTCCGTGGACTGCGGGATCCAGAACTCGAAGCCCGAGTGGACCTCCGGGACGAACGGGGCGTCCGCGTCGAGCAGCTCCTGCAGGCGCGGTCCCTCGGCCGGCACGCGGCGCGCGGGCACCGGGGTGCCCGGCTCCGCCTCCAGAGCGCGCTGGAGGGTGTCGGCGAGGTCGCGGGCCAGGTCGCCGGAGGTGGAGTCGTTCTGCAGGGCGAGCAGGACGGAGCCGTCGTCGCGACGGAGCGCCGGCCACGCCATCGGCAGCACGGTCGCGAGCGTCACCGACGGCACGCCCTCCGGCAGTCCGCCCTTCAGGGTGAGCGGCACGGTGGCGGCCGGCACCAGCTCGCGCAGCGCGACCCAGTCGCACTCGCCCGGCAGGCCCTCGAAGGGGCGCTGGACGAGCTCGGTCACGGCGTGCGCGGCGGACCGGCCGTGACACGCCTTGTAGCGGCGGCCCGAACCGCACGGGCACGGCTCGCGGGCGCCGACGACCGGGATCTCCCCGCTCGTGACCTGTGCCTGGCCGGTCTTGCCGGCCTTCGTCTGGGGGCGCTTCTTGGCCATGGTGTGGCTTTCTCCCGATCGCGGCTGTGCTGTGTGCGGTGCTGTATCGGGCGCGAGCCTAGCCGCACCGGGCCCCGGCGCCGTTCAGGCGGGGCGGCACGACGTCCCGGGCGGACACCGCCGGAAGGCCGCGCCCGCCACCACCTCCCGGCACCGGTTCTCGGTTCGGACCGGCGTGCTTCGGTCCGGATGGTCGCGCTTCGGTCCAGGCTCGTCGTGCTTCGGCCCAGGCCCGTCGTGCTTCGGTCCAGGTCCGTCGTACATCGGCCCGGATCCGTCGTACCTCGGTCCGGGCCGTCGTACGCGCCTCAGTCCAGGTCGTCGTACGCGTCGAGGAAGTCGAAGCCCGAGCCGCCGCCGACGCGCGCGGCGAAGTCCTCGCGGCGGTGCCCCTCGGTGACGACCACCCAGACGGTGACCTCACCGGTCGCGCTGTCCCGTACGCCCCAGTCCTGGGCCAGCGCCCCGATGATGTTCAGCCCGCGGCCGCCCCGCGCGGTGACCGAGGGCGTCGATGGAACGGGCCGTGTCGGACCACCCCCGTCGGTCACCTCGACCCGTAGGCCGCCTCCCGCATCGACCCGCCAGGCCGCCCGTACATCGCCTTCGCCCCGCTCCGCGTGGTTCAGCGGCCTGCCGTATCGACAGGCATTGCTGAGCAGTTCGGAGAGGATCAGCACCGCGTCGTCGACGACCGATTCGGACACCCCGCTGCGGTACAGCTCGTCCCGCATCCGGTGTCGCGCCTCACCCACGCCCGCAGGGCCATGGGGTACGGCCATGCTCGACGACGTGGGCACCTCCTGTGCCACCACCAACGCCACCCCCGAGACCTCCTTTGCCCCACGCCACCGTGTGGATGCCCCAATGGCCTGGACCGGAAACCGGCCAATCCGTGTGGGATGAGGCACTCGTGACGATCGCGTACGCGCGGAACGCGCCGGGGCACGCCCCGTAGGGGCTGTAGTCCCCTGTGGCGGACGGGGAACGAGTGACGGGCGAGGCGCCCCGGAGGCGCTCAGTCACGCCCCAGCTGGGCGAGCACCTGCTTCGGCCGGTTGGTGATGATCGCGTCCACGCCCAGGCGCTCGCAGAGCTCGACGTCCTCCGCCTCGTCCACCGTCCAGACGTGGACCTGGTGCCCGGCCTTCTGGAGCCGCAGGATCACGGCGGGGTGGTGCCGGACGATCCGGATCGACGGGCCCGCGATGCGCGCGCCCGCGGGCAGGCGCCCGTCGCGCAGCCGGGGCGAGACGAACTGGGCGAGCGAGACGGTGGGCAGCGTCGGCGCGGCGGCGGCGATCCGGTACAGGGAACGGGCCGAGAAGCTCATGACGCGTACGGGGGATTCGGCGGGGGACGCGGGCGCGTCCAGGCCGAAACGCTTGAGGAGTTGGAGCAGCTTCTCCTCGACCTGGCCGCGCCAGCGGGTGGGGTGCTTGGTCTCGATGGCCAGCTCGACCCGGCGCCCGGCGTCGGAGACCAGCTCCAGGAGCCGCTCCAGGGTGAGGACGGAGGTGTACCCGGGGTCCCGCCAGTCGGGGATCTCGCCGGAGTCGTCCCGGCCCTTCCAGGTGCCGAAGTCGAGGGCGGTGAGATCGGCGAGTTCGAGCGCGGAGACGGCGCCGCGGCCGTTCGAGGTGCGGTCGACGCGTCGGTCGTGGACGCAGACGAGATGGCCGTCGGCGGTGAGCCGGACGTCGCACTCCAGGGCGTCCGCGCCGTCCTCGATGGCCTTCACATAGGCGGCGAGGGTGTGTTCCGGTGCGTCCTCGGACGCTCCGCGGTGGGCGACGACCTGGAGGGGGACGCGGTTCGGGTGCTGTCGTGCGTGAGTCACCGCGTCATGGTGCCATTGGCGGGGTGGCTCGGGCACCCCGGGAGGAGTCCGTTCTGTCCGTATATAAAGGATGGGGTGCGAATGCACAGCTCCGCCTTACAGCGGCCTGACGTCCTGTGGGAAAAGCTGGTGCAGCACCCTGGAGCCACCCACGTACCCCATTCCGCGCAGTCAACGAGGAGAGCGAGCTGTGAGCACCGAGAACGAGGGCACGCCGGTTCCGGCGGACCCGGCTGCCCCCTCCGCCCCTCCGACCGCTCCCGTCCCCCCGACGTCGCTGGACAAGCCGACGGGCGACACGCCCTCGCAGGCGGCCCCGGCGCCCGCCCCGGAGCCCTCCCCGCAGACGGCCCCGCAGGGGGACGAGCCGACGGCGGTCCAGACCCCGGTTCCGGCCGCGGCCCCGGCGGCTCCGTACCAGACCCCCGCTCCCGGGCCCGCCGCCGCGCCCGCCGGTGGTTGGCCGCCGCCCCCGCCGGCCGTCCCGGCCTGGGGCGCCCCGCAGCCGCCCGTGCCCCCTGCGGCGCCGCGCCGGCGGACCGGCGGCCTCGTGGCGGCCGTGCTCGTCGCGTCGCTCGTCGCGGGCGGCATCGGCGGCGGCATCGGCTACTGGGCGGCCGAGCGCGGCGACAACGGCTTCAGCTCGACCACGGTCTCCTCCGGCCAGGCCCCGGCCTCCTTCAAGCGCGAGCCGGGGACGGTCGCGGCGGTCGCCGCGAAGGCCCTGCCGAGCGTGGTCACCATCCAGGCGAAGTCCGGCGGCCAGGAGGGCGAGGGCGGTACGGGCACGGGCTTCGTCTACGACAAGGAAGGCCACATCGTCACCAACAACCACGTGGTGGCGTCGGCGGCTGACGGCGGCACGCTGTCCGTGACCTTCTCGGACGGCAAGACGTACGACGCGGAGGTCGTCGGCCGGGCCGAGGGCTACGACGTGGCGGTCCTGAAGCTGAAGGACGCCCCGAAGGGGCTGACGCCGCTGCCGCTCGGGGACTCCGACAAGGTGGCGGTCGGCGACTCGACGATCGCGATCGGCGCCCCCTTCGGCCTGTCGAACACGGTGACGACGGGCATCGTCAGTGCCAAGAACCGCCCGGTCGCCTCGGGCGACGGCTCCGGCGGCAGCAACTCGTACATGAGCGCGCTGCAGACGGACGCCTCGATCAACCCGGGCAACTCCGGCGGTCCGCTGCTCGACGCGAGCGGCGCGGTGATCGGCATCAACTCGGCCATCCAGTCGACCAGCGGCGGCTTCGGCCAGTCCCAGGCGGGCTCGATCGGCCTCGGCTTCGCGATCCCGGTCAACCAGGCGAAGAACGTGGCGCAGCAGCTGATCAAGACGGGCAAGCCGGTGTACCCGGTGATCGGCGCGACCGTGAACATGAACGAGAAGGGCCAGGGCGCGACGATCGCGGGCCAGGGCTCCGGCGGCACGCCCTCGGTCACGCCCGACGGCCCGGCGGCGAAGGCGGGCCTGAAGGCCGGGGACGTGATCACGGGCTTCGGCGACCACCCGATCGACAGCGGCCCGACCCTGATCAGCGAGATCTGGACCCACAAGCCGGGCGACTCGGTGAAGATCACCTACGAGCGTGACGGCAAGACGGCCACGGCCACCGTCGTCCTCGGCGAACGCACCGGCGACAGCTGAGGCACACGCCCGAACGACAGGAGGGGAGCACCGGACACCCGGTGCTCCCCTCCTGCGTCCTCTGCCGGGTCTTCCCTGCCCGAGGCGCCCAACCGGTAGGGTGTATCCCGCTCCGCCCCAGGTGGGCCGGGGCGTGGGTGGGTTGCCCGAGCGGCCTAAGGGAACGGTCTTGAAAACCGTCGAGGCAGCGATGTCTCCGTGGGTTCAAATCCCACACCCACCGCAGATGAACGGCCCCTGACCAGGTAACTCGGTCAGGGGCCGCTCTCGTATCCACCGCTCGCACTGGAAGAAGGACGCTGCGGTCGCCCAGGCGTCGGTGATGAAGCGGTGCCGCCGCATCATCAGGACCTCGCGCCGCTCGTTGACGACGGCGGTCACGGCCGGGAGCCGGAGCTTCACGACGTGGTGCCCCCACGGCCTCCACCCGCGCGGAGAGGGGGATGGCCGGGGTGGGGTTCGGCCGGTGTCATGTCGGGCTGACGAACGGGGGGCTGTGTCAGTGGCCGCTGTTAGCGTCCGGCCGTTCTGGCAGAGCTGTGTGGGGAGGGGCCGGCATATGGGCGCGTCGGGGTGGGACTACTCGGTGCCGTATCAGGAGGATCTCGTCGGGGCGTTCGAGGCGCTGAGGCGGAAGGTCTTCGAGGAGCGGGACTACTACTGGGGTCCGGGCGGCGACTGGAGGCCGGAGGAAGAACGGCTGCCGTGGCCCGAGACCGAGGAGGAGCTGTGGGAGCACGAGCTCGTGCAGCACGACGGGACGCACTCGATTCTCGACGTCTTCCGGATCATCGGACCGGATGAGGAGCCGGATTACTCCACGATGAAGCAGGTGACCGAGGAGGAGGCGCTGCGTGTCCTGGGCACGCGGAAGCTCACCCGGGCGCACGTGCCGAGGTTCGAGGAGTTCGACCACTGGCGTTGGTACGGGCGGTGCGCCGTGCTCCACGACGACCAGGACGAGCCGCGGGAGATCTACTTCTGGGGCTTCTCCGGAGACTGAGCCGACCCGGTGGACCAGGCGTGGACCGACGGAGGCGGCGAGGGGCCCGGAGGGTGAGCCCCGGATTCCGGGGTCCGCCCTCCCTGTTCTCCGTACGGTCGCCGGGGTGCGGGATCAGAGGTGGGTGCGGGTCTGGGGGTTGTTCAGGCAGAGGGCGATGTTGCGGACGGCCGCGGTGAGTTCCTCGATCACCCGGGCCGCCTGTTCCGCGTTGTGGAAGGCGGGGCGCTCCGTGAGGGTGCGGCTCAGTTCCTCCGCCGCCCGGACGGCGGGGCCGGCAGGGCCGCCGTCCCCGGCGGGAGCGGCGGGAGCGGCGGCGGGGGCCATGCTCTGCGCAGGTGCAGGTGCAGGTGCAGGTGCGGGGGCGGGTGCGGGCTGGGTCACCGGCGTGGGCGAAGGCGGCGGGGGCGGCGGCGGGGGAGGAGCCGAGGGGTACGGCTCGGGCTCCGTCCGGTAGCCCTCGAAGGACGGCGAGAAGGTGCCGGAGCCGACGGCCAGCGAGGTGTGCGCCTCCTCCTGGGGGTGCGGGGACGCGGCGGGGTCCTGCCCGTGCTGTGGGACCGGTCCCAGCACCGGGGGCCGGGACCGGCGGGCCCGGGGCAGGACGAAGTGGTCGAAGCCGGGGAACGCCGGGGGAGCCGGGTGGGCGGCGGGCTGGGCGTACTCGCTCTGCCACTGCGCGCGGTAGTACTCCACCTGGTCCTCGCAGGAGGAACGGGCGTGGAAGATCGCGGTGTTGTCGCCCAGGTCCGGGTACCAGAGGTTGGGGCCGGGGAAGCGCACGGTCCGCATCCGCGGCTTGATCTCCTCGGCGCACCCCATGCAGCAGCCCTCCGGCACGAGGAGCGGGATGCCGCCGCTCTGCTCGGGGCGGCGGGGGCCGCCTTCCGGGCGGTACTCCCCGTGGTGGCAGGGCGGCAGTTCGCCGCAGGCCCGGCAGACGGCGTAGTGCTCGGGAAGGACCTGCCAGTCCTGGCTGGCGGGGGCGCACCAGTGCTTCGCCGCGGACCGGGGCAGGTTCTCGTCGCGCAGCACGAGGACCACCGGACGCCTGTAGAACTCGGCGCGTTCGGGGGCCGGTTTGACCGCCTGGTTCTCGGCCCGCCGCAGTTCGTTGGCATGCCACCACAGCTCGACGTGGTCGCGCCATGCCTTCTCGTAGGATTCCGGCCAGTGGTTGCCCGGATAGCCGGTGATGTCCAGGACGCGCCACGCCTGCCGGTCCAGCACGACGATGGATCCGGCCTGCAGCCGCAGATGTGTTCCCTTGACGCCCTCGTCCGGCCAGTCATGGCGGCCGATGCGGGTGGGCTGGTCTGGGAGCCACCTGCGAATCTGCATGACACGCTCCTCGGCAACGAAACTTCGTAGTTTCAAGTGGGGCAGTAGGTGACATTCTGAACAATTTAGGCGTCGGGTTGGGGTTAGACACGCGCACAGCTCTGAGCGATTGAAGGCCGGAAATGCCTTGTGTGCCGGGTATTTCGCTTCCAGGGCCCGACGGTGCCCGCAGGCGCCCTCTCCGTCCGGAGCGGCGGTCCCGTGCCCGGCCGCCCGACCCTCACACCCACCCGTACGTGTGACATCGCTTCCAGCGGGTCTTCCCGTACGTATGCATCGCTCCGCGCCCCGGCCGCCCGTGGCTCCGGACGGGGGTTCCCGGTCCGGCGAGGTGGTAAAAGCGGTGCCGCCCGGCGAACGGGGACATAAGGTCCGGAGATCCACGGAGACAGGGGTAGGGATGCGGATCGTGCTCGTCCAGGGGGACATCACCGCCGAGGCGGCCGACGCGGTGGTCAACGCCGCGAACTCCTCGCTGCTCGGCGGGGGCGGGGTCGACGGGGCCATCCACCGGAAGGGCGGCCCGGAGATCCTCGCCGCCTGCCGGGACCTGCGGAGCTCGCACTACGGCAAGGGACTGCCGACCGGGCGGGCCGTCGCGACCACGGCCGGGCGGCTGCCGGCCCGGCACGTGATCCACACGGTGGGGCCGGTGTGGTCGCGCGACGAGGACCGCTCGGGGCTGCTCGCCTCCTGCTACCGCGAAGCGCTGCGGGTGGCCGACGAGTTGGGTGACCGTACGGTCGCGTTCCCGGCCATCTCCACCGGCGTCTACGGCTGGCCGATGGACGACGGCGCCCGGATCGCCGTGGAGACCGTCCGGGCCGCCGCGACCCAGGTGGAGGAGGTCCGCTTCGTGCTCTTCGACGCGACCGCGTACGCCGCCTTCGAGGCCGCCCTCGCGCACTAGGGCCTGTCTGACAATTCCCGCCGGGTCCGGCCCGCCCGGCACGCGCGCTCGCCGCACGGCCGAAACGCCCAAGTAGCTCCGCTACAAGAGCGCCCCGGCCGCACGCCGATCGCACGCACCGAGCGACCCGGCCTGATCCGACGCGAATTGTCAGACAGGCCCTAGGGGGTGTCTTGTCGATCAGGCCGGGTTCGCGATGCCTGGCACCGGAGCCGAACGCATTGGCTTATTCGATGAATGTGTTCGGCTTTTCTCTTCGTGTCCCTTCGCGGATCTCCCCGGCACCGTCGTTCCGTACGACGGATTGACTGAAAAACTGCCGGAACGCTTCGCCCCTTGGGGCGCACCGGCCGTGGCGGCCGACACGCCGCGCATGGGGCTCCCGCTCCCCGCTGAGCTGCGCCTTCCTCGCTGTGGGCGGGTTTATCGGCTTGTCCTCACGCTTGCGGGGGAATCAGCCGCTCCAGGGTGGTTCGCCGGGGATTCGGTGGGCAACTCTGGATTCGCGACGTCGAGCACGAAGACCGGGGCGGTCGGCCAACTGCCTTGGACATGGCCGTACTTCAGAGAAGTTCACAGAGCGGTTCACAGAGAAGTTCCGTAGAGCAGTTCCGTGCAACAGCATCAGCTTTCAGTTCCCGGAGGAACAGACATGGCAAGCATCCGTACCGCCCGCATCCTCGCCGCTGCCGCCGCCCTCCCCCTCGCCGCCGCGCTCTTCGCCGGAGTGGCCCAGGCCGACAACGGCGGTTTCGCGGACGACGGATCGAACACGAGCGTCGCCACGATCATCGGCAGCGGAGTCGGCGGGCACAACCTCGGCAACTCGACCACGACGCAGCAGGTGGCGACCGGTTCCGGTGCCTCCAATCAGAACAACACCGCGAGTGTGAACGGCTCCGCCCTCACCCATATCGACCAGACCAACACCGTGGTCAACTTCCACCCGTGGTGGTGACCTGCGGCGCCTGAGCCGGCCCGACGGGGGGCGTGACCGTGGTGTGAACGACGGCCCGCGCATCGGTACTTCGGTACCGGTGCGCGGGCCGTCGCGCTTCCCGCGCGATCTCCGGGGCGGTGCGGGCGTCGCCGGCCTTGACAGGCGCACGGAATCTGACGGACAGTCAGAAACCTCAGTCGTCCCACGGGAGGCCGTCGCCGTGCACCTCGCCCCGACCGAGCGGCAGCTGCGGCTGCGCGCCGAACTCCGCGCGTACTTCCGGGACGTGATGCCCGACGGGCCACCGCCCGCCACCGACGCCGACGCCCAGCGGCGGCTGCTCCGCCGGATCGGCGCCGACGGACTGCTCGGTCTCGGCTGGCCGGAGGAGTACGGGGGGCAGGGCCGCGGGCCCGACGAGCAGTTCGTCTTCTTCGACGAGGCGTACCGCGCGGGCGCTCCCGTCTCGATGGTCACCCTCAACACCGTCGGCCCCACGCTCATGGCGTACGGGACGGAGGAGCAGAAGGCCTTCTTCCTGCCCCGGATCCTGCGCGGCGAGACCGTCTTCGCCATCGGCTACAGCGAGCCCGAGGCCGGCACGGACCTCGCCTCCCTGCGCACCCGGGCCGTACGGGACGGGGACTCCTGGCGCGTCGACGGGCAGAAGGTCTTCACCTCCAACGCCCAGAACGCCGAATGGATCTGGCTCGCCTGCCGCACCGACCCCGACGCGCCGCCGCACCGCGGGATCTCCATCGTCCTCGTCCCCACCGACTCCCCCGGTTTCTCCTGGACCCCGATCGAGACGGTGGGCGGACTGACGACGACCGCCACGTACTACGACGGGATACGGGTCCCCGCGGGCAACCTCGTCGGACCCGAGCACGGCGGCTGGGGCCTCATCACCAGCCAGCTCAACCACGAGCGGGTCGCGCTGGCGGCGATCGGCATGCAGGCGGAGGACTTCTTCGCGGCCGTCCTCGACCGGGCCCGCACCCCCGATCCGGTGACGGGCAGGCGTCGCATCGACGAGCCGTGGATCCGGATCCGGGCCGCCGAAGCGCATGCCCGGCTGGCCGCGACACGCCTGCTGAACTGGCGTCTGGTGGGCGACGTGGGGGCCGGCCGGCTGGCCCCGGGGGACGCGAGCGGAGTGAAGTTCGCGGGCACCGAGTCGGCGGTGGAGGTGTATCGCATCTGCCAGGAGATCGCGGGGCCGCCGGGGACGGTGCGGGCGGGCTCGCCGGGGGAGCTCGACGGCGGCGAGCTGGAGCGCATGAACCGGGCCGCGCAGATCAACACCTTCGGGGGCGGGGTGAGCGAGGTGCAGCGCGAGATCGTCGCGAGGATGCGGCTCGGCATGAAGGGGAGGGGGCGGCGATGAGCGCCACGGAACGGCCGGCGAGGGGTGGTACGGAGCGGGCCGAGGCGAGCGGTACGGGGAGCAGTGCGGGGCGGGCCGATGCGAGCGGTACGGAGACCCCCGTGAGGAGCCGTACGGACGCACCGGACGCGCCTGCCGCACTGGACGCGCCTGCCGCGCCTGCCGCGCCGGACGTGCCCGACGCACCCGACGCGCTGTACGAGCGGCTCGTGGTCTTCCAGGGGCTGACCGCCGCCACCGCCGGCACCGGCAAGGACCCGGTCAACCTGCCCATGATCAGGCACTGGTGCGAGGTGATGGGGGACGCCCACCCCGCCTACCGGGGGCCGGACGCCGTCGCGCCCCCGACCATGCTCCAGGCGTGGACGATGGGCGGCCTCTCCGGGCACACGGACCGGTCCTCGGCGTACGAGGAGCTGTTCGCCCTCCTCGACGGCGCCGGATACACCTCGGTCGTCGCGACCGACTGCGAGCAGGAGTACCTGCGGCCGCTCCGCCCGGGCGACGAGATCGGCTTCGACACCGTCGTCGAGTCCGTGTCGGAGCGCAAGACCACCAAGCTCGGCACGGGGTACTTCGTGACGACACGGACGGACGTCCGGGTGGGCGGCGAACTCGCGGGCACGCACCGCTTCCGCATCCTCAAGTACGCGCCCGTCGCCCGGCCGCCCAGGAAACCCCCGGCCCGGCGGCCCCGGCCCGTGATCAACAGGGACAACGCCGGCTTCTGGGCGGGCGTGGCCGAGCACCGGTTGCTGATCCAGCGCTGCGGCGACTGCGCGGCCCTGCGCTTCCCCTGGCTGCCCGGGTGCGCCGACTGCGGCTCGCGGGAGTGGGACGCGGTCGAGGCGAGCGGCGCCGGGACGGTCTTCTCGTACGTGGTGATGCACCACCCGTCCTTCCCGGCCTTCACCGTGTCCGCTCATGCCGCTGACGCGGCGGGTCCGTACGCGGTCGGGCTGATCGAACTCGCCGAGGGCGTGCGGATGATCAGCAACGTGGTGGGGGTGCCGTACGACAAGGTGCGGATCGGGATGCCCGTACGCCTCGAGTTCCTGCGGGTCGACGAGGACCTCGAGCTCCCCGTCTTCCGTGCGGGAGGGGAGGACTGACATGGACTTCACCCCCACCGAGGAGCAGGAGGCCGCCCGGGAGCTGGCCGGGCGGATCTTCGCCGACCTCGCCACTCACGAGCGGCTCCGGGCCGCCGGGACCGGCACGGACGCCGAGCTCTGGAAGGCGCTCTGCGCGGCCGGACTGCCCGGCGCCGTCGAGGAGACCGGCCTGCTCGGCCTGGTCCTGCTCCTGGAGGAGCAGGGACGCCGGACGGCGCAGGTGCCGTTCGCCGCGAGCTGTGTGTACGGGATCCTCGCCGTCGCCCGGCACGGTACGGAGGAGCAGCGGGCCCGGCTCCTGCCCGGTCTGCGCGACGGCACGACGGTGGTGACGGGCGCGCTCCCGGCACCGGGCACGGTCACCGCGGGTCCCGAAGGACTCAGCGGCGCCGTGGGCTGGGTGCCGTGGCTCAGGGACGCCACCCATGTGCTCGTACCGGACGAGGACCGTGCCCTCTGGCTGGTCCGCACCGAGGACGCGGCCGCCGTCGAGGCCGTCGAGCTCACCGCGCCCTGGGCCGCGGCCCGGCTCGTCCTCGACGGGGCGCCGGGGGAGCGCCTCGGCGGCACCGAGGCCTACGACGACGTGCTCGCCGCCGCGCGGATCGCCTTCGCAGGGCTCCAGGCGGGGGTGTGCGCCGGGTCGCTCGCCAGGGCCGTGGAGTACACGTCCGTACGGGAGCAGTTCGGCCGGCCGCTCTCGACCCACCAGGCGGTGCAACTGCGGGCCGCCGACGCCCACATGGACACCGAGGCCATCCGGGTCACGGCCTACGAGGCCGCCTGGCGCTTCGACGAGGGCCTCGACGCCGCCGGTGCGGCCCTGACCGCCGCCTGGTGGGCCTCCGAGGCGGGCAAACGGGTCGTGCACGCCGGGCAGCACCTCCACGGCGGCCTGGGGGCGGACCTCGACCACCCCGTCCACCGGCACTTCCTCTGGGGCCGGCAGCTCGACGCCCACCTGGGCTGCGGCACCGAACTCCTCGCCGAACTCGGCGACCGGCTCGCGAAGGGAGACCCGTCATGAGGCCCATGAAACCCGGCGACGAGCTGCCGCCGCTGCGGATCCCGATCACCCGCACCCTGATCGTCGCCGGGGCCGTCGCCTCCCGCGACTACCAGGACGTGCACCACGACGCAGAGCTGGCCCGGGCGAAGGGCTCACCGGACATCTTCATGAACATCCTCACGACCAACGGCCTCGTCGGCCGGTACGTCACCGACCACTTCGGCCCCCGGGCCGTCCTCCGCAAGGTCGCCATCCGGCTCGGCGCCCCCAACCACCCCGGCGACACCATGGTCCTGACCGGGACGGTCACCGACGTCGACGGGGACACGGCGAGCGTCCGGGTCGTCGGCGCCAACGGGCTCGGGCACCACGTCACCGGGACGGTCACCGTGGAGGTGACGGGATGAGCGTGCACAGCAGGGACGCGCTCGGCGGGCGGGCGGCCGTCGTGGGCATCGGGGCGACCGAGTTCTCCAAGGACTCCGGACGCAGCGAACTCTCCCTCGCCGTCGAGGCCGTGCGCGCGGCCCTCGACGACGCCGGGCTCACCCCCGCCGACGTCGACGGCCTCGTCACCTTCACCATGGACACCAACCCCGAGATCACCGTCGCCCAGGCGTCCGGCATCGGAGAGCTGTCGTTCTTCTCCCGCGTGCACTACGGGGGCGGTGCCGCCTGCGCCACCGTGCAGCAGGCCGCGCTCGCCGTCGCCGCCGGGGTCGCCGAGGTCGTCGTCTGCTACCGGGCGTTCAACGAGCGCTCGGGGCGGCGCTTCGGCTCCGGAGTGCAGCAGCGCGAGCCCTCCGCCGAGGGCGCCGCGCTCGGCTGGCAGCTGCCCTTCGGGCTGCTCACCCCGGCCTCCTGGGTCGCCATGACCGCCCAGCGGTACCTGCACGCCTACGGGCTGACGCCTGACGCCTTCGGCCACGTCGCCGTCACCGACCGGCGTCACGCGGCACGCAACCCCGCCGCGTACTTCCACGGGAAGCCGATCACCCTCGCCGACCACGCCGCCTCGCGCTGGATCGTCGAGCCGCTCCGGCTCCTCGACTGCTGCCAGGAAACCGACGGCGGCCAGGCGATCGTCGTCACCTCCGTCGAGCGCGCCCGCGACCTGCCGCGCCCGCCCGCCGTCATCCTGGCCGCGGCCCAGGGCGCCGGGCGGAGACAGGAGGCCATGACCAGCTTCTACCGGGACGACCTGACCGGGCTTCCGGAGATGGGCGTGGTGGCCCGGCAGCTCTGGCGGACGTCCGGGCTCGCGCCCTCCGACATCGACGTGGGCATCCTCTACGACCACTTCACCCCGTTCGTGCTCATGCAGCTGGAGGAGTTCGGCTTCTGCGGGCCGGGGGAGGCGGCCGACTTCGTCGCGGCCGACGCGCTCCCGCTCAACACCCACGGGGGGCAGCTCGGCGAGGCGTACCTCCACGGCATGAACGGCATAGCGGAGGCGGTACGGCAGATCCGCGGCACCTCGGTGAACCAGCTGTCCGGCGCGGCCCGGACCTTGGTCACGGCGGGCACGGGGGTTCCCACGTCCGGGTTGATCCTGGGCACGGACGGCTGAGGCGACGGCCTGAGCGGTGGCCGGGCGGGGCGGGCGGTTCTTCACTCGCGCCATGAGCACTCGCACGCCGCCCGCCTCCGAAGCCGCCTCAGCATCTGAAGCCGCCTCAGCCTCCGAAGCCGCCGCCTCCGTCTCCGTCTCCGAAGCCTCCGTCTCCGAAGCCACCCTCGCCTCCGAAGCCTCCGAAGCCGCACCCGCCTCCGAAGCCACCCTCACCCCCACCCCCGCCCTCGTCCCGGCCCCGCTGTCGGCACCGGTCCGTCCGCGCTCCGCGCCGCCTCCCGGGGCGCGGGCCGTGGTCGCCTTCGTGATGGCGGCGCTGGCCGGGACGGTCCTCCTCAACACCCCGCCCCCCGCCACCACGACAACCGAACACCCGCCCGCGACGACCGCCGCCCCGGCCGCGGAGCCCGCCCCGGCCGCGGCCGACCCCGCCGCCGGTCCCGACCCCGCCGCCGGTCCCGGCTCGGCCACGGCCCCCGGCTCCGCCACGGCTCCCCACTCCGCCACGGCCCCCGGATCCATGACCGCGCCCCGCTCCACCGCCGCACCGCTCGCCCGCGCGGCTCAGGGCGCCCCAGGAGCCCTCGCGCCGGCGGCGCCAGGCGTCCTCGCCGCCCCCGTGCACTTCGCAGGGAAGGCCTTCGACACCTGTGAGGCGCCGTCCCTCGCGGTGATGAGGGCCTGGCGGGGATCGCCGTACGGGGCCGTCGGGATCTACTTCGGGGGGCGGGGGCGGGGCTGCCCCGTCCAGAAGGAGCTCACCCCCGCCTGGGTCGCCTCCGCCCACGCCATGGGCTGGCGGCTGCTGCCGCTCTTCGTCGGCTCCCAGGCCCCGTGCGTGGACTCCCTCGCCAAGCGCCGCTTCGCCATCGGCAGCAACCCCACGAGCCAGGGCACCAAGGAGGGAGGCGACGCGGTGCGGGCGGCGAGCGCCCTCGGGATCGGCACGAGCAGCCCGCTCTACCTCGACATCGAGGCCTACCGGCGGGGCGACACGAGCTGCGCCGCGACCACCCTCTCGTTCGTCCGCGCCTGGAACCGGGAGGTGCGGCGCCTCGGCTACCTCCCCGGCTTCTACAGCAGCGCCGACACGGGGGTGCGGGCCATGGAGACGCAGCGGAGGGCGGGGACGAGGGACCTGCCGGACGTGATGTGGTTCGCGCGCTGGCGGGGGCAGCCGGCGCTGCTCACCGAGTCGGTGCTGCACCCGGAGGCCTGGACGCCGCACGCCCGGATCCACCAGTACGCGGGGAACGTCACCGAGACGTACGGCGGGCGCACCCTCGCGATCGACCGCAACGCGATGGACGCGCCCGTGGCCCGGGTCCCGGCCCCGGCCCGGTTCGCCGCACGCGTCCCGGTGCCCCTGTCGTTCGTCGCGTCCCGGCGCCCCTGAGGCGGGCACCGACCCTGACGCCGGCGGCCCGGGTCTCCACCCAGAGGAGGTGGAGCCGTCCCCACCCCTACAACCTGAGGCGGACGGAGGGTCGGGACCTGGGGCCGATCCGCCGGGTACCCGTCCGCTCCTAGCGTGGAGTCATGACTCCGCCACCCTCTGGCCCCGTCTGCGCCGGTGCCTCGCAGTACGCGTCGTTCCCGACCTTCACCTCGTACGTACGGGCGCGTGGACCCGTGCTCCTGCGCACCGCGCGCTCCCTCACCGCGAACCCCTCGGACGCGGAGGACCTCCTCCAGACCGCGCTGGCCAAGACCTTCATGGCCTGGGAGCGGATCGAGGACCACCGGGCCCTGGACGGCTACGTCCGCCGCGCGCTGCTGAACACCCGTACGTCGCAGTGGCGCAAGCGCAAGGTCGACGAGTTCGTCTGCGAGGAGCTGCCCGAGCCGGTCGGCCTCCCGGAGCCGGACCCGGCCGAGCGGCAGGTGCTGCACGACGCGATGTGGCGCGCGGTCCTGAAGCTGCCGGAGCGGCAGCGCCAGATGGTGGTCCTGCGGTACTACGAGGACCTCAGCGAGGCCCAGACGGCCGAGGTGCTGGGGGTGTCGGTCGGGACGGTGAAGAGCGCGGTCTCCCGGGCGCTCGGGAAGCTCCGCGAGGACCCGGAGCTGACGCCCGTGCGGTAGGCGCGACGGTCGGTCGTCGGGTCCCGCCAGCAACCACTGGCAATTTCCGTACTCTCGGGTAGTGACATACCGAGCGGTATGTGCGCAGAATCTCCACACCCCTTCTGCCACGTAGCGCCCACCGGGAGGACGCCCCGTGTACAGCACCATGCAGGACGTACAACTGACCGTGAGCCGCATCCTCCAACACGGGATGACGATCCACGGGAAGTCCACCATCACCACCTGGACGGGCGAGCCGGAGCCGCAGCGCCGCACGTTCGCGGAGGCCGGAGCACGCGCGCACCAGCTGGCCCACGCCCTGCGCGACGAACTCGGCGTCACCGGCGACCAGCGCGTCGCCACCCTGATGTGGAACAACTCGGAGCACGTCGAGGCGTACTTCGCGATCCCCTCCATGGGCGCGGTGCTCCACACCCTCAACCTCCGCCTGCCCGCCGAGCAGCTGGTGTGGATCGTCAACCACGCCGCCGACCGGGTCGTGATCGTCAACGGCTCCCTGCTCCCGCTCCTCGCCCCGCTGCTCCCGCACCTGCCGACGGTCGAGCACGTCGTCGTCGCGGGCCCGGGCGACCGCTCCCTCCTGGACGGCGCCGCCCCGCGCGTGCACGACTACGAGGAGCTGATCGCCGGCCGCCCGACCGCGTACGACTGGCCGGAGCTCGACGAGCGTTCGGCCGCCGCGATGTGCTACACCTCCGGCACCACCGGCGACCCCAAGGGCGTCGTCTACTCGCACCGCTCCATCTACCTGCACTCCATGCAGGTGAACATGGCCGAGTCGATGGGCCTCACCGCCAAGGACACGACCCTGGTCGTCGTCCCCCAGTTCCACGTCAACGCCTGGGGCCTGCCGCACGCCACCTTCATGACCGGCATCCACATGCTCATGCCGGACCGTTTCCTCCAGCCGGCCCCGCTCGCCGAGATGATCGAGCGCGAGAAGCCGACCCACGCGGCCGCCGTCCCCACCATCTGGCAGGGCCTGCTCGCCGAGGTCACCGCGAATCCCCGCGACCTGTCCTCCATGAAGCAGGTCACCATCGGCGGCGCGGCCTGTCCGCCCTCCCTGATGGAGGCGTACGACCGGCTCGGCGTCCGCCTCTGCCACGCCTGGGGCATGACCGAGACCTCCCCGCTGGGCACGATGGCCCACCCGCCGCACGGCCTCACGGCGGAGGAGGAGTGGCCGTACCGCGTCACGCAGGGACGTTTCCCCGCCGGTGTCGAGGCGCGCCTCGTCGGCCCCGGCGGCGAACACCTCCCCTGGGACGGCGAGTCGGCGGGCGAGCTGGAGGTGCGCGGCACCTGGATCGCGGGAGCGTACTTCGGCGGCATCGGCGCCGAGGAGATCCGCCCCGCCGACAAGTTCAGCGAGGACGGCTGGCTCAAGACCGGCGACGTCGGCGTGATCAGCCCGGACGGCTATCTCACCCTCACCGACCGTGCCAAGGACGTCATCAAGTCGGGCGGTGAGTGGATCTCCAGCGTCGAGCTGGAGAACGCCCTCATGGCGCACCCGGAGGTCGCCGAGGCCGCCGTCGTCGCGGTGCCGGACGAGAAGTGGGGCGAGCGCCCGCTCGCCACCGTCGTCCTCAAGGAGGGCGCGACGGCGGACTACGAGACGCTGAGGGCCTTCCTCGCCGACGAGGGCGGCATCGCCAAGTGGCAGCTGCCGGAGCGCTGGGCGATCGTGCCGGCGGTGCCGAAGACGAGCGTCGGCAAGTTCGACAAGAAGGTCATCCGCAGGCAGTACGCGGAGGGCGAGCTGGACGTGACGCAGCTGTAGCGGACCGGAACGGGGAGGGCGGAAGCCCTCCCCGTTCTAGTTGGTGCCGATCTTCGCGAGCAGGTCGACGATCCGCGCCTGGACCTCGGCGCTGTTCGACCGCTCGGCGAGGAACAGGACCGTCTCGCCGGAGTCGAGCTTCGGCAGCTCCTCCTCGACGAGGTCGGCCGAGGTGTAGACGACGAGCGGGGTGCGGTTCAACTGCCCGTTCGCGCGCAGCCAGTCGATGATCCCGGCCCGGCGGCGGCGCACCTGCATCAGGTCCATCACCACCAGGTTCGGCCGGGTCTCGGTGGCCAGCGCGACCGCCTCCGTGTCCGTGGCCGCCCGCGCGACCTGCATCCCGCGCCGCTCCAGGGTGGCCGCGAGCGCCTCCGCGATGGACTCGTGCTCCTCGATCAGCAGGACCCGGGACGGGTGCTGCTCGCTGTCGCGGGGCGCGAGCGCCTTGAGGAGCACGGCCGGGTCGGCGCCGTACGCCGCCTCCCGGGTCGCCTGCCCGAGGCCGGCCGCGAGCAGCACCGGCACCTCGGCGGCGACGGCGGCCTGACGCAGCGACTGGAGCGCGGTCCGGGTGATGGGCCCGGTCAGCGGGTCGACGAAGAGCGCGGCCGGGAAGGCGGCGATCTGGGCGTCCACCTCCTCGCGGGAGTGCACGATCACCGGCCGGTAGCCGCGGTCGCTCAGCGCCTGCTGGGTGGAGACGTCGGGCGCGGGCCAGACGAGCAGCCGGCGCGGGTTGTCGAGGGGCTCCGGGGGCAGCTCGTCGTCGACGGGGCGCGGGGCGGGCCGGTTGGCGACCTCGACCGCACCGCCCGGGCCGTCGAGCGGCTCAGGGCCCTCGGCGGAACCCTCGGCGGGCGCTCCTATGGCGTACGCCCGGCCCTCGGCCGGGGTGTCGTGCTGCGAAGGGGCCGGCGCCGTCGGCTGCGGATGCGGCCGGGCCTCGGCCGGCGCGGGAAGCGGGGCCGGGACGGGCGGGTCGACCTCGGGCGGGGTGGCGAGCCTGCGCCGCCGCCCCGAGCCGTTGGAGGGCGCGGCGGGGGCGGCCGGAGGGGCCGCGGGAGCCGTCGGAGGGACGAAGGGGACGCCCTGCCCGAGAGTGCGGACGCTGAACGCCCGGCCCTGGGTGGAGTCCTTCGACATGGGCATCGGCATCGGCAGCTCGGGCGGCAGCGGTACGGAGCCGGTGCCCGTCCCGGTGCCGGCACCGTTCACCGGCAGGGGCCGCGGCTGCGGCGCGGGGGCCTGCTGCGGCGCGGGCTCCGGGGTGTGCGGAGGCGTGGGCTGCGGCGTCTGCTCCGGCAGCGGGGCCTTCACGGCCCGGCGTCGACCGGTCGGCTCGGCCGTCGTCGTCGCCGTCGCCTCGGGCTGCGGCTGTACGTGCGGATGGGGCTGCGGCGGCGTGTGGTCGGCGCCCGGGACGCCCCGTACGGCCTCGTGCTGCCCCTCGTCGGAGACCGGCAGCGGGCCGGCCGCGGGAGCGGCGGCCGGGAGCGCCGTCTCGGCGTCACGGTCGGCCTCGACGGGCCCGAGCGCGAACGGGGTGCGGGGCCCGGCCTCGGCCGCGGCGGCCCGCTCCTGCGCGGCGGCCAGCGCGCGCCGACGGCGGCCGCTCGGCCGCGCCGGGGCTTCCTCGGAAGGGGAGGCGACGGCGGGCAGGGCGCGGGCCAGGGCGGGAGCGCCCGTCGGCTCGACGGGGACGCCCTGCGGCGGCACGGCCGCGCCGAGCGCGGCACGCCCCTGCGCACCCTCGGCCGCGGTCACCACGGAGCCCTCGGCGGGCCGGCCCCGACGGCGCCCGGTGGGCTCCACGGGGGCGGAGGCACCCGGCGGGACGGGTACGCCGGGGGTCATGGGGAGGGCGGGGGCACCCGGCGGGACGGGCGCGCCGGGGGACACCGCGAGGGCGGACTCCACCGGGCCGTTCTGCTGGGCGGGGATCAGCTCGGCGGGACCGGCGGCCCCTCCCGTACGGGCACGGCGGCGCCCGCTCGGCTCCGCACCGCCCTCGGGCGCGACCGCGCTCTCCAGGAAGGCGTCCGTCGAACCGCGCCGGGCCCGCCGCCGCCCCCCGCCGGGGGCCTCGGGACCGGGGTCGGCCGCCGGAATCCCGGCCGGAGCCACGACGGTGCCGGAACCCGCGACCGTGCCGCCGCCGGGGGCCGTCCCACCGGGAGCCGCGACGGACAGCGAGTCGGCGGACGACGGCGATGCGGTGCCCTGCGCGGAACCCAGGGCCTTCGGCGCCCCGGCGACGGGGCTCCCGGCCACCGGGCCCGAGGCCTGGGCGGGGAGTGCGAGGGCCTCGCGTGCGCCCGTGGGCGCGTCGCCCGGCGCGGGCGCCGGGACCGTGCCCCGACCGGCTCCGAGCGGCACCTCGAGCACGTACGCGCCGCCGCTCGTCCCCGGCACCTCGTGGGTCTGCACGACACCGCCGTGCGCCGCCACGATGCCGCGCACGACGGGCCCGTGCACCGGGTCGCCGCCCGCGTACGGGCCGCGGACCTCGATGCGTACGACGTCACCGCGCTGTGCGGCCGCGACGACGATCGTGGAGTCGCTCGGGGTCCGCTCGGCCTTGCTCTTGCCGGTCGCGTCGACGCCGGCGACGTCCGCGACGAGGTGCGCGAGCGCGGTCGTCAGCCGGGCCGCGTCCACCTCCGCCTCGATGGGCGGGGCGTGCACGGCGAACTGGGCGCGGCCGGGCCCGATCAGCTCCACGGCGCCGTCGATGCCGCCGGACACGATCCCGTCGAGCAGCACGACGGCCTTGTCCAGCTTCTCCGCGCCGGCGTCGAGCCGCTGGTAGCCGAGGACGTTGTCGACGAGCGCGGTCATCCGGGCGTACCCGGCGGCCAGGTGGTGCAGGACCTGGTTGGCCTCCGGCCACAGCTGCCCGGCGTCGTCGGCGGCGAGGGTGCCCAGCTGGGTGCGCAGCTCCTCCAGGGGGCCGCGCAGCGACTCGGCGAGGACGGCGGTCAGCTGCTCGTGACGGGCGGCCAGGGAGGTGTACTTCTCCGCCTGCGCCTCGCGCTCCGCCGCGTGCCGCTCGGCCAGGTCGGCGAGCTCGGCGGCGTGCTTCTCGACGAGCTCCTCGTACGGCCTGCGGTCGGTGAAGGTCATCACCGCGCCGACGAGCTGGTCGCCGTCCCGTACCGGAGCGGTCGTCAGGTCGACCGGCACGCGGTCGCCCTTCTTCGCCCACAGGACCTGCCCCCGGACCCGGTGCTTGCGGCCGGACTTGAGGGTGTCGGCGAGCGGCGACTCCTCGTACGGGAAGGGCTCGCCGTCGGCGCGCTTGGCGAGGATCAGCGGGTGCAGCTCCTGGCCGCCGAGCTCGCCGGCGCGGTAGCCGAGGATCTGCGCGGCGGCGGGGTTCACGAGGACGACCCGGCCGTCCGTGTCGGTGCCCACGACGCCCTCGGCCGCGGCGCGCAGGATCATCTCGGTCTGCCGCTGCGAGCGGGCGAGTTCGGCCTCGGTGTCGAGGGTGCCGGTGAGGTCGCGCACGACGAGCATGAGCAGCTCGTCGCCGGTGTAGCCGCCGTACGAGTCGTAGGCCTCGCGGCCGTCCTCCAGGCTGGCGCTGGTCACCTCGACGGGGAACTCGGAGCCGTCCGTGCGGCGGGCGATCATCCGGGTCGGCTTGGTGCGGCCCCGCTCGTCGGCGCCGTCGGGGCGGCGCATGGAGCCCGGGATGAGCCGCGAGTCGAAGGTGGGCAGCAGATCGAGCAGGCCGCGCCCGACGAGCGCGGTGCCCGGCGTCTCGAACATGCCGAGGGCGATGGTGTTGGCGTTGACGACCGTGCCGTTGCAGTTGACGAGCACGAGGCCGTCGGGGAGGGCGTCGAGTATGGCTGCGAGGCGAGCAGCGCCTCGGGATGGCCTGCTGCTCACGACGACGCTTCCTCCCTGACGCACTGCAACGTGCTTGCCCATCGGCCGGCCGGCCCCATCTTGCCCCGCGGGCCGCAGCCTGTCACTGAGGGGAGTCTAAGGGAGCCTCCGGGCGTCACCCCCGGACGAGGGGAAGCAATGGCTCCAGATTCTGCCAGCGGTCGATCTCGCACCCGTTTGTCCGGGAGAAGCCGGCGTTCACCTCGCGGCCCTGCCAGACGCCGGTGACGTGGCCGAGGGCGGGCCCGCCGTACACCTGGGTGCACATCTGGTCCCGGGGGACGGGCCGGAACGGATCGCCGCCCTCCTTCGCCAGCTGCCCCAGGCGCCTGCAGGCGTCCTCGGCGGCCGGGTGATCGCCCTCGGCACGGTCGCCGCAGGTCAGCCGGAAGGTGCCGTCGGCGCGCGGGTCGCCGCTCTTCTCGACCGTGACGGTCAGCGTGTCGGGCGACGAGAACAGCGCCGGCGGCAGGGGGCCGAGACCGGCGGTCCCGACGGCGGCGGTGGCGAGGGTCGCGAGGACGAGACTGCGCAGCATGCGGATCTCCAGGTGCACGGGAAGCACGACGAGCGCGGATGCACGACGCGCCCGCCCCCTCTAACGCTCCGGGCGCCCCCGCGTTGCGCAAGCGGGGTGCGCCGGGCGGGGGTGACGGGAACGGCACGGGGGGTCCGCTGGGCTTTGCCCTGGACCCCGGAGGACTAGTACGGTGAGAATCGATTGGTGACAGCCGGTTCGCCTGTGTCATCATCTGCACGCACCACCCGCGCATGCGTGAGGTGCGAGGAGGCGTCGCCTAGTCCGGTCTATGGCGCCGCACTGCTAATGCGGTTTGGGTCTTAAAGCCCATCGAGGGTTCAAATCCCTCCGCCTCCGCCCCTACCGAAGCCCCGGCCCCGAAGCCGGGGCTTCGGCCGTTCCCGGCCCGGTCTCCGAGCGCGCTCCCCGCCTTCGCCCCTCGATGATGTGACCCCGGTCTCTTTCCAGGGATTTCCACCCCGCCCGCCCCCACCGTGACGGCTCCCCCGCCGACCCCCGCCCCACCCCCTCCGTGGAGTTTTCGCAGGTCACAAGGGGTGAGGGGAATGGATTTCACATGACGGCGGGACTCATGTAATGTTCTTCCTGTCGCCGGGACAGCGGGCCGAAAGGGCCGGAGAACGGAGACAAGAACTGAAAACAAGCACTCGTAGCTTAACGGATAGAGCATCTGACTACGGATCAGAAGGTTGCAGGTTCGAATCCTGCCGAGTGCACACAGATCAGAGGCCCCCTGGACATCGTCCAGGGGGCCTCTGGCATCAGCGGGTGACATCAACGTCCTGTCGCTGGAACTCCGGGCCGGCTCAGAAGCCGCTGCAAGTGGCTGCTGCTGATGGCCCCGAGGCAGTGGCCGTCTTTGGCGGGTCGTCGTCCACGGCCACCGAGCACGTGGCGGTGCCTCCTGATCCGCTGAGGCTGATGAGCAGCGATCCGCCCTTCATGAAGCCCTTCGTCTTCAGGGTCTTCCGCCACGGCAGCTTCTTGACGGTTTCGGATCTTGTGGAGATGCCGTCGTCGTTCCAGACGGAGTAGGCGATGGTCACGTCTCGCGCGTTGCCGGTGACTGCGTACTCCACGGTGACGTCCTTCGACACCTCGTGGGAGATGCCGGCGATGATGGCTACGCACCCTCCTGCCGCTAGCAGGACCAGGATGAGAAGCACCCATGGCCACTTCCGCCGCTTCCTTCTTGGCGGAGCTGCTCCATAAGGGGCGCCACCAACCGGCGGATGCTCCCGGCCGGCCCCCGTGCGGGGCTGCTGCGCGCCCTGCCCCCACGGCTGCTGATACGGATCTGGGCGGGGCTCCTGCCCCGAGGGGGGTTCGTTCATTTCCTCAGGGTCGGACCACGCGCTCCGGCGCGCGACTCCGCTCCCGGCTTCCGGCGTCCGTTCGCCTGATGTGCCGAGAGCGGGTCGGTCGTCCCTCATCGGTTTCCGGAGTGGGGTCAGGCCGTGGCCTCGACCGGGGTGGGGCGGTGGTTCAGGACGCGGCGGGGGCGGGTGCGGAGGCCGAGCTTCGGGTGGGCCACGCCCCAGGCCGCGCCCTTGCAGATCAGTTCCTTGTAGCCGGCGGCGAGCCGGCCCGTCAGGGCGGCGCGGACGGAGCGGTCGTCGGCGGTGACGTACTGGATCAGGCCTTCCCTGCGGCCCAGCGAGATGCACTGGTTGAAGTAGCGCAGGTGGGCCTTCGGGACCTTGCCGCCGGTGAGGCGGGCCGCGATGGCGTCGGCCGCCTGCCAGGCCATGGGGGTGCCCGTGGCGCACGACATCCGCAGCGGCTTGTCGCCCGGGCCCATGGCCAGGGCCGCGTCGCCGACGGCGTACACGTCCGGGTGCGAGACCGAGCGCATCGTCCCGTCGACCACGATCTGGCCGTTGCCGGTGACCTCCAGGGTGGTGGCGCGCGCGATCGGGTGGACGGCGAAGCCGGTGGTCCACACGGTGACCGCGGCCGGGACCGGGCCGTCGGCGGTGAGGACGCGGTCCGCCTCGACCGCGGTGACCGCCGTGTGTTCGAGTGCGGTGATGCCGAGGCCGGCGAAGACCTTCCGTACGTGCCGCCGGCCCTTGTCCGAGAGCCAGTCGCCGAGTTCGCCGCGGGCGGCGAGCGTGACGGCGAGGTCCGGGCGGGCCTCGGCGATCTCGGTCGCGGCCTCCAGGCCGGTGAGGCCGCCGCCGACGACGACCACGGACTGTCCGGCCTCCAGGGCGGCCAGGCGCTCGCGCAGCCGGAGCGCCCCGGGGCGGCCGGCGATCTCGTGGGCGTGTTCGGCGGTGCCGGGGACGCCCCGGGTGTTCCAGCCGCTGCCGAGGGCGTACACGAGGGTGTCGTACTCCAGCTCCTCGGCGGTGTTCCCGGCGGTGACGGCGACGGTCCGGCGCTCGGCGTCGACGGCCGTCACCGTCGCCAGCTTCAGTTCGACGCCCGTTCCCGCGAACATCTCGCTGAAGGGCCGGTGCGGGAGCTCCTGGCCGACCGCCAGCTGGTGCAGCCGGACGCGCTCGACGAAGTCGGGCTCGGGGTTGACCAGGGTGATGGCGACGTCCTCGCGGTGGAGCTGCTTGGCGAGGCGTCCGGCGGCGATGGCTCCGGTGTAGCCGGCTCCGAGGACGATGATGCGGTGCTGCTGCATGTGCCTGCTCCTGTCTCGCGCGGTGTCGACCCTTGAACCGGGCAGCCCGACGATTCCTGACAGGCGCGGGATGTGACGTGGGTCACAGGAGTTAGAAGGCGGCTTCCACCAGGGGGGCGCCGTGGTCGGAGGCCGCCCAGTGCCTCGTCGCGCGTTCGAGCTTGTCGGGGTTCACCTGGTTGCGGAAGGCGGTGATGCCCTCGGCGGTGACCTCCAGGCACATGACGCCGACGACCCGGCCGTCGAGCACGGCCACGACGGCGGGGGAGCCGTTGGCGGTCGTCGCGTAGACGTCGGGCGAACCGCCGATCACCTTGCGCTTGGCGATGCCGGGCTTGAACAGGCCGCGCATGAACGTCGCGACCGCGAGGGCGCCCTCGAACGCCTTGGCGCGCGCCGGGACCTTGCCGCCGCCGTCGCCGATCGCGACGGCGTCGCCCGTGAGCAGCCGTACGAGCGGCTCGGTGCGGCCGCTGGTGGCGGCCGCGAGGAACTCCTCGACGATCCGGCGGGCCTCGGCCTCGTCGATCTCGGTGCGGGCCTTGCCGGCGGCGACGTGTTTCTTCGCGCGGTGGAAGATCTGCTGGCTGGCGGCCTCGGTGATGTCGAGGATCTCGGCGATCTCCCGGTGCGGGTAGTCGAAGGCCTCCCGCAGCACGTACACCGCGCGCTCGTTGGGGGAGAGGCGCTCCATGACGGCGAGGACCGCGTACGAGACCGATTCGCGCTGCTCGGCGGTGTCGGCGGGGCCGAGCATCGGGTCGCCGGCGAGGAGCGGCTCGGGCAGCCACTCGCCGACGTAGGTCTCGCGCCGGGCGCGGGCCGAGGTGAGCTGGTTGAGGCAGAGGTTGGTGAGGACCTTCGTCAGCCAGGCCTCGGGGACCTCGACGCGGTCGACGTCGGCGGCCTGCCAGCGCAGGAAGGTGTCCTGCACGGCGTCCTCGGCCTCGCTCGCCGAGCCGAGGAGGCGGTAGGCGATCGCCTCCAGGCGGGGCCGGGAGGCCTCGAACCGGTCCACGTCGTTCATGGTCAGAGCCATGGTCCGGATCCTAGTCCGGGTGGATGCGCGGCGGCAGGCCCGCAGGACCGTAGCGGGCTTTCCCGGGCGGGGGTTAGGGTCGGATGATCTTTCTTTCTCATCGGATGTGGGGGTTTGGGGCATGGCGCTCTTCGGGAACGCGCACGCGATCGATCCGGCGCAGGCGCAGCAGGACTTCGCGCGGCTGCTCGGCCAGGGAGAACAGGTGCACGCCGCGTACCTGCTGATCCGCGACACGATCTTCTTCACCGACCGGCGGCTCGTCCTGGTCGACAAGCAGGGGATCACCGGCAAGAAGGTCGAGTACCACTCGATCCCCTACCGGAGCATCACGCACTTCGCCGTCGAGACGGCCGGCACCTTCGACCTGGACGCCGAGCTGAAGATCTGGATCTCGGGCAGCCAGCTGCCGATCCAGAAGACCTTCACCAAGGGGGTCGACATCTACGAGGTGCAGGCGATCCTCACGCAGTTCGTCGCCAAGTAGGCAGACGGAGCCGGGCGGACGTAGCCGGGCACACGGAGGGGAGGGTTCTCGGCAGACTCGCCGAGAACCCTCCCCTTTTGGGTGAACCTGTCTGATTTGCATGTCAGTTGAATATGCCCTCGGCCTAGCTTGCGAGGCGGAGGTGATGATCGATGGATGCGATCGACATCGATGACCTGGTGCACGCCGCCACCGGAGCGCCCCTGCGGCGGCTGACCGCGCCGGACGGGACCCACTGGTTCCCGGTGGTGGACGTGGCGAAGCGCCTCGGATACGCGGGGACGCGGGAGGCGCTGCGGACCGTGACCCTGCCCGAGGAGTGCCTCGCGGCCGCACGGGAGCTCGGCGGGGGCGAAGTCGGGGGCACGGGGTACCCCGGCCGGTCCACCGGGATCCGGGCGTCGACCCGGATGGTGAGCCTGGAGGGACTCGTGCAGCTCGTCGGAGCGTGCCGGAGACCCGAGGCCGGGCCGTTCCGGGCGTGGACGGCGGGAGTCGTGGCCGCGGTCCAGCGGTACGGCGGGTACGGGCTCGAACCCTCGCCGGTGCACGCCGGGTTCCTGCTGCCGCCGGAGCTCGTCGACGTCCTCGTACGGCTCGAGGGACGGTTCGACGAGCAGGCCGTCGCGTACGTCGAGCACACCGAGTACGCGGAGCTGCTCCGCGAGACCCGGCAGAGCCTCTCCAGGGTCGCCGACTCCCTGGAGCGGCTCGCCGTGCCCCGCCAGCGCACCGGCGCCGCCGTCGCCCTCACGCCGCAGGAGCTCGTGGAGTCCTGGGCCATCACCGGGGACATGCGGACGGTCGCCTCCTGCCTGGCGCCCGCGCTCGTACGGGGCGGGGTGCGCTACCGGCCCCAGGACGTCACCCGCCGCACCGGCCTCTCCGGCGAACGCGTCCGGGACTGCGTCCGGCTCCTCCTCGAACGCGGCTGCATGCGCGAGGTGGGCACCCCGGCCCCGGACGGCACCCGCATCTACGTCCTGCCCTGACGCGTACGGCCTGTCCTGACGTGCCGCCGCGGGCCCGGGCCTTCACGCGCCGGCCGGCCCCACCGCCACCACCTGGTACGCGTCCGCGTACACGATCCGGCCCGGGTCCGCCGACTCCAGGCGCACGCAGGGCACGCCGTGGTCCCGCAGGATGCGCAGGTACGGGGCGACCCGGGCCAGCGCCTCGGTGGCCGTCGGCCGGAACCAGGCGGCGGCGCCCGGGTTCACCGCCGGGTCGTAGACCGTCGGGTCCACCGCCGACGGGTTCGGGAAGTGCGCGTCGTACCAGTCGTTCGACGCGCGCCAGACCGCCCACTCCTCGGAGGAGAGTCTTCCCTCCCCGGCCAGCGCGTTGGCCAGGCCGAAGACGCCGGGGTGGTGGCCCCGGGGACTCCGGACCGGGGACTGGAAACGGATGTGACGGAGACTGGACGGCATCCGGGGAGCATAGGGAGGCGCGGCGGCGTGGAGTGGTGGTCTCGGGGGATCGACTGGGCCGGCGGAGTGCCCGGGCTGCGGTGGCGGGGCGGACGCGTCAGCACGCTCGCGTACGGGCAGCGGCTCGCCTTCCGGGCCGTCGGCGTCCGGCGGTGCCCCGGCGCCCGGGGAAACCCCTGCCCCCTGGAGGCCGTCGTGCCCGGCCGGTCCACCGGCGGGCGGTGCCCGGAGTGCGCGCGGCTCGACCGGGCCCACTCCGTCGCGGCCGACACCGTCGCGGACGACCCTCAGCCGTACCGCGTCTACCTGGCCTGGTTCGGGCCCGGGATGACCAAGGTCGGGATCACCGCCGAGGCCCGTGGCGAGGCCCGGCTCCTGGAGCAGGGGGCCGTCGCGTTCAGCTGGCTCGGCCGGGGCCCGCTGATGGCCGCCCGGCGCACCGAGGAGGTGCTGCGGCAGGCCCTCGGCGTGCCCGACCGGGTGGCGTACGAGCGCAAGCGGGCCGCCCGGCACGCCCTGCCGCCCGCCGGGGAGCGGGCCCGCGAGGTCGAGGAGCTGTACCGGCGCGCGCGGGCCGTCGGCGGCTGGACGGAGACCCTGGAGCCGCTGGAGTTCGCCGCACGGGACCATGCGGGGGCGTTCCGGCTCGACGGGCTGCCGCGCCTCGACGGCACGGTCGCCGAGCTCGTCGGCGGCGGCGTCGTCACCGGGCGGCTGCTCGCCGCCGCCGGGCCCGACCTGCACCTCCTCGCCCCCGACGGGCGCTGCCTCGTCCTCGACACCCGGCTCATGCGCGGCTGGATCCTGGAGGCCGCGGGGGAGGAGGAGGGCTTCTCGGTGCCGGTGACGGCGGCGGTTCCGGGGGTCGAGAGCGCCCAGGAGGGGCTCTTCTGACCTCCGCATCCGCCCTGGTTCGTGGTCGGGCGGTCTTCGTAAAGTCTTGGATCCCTTTCCCGGGGCGCCGTGGACATCCCGCCGCCGCCCCGGCGAGGGTGATCACATGACCCAGAAGCTCGTGGCGGGCATCGAACCGCCCTACTACACCGCCGTGTTCACCTCCGTCCGTACCGACGCCCCCGAGGGCTACGCCGAGACCTCCACCCGGATGCAGGAGATCGTCCGGGACATCCCCGGCTTCCTCGGCTACGAGAGCGCCCGCACCCCCGGCGGCATCGGCATCACCGTCGCCTACTTCCGTGACCTGGAGTCCCTCGACGCCTGGCGCCTCGACACCGAGCACCAGGCCGCCAAGGCGTACGGGCGGGAGCACTGGTACGACAGCTACAGCGTCCACATCGGCAAGGTCGAGCGGAGCTACGGCTTTGAGCGAGAGTGACGCCACTCCGGCCCGCGACATCCCGGCCCTTGCCACTCCGGCCCGCGACATCCCGGCCCTTGCCACTCCGGCCCTCGACATCCCGGCTCTGGTGGAGCGGCTCGGAATTCCCGGTCTCGTCGACGTGCACACGCACTTCATGCCGCAGAACGTCCTCGACAAGGTCTGGGCGTACTTCGACGCCGTCGGACCCCTCACCGGCGTGGAGTGGCCCATCACCTACCGCGAGGAGGAGGAGCGCCGGCTCGCCCTCCTGCGCGGGTTCGGCGTGGTCGCCTTCACCGCGATGCTCTACCCGCACAAGCCCGGCATGGCCGCCTGGCTGAACTCCTGGGCCGCCGACTTCGCGGCCCGCACCCCCGACTGTCTGCACACCGCGACCCTCTTCCCCGAGCCGGACGTCACCACGTACGTGCACCGGGCGCTCGACGCCGGCGCCCGGGTGTTCAAGGTGCACCTCCAGGTGGGCGGCTTCGACCCGACCGACATCGAACTCGACAGCTCCTGGGGAGCCCTCGCCGACAGCGGCACCCCCGTCGTCGTGCACTGCGGCTCCGGGCCCACCCCGGGGAACTTCACCGGGCCCGGGCCCATGGGGCGGCTGCTCGCGCGGCACCCGAGGCTGCGGGTGATCGTCGCGCACATGGGGATGCCCGAATACGGCGACTTCCTGAACCTGGCCCAGCGGTACGAGGGCGTCCACCTCGACACCACCATGGCCTTCACCGACTTCAGCGAGCGGCTCGCGCCCTTCCCCGAAGCCGAGCGCAAGCGGCTCCTCGACCTCGGCGACCGGATCCTCCTCGGCTCGGACTTCCCGAACATCCCGTATCCGTACGCCCACCAGCTCCACGCCCTCGAACGCCTCGGGCTCGGGGACGACTGGCTCCGGCGGGTCCTGTACGAGAACGGTGCCGCGATGTTTCACGTGAAACGGTGAGCAGCCGAGTCCTTCGGGTCCTTTCTCAGGGAATTCACAGGAAAGGGAAAGAGGCCTCTCAGCGGCGGCCCCCACCGTGGGATCCATGACCGTGATCACGCGAAGCACCAGCGCCCGCACCGGCGCCCACGCCGACATGCTCCGCGCCGACGGGACCGCCGTCCGGGTCCTCGTCGTCGACGACGAGGCCTCGCTCGCCGAGCTGCTCTCCATGGCCCTGCGCTACGAGGGCTGGCAGGTCCGCAGCGCCGGGGACGGGGCCGCCGCCCTCCGCTCCGCGCGCGAGTTCCGGCCCGACGCCGTCATCCTCGACGTCATGCTCCCGGACGTCGACGGGCTGAGCCTGCTCGGCTCGATCCGCCGTGAACTGCCCGACGTGCCCGTGCTGTTCCTGACCGCGAAGGACGCCGTCGAGGACCGCATCGCCGGGCTCACCGCCGGCGGCGACGACTACGTCACGAAGCCCTTCAGCCTGGAGGAGGTCGTGGCCCGGCTGCGCGGCCTCATCCGCAGGTCCGGGGCCGCGCAGACGCGCAGCGAGTCACTGCTCGTCGTGGGGGACCTGACCCTCGACGAGGACAGCCACGAGGTCACCCGGGGCGGCGACTCCATCCACCTCACGGCGACCGAGTTCGAGCTGCTGCGCTACCTCATGCGCAATCCGCGGCGGGTGCTCAGCAAGGCGCAGATCCTCGACCGGGTCTGGTCGTACGACTTCGGCGGCCAGGCCAACGTCGTCGAGCTCTACATCTCCTACCTGCGCCGGAAGATCGACGCCGGCCGCTCGCCGATGATCCACACCCGGCGCGGGGCCGGCTATCTGATCAAGCCGGGGGAGTAGCCCCCGTGCGCGTACGACGAGGGCGGCCGTGGTCGCTGCGGACGCGGCTCGTCGTCTCGGCGGTCGCGCTGATCGCGGTCGTCGCGGCGGTGATCGGGACGGTGACGACCATCGCGTTCCGCTCGTACCTGTACGCACAGGCCGACGAGCAGGTCCACACCGTCGCGGACCGGGCGGCGGGGCCGCCGGTCGTGGTGGCCCCGGCGCCCGGCCCGCTCGACTCGGTCCGCCTGAAGGAACCCCTCGCCTTCGTCCAGGGGCCCGGCGCCCCCATCGGCACCCTCGGCGCGGTCCTCGTGGACGGCGAGGTGACCTCGGCCGGGTACTCGGCGGAGGCCGCGGGCAGCGGGCCGTACGAGCGGAACATCCGGTTCACCGCACTCGACGCGGGCCAGCGGGCCGTGCTCGCGGCCGTCCCCCGTGACCGCCGGCCGCACACCGTCGACCTGCCCGGCGGACTCGGCGCGTACCGGGTCGAGTACGCCGTCGGGGCCCACGGCACATTCCTCACCGGCATCCCCCTCGCCGAGGTCGAGGACGCCCTCTCCACCCTCGTCCTCGTCGAGCTGAGCGTCACCGGTGCCGGGCTCGTCGCGGCCTCGCTCGCCGGGACCGTGCTCGTCCGGGTCGCCCTCCGCCCGCTGCGCCGGGTTGCCGCCACCGCCCGCCAGGTCGCCCGGCTCCCCCTGCACAGCGGGGAGGTGGCGCTCCATCAGCGGGTCCCGGAGGCGGAGGCCGACCCGCGCACCGAGGTCGGTCAGGTCGGCGCGACCCTCAACCGGATGCTCGACCACGTCCACTCGGCCCTCGACGCCCGCCAGCAGAGCGAGACCCGGGTCCGGCAGTTCGTCGCGGACGCCAGCCACGAGCTGCGCACCCCGCTCGCCTCGATCCGGGGGTACGCGGAGCTCACCCGGCGCGGTCGCGAGGAGTGCGGCCCCGACACCCGACACGCCCTCGGCCGGATCGAGTCCGAGGCGACCCGGATGACCGGTCTGGTCGAGGACCTCCTGCTGCTCGCCCGGCTCGACGCCGGCCGCCCCCTCTCGTACGAGACCACCGACCTCGTCCCGCTCGTCGTGGACGCCGTGAGCGACGCCCGTGCCGCCGGACCCGAGCACCACTGGCGCCTCGAACTGCCCACGGACAGC
Organism: Streptomyces sp. TLI_105; assembly: GCF_900105415.1. Taxonomy (GTDB): domain Bacteria; phylum Actinomycetota; class Actinomycetes; order Streptomycetales; family Streptomycetaceae; genus Streptomyces. The sequence goes on along the minus strand of NZ_FNSM01000001.1, from coordinate 3,990,077 downwards.
CCGGCCGTACGGGCCGACGGCGCCCGGCTCCAGCAGGTCCTGGTCAACCTCCTCGCCAACGCCCGCACCCACACCCCGCCCGGCACCAAGGTCACCGCCCGTGTCCGCAGGGAAGCCTCGGCCGTCCTCGTCGAGATCGAGGACGACGGCCCCGGCATCGCGCCCGAACTGCTCCCCGCCGTCTTCGAGCGCTTCGCGCGCGGTGACGCCTCCCGCTCCCGGCACGCCGGATCCACCGGCCTCGGCCTCGCCATCGTCCGCGCGGTCGTGCTCGCGCACGGTGGAGAGGTGGGCGTCGAGAGCGCCCCCGGCCGGACCGTCTTCACCGTCCGGCTGCCCGTCGCGCAGGGCGTCGGGCAGGGCGTCGCACCGGACGTCGCACCGGACTCACAGGCAGGCCACAGGCTCATCACACAGCCGTGACAGCGGCCCCGGCGAGTGTCGGAGCATGCCAACCCACACCATCGAGGAAGCCCTCCCCGCCCGGGAGCACCTGCCGGTGGACGTCGCCGGACGGCCCGTCCTGGACGTGGTGATCCCCGTCTACAACGAGGAGAAGGACCTGGAGCCGTGCGTCCGCCGGCTCCACGAGCACCTCCTGAGGACCTTCCCGTACGGCTTCCGCGTCACCGTCGCCGACAACGCCTCCACCGACACCACGCCCGCCGTCGCCGCCGCCCTCGCGGCCGAGCTGCCCGAGGTGCGCTCCGTACGGCTCGAACAGAAGGGCCGCGGCCGGGCGCTGCGGACCGTGTGGTCGGCCTCGGACGCGCCCGTCCTGGCCTACATGGACGTGGACCTGTCCACCGACCTCAACGCGCTGCTCCCGCTGGTCGCGCCGCTCATCTCCGGCCACTCGGACCTGGCGATCGGCTCCCGGCTCGCCCGCTCCTCGCGGGTGGTGCGCGGGCCGAAGCGGGAGTTCATCTCGCGCGCCTACAACCTGATCCTGCGCTCCTCGCTCGCCGCCCGGTTCTCCGACGCGCAGTGCGGCTTCAAGGCGATACGGCGGGAGGTCGCCGAGCGGCTCCTGCCGATGGTCGAGGACACCGGCTGGTTCTTCGACACGGAGATGCTGGTCCTCGCCGAGCGGGCCGGGCTGCGCATCCACGAGGTGCCGGTGGACTGGGTCGACGACCCCGACTCGACCGTCCACATCGTGCGGACGGCGACCGACGACCTGAAGGGCGTGTGGCGGGTGGGGCGGGCCCTCGCGACCGGTTCGCTGCCCCTCGACCGGCTCGCCCGGCCGTTCGGCGACGACCCCCGGGACCGTGAGCTGAACGGCGTGCCGGGCGGCCTCGCCCGCCAGCTCGTCGGCTTCTGCGTGGTCGGAGTCCTGTCCACGCTCTGCTATCTCGCGCTGTACTCGGCCTTCCGGCTCGGCGTCGGCCCGCAGCTCGCCAACGCCGCCGCCCTCCTCGTCTCCGCCGTCGCCAACACGGCCGCCAACCGGCGCCTCACCTTCGGCGTAGGGGGCCGGGACCGGGCCGCCCGCCACCAGGCGCAGGGGCTCGTGGTCTTCGCCATCGGCCTCGCCCTGACGAGCGGTTCGCTCGCCGCCCTCGGCGCGGCGACCGGCGATCCGGCGCACTCCACCGAGCTCGCCGTCCTGATCGTCGCCAACCTCGCCGCGACCGTCCTGCGCTTCCTCCTCTTCCGCCTCTGGGTCTTCCCCGAGCGGCCGACCTCAAGGAACGACCGATGACCACCCTGCCCACCGCCGTCCATGCGGCGCCCCGCACCGGCCGGCTCGCCCGGCTGTGGCGCGGACGGGCCGAGGACCGCCCCTGGGTCCGGCCCGCCCTCCTCGGCCTGCTCGCCGCCACCGCGCTGCTCTACCTGTGGAACCTGAGCGCCTCCGGCTACGCCAACTCCTTCTACTCCGCCGCCGTCCAGGCGGGCTCCCAGAGCTGGAAGGCCTTCTTCTTCGGCTCCCTCGACGCGGCCGACGCCATCACCGTCGACAAGCCGCCGGCCGCGCTCTGGCCGATGGCGCTTTCCGTCCGCCTCTTCGGGCTCGGCTCCTGGCAGATCCTCGTGCCCGAGGTGCTCATGGGGGTGGGCACGGTCGCCGTGCTCCACGCGGCCGTCCGGCGCCGGTTCTCCGCCGGCGCGGGCCTGATCGCGGGCGCGGTCCTCGCGCTGACGCCGGTCGCCGCGCTGATGTTCCGCTTCAACAACCCGGACGCGCTGCTCGCGTTGCTCATGACGGTCGCGGTGTACTGCGTGCTGCGTGCCCTGGAGCGGGACCGGGGCGCCGCGCGGTGGCTCGTGTGGGCGGGCGTGGCCTTCGGCGTCGCGTTCCTCGCGAAGACGCTCCAGGCCTTCCTGATCCTTCCGCCGCTCGCGCTGGTGTACCTGGTGTGCGCGCCGGGCGGGTTCGGGCGGCGGCTCGGCCGGCTCGCCCTGGGCGGGCTCGCGATGCTCGTCTCGGCGGGCTGGTGGGTGGCCCTGGTCGAGCTGTGGCCGGCGTCCTCCCGTCCGTACGTCGGAGGCTCGCAGAACAACAGCTTCCTGGAGCTGACCTTCGGCTACAACGGTCTCGGCCGCCTCAACGGCGACGAGGTCGGCAGCGTCGGCGGCGGGGGCCGGGGCGGTCCCGGCGGGACGGCCGAGAACCTGCCGGCAGGCATGGAGCTGCCCGTTCGCCTCGGCGGCGGTGGCGGTGGCGGCTGGGGAGAGACCGGGATCGCCCGGATGTTCAACGAGTCGGTCGGCGGTCAGATCTCCTGGCTGCTGCCGGCCGCGCTGCTCCTGCTGGTCGCCGGACTCGTCGTCACCTGGCGGGCGCCCCGCACGGACACGGCACGTTCGGCGTTCCTGGTGTGGGGCGGCTCGCTCCTGATGACGCTCGCCGTCTTCAGCTTCATGGCCGGCATCTTCCACGAGTACTACACGGTGGCCCTGGCCCCGTACCTCGCGGCGCTGGTCGGCATGGGCGCGGCCGTGCTGTGGGAGGAGCGGACCCGGTGGCCCGCCTCGGCGGCGCTCGCGGTGACGGTGGCGGTGACGGCCTGGTGGGCCTGGACGCTGCTCGGCCGTACGCCGGACTGGCTGCCGTGGCTGCGCTCGACGGTCCTGGTGACGGGCGTCGTCGCGGCCCTCGGGCTGCTGTTCGCGGGCCGGGTCGACCGTCGCCTCGGGCTCGGGGTGGCGGGGCTCGGCCTGGCGGCGGGGCTCGCGGGGCCGTTCGCGTACACCCTGGCGACGGTGGACGCGGGACACCAGGGCTCGATCGTGACGGCGGGCCCGGCGGGCGGCGGCATGGGCGGCCGGGGCCCGATGAACGGCAGGTCGGCCTTCGGCGGCCAGGCCCCGGACGGCGGCGTCCGGGCTCCGGGCAACGGCCAGGCCCCCGGCAACGGTCAGGCCCCCGGCGGTCAGATGCCCGGCAACGGCCAGGCCCCGGGCGGTCAGCCCCCGGGCAACGGCCAAGCCCCCGGCGCTCAGGCCCCGGGCAACGGCCAGGCCCTGGGCGGCGGCCCAGGCGGCGAGCGCGGCGGCATGGGCGGCGGCATGAACGGCGGCATGGGCGGCGGCATGAACGGCGGCATGGGCGGTCTGCTCAACGGCGCCAGTGTCGGTGCGGAGGCGAAGGCCGCCCTCCTCAAGGACGCCAACGCGTACACCTGGGTCGCGGCCACGATCGGCGCGCAGAACGCCGCCGGCTACCAGCTCGCCACCGAGAAGCCGGTCATGGCGATCGGCGGCTTCAACGGCAGCGACCCCTCCCCGACGCTCGCCCGGTTCCAGCAGTACGTCGCCGAGGGGAGGATCCACTACTTCATCGGCGGCACGGGCGGTGGCGGCGGTCCCGGCGGCGGCAACTCCGAGATCTCCACCTGGGTCTCGGAGACCTTCGAGAAGACCACGATCGGCGGCGCCGCCTTCTACGACCTGACCGAGAGGAAATAACCGCTATACAGCGTACGAGGCTCCTTGTACGGTGTACGAGCCTTCCCCTCGTACACCGTATAAGGAGTCACGCCCATGACAGCGGCCACCGGCGGCCACCCCCAGCGCTGGCTGATCCTCGGCGTCATCTGCCTCGCCCAGCTCACGGTGCTGCTCGACAACACCGTGCTCAGCGTCGCCATCCCCTCCCTGACCTCCGAACTCCACGCGTCCACCTCCGACATCCAGTGGATGATCAACGCGTACTCGCTCGTCCAGTCCGGCCTGCTGCTCACCGCCGGCAACGCCGCCGACCGCTACGGCCGCAAGAAGCTCCTCGTCGCCGGCCTCGCGCTCTTCGGCCTCGGCTCGCTCGCCGCCGGTCTCGCCGACTCCACCGCGCAGCTGATCGCCGCCCGCGCGGGCATGGGCGTCGGCGGCGCGCTCCTGATGACCACCACCCTCGCCGTCGTGATGCAGATCTTCGACGACTCGGAGCGGGTCAAGGCCATCGCGCTCTGGTCCACGGTCGCCTCGCTCGGTTTCGCCGGCGGCCCGCTGATCGGCGGTGTGATCCTGAACCACTTCTGGTGGGGAATGATCTTCCTGATCAACATCCCGGTCGCGGTGGTCGCCCTCGTGGCCGTCCTCAAGCTCGTCCCCGAGTCCAAGAACCCCCAGGGCGAGCGCCCCGACCTGCTGGGCGCGCTGCTCTCCACCATCGGCATGACCGCCGTCGTGTACGCGATCATCAGCGGCCCCGAGCACGGCTGGATCTCCGTCCAGGTCCTGGTCCCGGCGGCCGTCGGCCTCCTCGGACTCGGTGCCTTCGCGCTGTGGGAGCTGCACACCCCGTACCCGATGCTCGACATGCACTTCTTCCGGAACCAGAAGTTCATCGGTGCCGTCGGCGGTTCGATCCTGGTCGTCTTCGGCATGGGCGGCTCGCTCTTCCTGCTCACCCAGCACCTGCAGTTCGTCCTCGGCTACGAGCCGCTCGAAGCCGGCCTCCGGATGGCACCGCTCGCCCTGACGATCGTCGGCCTCAACCTGACCGGCGTCGGCCCGAAGATCGTCATGAAGCTCGGCACCCCGCCCACCGTCGTCCTCGGCATGACGCTGGTCGCCGCCGGTCTCACCTCCATCGCGCTGCTCGGCGGCGGCACGGACGGCAGCTACTGGGGGATGCTGCTCGGCCTGGTCCTGATGGGCTTCGGGATCGCCGTCTCCTCGCCTGCCATGGCCAACGCCCTCATGAGCGCGATCCCGCCGGAGAAGGCGGGCGTGGGTGCCGGGATCAACGGCACCCTGGCCGAGTTCGGCAACGGCCTGGGCGTCGCCGTCCTCGGCGCCGTGCTCAACGCCCGCTTCGCCGCGCTCGTCGCCGTGACCGCGACCTCGCTCCCGGCCGCCCTGGCCGCCGCAGGCGGCGAGGCCGAGCGGCGGCAGATCTCCGACGCCTTCGCCTCCGGCCTCCAGAGCAGCCAGCTCGTCGGCGCGATCGCCGTCTTCGCGGGCGGTCTGCTCGCGGCGGCCCTGCTGAAGCGGGCCGAGCGGACGGAGAAGGCCCTGACGCCCGAGCAGCCGGTGGCTGCCTAGCATGGTGACGGACCGCTGACAGACGGAGGAACGCGATGGTCAAGGCAGCCGATCGGGCCAAGAACCCGGCGCGTTCCAGCGTGTGGCTGGAGAAGCGGGCCACCCGCAGCGGCGGGGGTCCGGCCGGGCTCGACCGGGACCGGATCGTCGCCGCCGCGGTCCGGATGCTCGACGAGGAGGGCCTCGCCAAGCTGTCGATGCGCAAGCTCGCGACCGAACTGGGCGTCACGGCCATGTCCCTGTACTGGTACGTGGACACCAAGGACGACATCCTCGAGTACGCCATGGACAGCGTCTACGGCGAGATCGACCTCGCGGCGGTCGACGCCGCCGGGGACTGGCGGGAGCGGATCCGCCTGCTCGCCCTGGACTACCGGCGGATGCTCGTCCGCCACGGGTGGATGTCGCCGAGCGCCGGCCAGTACCTCAACATCGGCCCGAACTCGATCGCCGTCGGCCACAAGATCCACGACGCGATCAAGGAGACCGGCCTCTCCCTCGACCGCCGGCCGAGCGCGATGTCGGCGGTCTTCCAGTTCGTGTACGGCTACGGGACGATCGAGTCCCAGTTCGGCCGGCGCGCGGCGGAGGCCGGGATGTCGCAGGACGAGTTCTACGTGGACTCGGTGAACGCCTTCCGGGAGGACCCGGAGCTCACGGACCAGATCGAGGGCCTGAGGGAGATCCTCGACGAGCGGACCTCGCACGACGACCTCGGCGCCCTCTGGGACCGCGACTTCGACTACGCCCTGGACGTCCTGATCGCCGGCATCGAGGCCATGGTCGCGCGCGAGTCCGAAGGCACCTGAGGACGGACATGACGGAGCGGCGGGCCGTCCCCTGCCCGCCGCTCCGTACCCGACCCGGCCGCGCCTCCGCTCGAAGCGCTGCCGGGAGCTCTCCTACTCGGCGTCGACCTTCTCGTCGACCTTCTCGTCGGTCTTCGCCGCGTTGCTCTTCAGCGCGACCTCCTTGATGAACAGCGTCACCACGAAGGCGAGCAGCGCGAACGGCGCCGAGTAGAGGAAGACGTCGGCGACACCGTGGCCGTACGCGTCCTCCATGACCGTGCGGATCGGGGCCGGCAGCTTGTCCATGTCGGGGATGCCACCGCCCGAGCCGCCCTTGCCCATGGCGGCCGCGGCCTTCGGGCCGAGCTCGGCCAGGCCCTCCTTGACGTAGTCCGTGACCCGGTGGGCCATGACCGCGCCGAGCGCCGAGACACCGATCGCACCGCCCAGGGAGCGGAAGAAGGTGACGACGGAGGAGGCGGCGCCGAGGTCGGCGGGGGCCACCTGGTTCTGGGTGCAGAGCACCAGGTTCTGCATCATCATGCCGAGGCCGAGGCCGAGGACCGCCATGAAGAGCGCGATGTGCCAGTACGCCGTGTCGTAGCGGATCGTGCCGAGCAGGCCGAGGCCGCCGGCGGCCAGGGCGCCACCGCTGACCAGCCACGCCTTCCAGCGGCCGGTCTTGGTGATGACGAGGCCGGAGACGGTGGAGGAGACGAACAGGCCGCCGATCATCGGGATGGTGAGGACGCCGGACATCGTCGGCGACTCGTTCCGCGCGAGCTGGAAGTACTGGCTGAAGAAGACCGTGCCGGCGAACATCGCGACGCCCACGGCGAGCGAGGCGAGCGAGGCGAGGGTGATCGTCCGGTTGCGGAAGAGGCGGAGCGGGATGATCGGCTCGCTCGCCTTGGACTCGACGAGCACGAAGACCGCGCCGAGGAGGACCGAGCCGCCGACCATGGCGGCCGTCTGCCAGGACATCCAGTCGTACTTGTCGCCCGCGAAGGTGACCCAGACGAGGAGCAGGGAGACGGCGGCGCTGATGAAGAAGGCGCCGGCCCAGTCGACCTTGACCTGGCGCTTCACGACGGGGAGCTTCAGGGTCTTCTGCAGGACGATCAGGGCGATGATCGCGAAGGGCACGCCGACGTAGAAGCACCAGCGCCAGCCGAGCCAGTCGGTGTCGGTGATGACGCCGCCGAGCAGCGGGCCGCCGACGGTGGCGACGGCGAAGGTCGCGCCGAGGTAGCCGCTGTACCGGCCGCGCTCGCGCGGGGCGATCATCGCGGCCAGGATGATCTGGGAGAGGGCGGTCAGACCGCCGACGCCGATGCCCTGGACGACACGGCAGGCGATGAGCATGCCGGTGCTCTGCGAGAGACCCGCGACGACCGAGCCCGCGACGTAGACGATCAGGGCTATCTGGACGAGCAGCTTCTTGGAGAAGAGGTCGGCGAGCTTGCCCCAGAGCGGGGTGGTCGCGGTCATCGCCAGGAGGGCGGCGGTCACCACCCAGGTGTAGGCGGACTGGCCGCCGCCCAGGTCGGTGATGATCTGGGGGAGGGCGTTGGAGACGATCGTCGAGGACAGGATGGCGACGAACATGCCGAGCAGCAGCCCGGACAGCGCCTCCATGATCTGCCGGTGTGTCATCGGGGCGGTCTCGCCGCCACCGCCGGTACCGGTGACGCCGTTCCGCGCACCGGTGTCGGGCGTGGTCGTGGCCATGAACTTCCTTTTTCTCAAGCGTGGTGGGCCCGGCAGTCCCCGAAGGAGTCGCGGAGGCGGGCGAGCAGGTGCGTGAGCTGGTCGACGTCGTCGTCGGTCCACTCCGCGAGGTGGCGGGAGAAGGCCTCGGTCACTCGGCGGTCGAGCTCGTCGAGCATCGCGTGGCCCGGTTCCGTGAGGTGCAGGATGCGGGAGCGCTTGTCGGCCGGGTCGGGCAGTCGCTCGATCCAGCCGTGTTCCACGGTGTGGGCCACATGGCGGCTGCACACCGACATGTCGACGGCCATGAGTTCGGCGAGCTTGCTCGTCCGCATGGCGCCGTGGTGGTGGACCAGGGCGAGCACGGCGGCCGAGCCGCCCTGGCAGTCGACGGGCAGGACACGGGCGAGGCCGCGCTTCACGGCGCCGATCGCGCTCACCGAGCGGGCGAGTTCCTCGTATCTGTTCCGTGTCGCCATCGGGCACCCCCGTCCATCTTGTTGCTTAGGGCAACCATAGAGATGGATGGTTGCTTCAGGCAAACTAAATCGGTCAAACGGCGCTAAAGAATCGGCAAAGGCGGATCGTCGGAGCCGGGGCTTGGGCCCCCCATCCCGACTTCGCTAGGGTCCTGGCCCATGGCACACAACCCCCAAGCACCGTACGGCCAGGGCCAGCCCCCTCAGGGTCCCGAGGGCTACGACCCCGCCGGCAGCACGCAGATGTTCCGCGCCTTCGTCGACGAGGGCACCCCGCAGCGGCAGCAGCCGCAGGCCGCGGCCGCGTCGGGCGGTCCGCGCGTCGGCCTGATCGTCGGCGTCGTCGCGGTGATCGTCGTCCTGGCGGCCGTCGCCTGGCTGGCGCTGGGCTGACCCTCCGTACCGACCACACGCCCCGGGTGGGCCGGATCCGCAGCGAGCGGACCCGGCCCACCTTTCTTTTACGGGCTTACGGGCTTACGGCTCATGACGCGGGCTCACGGGCTCACGACTCGGGCGCGGACTCACGGCTCACGGGCTTGCGTCCAGCGCAGGGGTGAGCACCGCGAAGGCCTCCCCGAGCAGCGCGACCGGATCCTCGGTGACCTCCGCGGCCTCGCCGGCGCTCCACCGGCGCAGTACGGCGTCGAAGGCGGTCAGGGCCATGCCCGCGGCGAGCCGGGGTCGGAGGTCGGCCTCGGGATCGCGTCCCAGACGGGCCCCCAGCTCCTCCGCCAGGTCCTCGCGCCACTCCGCCTGGTGCTCCAGGAAGCGCGCGAGGAGGGAAGGGGTCCGCAGGATCAGCCGGACCACCGGCAGGACCCGCTCGGCGTGGTCGCCGCAGGCGGCCAGCGGTACGGAGACGGCGTGCCGCAGCGCCTCGGAGGGGCGCTCGCCGGCGGGCCGGTCGGCGAGCGCGGCGCGCATGTCGGCGCCCATGCCGGCCAGGAACTGGACGACCACGTCCTCCTTGGACGCGAAGTACCGGAAGAAGGTCCGCTTGGAGACCCCGGCCTCGGTCGCGATCTCGTCGACGGTCGCGGCGTCGAAGCCCTTGAGGGCGAACAGCTGGAGCGCCGCCTCGGTGAGCTCGGTCGCGACGAGCTGGCGTTTGCGCTGGGCGAGGGTCGACTCGGGGCGGGTGGTCACGGTGCGATGGTAACGCGGTGCCTTCGCTGACATCCATAGTCATGCTTGACACTCGGTGACATGAGCGGCAACGTGTGCCGCATGACTGAGAAGCAGCGCTGGACCGCCGACCTCATCCCGGACCAGACCGGACGGGTCTTCGTCGTCACCGGGGCCAACAGCGGTCTCGGCCTCGCCACCACGCGCGCGCTCGTCCGGCGGGGCGGGCGCGTGATCCTCGCCGTACGGGACGAGGAGAAGGGCCACCGGGTGGCCGAGGACCTCGCGGCGGCGGGAGCCGACCGGGACTTCCTCGTCGTACGGCGGATCGACCTCGCCGACCTCGATTCGGTGCGCGCCTTCGCCGACGGCGTGCGCGCGGAGCATCCGCGCCTCGACGTGCTCGTCAACAACGCGGGCGTGATGGCGCCGCCCCGCACGCTCACCCCCGAGGGCCACGAGGTCCAGTTCGCCGCCAACCACCTCGGCCACTTCGCGCTCACCGGTCTGCTGCTCGACCTGCTCGCCGCCGGGACCGACCCGCGGGTGGTCACGGTCAGCTCGATCAACCACCGGCAGGGCAGCCTCCGCTTCGACGACCTGAGCGGCGAGCGCGGCTACACGCCCATGGCCTTCTACAACCAGAGCAAGTTCGCCAACGCCGTCTTCGGCAAGGAGCTGCACCGCCGCCTCGCCGCGACCGCGAGCCCCGTCCGCAGCGTGCTCGCCCACCCGGGCTACACCGCCACGAACCTCCAGATGAAGGACACCTCCGGTCTGGCGAAGCTGTTCTTCGGACGCATCGGCAATCCGCTGCTCGCCCAGCGACCGGAGCGGGGCGCGCTGCCCCAGCTGTACGCGGCGACCGACGCGTCCGTCGCGGGCGGCGAGTTCATCGGCCCGGACGGCATGGGCGAGCTGCGGGGCGCCCCGACCCGCGTGCGCCTCTCCGAGGCGGCGGCCGACCCCGGGACGGGCCGCCGGCTGTGGGAGGAGTCGGAGCGCCTGACGGGAGTGCGCTACCTGGGGCGTGAATACCCCCTGGCGGATCGAACCTAGGGCCACTAGCCTCATTCCTAGGAGATCTAGGGAAGAGGGTCCCATGGTGCGCGCGGGAATCACCGTCGACGGCCTCGTGCGGGCCGCCGCCGAGATGGCGGACGAGAGCGGCCTCGACAAGGTCACCGTCTCGGCCCTGGCGCGCCGCTTCGGGGTCAAGGACGCGAGCCTCTATTCGCACGTCAGGAACCTGCGCGACCTGCGGGTCCGGCTCGCGCTCCTCGCCTCGGGCGAGATGAACGACGCCATCGGCGCCGCCGTGGCCGGCCGGTCCGGCAAGGAGGCACTCGTCGCCTTCGCCGACGCCTACCGCGACTACGCCCTCGCGCACCCCGGGCGGTACGCGGCCGCACAGCAGCGGATCGAGCCGGAGGAGATCGAGGACACCACCGTCCTCCTGCGGGCCGTCGAGCTCACCTACGGCATGCTGCGCGGCTACGGCCTCCGGGAACCCGACCTCACCGACGCCGGACGCCTGCTCCGCAGCGCCTTCCACGGCTACGTCCACCTCGAACTGGGCGGCGGCTTCGCGCACTCCCGCCCCGTCGCCGCATCCTGGGCGCGCTCGCTGGAGGCGCTCCACCACGTCCTGGAGAACTGGGGGAACGGTTCGTGAACGTCATCGACGTCGGCACGGTGAAGGTCCCGGGGGCCACCCTGCGGTACGAGACCCGGGGCAGCGGCCCCGTGCTGCTGCTGGTCCCCGGCGGCGCCGGGGACGCCGGGCTCTTCGAAGGGATGGCCGGCCTCCTCGCGGACGCCGGGCACACCGTGGTCTCGTACGACCAGCGCGGTCTGTCGCGCAGCCCGCTCGACGGGCCCCTCGCCGACCAGCGGGTGGCCGACTGGCGCGACGACGCCCTCGCCGTCCTGGACGCGGTCTCCCCGGACGAGCCCGCGTACGTCTTCGGCAGCAGCTCCGGCGGCATCGTCGCCCTCTCCCTGCTCGCCGCCCGCCCGGACCGGGTGCGCCGACTCGTCGCCCACGAGCCGCCCCTCGTGGAGCTGCTCGCCGACCCGGCTCCGTACCGCGACCACTTCGCCGAGGTGCGCGAGCTGCACCGCACGCAGGGGCTCGGGCCGGCGATGGCACGTTTCTCCGAGACGCCTGACGGCCGGAAGCCGGAGCGGCAGGGCGGCGAACTGCCCGCCTCCCTCCGGCCGATGGCCTCCCGCATGGCCGCCAACATGCCGGTCTTCCTGGAGCACGTCCTGGTCCCCTTCTCCTCCTCCGCCCCCGATCTGGAGGGGCTGCGCGCCGCCGCCGGGAAGCTGGTCCTGGGCGTCGGCGAGGAGTCCACGGATCAGGAGGCGCTCGTCGGACCGGCCCGACGGCTCGCCGAGCTGACCGGCGCCGTGCGGGCGGAGTTCCCGGGCGGCCACGTGGGCTGTGTGGAGCACCCGGTCGAGTTCGCGAAGGTGCTGGTCAGCGCCATGTGGCAGTGACCTCGCGGGTGTCGATCCGCATGCCGAGCGGCACCCGCCAGGAGTCCACGCACACCGTGTACGTCTGCGTCCGTGCCGTCCCCGCGGCGATCGGCGCGGGCAGCGGCTGACTGGAGGGGACCGTCCCCCAGTCGGTGCCGAGCAGGCCGATGATGTGCGTCGCGAAGCCGACCGTCCCCGAAGTGGCCGCGGAGCCACCGGTGTTGCGGAAGGTCACGGTGACCCGCTGGCACCAGCGCCGGTCGCCGTCGGCGAGGCTGGGCGAGGAGACGGTGAGCACGGCGGGCCCGGGCGCGGGGGTCGGCGAGGGCGACGCCGGGGGCGTGCCGGTGCCGGGCGGCGTGGGGCCGGGCGTGGTGGAGGGGGTGCGGGGCGGGGCGCCGGTGCCGGTCCCTCCGCGACCGGGCGCGGTCGTCGATCCCGTACCCGATCCCGTACTCGTGCTGGAAGACCCGGGGGCGCCTGAGGCGGCTGAGGTCCCGGAGGACCCAGGGGTCCCGGAAGTCCCGGACGGGCTGGGGAAGTCCCCGCTCCCGCCCGTGGAGGCCGTCTCTGGCGTCCCGGGCGCCGCGGGCGACGGGGAGGAGGTGCTGGACGTCGTCCCGCTCGCCGAAGGGCTCTCCAGGGGGACCAGGGTGACCGCGCCCGAAGGGGTGACCGGGCCCCTCGGGGAGGGGCCGGCGCCGACCGCCGCGTACCCCTCGTCGTCTCCTCCGCCGCCGCACGCGGTCAGCGCCCCGCCGAGGCAGAGCGCCACCGCCACGAGTACCGGCTTCCTGCGCCTCATACGCCCCAGTCTGGCTGACGAGCCGTCAACAAACCGGGTTTTTCCGGAAGTCAGTCGGAGATGAGGCCCTCGCGCAGCTGGGCGAGGGTGCGGGTGAGGAGACGCGAGACGTGCATCTGGGAGATGCCGACCTCCTCGCCGATCTGCGACTGCGTCATGTTCGCGAAGAAGCGGAGCATGATGATCTGCCGTTCCCGGGGCGGAAGTTTGGCGAGCAGGGGCTTGAGTGACTCGCGGTACTCGACGCCTTCGAGGGCCGTGTCCTCGTAGCCGAGGCGGTCCGCGAGGGAGCCCTCGCCGCCGTCGTCCTCGGGCGAGGGGGAGTCCAGCGAGGAGGCGGTGTAGGCGTTGCCGACGGCGAGGCCGTCGACCACGTCCTCCTCCGACACCCCGAGCACGGCGGCGAGTTCGGGCACGGTGGGGGAGCGGTCGAGCTTCTGTGCGAGCTCGTCGCTGGCCTTGGTCAGGGCGAGGCGCAGCTCCTGGAGCCGGCGCGGGACCCGCACCGACCACGAGGTGTCGCGGAAGAAGCGCTTGATCTCGCCGACGACGGTGGGCATGGCGAACGTCGGGAACTCGACGCCCCGTTCGCAGTCGAAGCGGTCGATCGCCTTGATGAGGCCGATGGTGCCGACCTGGACGATGTCCTCCATCGGCTCGTTGCGGGAGCGGAAGCGGGCCGCCGCGTAGCGCACGAGCGGGAGGTTGAGCTCGATGAGGGTGTCGCGGACGTAGGTCCGCTCCGGGCTGTCGGCCGCGGCTCCTTCGGCGTCGAGGGCGCGCAGCCGCAGGAAGAGGGAGCGCGAGAGGGTGCGGGTGTCGAGGGCCCCGGACGTGACGACCATCGGCGGAGGCGCGGTCTCGGTGGTCCCAGCGGTGTTCACGGTCTCCGTGCCGTCGGCCGCGGTCGGCGCCGTCGTCTGCGTGGGCACGGGAACGGGCGTGAGCGTGAGCACCTTCGAGCTGCCCAGTTCTGTGGACATGCCACCCCCTTGAGGTCGCGGACGGTCGCGGTGGCCGCGACCATCTGAGGAACGCAGCCTCCACCTGAATACCGGCGGCGGGGCTGCGGCAAACTCGGTTCCAGCAGAATGTCACATGTCGGCAACACGCTGTAGTGACTTGTCGACACGGCGACGGTACATTTCCGCAGGAAACAAGGGGTGTACGGCATTTGGGCCGGGTGAGAACTGCTCCGAACCGGTCTACCCGTTCTGGTTACGCCTCGATCCTGTTTGCGGATCTCAAGCGGGCGAAGCTGCGGGCGAGGAGCCTTGACACGTGCATCTGGGAGACGCCGAGCTCCTGACTGATCTGAGACTGGGTCAAATTGCTGTAGTAGCGCAGCATCAGGATCCGCTGCTCCCGCTCGGGCAGCTGGACGAGGAGGTGCCGGACGAGGTCGCGGTGCTCGACGCCGGCGAGCGCGGGGTCCTCGTAGCCGAGCCGGTCGAGCAGTCCGGGCAGCCCGTCGCCCTCCTGCGCGGCCTCCAGGGAGGTGGCGTGGTACGAGCGGCCGGCCTCGATGCAGGCGAGCACCTCGTCCTCGCCGATGCGCAGCCGCTCGGCGATCTCCGCGGTCGTGGGGGAGCGGCCGTGAGCGGTCGTCAGGTCCTCGGTGGCGCCGTTCACCTGGACCCAGAGCTCGTGCAGCCGGCGCGGCACGTGCACGGTCCGTACGTTGTCGCGGAAGTACCGCTTGATCTCGCCGACGACGGTCGGCATCGCGAAGGTGGGGAACTGGACGCCCCGGTCGGGGTCGAAGCGGTCGATGGCGTTGATGAGGCCGATGGTGCCGACCTGGACGACGTCCTCCATCGGCTCGTTGCGGGAGCGGAAGCGGGCCGCCGCGTACCGCACGAGCGGCAGGTTGGCCTCGATGAGGGCGCCGCGCACCCGGTGGTGCTCGGGGGTGCCCGGTTCCAGGTTCTTGAGCTGTCCGAAGAGCACCTGGGTGAGGGCGCGGGTGTCGGCGCCGCGGCTGCTCTGAGGGCGCGTGCGCGGGGCCTCCGGGCCACCGCCGCCCGCCTCGGGCTGGGGCGGGACCTGAGGTGCTGTACTGGCCGGCACGTTCACGCCACCCCTTCGCCTGGTCTTGCTGGTCGACCGGGTCAACTACGGTCAACTCATCCGTCAAAAGCGGTCATAGCATCACAAGACATGTCCACTGTGTGCAAGCACCGCATAATCCCGTGTTGAGGGCATACTGGCGGAAAAAGAGGAGGTCACGCACGGAAAAGGCCCCCCGCCGCGAGGGCGGGGGGCCTCGGGGTGAAGGAGGACTAGAAGGCGTAGTCCGCGATGACCCAGGTCGCGAACTCGCGCCACTGCGCGACGCCCGCCTGGTGCGCGGGGTGGTCCAGGTAGCGCTGGAGCGCGTCCGTGTCCTCGACGGCCGAGTTGATGGCGAAGTCGTACGCGATCGGCCGGTCCGTGATGTTCCAGTCGCACTCCCAGAACCTCAGCTCCGGGATCTGCCCGCCGAGCGCGCGGAACGCCTCGACGCCGGCGACCACCCGCGGCTCGTCGCGCGCGACGCCGTCGTTGAGCTTGAAGAGGACCAGATGGCGGATCACGGTGGGCTCCTAGTTGACGAGTTCGGTCATGAACTGACCGACCCCCTGGGCGGCGCTGGAAATGCCCTCGAACCCTACCTGCACCAGGTCGGCCGCCCTGGCCGGGGAGGTGACGATCGTGTACAGCACAAAGACCACGACCGCGTACAGCGCGACCTTCTTCGCTTGCGCCATCTGCCCAGCCCTCCCCTGTTCCCCCGCCGTACGACCGCGCCACTCTAACCGAGGCCTTATGGACCAAGGGCCCGGCGATCGGGGCCTTTCGCCGCCCCCCGGAAGGGTGACGGGCGAGCAGGATGGATGTCGAGCCCGGCGGATCCGGCAGGAATCCGCGGGGCTCCTGGAACCGGCCCCGCACTGCGGGGTCCGCGCCGCGGGCTTCCCCCCTGAACGCGGCGCAGGACTTGTGGGCCCGGTTCTCATCGGGGGGAGCGGCTTGTCCCCCCGATGCCGTTCCCCCCGCCCTACGGAGAAAGGCCCCGGCCGCGCCACGAGCGCGGACCGGGGCCTTTCGCGTACGGGGCCTTCTGCGCGACCCCGTACGGACCCGCGCGACCACCGGGGATACGCCGAAGGGCCCGGCGCTGATGCGCCGGGCCCTTCGATCGAAGCGGTAGCGGAGGGATTTGAACCCTCGGTGACTTGCGCCACACTCGCTTTCGAGGCGAGCTCCTTCGGCCGCTCGGACACGCTACCGAGAGAGAGCTTAGCCCAAACTGGCGCTGCGATGAAATCCGTATCCCCCAGCAGGTCAGAAGGGGGGAGGTGGGTGCGTCAGCGGCTGCGGAAGAAGGCCGTCAACTGCTCGGCGCACTCCTCGCCGAGGACGCCCTGGATCACCTCGGGGCGGTGGTTGAGCCGCCGGTCCCGCACGAGGTCCCAGAGCGAACCGGTCGCGCCCGCCTTCTCGTCCAGCGCCCCGAACACCACCCGTTCGACGCGGGACTGGACGAGCGCGCCGGCACACATCACACACGGCTCCAGGGTCACGACCAGCGTGCAGCCCGTCAGCCGCCACTCGCCGGTGACCGCAGCCGCCCGGCGCAGGGCGAGCACCTCGGCGTGCGCGGTGGGATCGCCGGTGGCCTCCCGCTCGTTGTGCGCGCGGGCGAGCACCGTGCCGTCCGGGCCGAGCACGACCGCCCCGACCGGTACGTCACCGGCCGGCGCGGCCGCGTCGGCCTCGGCGAGGGCGAGACGCATGGCGTCCCGCCAGGGATCCCGGACCGGGTCCCGAACGGCGTCGGGAGCGGGGTCGGGGACGGGTACCGCGGCTGCCACTAGCGGACGGCCTCCAGGACCTCGGCGGCGCCCAGCGCGTCCGCGATCTCCGCGAGCGCGTCCGTCTCGAGGGCCAGCAGGTCCTCCGCCGACATCCCGAGGTCGGCCAGGATCAGCCGGTCGCCCACCGGAGCGGCCGGGACGGCCTCGGCGGCGACGGAGCCCGCCTCGTCGTCCTCGTCCGTGTCGGCGTCGAGCGGCTCCCCGTCCTCGGTGCCGTCCAGGTCCAGCGCCTCCAGGTCGTCGACCAGGTCGTCCAGGTCGTCGCCGAGGATCTCCCGGGTGAGCATCTCCCCGTACGAGGAACGCGCGGCGGCGGCCCCGTCCGATACGTAGATGCGAGGGTCCTCCTCACCCTCGACCCGGACGATCCCGAACCACGCGTCCTCCTGTTCGATGAAGACGATCACCGTGTCGTCGTCCGAGGCCTCGCGAGCGAGCTCGGCCAGATCCGACAGGCTCTCCACGTCGTCGAGCTCCGTGTCGCTCGCTTCCCACCCGTCTTCGGTGCGCGCGAGCAGTGCGGCGAAGTACACCTGACTCTCTCCCACTGATCAGAGGTGTGACGTTCCGGCGGCGCGCTTCCGATGCCCCGCCCAATCGGCATCGTGACAGAAACGTCGCCGTCAGGAGAGGTCTTCGGCTCTTGCGTCGTGCATCAGTCTGAACGACCCCGCGATCGGGTGGGCGTGCGACCCCGGCGCACAAAGGGGGCGCACGGTCGGTTCCCGCCGCGACGCCCCGCGGACGGCCTCACCAGCGGAAGGTCCGCATGCGCATCGCCTGGCGCATCCGGGCGGCCCGGGCGCGCCGCGGCTGCACGCGCTCGCGCAGCGCCTTGGCCTCGTTCAGCTCGCGGAGGAACTGGGCGCGGCGCCTGCGGCGCTCCGCGTCGGTCTCCGGTGCCGGCGTGCGGGCCGCCCCCTCGGCGGCTTCCTCGGCCGGTTCTTCCAGGTCGGGCATCGGCCACACCACCCCATCGCTGGGTCCCTGTGTCCCCACCTTCCCCCAGCGGCGTGGGTCGATGCCAGTGCGCGGCGGGCTACTGTTGGGTCATGCGTCTCCACGTCGTCGACCACCCCCTGGTCGCCCACAAGCTCACCACCCTGCGCGACAAGCGCACGGACTCCGCGACCTTCCGCCGTCTCGCCGACGAGCTGGTCACCCTGCTCGCCTACGAGGCCACCAGGGACGTGCGGACCGAGCAGGTCGACATCGAGACCCCCGTGACGCCCACGACCGGCGTGAAGCTGTCGCACCCGCGTCCGCTGGTGGTCCCGATCCTGCGCGCCGGGCTCGGCATGCTCGACGGCATGGTCCGGCTGCTCCCGACGGCCGAGGTCGGCTTCCTCGGCATGATCCGCAACGAGGCGACGCTGGAGGCGTCGACCTACGCGACGCGGATGCCGGAGGACCTCTCGGGCCGCCAGGTGTACGTCCTGGACCCGATGCTGGCGACCGGCGGCACGCTGGTCGCGGCGATCCAGGAGCTCATCAAGCGCGGCGCCGACGACGTGACCGCGGTCGTGCTCCTCGCCGCCCCGGAGGGCGTCGAGGTCATGGAGCGCGAGCTCGCGGGCACGCCGGTGACCGTCGTGACGGCCTCGGTCGACGAGCGGCTCAACGAGAACGGCTACATCGTCCCGGGCCTGGGCGACGCGGGCGACCGCATGTACGGCTCCGCCGAATAGGTCACTGTCGGCTCCGCCGAATAAGTCACTGTCGGCTCGGCGGAGCCGTAGCCCCTCAGCACTTTCCGGTCGGTACGGGCGCGGGCTTGGTCAGGGCGACCAGGGCCGCGTCCGCCGTCGTTTTCGGGGACAGCGTCTTGAACGCGGTCCCGATGATCAGGTCCACGTCCGCCGTGCCCCGGGTGTCCGTCCTGGTCGTGGCGCCCGCAAGCTGGGTGCCGAGGACCGGGAAGGCGCCCTTGGTGGCCGCGGGCGCGCCGAGCAGCAGGCCGGCGCCCGGGACCTTCTTGTCGTAGGCGGTGGGCGCGTTCCCCACCTTGCCGATCTTGAAGCCGCGCTTCTTGAGCTCGTCCGCGGTCGTCTTGGCGAGCCCGCTGCGCGGGGTCGCGTTGTAGACGTTGACCGTGATCTGCGCGGGCTTGGGGAAGGCGGCGGCGGGCGCGGCGGTGGCCTTGGGGGCCGGCTTGCAGTCGGCCTGCTTCCCGGCCGTCGTCTTCGCCCCCTCGTCGCCGGAGAAGACGTCGACGAGCTGGAGCGTCCCCCAGCCGGCCGCGCCGAGCACGACCACGGCGGCGGCGGACGCGAGGACGATCCTGCGCCGGCGGTGGGGGCGGCGCATGCGGGGGTAGACATCCCCCGTGATGCGGTACTTTCCGCCCATGCCGGGGGGAGTGAGCATGCTCATGAACGCAGCGTAATGCCGCCCGTCGGCGATGCCTACTTGATGATCATGTGATCGCGTCCGGATGGGGGCGAACTGACCCCGAAAGGCTCAGCGGGAGGGGTTCCCGGAAGGGCTCAGTCGAGTTCCAGGACGCGGGCGTGCAGCACCTGGCGCTGCTGGAGCGCCGCGCGGACGGCGCGGTGCAGTCCGTCCTCGAGGTAGAGGTCGCCCTGCCACTTCACGACGTGCGCGAAGAGGTCGCCGTAGAAGGTGGAGTCCTCGGCGAGCAGGGTCTCCAGGTCCAGCTGGCCCTTGGTGGTCACCAGCTGGTCGAGGCGGACCGGGCGCGGGGCGACGTCCGCCCACTGCCGGGTGCTTTCCCGGCCGTGGTCGGGATACGGCTTTCCGTTTCCGATGCGCTTGAAGATCACACGGAAAGCCTACCGGGCGAGCGGCTCCCGGCGCAGCCACGCGAGAGCAGTGGGATGCTGGTGCAAACCGTGACAGAACCGGAATCGGGGTGCCGTCATGAGCGTGAGCGAGCCGCCGCCCGCCTCCCCGGCGGGGCCGCCCGCCGCCCCTGGAGGGCCGCCCGCCCCCCTGACGGGGCCCGCCGCCGAGATCGCCGCCGGGTACGCCTTCGACGGACCCGCACTCGAACTGGGGGCGCTGCTCTGGGACGGCGTCTGTCACCCGGACGCGCGTATCCGCGTCCCGCTGCCCGTGCTCAACCGGCACGGTCTGGTCGCCGGGGCGACCGGCACCGGCAAGACGAAGACGCTCCAGCTGATCGCCGAGCAGCTCTCGGCGAACGGCGTGCCGGTCTTCCTCGCCGACATCAAGGGCGACGTCTCCGGGATCTCCGCCCCCGGCCAGGACGGCGAGAGGGTTCGGGAGCGCGCCGGGCAGGTGGGCCAGGAGTGGCGGGGGCGCGGCTTCCCCTGCGAGTTCTACGGGCTCGGCGGCACCGGCCCCGGCATCCCGGTCCGCGCGACGGTGACCGGCTTCGGTCCGGTGCTCCTGTCCAAGGTGCTCCGGCTCAACCAGACGCAGGAGCAGTCGCTCGGCCTGATCTTCCACTACGCCGACGCCAAGGGCCTGGAGCTGATCGACCTCAAGGACCTGCGGGCGGTGGTGGCCTTCCTGGTCTCGGACACGGGGAAGGCCGAACTCAAGGGCATCGGGGGCCTGTCGACGGTGACGGCCGGGGTGATCCTGCGGTCGATCACGGCCTTCGAGCAGCAGGGGGCGGGGGACTTCTTCGGGGAGCCTGAGTTCGACACGGCCGAGCTGCTGCGGACGGCGGCGGACGGGCGCGGGATCGTCTCGGTCCTGGAGCTGCCGGCCGTGCAGGACAAGCCGCAGCTGTTCTCGACCTTCCTGATGTGGATGCTGGCGGACCTCTTCGGCGACCTCCCGGAGGTCGGCGACCTGGAGAAGCCGAAGCTGGTCTTCTTCTTCGACGAGGCGCACCTGCTCTTCAGCGGCGCCTCGAAGGCCTTCCTGGAGTCGATCACGCAGACGGTCCGGCTGATCCGCTCGAAGGGCGTCGGGGTCTTCTTCGTGACGCAGACCCCGAAGGACGTCCCCTCGGACGTGCTGGCGCAGCTCGGCAACCGGGTGCAGCACGCGCTGCGCGCCTTCACCCCGGAAGACGCGAAGGCCCTGAAGGCGACGGTGCGGACCTTCCCGAGGTCGCCGTACGACCTGGAGGAGGTGCTCACCGGGCTCGGTACGGGCGAGGCGGTGATCACCGTACTGAGCGAGGAGGGCGCGCCGACGCCGGTCGCGGCGACCCGGCTGCGGGCCCCCGAGTCGCTGATGGGCCCGGTCGACGCGGCGGCCCTGGACGCGGCGGTGAAGGGTTCGCCGCTGTACGGGCGGTACGCGGAGGCGGTGGACCGGGAGTCGGCGTACGAGAGGCTGACCGCCGAGCAGCGGGCGGCGGAGGCGGCGGCCCTTGAGGCGGCGGCCGCGAAAGAGGCGGAGAAGGCGGAGAAGGAAGGGAGGGCGGGGGCGAGGGCTCCCCGTGAGAAGGAGGAGCCCTCGCTCGCCGAACAGGTGGTGGGCAGCGGGATCTTCAAGTCCCTGGCCCGGTCGGTCGGCACCCAGCTGGGCCGGGAGATCAGCCGCTCGCTCTTCGGGACGGCCCGCCGGAGGCGCTGACTACGAGGTCACCTCGTCGTGGTCGCCGTGCAGGCCGCCGCCGCTGCCCGCGTCGCCCGTGGTCGGGGTGGAGACGACCGGCTTGCGCAGGGAGGAGATGTCGTGGGCGTAGGTGCCCACGGCGTTGGCGATGACGTCGATGTTGACGTCGAAGGCCGTCATGTCGATGTTGCGGATGTCGTCGCCCTTGGCGTGGTAGTTCACGTCGTACGCGACGCCCGCCGTGCCGCCGAACCGGGCGGCCTGGGCAGGGGACTTGATGCCCTCGGCGCCGGTGAAGGTGCCGCCGGAGGGGATGCCGACGTTGATGAACGGGCCGTAGTCGGAGCGGCCGGTGAAGTCGGTGCCCTCGTGCGGGACCCCGCGCTTGTCCATGAAGTCGGTGATGTCGCGCTCCAGTTGGGCGGAGCCCTCGGGTCCGGCGCCCGCGCCGACGCCGTCCGAGTTGTCGCCGTCGTACACGAACAGGCCGTAGTTCGGCGAGGCGATCATGTCGAAGTTGAGGTAGAGCTTGATCTCCTTGCGGTCGAGCTGCGACAGGCTGTCGACGTAGTGCTCGGAGCCGAGGAGGCCGACCTCCTCCGCCGACCACCAGGCGAAGCGGATCTTGTTGCGGACCTTGTCCTTCGACTTGGCGAGCTCCAGGGCGGTCTGCAGGAGACCGGCGGAGCCGGAGCCGTTGTCGTTGATGCCGGGGCCGGCGGTGACGGAGTCGAGGTGGGAGCCGAGCATCACGGTGTTGGCGGCGTTGCCGCCCCGGGTCTCCGCGATGACGTTGTTGGTGGTGCGCTTCTCCTGGAGCTGGCGGATCTCGAAGGAGAGCGAGACCGGGCCCTTGGCGAGGTCGGCGGCGAGCCGCGTGCCCTCGGCCAGGCTGATCCCGCCGGTGGGGATCTTGCCGGAGGCCGGTTCGCCGAGGGTGCCGGAGAGGGCGCCGTCGACGTTGTTGTAGACGATCGCGCCGGCGGCACCGGCCGCGGCGGCGTTCTGCTGCTTGATCGCGAAGGAGCAGACACCGCGCTTGATCAGCGCGATCTTCCCGGTGAAGGTGCCGGAGGCGAAGTCGCCCGGCTCGCAGCCGGTGGAGCCGTCGGCGTCGACCGGGACGGCCGCCAGCTCGGCGGTGATCCCGCCGACCGGGGTGGACTTCGTGTACGTCATCGCCTTGATGCCGAGCGTCCGGGGATCGGGCGAGAGGACGGAGGCCTTCTCGGTGAGCGTCTCGGTGTAGACGAAGTCGAACTGCTGGTACCGGACGTCGTATCCGGCCTTCTTGAGCTGGGTGTACACATAGGCGGCCGAGGCGTCGTGGCCGAGGGTGCCGGCCGCGCGGTTTCCGGCGGCCGAGTCGGCTATCGCCTGGAACTTCTGCAGATGCCTGTAGGCGTCCTGGGCGGTGGTTTCGCGGACCAGCTTCTTCGCCAGCCGGGCGGCGTCGCGGGCGGGCGCGGCCGTGGGGTCCTGACCCGCGGTGGCGGGGGAGGCGAGGACCAGCGGGGTGGCGAGGGCGGCGGCGGCGAGGATGGCCGCGGCCCGGCGCTGGGATGCGTTCACAGAAGTCCTTCCCGGTACGGACGAGGTTGAGGGGAAGCTAGCGATTTCGAGGGTGTTCTGTGAACAGATCCGTCACAATTCCTGTCAGGTCGCAGCAGGAAGGAAATCTGGAATTATCAATTCCCGATCCGTGGGCACTCTTTCGCGGCTTTCGGGGCGGTTCTCGGGGCGGGCTCCGGGACGGGTCCCGGGGCGTTTTTCGGAGTTCATGCACCGATCGTCACGCACGTACGTGATGATCGCCCGATGGGTTCACCCCTTCGCGAACCGGTCGAGGGCCGCCAGGATCCGCTCCCGGGTCTCCTCGCCGCCCAGGTGCCCCGCACCCTCGACGACGTGCAGCTCGGCGTCCGGCCAGACGCGGGTCAGCTCCCAGGCGGTGGTGAGCGGCCCGCCCATGTCGAGCCTGCCGTGGATCAGGACCCCGGGGATGCCGGCGAGCCGGTGCGCGTCGCGGATCAGCGCGCCCTCCTCCAGGAAGGCGCCGTGCGCGAAGTAGTGGGAGCAGATCCGGACGAAGCCGAGCCGGGCGTCGTCGACCCGGTCGGTGTACGGGGTTCCCATGCCCTCCATCGAGAGGACCGCGTCCTCCCAGGCGCACCAGTCGGCCGCGGCCTTCTCCCGTACGGCCCGGTCGGGGTGGTTCATGAGGGCCGCGTACGCCCCCACGGCGTCGGAGGCGTTTCCCGCCCCCGCCCGGAAGCGCTCGTGGGCCTCGGGGAAGAAGCGGCCGACGCCCTCGTACAGCCAGGCGGTCTCGGAACGGCGGGTGGTCGTGACGGACGCGATCACGATCTCCGACACGCGCTCGGGGTGGGCCTCCGCGTACGCCAGGATCAGCGTGGAGCCCCAGGAGCCGCCGTACAGAAGCCACTTGTCGATCCCGAGGTGCTCGCGCAGCCGCTCCATGTCGGCCACCAGGTGCGCGGTGGTGTTCACGCTCATGTCGGCGGCCGGGTCGCTCGCGTGCGGGGTGGAGCGCCCGCAGCCGCGCTGGTCGAAGAGGACGACCCGGTACGCCTCCGGGTCGAAGTACCGCCGGCTGCGCGGGGAGGAGCCGGAGCCCGGACCGCCGTGCACGACGAGCGCGGGCTTGCCCTCCGGGTTTCCGGACACCTCCCAGTGGACGAGGTTGCCGTCGCCCACGTCGAGCAGGCCTTGGTCGTGAGGTGCGGTCTCGGGGTGCATCCGGCCGACGCTACCGGGCGCGGGCGCCGGGGGGCGGGGTGTTTTCCGGTCGCTCCCGGCCCGCGCTCACGGGTTCCCGTTCCCCCGCACCCGTACGGCCGGGTCCTCGCACCAGTCCAGGAGCGAGGGCCACTCCCCGTACCCCGAGTCGGGGTTGAGGTGCTCGCCGGCCGGTACGTGGTCCAGGTCGAGGCCGAGCGGGATGCCGTAGTGCAGATCGGCGCCCTCGGGGCAGTACGGATCCCCGTCCCCGTACACGAGGCGCGCCTTGAGCCCCGCCTCCGTCAGGTCGAGGCCGTCGGCGAAGGCGGCGATCTCCGGGATCGAGGCGGTGACCCGGGGGGAGGGCGGGGCGACCAGGAGGGCCCGGTCGGCGTCCGGCCGCCGGTCCCCGGCGCGCAGCCACAGCAGCACCGACAGGCTGTGCGCGAGGACCACGAACTCCCCCTCGGCCGGGCGCTGCCCGTGCTCCTCCAGGGCGTCGAGCCACTCGTCGAGGACGGGCGCGTCCGGCGAGGGCAGCTGGGGGTAGCGGACCTCGTGGCCGCGCCCGCGCAGCTGCCCGGCGAGCCAGTGCTGCCAGTGGGCGGGCGGGCGGTGGTTCTGGAAGCCGTGCAGGATCAGGTACGTGGTCATGGCGTGATCCTGCGACGACGAAGGCCGCCGGTCCACCACCGTCCACGGAGCGGTCGACGTTCTCCGGGCCGGCCCGGGTCAGGTCCGCAGGGTGAGCAGCTCCCGCACGCCGGCCTTGAGGCGCTCGGCCGACAGCTCCTGTTCGACCGTCAGGTGGTGCATGACGTCGGGCGAGAACGGCGCGAGCGCCAGGTGCGCGAGGAGCGTGCGGTCGCTCCCCGGCCTGAGCTCCCCGATGAGCAGGGCCATGTGCGTGTGCATCACCCGGTAGGCGCCGCTGTGGTAGCGGGCGCGGGGTGCGGCGGAGTGCGCCGCGAGCAGCAGGGCGCGCTGCGCGGCGACCCGGTCGACGAGCGCGTCGAGGAAGGCGTCGAGCCGCTCGGCGGCGGGGGCGCCGGGGCCCAGCGGGGGCGGGCCGCTCATGTACGCCTCCTGGAACGCGCGCTCGCGCTCGTCGAGGAGCGCCCACAGCAGCTGGGAGACGTCGCCGAAGCGGCGGTAGACGGTGCCGACGCCGATGCCGCTGGCGTGGGCGACCTGGTTCATGGTGACGGCGTCGGGGCCCTCCTCGGCGACGATCCGGGCGGCCGCGTCGAGGATCCTGCGCCGGTTGCGGGCCGCGTCGGCGCGCTCGGGGGCGGGGGCGTCGACGGTGGGGAGCAGGTCGAGCACCGGCGCCGTCCTGTCTCCGGCCCGCGGGTTCTCCGTGCTCATCTGCCGACTCCTGTCCCTGTGTCCGTCCTGAGCTCCGTCTCCCCCTCGGTCGCTTTCGCGGCTTCCTGAGGCGAGCATACCCGCTCCCCTTGCAAACCGGATAGCAATCCGTTTAGCCTCGGTGGCAGCAAAGCGGAAAACGATCCGCTTGGCCTGTTCGTGTGGGTCCGTTCGTGTTCGGCTGAGGAGAGTCCGCCATGTCCGTCAAGGTCGCCGTCATCTACTACTCGGCCACGGGAGCCGTCCACCAGCTCGCCCAGGCCCTCGCCGAGGGCGCCGAGAAGGCCGGCGCCGAGGTCCGTCTGCGCCGGGTGCCCGAGCTCGCCCCCGACGCCGCCATCGACGCCAACCCGGCCTGGCGCGCCCACGTGGACGCCACCGGGGACGTGGAGGTCGCCACCCTGGAGGACCTGGAGTGGGCGGACGCGTACGCGCTCGGCTCCCCGACCCGCTTCGGCAACGTGTCCGCGCAGCTCAAGCAGTACGTCGACACGACCGGCGGCCTCTGGCAGCGGGGCGTCATGGCGGACAAGCCCGCGACCGCCTTCACCAGCGCCCACAACGTCCACGGCGGCAACGAGTCGACGCTGCTCGCGCTCTACAACACCTTCCACCACTGGGGCTCGGTCATCGTCTCGCCCGGCTTCACCGACCCGGCGGTGTACGCGGCCGGCGGCAACCCGTACGGCACCGCCCACCCGGGCGCCAACGGCGCCCCGGGGGAGGAGGTCCTCGCGGCCGCCCGCTACCAGGGCGAGCGCCTGACCCGCATCGCGAAGCGCCTGAAGGGCCTGGCGGACGACTGACGGCGGATAGGGGAGTGCCCCCGGAGGCGACGCCTCCGGGGGCACTCCCCTATCCGCCGTCAGTCGTCCGGGCCGGAGATCGGCTAGGCCAGCGAGAGGAAGAGCTTCTCCAGGCGGGCCCGCATCGCCTCGGGGTCCTCGCCGTTCTTGCGCCCGCCCTCGATGTCGGTCAGGCACTGCTGGAGCCCGGTCGCGATGATCGCGAACCCGGCCCGGTCGAGGGCCCGGGAGGCGGCGGCCAGCTGGGTGACGACCTCCTCGCAGTCACGCCCCTCCTCGATCATCCGGATCACCCCGGAGATCTGGCCCTGCGCCCGGCGCAGCCGGTTCAGGACCGCCTTGAGCTCGGCGCCCGCGAGATCGAGTTCCACTGTCACTCCTCCACAGATACCCCAGGGGGTAATTTACTCCCCGGCACGGGGTCCCGTCGAAGTCCAAGGATGACACCTGTCAGGGCGTGTAGCGGCGGAGGAACATCTCCACCCCGTCGACGACGAGCCGCTCGCTCAGTTCCTCGGTCAGCTCCGTCCCGTACTGCTCGAACACCATCTGCGGGAAGACGAGCAGCGAGTACAGCTGAAGAACCGCGACCTCCAGGTCCGGGATCGCGAGCCGGCCCCGGTCGGCGAGGGCGCGCAGGGCGCCCGCGACGGCGGGGTGGTGGCCGGCGGGGCCGTGCGCGCGCCAGGCGCGACCCAGCTCGGGGAAGCGGTGGAGCTCGGTGGCGACGAGGGTGCGCAGGGCGCGGCCCTCGTCGTCGGCACGTACGGCCCGCGCCCAGGCGCGCCCGGCCTCGATGAGGGCGGCGCGCAGGTCCTCGGCGTCGGGGAGCCGGGAGAGGTCCGGGCCGTCGGTGTCGGCGCCCAGCGGCTCGTCGAGGGCGCCGGCGACGACGGCGGTGAAGAGGGCTTCCTTGCTGCCGAAGTGGTTGTAGACGGTCACCTTGGAGACGCCCGCCTCGGCGGCGATGGCGTCCATGCCGACGCCGAAGCCCTCCCGGAGGAAGAGGTCGCGGGCGGCCCGCACGACGGCCTGTCGCTTGCGGGCGGCGCGGGGGCCGGTGGGTGCGGGCTTGGGTTCCATGGCCGGAGCGTACCAAGCGAACTGTACTCTTGAGTTCAAGTGTACTGTTCCGTACAGTTCAGTTATGCCCACCGACACCGCCCCCGCCGACGTCCACGCCGACGTCCACGCCCGCCGCTGGACCGCCCTCGCGCTGATCTGCGCGGCCCAGTTCATGCTGATCCTCGACGTCACCGTCGTGAACGTCGCCCTGCCCGCCCTCGCCGCCGACCTCGACCTCGACCGCACCGCCCTGACCTGGGTCGTCACCGCGTACACCCTCTGCTTCGGCGGCCTGATGCTCCTCGGCGGACGGCTGGCGGACGCCCTCGGCGCCCGCCGGGTCCTCCTCACCGGACTCGCCCTGTTCACGGCGGCCTCACTCACCTGCGGGCTCGCACCGAACGCCGCCGTCCTGCTCTCCGGCCGCGTCGCCCAGGGCATCGGCGCCGCACTCCTCTCCCCGGCGGCGCTCGCCCTCGTCACCACCCTGTTCCACGGCCCCGAACGGGCCAGGGCGATCGGCGCCTGGGCGGCCGTCGGCGGCACCGGCTCGGCCGTCGGCGTCCTCCTCGGCGGCGCCCTCACGTCCGGCCCGGGCTGGCCCTGGATCTTCTACGTGAACGTCCCGACGGGCCTGGCGCTGCTCGCCGTGCTCCCGAGGCTGCTGCCGAAGGACCCCGCCCCGACGCGCGCTCCCCACCTGGACGTCCCGGGCGCCCTCCTCGTCACCTCCGCCACCGGCACGCTCGTCTACGGGCTCGTCCGGGCGGGCGACTCCGGCTGGACCGCCCAGGCCACCCTGCTGCCGCTCCTGGGCGCGATCGCCCTCTACGCGGGGTTCGCGGCGGTGGAACGAAGGACCCGCACGCCCCTCATGGACCTGCGGATGCTGACCCGGCGCCCGGTCGTGGCCGGCTCCCTGCTCATGCTGGTCGCGACCGCGCTCCTGATCTCGTTCTTCTTCCTGGGCTCGATGCGGCTCCAGCACGTCCACGGCCTCGACGCCTTCCGCACCGGCCTCCTCTTCCTCCCGGTCGCCCTCACCACGGCGATCGGCGCGCACCTCGGCTCCCGCCTGGTCACGACCGTGGGCCCGCGCGCCTGCACCACCGGCGGCATGGCCCTGGCGGCCGCCGGCTGTCTGCCCCTGGCGTTCCTCACCCCGACCGCCGACCCCTGGACCACCCTCCTGCCGGCCCTGGCCACGGCGGCGCTCGGCCTGGGCGCGGTCTTCGTCACGGCGACCACGACGGCCCTCGGCCTGATCCCGTCGCACGAGGCCGGCCTCGCCTCGGGCATCGTCAACACCTTCCACGAGCTCGGCGGCACGATCGGCGTGGCCCTCGCCTCCACCCTCGCCCTCGGCACCACGCCCCCGGCCCCGACCGGCTTCACCACCGCCTTCACGGCCTGCGCCCTGACGTCCGCGGCGGCAGCCCTGACGGCCCCCTTCCTCGTCCCCCGAGGCAGGCCCCACGCGACCGGCGGGGCCCACGGGATGCACTGAGGACGGAAGGAATCACTCCGCCCCGGAAGACCCGACGGCGGCCCGTGCACGCGATGTCCGCCGCTGCTCGAACTGGCCCAGGTGCGCGACCACCGAGCCGTGGAAACGGTCGACGGCCTCGTCGATGCTGCGGATGAAGCCCGACTCCGCGCTGCCCCGGCTGTTGCCCATGCCCTTGAAGAGCGACAGCCGGAAACCGGTGATGACCGCGTTGTCCTTGGGCAGCAGGTCACCCGGCTCGGGGCGCAGGCGCTCCAGCGTCCCCCGGGGCCCGCTGCGACCCTCGAGCAGCGTCTCCACGTGCAGGTCGGCGGGGGCCTCCTCCAGGACGCGCACGAGCCGCTTCGCGACCGAGAGGGGGTAGGCACCGTCCGGAGCGGACACGTCCATGGACGTACGGATCTTCCCGGTGCGCAGGTCCGCGGTGATGGACAGGATGCCGTGCGCGCCGTCGACGCGCAGCTCCGCGGAGAGCTTCCCCTCCTCGCAGAGCCGGTCGGCGAGCGCCGTACGCCGGGACTTGGGGTCGGTGCCGCGCCTGGCCCGCTGCACGGGCAGGGTCTTCTGTCCGAGTTCACCGCCCAGCCGCAGACAGACCTGACGGATCAGCCGCTCCCAGCTCTCCACGACCTCCACCGCGCGGGGGTCGCCCTGGCACAGGGTCTCGGTGTCGATCCCGTTGCGGACGGGCACCCAGGACGGCCCCATGTTCTGGAAGCCGTGGCAGCCGGAGTTCTCGTGCTGGAGGTAGTGGAGGAGCTCCTGGAGGAGCCAGGCGTGCGCGGCGTTGCCCACGCCCTCGTGCCGGATCAGCATCTGGGCCTGGTGGGCCACCTCGGCCCAGGACAGGTGCCAGAGCGCCACCTTGTGCTTGCGCCTGCCGTCCGTCTTGACCTCGACGAGCGGACTTCCCTCCAGGGCCACGTCGTTGGACAGGGTGATGACGGCCTCGTATCCGCGCCGCGCGGCGATGTCCATGTAGTTCTGGACCTGCTCCGACTTCAGCGGATTGCCGTTGGTCTTCGTCTCGACGAGCGCCGTCCAGAGCTTTCCGGCGCGCTCCGTCCGGATGACGCCGTCCGGACGCTTCGGGCTGTCCCCGTGGGGCAGCGACACTTCGGTGAACGTCTGCATGCGGCCGGCGGGCGCTCCGAAACCGGCGGTGAGGCGCCTGCCGAACTCGGGGACCTCCGCCATCACCGAGAGCAGGACGGAGGTGGCACGCACCTCGCGCTCCCGGTCGCTCTTGTACGAGGGGACGGGGAAGAGCCGGGCGGGCCTCCAGGTGTCGTTCTCCGCCAGGGACTTCTTCACGACCTTCGGGAGCGTGACCTTCTTCTTCGCCGTCCGCGCACCACGGCGCCGCGCGGGCTCGGGCGTACCGCCGGGCGCGGCAGAAGCGGGGGCGGCGCCGGCCTGGGCGGGAATCGGGACGGCGGCGGTCTGCGTACCGGGAGCGGTACCGGACGCGGGGGCACCGGCCTCCTCGACGAGTCCCGAGGAGGGGAGCGAGGGGCGGTCGGCCGTGGCGGGGTCTCCGGGCTGCTCCGCACCGGCTTCCCGGCCTTCCGGCTCGTTCTCGTCCCCCTCGTCGACGGTGATGCCGAAATCGGTGGCGAGTCCGGCGAGTCCGGTCTCGTACCCCTGTCCGACGGCACGGAACTTCCACTCGTCGTTCCGCCGGTAGAGCTCGCCGAAGATGAAGGCCGTCTCGATCGTGGCGTCCTCGATGGAGAAGCCGAGCAGCGGCTCGCCCGAGCGGTCGGTGACCGTCATGCGCAGGTCGTCCAGATCGCCGAAACAGGCACCGCCGTACTGGCTCGCCGCCACCACGATCGTGGTGACGTCCTCGGGGATCGCCGTGAGGTCCAGGCTGATCCGGTCCTCGCTGCCGTTCTCCGTCGGGACCTTGCCGAGCAGCTGCACGCTGCCGTCCTCGGCGGCGGGGTGGTTGTAGAAGTAGAAGTCGGTGTCGCCGCGCACCTTCCCGCTGCCGTCGACGAGCAGCACCGAGACGTCCGCGTCGCCCTCGCCCGTCGCACTGCTCCAGCTCAGACCGACGACGACCGCGCCGGTGTTTTCACTGAGGGTGGCCAGTCCGATGTTGGCTCCCTTGGACATCTCGTGCATGCGTCCCCCCGGACCCTCGCGTGGTGATGTGCGCCCCGGGGGAACCGTAGCGTCCGCAACGGAAGGACGGGGAGGAAATGTGAAAGTCGGACGAACATCGGGGGAATCAGGATGCCGAAGCGGCGATCGACACAGGAATCGAACAGGGGCATCGAAACGGGCGTCGAAGCCCCGAGCGCCCTCGGACGGCGCAGGCCGGGGCTTCGCGCGGGGGCGGGGGTCAGTCCTGGGACGGGCCCGTCTCGTCGATCGGGCGGATGACCACCGGGTAGTCCGGGGAGCCGGGCGGGACCGGGCAGCGGGCCACCTGGGCGGCGATCTCGGTGACCCGGTCCAGGGAGGCGCAGTCGAGGACCCAGTAGCCGGCGAGGACCTCCTTGGTCTCGGCGTACGGGCCGTCGGTGACGAGTGGCTTCCCGTCGGCGTCCACCGTGACGAAGCGGGTCGTGGACGGGGCGGCGAGGCCCTGGGCGTCGATCATCTCGCCGCTCGCGGACACCTCCTCGTTGATCGCGTTCATGTGGTCGAACATCGCCTTGAGCTGCGTCTTGTCCCAGGCGGGGCTCTGCGCGGAGCCGTGGCCCGTCATCGCCTCGTAGTCGGCCTGCGACCCCTGCACCATCACCAGGTACTTCATGACGTCCTCCTTGCTCGTAGGGCCGGTCTGCCTCTCGCAGCACAGTCGGAGCCGGGCGGCCGTTCTCGACACCGCGCGGGCGGAAACCGGGAAAACGACAGAAATCACCCGGCCGCCCCAGCCCGAGCGCTAACCGGCACTGAGCTCCCGCTCCAGCGGGGTCCGGAAGCGGGGCGTCACCCGGACGTGCCCCACCCACCGCGCGAGCCGCACCGCCTCCGCCCCGATCGCCCGCTCCGCCTCCGCGCCCACGTCGGCGAGGAGCCGGTGGGCGACGGCGCCGTCCGGGCGCTGCGCCCAGCCGCCGACGATCCGGCCGTTCCACCACACCGTCGGCCCGATGTTCCCGCTGCGGTCGTACAGCGCCGCCCGATGGGCCGGGTCCAGGTACCAGTCGCGGCCCTGCCAGCCCATCGCCGTCGGGTCGAGCGCGGGCAGCAGCGCCGCCCACGGCTCCGGCTCCGGTACGGCCCCGAGGTCGTCCGGCAGGACGAAACCCGTCCCCTCGTCCACCGTCACCGGCAGCGCCCCCACCGCCACGAGCGCCTTGCGCACGTCCGTGACCTTCCACCCCGTCCACCACGTCAGGTCCGCCTCGGTCGCCGGACCGCACGCCCCGAGCCAGTGCCCCAGCAGCTCCGCCCGCGCCCGGGCCGGGTCCAGTACGGGGTGGGCCCCGGCGACCGCCCACCGGAAGCGGCTCGACGTCCACGTCCCCTGCGGCCGGCCCCGTACGATCCGGCCCTCCATGCCCAGCACCCGCAGCACCCGGCTCGCCACGGACTGCGGCCCTTCCTGACGGGTCCCCGGCCCGTACACGTACGTCGACCTCAACCTCGGTACGGCCGCGCCCAGTTCGGTCCCGGTCGCCTCGCCCCGGGCGGCCAGCTCCGCGAGGACGAGCCGCTCGGTCTCCGCGAGCCAGTCCTCGTCGAAGTCGCTGCCGGCCGCCAAGTGCTTGAGGAGCGTGGTGCGTTCACGGACGGCCGCCGGCCGGGTCGTCGAGGCCTGGACGGCGGCGGCGAGGGAGGCGGGGAAGACGAAGACCGTGTGCCGCATGCCGTGCATCCGGACCAGCGCCCCGTCCTCGTACAGCGCCCGCTCCACCGCCCCCACCGGCTCGACGCCCTCGGCCAGCCGCGCCGCCACCGCGAGGAACACGCTCGCCGGATCCGTCCCGTGCAGCGCCACGAGCGCGTCCCCGACCTCCGCCGCCGACCCCGCCCGCGCGCTCCCCGCCAGCCGGTGCCGCACCCCGAGCCGGGCCCGCCGCTCCGCCGCGCCGATGAACCTGGTGTCTCCCATGGTCCCCATCATGGGTTCAGGCGGCGGCCGAGCCGAGGAACCCCGTCACCGTCTTCACGAACTCGTCCTCCTTCTCGAAGAACATGACGTGACCGGCGTCGATCTCCGCGTACGTGCTGCCGGCGATCGCCGCGTGCAGCTCCCGGCTGTTCTCCACCGGCACGGTGATGTCCTGCGTGCCCCCGACGACCAGCGTCTCCGCCTCGATCCGGGGCAGCAGCGCGCGGATGTCGACCGTCAGGTCGAGCGCCACGTGCCGCAGGGTGCCCGGCGTGGGCGGCATGTTCGGGACGAGCGCCTCGACGCCCTCGCGGCCGATCGAGTTGAGGAAGCCACGGCTGAAGCCGGTCATCGTCACGCTCCGCCCGAAACCCGCCGGATCGAACTCGCCGAGCCGCTGCCACAGCGTGAACAGGTTCCGCAGGTACTCGTCGCCGTCGGTGTACGCCCACCCCGCCACCAGCACCAGCCGCTCCACCAGGTCCGGGCGGAGCGCGGCGACGGCCGCCGACACGGAGGCCCCCATCGAGAACCCGAGGAGGTCCACCGGACCGGTGCCCGCGTCCTCGATCACCGCGACGACCTGCGCGGCGAGCGTCTCGACGGTCAGCGGCCCGCCGTCGTCGACGGTCCGGTCGGCACCGGACAGGTCCAGAGTGATGACCCGGCGGTCGCCGGTGAAACGCGGCGCGGTCTGCCCCCAGTTGACGACGGCGCCGCCGGAGCCGGTGCCGTGGACGAGGAGGAGGGCGGGCCCGTCGCCCGAGCCCTCGATGTCGTAGTGGACGCGGGCGGTGCCGACGGTGACGGTGGCCATGATCTCTGCTCCCGGTGGATGCGGACTCCCCGGCGGGGAGGCGGTCGGTGGCCGGCCCCGTCCGCTCCCCGGCGGGAGGCGGTCGGTGGCCGACACCGAGGACTCTGCCGACCCCCGGAAGCGGCCGGGAGAGCCCTTCCGAGCCTGGGACCGCCGATCCCTGGATACGACCGCCCGCACCCGGCACCATGATCGGCATGACGATCGACCGCCGAGAACTCGCCGACTTCCTGCGCCGTTCCCGCGAGCGGGTCCGCCCGCAGGACGCGGGCCTCCCGGCCGGACCCCGGCGCCGCACGCCCGGCCTGCGCCGCGAGGAGGTCGCCCAGCTCGCCGGCATGTCCGCCGACTACTACATCCGCCTGGAGCAGGCCCGCGGCCCACAGCCCTCGCCGCAGATGCTCGCCGCGCTCGCCCGCGCGCTGCGCCTCGACACCGACGGGCGCGACCACCTCCACCTCCTCGCCGGCCACCGCCCGCCCGCCGGCGCCACGGCCGGCGACCACGTCGCACCCGGCCTGCTCCACCTGCTCGACCAGCTGGAGACGACCCCCGCGCAGGTCCTGAGCGACCTCGGGGACGTCCTCGCCCAGAACGCGATGGCCCAGTCCCTGCTCGGCGGGGTGTGCACGGTGTCGGAGCACGGACGGAACGTGGTGTGGCGCTGGTTCGCCGACCCGACGAACCGTGCGGCGTACCCGGCCGAGGAGCACGCGTACTACAGCCGCCTCCACGTCGCCGACCTGCGCGCGGCCGTCGGCCGCCGCTCCGGCGACCCGGCCGCCACCCGGCTGGTGGAACGCCTGCGCGGGGCGAGCGAGGAGTTCGCCGAGCTCTGGGAGCGCCACGAGGTGGGGGTCCGCCGGCACAGCCGGATGCGGGTCGCGCACCCGGTGATCGGCGCGGTCGACCTGGACTGCCAGGTGCTGCTCGCCCCGGAGGGCGAACAGCGCCTCGTCCTCTACACCCCGCCGCCGGGCACGGACACGGGGGAGCGCCTGGCCCTGCTGCGGGTGGTGGGCACGGAACAGTTCACGACGACGCCGTAGCGCGGCAGCCCAGCCGCCGACACGCCGTCCCTCACCCGGCAGCGCGCCGACTTGGCAGCGCGCCGGCCCGGCAACCCGCTCGCCTGGCCCTGCCCGACCACCGAGCACCCCGGCACCCCGCTCACCCGCCGTCCCTCACCCGGCAGCGCGCTCGCCGATCGGCCGCCGTCGCAGGGAGGAATCGGTGAGGACGGGCGACCGCCAGGCGCCGTCCGGCTGGTAGAGGTTGGTCCCCGGCGGCACGATCGCGTCGATCCGGTCGAGGGCCTCGTCGGTCAGGACGACCGGCGCGCCCTTCAACAGCCCCTCCAGCTGCTCCATCGTCCGGGGCCCGATGATCACGGACGTCACGGCCGGATGGGCGGCGACGAACGCGATCGCCAGCTCGGGCAGGGAGCACCCGATCTCGTCGGCCAGCGCGACGAACTCCTCGACGGCGTCGAGCTTGGCGGCGTTGACCGGCAGCGAGGGATCGAAGCGGTGCGGGGTGAGCGCGGGCCGCCCGCTGGTCAGGTCGATCGCCTGCCCCTTCCGGTACTTGCCCGTGAGGAAGCCGGACGCGAGCGGACTCCAGGTCAGCACCCCCATCCCGTACTTCTGGGCGGTGGGCAGCACGTTCGCCTCCACGCCGCGCGCGAGCAGCGAGTACGGCGGCTGCTCGGAGCGGAACCGGCGCAGCCCGCGCCGCTCGGCGACGGCGTGCGCCTCGACGATCTCCTCGGCGGGGAAGGTCGAGCAGCCGAAGGCCCGGATCTTCCCCTGGGTGACGAGGTCGCCGAGGACGTCGAGGGTCTCCTCGATGTCGGTCCGATGGTCGGGCCGGTGCACTTGATACAGGTCGATCCAGTCGGTGCCGAGCCGCTTGAGGCTGTTCTCGACGGCGAGGGTGATCCAACGCCGCGAGCTGCCGCCCCTGTTGGGCCCTTCGCCGCCGACGGGGAAGTACACCTTGGTGGCGAGGACGGTCGCCTCCCGGCGCCGCGGGTCGCGCAGCGCCTTGCCGACGATCTCCTCGGACTCGCCGGCCGAGTACATGTCGGCCGTGTCCACGAAGTTGATGCCCTGGTCGAGGGCGGCATGGATGATCCGTACGGACTCCTGATGGTCCGGATTGCCGACGGCTCCGAACATCATGGTGCCGAGGCAGTAGGTGCTGACGTCGATCCCGGTCCCGCCGAGTACCCGATAGCGCATGCGCGCACTCTAGGGATTGGAGTGCACTCCAAGGCAAGGGGCGGAGGAGGGCGTCGGTCCCGGAGCCACCGCTAGGGGTGCAGGAGTTGGTCGGCGACGGCGGTGCGGGCGTAGAGGACGGAGCGGCCGCTGCGGTGGGCGGTGACGAGGCCGGCGTTGCGGAGGGCGATGAGGTGCTGGGAGACGCCGGCGGCGGACATGCCGCAGTGGGTGGCGAGCTGGGTGGTGGAGGCGGGGGTGTCGAGCTCGGTGAGGAGCAGGGTGCGGGAGCGGCCGAGGACGGCGGCGACGGCGTCCGTGGCGTCGGTGGTACGGGGCTCCCAGACGCTCCCGAAACCACGTGCCGGGTACGCGAGTTGGGGCGGGTCGGGGTGGACGGACCGGGTGAGGACGCGGGGCCAGGCGAAGACGGAGGGGACGAGCAGCAGCCCGGAGCCGGCCTGGTCGCGGGTGAGCGCGCAGTGCCGCCGTACGAGCCGGAGGGTGCCGTCGTCCCACCGTACGGTCTCGTGGAGCTCGCTCAGCACCCGCGCCGAACCGTGCTCGGCGACCTGCCGCGCCCGGTGGAAGACGTCGGCCTCCAGGACCTTCTGGATGCGGGCCCAGTAGGGGGCGAGGGCGAGCTCCCAGTACGTCTCGATCTCGTCGGCGACCTTGGGGAGGACGGCCTCGGGGTCCTCGCGCAGCATCCGGAGCCGGGGCTCGCGGCCGCCTTTCCTCTCCAGCGAGTCGAGGTCGTCCCGCACGTCCGCGGCGGAGGCGCGGCGGATGGCGTCGAGCTCGGTGCCGAGGGTGGGGAAGGGCCCGGCGGGCGTGGGGTTGAGGAAGTCGGCGAGGTATCCCTGGCCGGGGATCAGCGCGGCGAGCCAGCCGCGGTCGAGGCCGGCGCGGACGAGCCGGGGCCGCACCTGGGCGGCCCAGCGCCCGTGCGGGGCGGAGTCGGGCTGGTGGGCGACGATGCGGTAGCTGGTGACGACCTCCCACATGGGGGAGACGGCGAAACGGGTCTGGGCGAGATCGGCGGCGGAGAAACTGAGCCCGGCTTCCATGCGTTCCACGTCCTGGAGATGGTGAATGGATTCGGTCTGAGCTTAATGAATGGAGGGGGACGGGGGCGGGGAAGCACGCTCCTCCCATGCCTCGAACGCCCAGCACCTCCACAGCGGCCCCCACCCCCGAACACACCCCCTCTCCCTCCGACTCGGCCTTCAAGGGCCTCCCGTCGACGGTCTGGACGATC
Organism: Streptomyces sp. TLI_105; assembly: GCF_900105415.1. Lineage (GTDB taxonomy): Bacteria > Actinomycetota > Actinomycetes > Streptomycetales > Streptomycetaceae > Streptomyces. The sequence continues at coordinate 3,952,961 of NZ_FNSM01000001.1, read as the reverse complement.
TTCGCGGGAACGATCGTCAACCGTCTCGGCTACCTCGTCACGCCGTTCCTGGTCTTCTTCCTCGCCTCGCGGGGAGTGACCGGCGGGGACACCTCGTACGTGCTCGGCGCGCTCGGAGCGGGCAACCTGATCGGCCCCGCGGTGGGCGGCATCCTCGCCGACCGCATCGGCCGTCGCCCCACGATGCTGATCGGCCTGATCGGCGCGGCGGCGGCGCAGGGAGCGCTCTTCCTGGCGCCGGGGGTGTGGACGATGGCGGGGTCGGCGCTGCTGATCAGCGCGGCCGGCAGCACGGTCTCCCCGGCGGCGTACGCCCTGCTGGCCGACGCCGTGGACAGCGAACGGCGGCAGCGTGCGTACGCGCTCTTCGGCTGGGGCGTGAACATCGGCACCGCCGTGGCGGGAGTCCTGGGCGGCTACCTCGCGGCGCAGGGGTACTGGCTGCTGTTCGCGGTCGACGCGGGCTCGATGCTGCTGTACGCGGCGGTGGTGGCGATCCGCCTGCGGGAGCCGCAGCGCTCGGCCCCGACCGGGCCGGCGAAGGACGGCATCGGCTACGGAGTGGTCTTCCGGGACCGCCTGGCCCTGCTCCTGCTTCCCCTCTTCGGCGTCCAGCTCTTCGTGTACTCGCTGACCGAGGTCGCGCTCCCGCTCGCCGTCCGCGACAGCGGCCTCTCGCCGGCGGTGTACGGGGCGATGGCGGCCGTCAACGCGATCATGGTCGTCGCGCTGCAGCCCTTCGCGACCGCGTGGCTGGCGCGGCTCCCGCAGCTGGCGGTGCAGAGCGCGGGCAGCGGGCTGATCGCGGTGGGCGTCGCACTGACCGGCCTGGCCGACAGCGTCGCCGGCTACACGCTGTCCGTCATCGTCTGGTCGCTCGGTGAGGTCGTCGTGGCGGGCATCGCGGCCGGCATCTTCGCCAACCTGGCCCCGGCGCACGCCCGCGGCCGCTACCAGGGCGCTTTCAGCTGGACCTGGGGAGTGGCCCGCTTCGGGGCCCTCACCCTGGGAGTGACGACCTACACGACCCTGAGCCCGTCGGCGCTGTGGTGGACGGCACTGGTGGCGGGAACGGCCACGGCGGCGACCACCCTGTCCCTGCGCACCCGGGTGGAAGCCCGTACGAAGACCCACACCCTGGCGGCATGAATTACCACCCGCCGGCACGGACATGGGCCACGAGCGCGTTCGCGTGCCCGTGGCCCAGCCCGTACTCGGCCTTCAGCCAGGAGACGAGCTCCATGTGCTTGGTGAGCGGCGAGGCCCGGACGACCTCGAGCCACTCGGAGACGGGCCGCCCGTACTTCTTCTCGATGGAGGGGAAGTAGCTGGCGGGACCTTTGACGGCGTTCTCGGGCACGGTGTTCTCCTCGGTCTGTGGACGACTGAAGAGAAGACCGCCGATGCCTCGAAAACTAATCGCGCCGAATGTGCTCGGGATCGATGTGCCGCCGCACCATGGGAACGGAGGCGACCGCGGCGGCGAGCACGACCCCCAGCGCGGAGGCGAACAACAAGGGCAACCCGTCCCAGTCCCAGTGCACGTCCCCTCCTCCGGTGATCAGGTAACTGGACTCGGCGAGCCACCCGGTGACGATGGCGGCCCCCAACCCCACCACCAACGGCAACACCACCTGCACCACCTGCACCACCCGCAACGTCCCCGCCCGAGCCCCCAACAAGACAAGCGCGGTGACCTGCCCACGCCGCTCCATGGCCCGATCAGCCACGGACACGACGAACGCGGCCACCCCGATCACCAGCCCGAGCACCATCCCGACGACCAGCAGACTCCGGATGACGGTCAACTGAGCGAGCGAGTCGATGACGATCCCCACGGGCTCGACGGAAACGGTGGGGGCGATGGCCCCGATGCCGTCGAGGACGGAGCGGATGGTGGAGGGGTCGGAAGGACTGACGAGAACGAAGTGGGCGTCTGCGAGCTGGGTGCCTTGGGGGAGCAGTGAGGGGGGGATGAGGAGGCTTGGTCCGCCGAACTCTGAGGGTTGGTATGTCCGAACCGTTACAGCTTCTTGGGGCAGGGAGACGCGCAGTTTCCGCCCGTTGCTGAGCAGGAACGGGAAGTTGCTGCCGGGACGGGCATCCTCATCAACGGGGAACGTGGGATCCGTAATCCTTAGCACCTTATTGTCGATGCATCCATGCGTTGTCTCAGTGAAGGCAGCCAATTGAGCGCATGTAGCAAAGACTGCTTGGACGCTGGAGGGCTTCCCCTCCAGGCTGCCCACCCATGACTGGGCGGCCAGGCCATGGGCCTGCACTCCCCTCAATGTGGTCATCTCTGCGCGCTGTCGCATACTCAGCTCTGCTGCCGGAAGGCTGTACTCCTGGACCGGGGCCGTTCGCCGACTGACCTGATCCAACTCGATGAGCACCCCCTGCGTGAGCGAGGCGCCGAATACCAGCAGTACGAGCCCGGTGACCACCCGCAGGGCGCTCCCCGGGTCGACCTCCGTGCGCCGCATGGCGAGCGACAGTGGCAGCGATTGCGACATTCCCGCCAGGCGACGAGAGAGCCATGCCGTGATCGGTGCCAGGCCGAACACGAGCCCTGCCCCGGTCATCAGCACAGCGCCGGGAACCAGCACGGCGCCGGCCGATCCGCCTGACGGGTTCCGTCCCATCGCGTCGAGCAGGCAGTATCCGCTGATGATTCCGAGCCCGGGGATCAGCAGCAGCGTCCCGTACTTCTTCGGAGGCTTGCGCTCGCCGGTCCGGCGCACGCTGATGGGTGACTGGGCCGCTCGCCGTGCACTGAACTGCCCCACGACCCAGGCGAGGGCCGGGCACCCCAGCAGACACACGGCGATGGTCGTCCCGTCCGGCCGCCCATCGGCCGGGTACCAGCGCAAGCCGGGCAGCCCGACCCACGCCATGACTTCATTGATCCCGAGATAGCCGATGAGCCCGACCACAGCCCCGACGAAGGCGGCGACCACGCTCTCTCCGGCATTGACCCGCAGGGTGTCCCGCACGCTGAGGCCGACGAGCCGGAGTGCGGCGAGGCGACGCGCACGTGATTCCCCGGAGAGCCGGGCGCAGACGGAGAGGAAGATGACGAGCGGGAGCAACACGATGCAGCCGAGAGTGAACCGCAGGATGTCCAGGGTGGAGGGATCGATGACCTCATGCCGCGCGTACGTGTCGCCGAAGTGGCCGAGTGATGTCGCCCCGCTCAGTTCATCGGCGTCGGTGCCGATGTAGGCGTACAGCTCGTCCGGCCCGCCCAACCCCTCCGGCGAAATGGTGCCGATCACGCGACCGGGCACAAGTCCTGCGGCGCGGGGATGGGCTGCCAGGATCTCGCCCAGCTTCGGCGAAACGATTGCTTCGCCCGCACGGGGGAGTGCCTTGATTCCCGGAGGAACGGGCAGTGGGCCGACACCTCTGTGACCGATGAAGACGCGCCGCAGTGGTTGGGAGCCGTAAGGGTCCAGGAACTCCTGGTAGACGGCATTCTTGTTCGCGCCCGAGGAAATGGCGCGACTCGTCACCCGAGCGTCATTGGCGGCGATGATCGCCGGAATGGTGAGTGCGGCGGCCAGGCAGGCGACCCCGAGTGCGGATCCGAGCGCCATCAGGAGGAAGCGGACCCGAGCCCTGCGGCCACTTCCCCACAGCAGACGCATGCCGAGGACGAAGGCGTTCACACAGTCACCCGTTGGGCCAGCACACCATCCGACATCGTGTACTGGGTGTCGGCCTTCGCGGCGACGTCGGCGTCGTGCGTGACGATGACCACGGCTGTCTTCTGCCTTCTCGCCAGCTGAAGGAATTCATCGAGCACGGCAGCCGCGTTGGCGCTGTCGAGCGCCCCGGTGGGCTCGTCTGCGAACACCACGTCCGGCCGGTGGACCAGAGCCCGCGCAACCGCAACGCGCTGACTCTGGCCACCCGACAGCTTCGAGGTCCTGCGCCGCAGCAGATCGCCCAGCCCGAGCCGCCCCAGCACTTGGCCGGCCATGGCGTGGGCATGGGTCTTGCTGATCCCGGCGAGCCGGAGGGGGAGCGCCGCGTTCTCCTCGACGGTCAGCTCCGGCAGCAGTTCTCCGTACTGGAAGACGAAGCCCAGGCGCGTACGGCGCAGCGCACTGAGCTCCCCGTCGGGGAGAGACGAGAGCTGTTCTCCATCGAAGGTCACCGTGCCGTGGGAAGGCGGAAGAACCCCGGCGAGGCAGTACAGCAGGGACGACTTCCCCGACCCGCTGCTGCCCATGATGGCGGCCACTTCGCCGCGCTTGAGCGTGAAATCGACACCGGTTACCGCCTGCTGGGTGCCGTAGAAGAGATCCACGCCCTCGGCGCGGAGGATGACGTCCATCGTGGTGCGCACTCCTTGGGGAGCGGGAGCCACCGGCGAGCAGCTCCCGCGAAGGTCGACTGTCCTACTTGCGCTTGAAGGACTTCGTCGGAGAGCAGTTGTCAGGGTGCAGGGAGCCGCGGTTCTGGCACACGCGTACCTCCGCCGTGTTCGTGTACCGGCTGGCGCCGTCGTGGACGAGCTTGTCGATCCAGACGTCCTTCTTCTGTACGCCGTCGAAGCGATTCCACCCGTAGCCGTGCACCTTTACCAGCAGGTAGACGTTGTGGTTGTCGTTGAGGCCGATGTCGCGCAGCTCACCCTTGATGTGGAATGCACCCTGCTGCACTTCGGCGGGCTCCCACTTGTACGTTCCTTCCGCGAATTCCGCTCCGGTCGTCTTGAAAAGCCCTACGCCGTGCCACGAGTCGGCCGCCGCCACCCCCACTCCTCCGACGAACAACCCCACAGCCCCCGCCACTGCCGCCAACTTCCTCATGGATGTCCCCTGCTTGATCGTGCCGACTGGTCATCGACTGGTCATCACAGAAAGTATCTGCATCACTACACGCAGGTCGGAGCAGGAACGTCCCTCCCTCCGATCACCCCCCGATCCGGTGAACGAGCCCCTCCCCGCCCCCTCATCAGCCTTCCGGGTCCTCCCCCAGGGCTCGGACAAGGCAGGGTGCGGCGTTCGAGGTCAATAGCCGGCAGTCGGGGTGCCCGAACCCGGCGTTCTGTCGCGCGTCGGATCCGCGGCCTGCCGATCGACGAGAAGGTCGAGGCCCCGCAGACCCTGATGCGCCACCGCGGGCTCCTGGAGGGCATGCGCCGCACCGAGGTCGACATGTGGAACCAGGCGAAGGAGGTCACCCGCGCTGGCATGACTGCGGACCAGCTGTACGCCGAGTACCGCCCCTGCCCGTATGAGAAGTAAAGGGAAGGGCATGGCGGTGGCACGGAAGCGGCGGGTCTCGGCTGCGCGCCAACAGCGGCTCAAGACCGGTGCCATCGCCGGGGGCGTGAGCATCGCCGCAGGTCGAGGCCCAGGTACAAGGCACGGATAAGACCGCCGTGGCGGCTGCCTTCGCCGAGGCTTGTACACAGGCTGTGGGCCGCGCCCAGAACCCGGGGAAGTGGGGAAGTACGGCGACACCGACGAGTGGTGATGTAGGACGAGCCAAAGCCGTACCCGTGAGGGTGCCGGATTTCCTTCCGGCACCCTCCATAGGGGGAGATCAGTTCCCAGGGCTTCCCGCCACTTCGCGTGCTCGCCGCCCTTCGTGAGGAGCCCCAACGCCTCCGTGACGGCACAGCGACGCCGGAGACCACCCTTACGGTGTGGTCGAGGTATCCGGGCGCCGGATCACCGCCGAGATTCCGCGGAAGCCTGCAGTGAACCCACTCTCGTGTCGGCGAGCGCCGCCAACCCGCAGAGCACCGTCGTCGGAGCCCTGCGCGGCCCGTGCATGCTCGTCGTCCACGAGCAGTTCGGCGTGGACTTGATCCTTCAAACGGTCGCCCCGGGCTTCGGAGACGGCGGTTTCGTCCTGGCAGCGGTCCGCCACGTGCCGCCAGCGGTCGGCGGAATCCGGATCACCGCTCCACGTCCACAGACCTGCAGCTGCTCGTGCCACTTGGGCCATGAACTCCGTTCCGCCCATGTGGGCGGAGTGTGCCCGCGCCGAGCCGGGTGACCCAACCCAGGCGTAGTTGCCGATGACCGCTTCGAGCGCTCCGTCCCTCCCGTCGAAGATCAGGAGGCTCGCACCGCTGCCCGTCCGTTCTTTCGCTGGCTTCAGGAGATCCCTGCCCAGCCGTTCTGCGGCGTGGTAGCCGGTCCGGTGCAGCAGGTCGACGATGTCCTGTGGGTTGGTTCCCTCTTCCGTGTCGCCGTAGAGGACGTCCACCCGCACCCCGCGCGCCACCGCAGCCTGGATGACGTCGCCGAGCTTTGACAGGCTCTCCATATTCACCGTGGGTGAGGCGATCAGGACGTGGCTCGCCGCCTTGGCCAGTGCCTCGGCGAGCACGAGTTGGTGGGCCTCCTCACCGGACACATCCGAGAACAGGGCCGCTTCGGTCGACTGGTCTGTAGGACTGTCATCGCTGCTGTCGAATGGCTCGGCGTCATAAAGCCATGGGAAGGAGACACTTGTCCGGGGTGCCGCTGCGGCACCGAGCGCGGCGGCCGGAGGCTTCCGCCCGGGGATGCTCAGCGGTGTCGGCCGGCGCCCGGGGCCGGTGGCCGGCACCTGGGCCTGTACCGGAGGCGCCACCTTCACGGCAATCGCCTGTGGCGCCGGCTGGACGTCCGGGGCGCTCTCCAACTCCTCCCTCCTGGCCTGTGCCACCGCCAGGATCTCGGCCGACAGAGCCTGGTGCCAGCCCCGCGGGAGCCCCGCGATGAACCGGTCGACGAGGTCGACGCGCACGGGGAGGAAACGGTCGACCGTCACGAGCCGGGGCCGTCCGATGCTGCGCACCCACTCGCCGCTATTTCGGGGCAGTAGCTTCTGGATCTGGGACTCGTCCAGTGCGTTGCGCACGATGCGCAAGGGCGTGGACGGGTTGAGGTCCGGCCGTGCCTCTTGCTTCGAGACGGTCAGCACTTCACCTCGCCTGGCCAGCTGTCCTGCCGTGCGATCGAGAACCACGGTGCAGGGCGCGGCAGGGGCCACGACGACCGATGCCGGGTCCTTGCCGGACAAGCATGCCTGCTGCCCTTCGTCGGTGAGGACGAAAGTGGCCTCCCGGCCGCTGGTGACGGCGACCCATCCCGCACCGACCAGGGTCACCACGGCTTCGACCATCAGCCGTTCGTGGACGCGGAAGGTGTCGCACAGAGAGGTCAGGGTCGCGCCTTGGTCGGGGGCGACACCTGCCTGTGCGGCGATCTCCTCCAGAACCCGCCGCTCCAGACGGCTGTACGGGCGGCCCCGGGCCACGCTGAAGTTGACGCTGAACATGCTCACGGGTACGAGGACGATCACGAGTGCTCCCTGAGGTCAGCCGGGATACGTAGAGCCCTGCCATCCAGGAACCATTCGTCGAGCAGGGTGACGATCTTCTTGAAGGACCACAGGGGTTGGGACTCGTCTTCGAGGCGTACTGCCTGCACCTGGTGGAGGAAGAAGTCCCAGGACCCTACGAGGATCAGCAGGCGCTCAGCCCGCGAGAGGAGCACGTTCATCCGGCCCGGGTCGTCGAGGAATCCCAGGCCGTGACCGATCTCCTTCTCGTTGTTGCGGACCAGGCTGATGGCGACGACGTCCGCCTGGTTGCCCTGGAAGGAGTCGACCGTGTGGGCGGGGAACCGGTTGCTGTTGTCCGCTTCGGCCTTGAGACCCAGCTGGACCTGCAGTCCGGCGGGGAGGGGCGTGTCCCGCAACTGCTTGCTGAGCAGGCTCACCTGCCGTGAGTACGGCGCCAGCACCGCGAGCTTGCCCTGACACCCGCCGTCCGGTCCGAGGGTCTGCAGGAAGTTGGCGAGCGCGCGCGCCTCCGAAGGATTGGTGTACTTCGACTGGCCGCTGTTCGGACCTACCTCATGAGTGGTGGCATCGTCGCGGCACCACGGCACGTCGAGCCAGACCACGGCACGGTCACGAAGGCCGCTCGGGGTGTGGAATCCGTGACGCACCCGCTCGACCGGTTCGCCTTGCTTGTCCAGGGTGCGGTTCATCAACCGCCCCTGGTAGTAAGCCTCGGAGATCAGCCGGCCGATGTCCGGGTGCATGCGGTGCTGGCCGATCAACTGCCCCGCAGACGCTCCCTTCGCCTCCGTGTCGGTGACGAGACGGTCCGCACCCGTGGCCACGGCGCAGTACTCGTACAGACGGTGGAAGGTCTTCAGCCATTCCTTGGAGTACTCGCGGAACTCGTCCCGGTCCGGCTGGCTGCGGCGCTCCCACGAGTCGAGCCATTCCTGGTCGAGCATGCCGGAAGCCCGTGGTTTGAGGCGGCTGAGGATGTGAGCCACCGGGTCCAGCTTGTCGATCCCCTTGTGGTAGTCCTCGTACCGGTAGGGATCCAGCTGCTTGTGGTCACCGATCAGCAGCCAGCGATGACCTGCCTGCAGTGGCAGCGCGAGGTCGAACGCGTGCGCCTTGCCCGCCTCCTCGACGATCGACCAGTCGAACGCCTGACCAGCGGCGAGGGCGACCAGGTCGCCAGCGCTGGTGGTGCAGTACGTGAGGTTCGCGCCGCGTTTGACCAGCTCGACGAAGTCTGACGAACGGGGGCCGAGGTCCCCCCGCTCCTGCATCATGTTGATCTCGCTGACCATGGCCTTCGCGTCGTCCAGCCAGGCGAGCTGCACCTCGCTGGGCGAACTCATGGCTTCGAGCTGGGAGATGCTGCGCTGGAGCACCGTCCTGGCCACGCCCTCGACGCCATCCTCCGGCAGGGTGGTTCCGGCCTTGTGCGGACCCCGCAGCCGGATCTGTAGCGGCCTGTCGGCCTCGGGTACGTCCTGGAACGCCTCGCCCACCTTCGCCCTGAGCACGTCGACGGCTCCGTGGGCCTGGGCCGTGACCAGCACCTGGACGACGGGATCCTCGGTGATGATCTCGCGCAGCAGCCAGGCGACGAGGGTGGTCTTGCCCGTGCCGGGCGGCCCTTGCAGCGTGTAGATGGGTCGAACCCGCAGGATGTCCTCGATGCTGGCCCGCTTGGGCTCGTCGACCCGTTCGTGGTCGAGTTCGACGGGAAGCTCGGAGGCGCCGGTGTCCATGCGGACGTGGCTCGGGGTGGCCAGCGAGCGCAGGAGGTATCCGTGCTGGTCGAGGGCGTCGATGGCCTTCTTGCGACGCCGGAACAGACTGATCTGCCCGGGCATGCCAGCGCTGCGGAGGAACCCCTCCTTCTCCAGCTTCACCCGACCCTTGCTCAGGCCCGGGCGGCTGAGGGTGATGCACTCGGTTGCCTGGTCCATGTCGTCGACCTGCCACACGTTGCCGTCGTCGTCGGACTGGGGGTCCCGGGGCGGGAGCTTGAGGCGGGCGCCGTCGCGGGCTCCCGACAGGATCACCTTGCGGTCGCTGCCCCGTACCTCCTTCTGCAGGAAGTCGATGAGGTCGACGCGGAACGGCTCGAAGATCTCGTGTCCTTCGGGGCGCGCGCGCTCCTTGACCACGGCCCGCTCCACGCCGTCCTCCTGCCACGGGGCGCGGACGACTTCGTACGGGAAGATCTGCGAGTCGAGGAGGAGCAGCTCGATCTGATTGCTCACGCGGACGAACTCGTGGAAGCGGCCGAGCTCGCGCGAGACCTGGGCACTGCGATCGATCTTCGGTAGCGCGAGCTCCCACGACGTGGCGTTCTGCGCGATCGTACGGTCGCGGGCCACCTCGTCCCTGGCATAGGCGAACACGCGGCCGGGTGGGAGTTCGCGGAAGCTGTCGTCGCCCTCGCTGTAGAGCAGCGGCTGGGCGGACCGGCAGTCCGCGACCTGCCAGCTGGACGTGCCGTCCTTCCCCCGGTGCGGCGTGATCCTCAGGCTGAGCCTGCCGCCGACGAGGATGAAGTACGGCCTGTTGGGGACGGCGTACAGAAGGGGCTTCTGCAGGTCCTGGCGGACGAACTCGCAGGCCTCCTTCCGGTGGATCGGGTCCCCGGGGATGAAGGTCCCCATTGGATCGAGGCGCAGGTGGTCGCGTAGCCCGCTGTCCATCAGGTGATCGATGAACTCCGGCCGCCGCAGATCGAGGGCCAGGACGTACTGGGCATCTTCCTGCTGGGTGCGCAGGGGGTTCGCCAGGGCCCGCGTAATGTCCTGGATCCGGCCAATGATGTCGTATGGCGCGGTCAGGCGCTCCAGCGGGTCTTCGGCGACGAGGTCCAGCAGCAGCTTGCGTTCGACCTCGGTCAGCTCGGTCTTGGCGGTGTCGATGGTCTTGAGCACCCGTGCGTGACGCTCGGGCGGGGGATTGGTGGTGAAGCGTTCAAGGTCGAGGAGCAGCCGTGCGCAGAGGATGCCGAAGGCGAACCAGTCGTCGTCCTGACGCCAGGCAGTCACGCCCCCAGTGGTGCGCTCCGGTGGAACCGGCCAGCCGACAGGGGGCTGGGTCCCCACCGGACGGCCCAGTTTGACGGACCACTCGAAGCCGCCGAGTCGCAGGGACTCGGCACCGAGGTCCTCGTCGAAGAAGAGGGAGTCGAGGTCCACGCCCCGGTGCAGGACCTGTCGCTCGTGCAGCAGGTTCAGCCCTGTGGCGACACGCCGTAAGCCGTTCCACAACTGTTCGCGGGCGGCTGTCCCGCGGTTCGAGAGCCAGGGGTAGCGTGCCCGGCGTCGTAGCGCGGTGGCGACGCGCTCGTAGCCCGGCGCCTCCAGGACCATGACGAAGCAGTTGTGTCCCCGGTCGAGGCCGGCGTCCTTCAGCACGACCAGGGCGTCGTCTGCCCTGGGACTGCTCGCGATCTTGTACAGGGTGCGCAGTTCGTGGTCCCAGAGGGCGCGCTGCACCCTGTCCGGTTGCTCACCCTCGTACGTCCACGTCTTGAGCAGGTACGTGTAGCCGTCGCTGAAAGCCTCCCAGACCTGGGATTCGCCATCACCTGTGTGCGGACCCGCGGTGATTTCGTACCTGTTCTGCAGAAGCAACGTCCCGATTGTGGGAGCCGTCATCCATCCACCTTCGCGAGCTGGGGAGCGGGTGAGTAGACACTGCGGGCGGCCCTACCTGGCCGCGCGGGTGAAGCGTGATCCTACTCACGCTCGCGGAACCACTGAGGCTGGTTTCAGACATGCGCACGCACAACTCGGATGGGATCGAGGCAGGCTGTTGCGGAGCCCTTGCCCACCCGGGAGTTCGACGGTCCCTTCGGCCCGCTCGATACCCCCGGCGATTCGGTAGTGCAGGGCAACTGCTGCCAACGCCTCTGACCATGCGCCCTGTTGGAGCACCAGTGGTTCTTCTTATGGTGGAGAAATGGCAAATGGGGTGTGGCACACCGGATATGGCATAGAGATCAATCTGTCCCTGCCCGACCTCGGTCACCCGGACCGACCCGATCTGCTCCAGGAGATCACCGCCAGCGTCTCCGAGCGCGATCCGCAGCTGCTTGAATGCCTGGCGCACCACGAGAAACGCGAGTGCCTGTCGGAATCGGGTGGCAAGTCGCCCTGGATGTTCATCCGCCGAGGGCGCGTAGGCGGTCGGCGGCCGCTCGTCGCCTCGCATCTTCCGATTACGCACAAGGCGACGCCGGCGGAGAGCGCCCAGCACAAGGCCACCAAGGAGCGGATCGTCGAGACCGCCGGGCGGTACGGCCTGGATGCCGAAGCCGAGGTTCCCATGGGCAGCCGGCGCAGCGTCTCGGACGCCGTCGTCGTCGGGCCCGGCGGCATACGGATCGGCTGGGAGATCCAGTACCACCACCTCAGTCCCAGCAGCGTGCACCGGCGCTCGGTCAACGCCGTGGAGCACGGCATCACGCCGCTCTGGGTGGCGAAGGACCGGACGGCTTCCCTGATTGACCGGGCTCCCTGGGCGCGCGTGGACGACATGCCGTGGAAGGACATCGCCGACGGCAAGGAGATGGTGATCCGTGGCGGGTACCGGCACCTCGAAGTCTGGAAGTGCGTTCCGAGTAGCGAGCGACACTGCCTCTTCAGCGAAGGCGCCGGCCACTGTGGCGCGATTCACGCGGACTGGTTCGTGCCCGCGCTGTGCCTCCCTCAACGTGAGCCCGTCCACATCGAGGACCTGGTCCTGCAGAGCGCTACGGGCGAGAGCGTCCCGGTCTACGTGCCCAACCGAAGAAGCGGCCGCGCCGGTCGGCACATGTGGGTCTCGGCCGACGATCGCACGCTTTGGCAGGAGCTCATCGGCGAGAGGGTCCCTCTTCCGATGGCTCCGGCCGAAGAGGAGGACGACGTGATCACCTTCGCCGAGCAGGAGATCGACCGCAGCTGCCGAGCGGGTGAGGAGGGCTGGTTCATCAGTGACAGGCGTCCCGTCCGCGATCTCGATCAGCCGACGGGCGGCTTCACGCTTCCTCGTATGCCGGTCCAGCGCTCCCGCGACTCGATGCGGATCACCGCCGTAGAACGCGCCGCCGCCTCCGCGGCGCTGGGCTGCCCGCCATGGGAGCTTGGGCTGTGCGTCGGCTGCAGCCAGATGATGCGGCGTTACGGGCAGAACGCGGCTATGTACTGCAACGTCTGCCGGGCCGTCCTCAACGGGCGGTAGACGGGAACTGTAACCATGTACGTCGAAGGGCCCCACCGCGAACGGTGGGGCCCTTCAACGAATTGCCCGGTGAGAGCAATGGCGGAGGATACGAGATTCGAACTCGTGAGGGGTTGCCCCCAACACGCTTTCCAAGCGTGCGCCCTAGGCCTCTAGGCGAATCCTCCGGGGAGAACATTACATGACCGGAAGGGGTGCTCGCGCACGTGATCTCGGCGTGGGGGTGGGTGAGGGGTGCAGGTCGGGGAGGGGGGGGGACAGGTGGGGGTTCGGATCGGGTACGCTGGGCGGAGCCCCTCACGCGGTGCTATCTGACTGAACTCCCCCAGGGCCGGAAGGCAGCAAGGGTAGGTCGGCTCTGGCAGGTGCGTGGGGGGCGCTTGCGTTCCCTGGGCCGCGCCCCTGACCTCGCCGCGCCCCGCGCCCCTGACCTCGCCTCGTCCGCGCCCCGCGCCCCGCGCCCCGGGTCGCGCCCCGCGCCCCCGCTCCCGCCCGTTCCCGTTTTCCCGGGTTGTCGGTGGGCGCCTATAACCTCGTATACGTGTCGTCTCTCGCGCTGTACCGCCGCTACCGTCCCGAGTCCTTCGCCGAGGTCATCGGGCAGGAGCATGTCACCGACCCGTTGCAGCAGGCCCTGCGGAACAACCGGGTCAATCACGCGTACCTGTTCAGCGGGCCCCGCGGGTGTGGCAAGACGACCAGTGCGCGCATCCTCGCGCGGTGTCTGAACTGCGAGCAGGGGCCCACGCCCACCCCGTGCGGTGAGTGCCAGTCCTGTCGGGACCTCGCGCGGAACGGGCCGGGGTCGATCGACGTCATCGAGATCGACGCCGCTTCCCATGGTGGCGTGGACGACGCCCGTGACCTGCGGGAGAAGGCCTTCTTCGGGCCCGCCTCCAGCCGGTACAAGATCTACATCATCGACGAGGCCCACATGGTCACCTCGGCGGGCTTCAACGCCCTCCTGAAGGTGGTCGAGGAGCCGCCGGAGCACCTCAAGTTCATTTTTGCCACCACCGAGCCCGAGAAGGTCATCGGGACCATTCGGTCGCGGACCCATCACTACCCCTTCCGGCTCGTGCCGCCGGGGACGCTCCGGGAGTACCTCGGCGAGGTGTGCGGGCGCGAGGGCATTCCCGTCGAGGACGGGGTGCTGCCGCTGGTCGTCCGCGCCGGCGCCGGGTCCGTGCGTGACTCGATGTCGGTGATGGACCAGCTGCTCGCCGGTGCCGCCGACGACGGTGTGACGTATTCCATGGCCACCTCCCTTCTCGGATACACGGACGGGTCGCTGCTCGACTCCGTCGTCGACGCGTTCGCCGCCGGGGACGGCGCCGCCGCCTTCGAGGTCGTCGACCGGGTCATCGAGGGCGGGAACGACCCCCGGCGGTTCGTCGCCGATCTGCTGGAGCGGCTGCGGGACCTCGTGATCCTCGCCGCCGTGCCCGACGCCGCCGAGAAGGGGCTCATCGACGCCCCCGTCGACGTCATCGAGCGCATGCAGGCCCAGGCCTCCGTCTTCGGTGCGGCCGAGCTGAGCCGTGCGGCCGACCTCGTCAACGCGGGACTGACCGAGATGCGCGGGGCCACCTCGCCCCGGCTGCAGCTGGAGCTGATCTGCGCGCGCGTGCTGCTGCCCGCCGCCTTCGACGACGAGCGTTCCCTCCAGGCGCGGCTCGACCGGCTGGAGCGCGGGGCGGCCGCCGCGCCCGCGCCCGTCTTCACGCCCGGACCTCCGGCGCCCGCCATGGCGTACGTGCCCGGCCCGGAGGCCCACACCCCGATGGCCCCGCCCCCGCCGGCCCCCGCCCCGGTCCAGGCGCAGCCCGCGCCGCCGGCCCCCGCGCCCGTGCAGGAGCAGCCCGCCGCGGCCCGGCCCGGTGCCTGGCCGGGTGCCGCCGCCCCCGGCGGCGGCGCGCCCGGCGCCTGGCCCGGCGCGTCCGCGGCGCCCTCCGTCCCGGCCCCCGCGCCCGTGCAGGCGCAGTCCGCGCCGCAGGCCCCGCCGCCGGCCGCCGCGGGCGGTGGCGGGGACACGGCCCAGGTGCGGAACCTGTGGCCGCAGATCCTCGACGCCGTCAAGAACCGGCGCCGCTTCACCTGGATCCTGCTCAGCCAGAACGCCCAGGTGGCGGGGTTCGACGGCACGACGCTCCAGCTCGGCTTCCTCAACGCCGGTGCCCGGGACAACTTCGCGAGCAGCGGCAGCGAGGACGTCCTCAAGCAGGCCCTCGCCGAGCAGTTCAACGTGAACTGGAAGATCGAGGCGATCATCGATCCCTCGGGCGGCTCCGCGCCCCCGCCCGCCGCCACCGGCTTCGGCGGCTCGGGCGGAACCGGAGGCTTCGGCGGTGGAAGCGGAGCCGGTGGTTTCGGGGGTGGGCGGTCCGCCGCTCCCGCGCCCGCCGCCGCTCCCGCGCCCGCGTTCCAGCAGGGCCCGCCGCCCGCCCCCGTACAGGCGCAGCCCGCTCCGGCCGCCTCGTTCCAGCAGGCCCCGCCGCCCGCTCCCGCGCCCGCGTACTCCCCGCCGGCGCCGCAGCCCGTGGCGCCCGAGGACGACGTCCCGGAGGAGGACGATCCGGACCTCGTCGACTCCGCGCTCTCCGGGCACGATCTGATCGTGCGCGAGCTGGGAGCGACGGTTGTGGAGGAATACACGAACGAGTAGGGCCGTCTCGCTCGGTGGCCCGCACAAGGGGCATCCCGCCCCGCGGGCTACCCTGGCAGGCGTGAAGGTCCTCGTCATCGGCGGCGGCGCCCGCGAACACGCCCTGTGCCGCTCTCTCTCCCTCGATCCCGACGTCACCGCTCTGCACTGCGCGCCCGGCAACGCCGGAATCGCGGAGGTCGCGGAGCTGCACGCCGTCGACCAGCTGGACGGCGCGGCCGTCACCGCGCTCGCCACCGAGCTGGGCGCCGAGCTGGTCGTCGTCGGCCCGGAGGCCCCGCTCGTCGCCGGCGTCGCCGACGCCGTCCGCGCGGCCGGCATCCCCGTCTTCGGCCCGTCCCAGGAGGCGGCGCTGCTGGAGGGCTCCAAGGCCTTCGCCAAGGACGTCATGGCCGGCGCCGGGGTCCCCACCGCCCGCAGCTACGTCTGCACCACCCCGGAGGAGATCGACGAGGCGCTCGACGCCTTCGGCGCTCCGTACGTGGTCAAGGACGACGGCCTCGCGGCCGGCAAGGGCGTCGTCGTCACCGAGGACGTCGAGCAGGCGCGGGCGCACGCGCTCGCCTGCGACCGGGTGGTCATCGAGGAGTACCTGGACGGCCCCGAGGTCTCCCTCTTCGCGATCACCGACGGCACCACCGTCCTCCCGCTGCAGCCCGCGCAGGACTTCAAGCGCGCGCTCGACGGCGACGAGGGCCCGAACACCGGTGGCATGGGCGCCTACTCGCCGCTGCCCTGGGCCGACCCGAAGCTGGTCGAGGAGGTCCTGGAGACCGTCCTGCAGCCGACGGTCGACGAGCTGCGCCGCCGCGGCACGCCGTTCTCCGGCCTCCTCTACGCGGGTCTGGCGATCACCAGCCGCGGCGTCCGGGTCATCGAGTTCAACGCGCGCTTCGGCGACCCCGAGACCCAGGTCGTCCTGGCCCGTCTGAAGACCCCGCTCGCGGGCGTCCTGCTGCACTCCGCGAACGGCACCCTGGACGACCAGGCCCCGCTGAGCTGGAGCGACGAGGCCGCCGTCACCGTGGTCGTCGCCTCCCACAACTACCCGGACACCCCGCGCACGGGCGACCCGATCGAGGGCCTGGACGAGATCGCGGAGAAGGACGCCCCGCACGCGTACGTGCTGCACGCCGGTACGAAGCGGGGCGAGGACGGCGCGGTCCTGAGCGCCGGCGGGCGCGTCCTGTCGGTCACCGCCACCGGTTCGGACCTGGCGCAGGCCCGCGAGCGGGCGTACGCGGCGGTCGGCCGTATCCGCCTTGACGGGTCGCAGCACCGTACGGACATCGCGCGGAAGGCCGCCGAGGCCTGATCCCGCTTGATTCCTGCTGATTTCGCCTGATTCCTCTTGTGGCCGTGTGGTGCGGAACTCGTGAACCACACGGCCGCAAGTGCGCCATCACCTTTACCCAAAGCCATTCCATCGAGTGACGGCTCGGCCATACGGATGACGCCCGCCACAGCCCCAACTAGGGTGCGGCGAAGGCATTCCGGCACTTGGCCCACCGGCATTGCGATGTCAGTGACGGGTGCCACAGTGGGGGAGTGAGCAACACCGCCACAGGCAGTCCCGTCGAGGACAGGAGGGGGTGATGAACGGCGTGTCCGGTACCGGTTCCGTTGTCGGCGAGGAGTGGGGTGCGCGCGCCGCGCGCTCCCGGGCCCTCGCCGTCCTCCGCGTCCGGGGCAGGGCGCTGGGCCTCGCGGTGCTCCCCGCCGCCGTGGCCGTCGTCCTGTACGCGGGCGGGGTCACCGGCCACTTCACCGGAGCGGGTTGGGACACGGCCCGCTGGGTCGTGACCGTCCTCGCCGTCGTCGTGCTCCTCGCCGCGGCGGTCGTCGCCCTCGTCGTCACCCGGGCCCGTCCGGCCGCCACGCCGACGGTGGAGCTCGCCGAGTCCGCCGCCCCCGATCTCTACCGGCTCGTCCGCGATCTGGCCGACCGGCTCGGCGTCCCCGCGCCCGCAGCGATAGCCCTCACCCCGGACTGCGACAGCTGGCTGGAGGACCGCACCCACCGGGCCCACCGCCTCCACCGGACGTCCGGCGGAGACGGCGCCCCGGTCCTGGTCATAGGCTCGCCCTTCCTGTGGTGGATGCGCGTCGGCGAGCTGCGGGCGGTCCTCGCCCCCGTCGTCGCCGGTACGGGACCGGCCGCCCACCCCGACATAGCCGCCGCCCGCCGCTTCGTCCGCGGTCTGGACGCCGCCGTCGCCGTGCCCCGGGACCCCGGCCTCGGCCCGCTCCGCCGGCTCGGAGCCCATGGCGTCGGGCAGGTCGCCCGCGTGCTGCTGCGCGCCTGCCGAGGACACGCCGCCGAGATGGAGCGCGGAGTCGCCGCCGCCGGCTCGGAGCGCGCCCAGGCCGTGGACTACGGCGTACGGATCGTCGCCCAGGAGCAGGTCGGCCTGGCCTACGCGGGCTGGGACCGCCTGCTCACCCGGGTCGCGTTGCCCGCCTGGCGCATGGGCCGCTGGCCCGCCAAGCTCGACGCGGGCGTGGTCTCCGCCCTCACCGAGCTCTCCCGCCGGGACCGGCTCGCGGAGGGCTTCTCCTCCCGGCTCGGCGAGCGTCCCGCCTGCGACCTCCTGGAGGAGCCCGGGGCCGTCGACGAGGCCACCTCGCTGCTCGCCGCCCGCCTCTTCCACGGCGGCCCCGCCGAGCCCGGCCCCGACTGGGCGCCGGTGGAGTGGAGCCAGTATCCGGAGGAGGTCGTCGACCGGAAGTGGCGCACCGACGCGGCCCGCCTGCACCAGGTCCTCGACGGCCTCGGTGTGGCCGCCGCCGCCGACGGACCGGCCTCCGGCGCGACAGGCCCGACCCTGACCCGCGTGATGGCCCACCTGACGACCTCCCGCCCCGAGCACGAGCCCCGGCACGAGCGCGCCACCGGTGTCGGCGAGCCCGGACCGGAGCGCATCACCGGTGCCGAGGGGCCGGGGCCGGAGCGCGCCACCGATGCCGACGAGCCCGGGCCGAAGCGTGGCACCGGAGCCGGCGAGCCCGGGCACGGTGCCGGCCTCGACGGACCCGAGCTTCGGCGCGGCACGGGCGCCGACGAGTCCGAGCCCTCCGCCGCCACCGGAGTCGACGAGCCCCAGCTCCAGCCCGAGCCCGCCCCCACCCCCGCCGACGAGCCCGAGCACGCCTCCGCCCTCGACCCCGCCCTCGTCCTCCCCGCCGGCCCCGAAGAGGACGACGACGAGCCGGTCAACCCCGCCGCCGAGGTGCTCGCCGGGGCGCTCAGCGCGCTCCTCGCGCGGGAGGAGGCGGCCCGGGAGGCCCGGGTCGCCGCGGCGGCCGCGACCGGCCGCGCCACCGACAAGGGCGACCGGGCCGGTGCCGCCGCCCCCGACGCCGGCAGCGGCCCCGACGGGCCCCTGCCGTTGTTCCCGCTCCAGCCGCCCCGTACCGGCCGCGACCTGCTCGCCGACCACGTGACCGCGATGGTCTGCTGTGCGGCCGTGGACACCGCCGAGGCCGCTCCCGGCCTCGACTGGCTCGACGGGCCCGCCCTGCTCGTCGGCGGCGAGCGCGCGGCGGACCTCGGCCCCCGGGTCCTCGCGCTCGTCGAGGAGGGTGACCCGGAGCCGCTGCGGGCCTGGCTCGCCCGCACCGGGGTGCGCCCGGAGAAGCCCGTACGCCTGGTCTGAGGGCCTCCTGGAAGGGCCCCAGGCGGAGCCCCGGCTTCCACTCTCGTCAATTCACGACGAACGGTGACGGAGTGCGTGCGTTATGTGATGTGCTGGAGACCGGCACTGACAGAGGCACGAACCACCGGCACACATCAGCAGGCACCGAAACAAGCACCGAACAAGCACCGAAACAAGCACCGAAGCAAGCATCGAGCAGGCATCGAACAGGCACTGACCGGCCGACCGGGGGAGTCGAGGGAGGGGCGCACATGGGGGCGGAGCAGATCAGACGGTGGGAGTCGGGTGCGCTCGCGCACGCCGTCTCCGATCCCTTCGGCCAGGGCCCGCTGCCCTGGCTGCGGGGCTCGGAGAACTACTTCGACGACACCGGGCAGATGGTCCCCTGGTACGCGGACGAGATCCTGGCCCGGGGCGGCAGCGGCGGCCCGCGCACGGCGGACGACGTCCGGCGCCAGATCAAGGGCTTCGCGTCGGACGGGGCCGTGGCGCCGGGCGAGTCGATCGATTTCCACATCACCGTGGACCCGCCGCAGCAATTCTCGGTCGACGTCTATCGGATCGGGCACTACGGCGGTGACGGCGCCGCGAAGATCACCACGAGCCCGCGTCTCTCCGGGATCGTCCAGCCGGCCCCGCTCACCGCGGACCGCACGGTCTCCTGTCACCACTGGTGGCAGTCCTGGCGGCTGCAGGTCCCCACGTACTGGTCGATCGGCGCGTACGTCGCCGTCCTCACCACCGTCGACGGCTACCGCTCGCACATCCCGTTCACGGTCCGGGACAACCACCCGGCGGATCTGCTGCTCGTCCTCCCGGACGTGACCTGGCAGGCGTACAACCTCTACCCGGAGGACGGGCACACCGGCGCCAGCCTCTACCACGCCTGGGACGAGGAGGGCCGGCTGCTCGGCGAGGAGGAGGCGGCCGTCACCGTCTCCTTCGACCGCCCGTACGCGGGCGCGGGACTTCCCCTGCACGTCGGGCACGCCTACGACTTCATCCGCTGGGCCGAGCGCTACGGCTACGACCTGGCATACGCGGAGACCCGCGACCTGCACGCCGGGCGGGTCGACCCGAGCCGCTACCGGGGCCTCGTCTTCCCGGGCCACGACGAGTACTGGTCGGCGCCGATGCGCCGGACCGCCGAACTCGCCCGTGACCAGGGCACCTCGCTGGTTTTCCTCTCCGCCAACACCATGTACTGGCAGGTGGAGCTGGGCCCTTCGCCGTCCGGGGTGCCGGACCGCCTCCTCACCTGCCGCAAGCGGCGCGGCCCCGGCCGTCCCGCGCTCTGGCGCGAGGTCGACCGGCCCGAGCAGCAGCTCCTCGGCATCCAGTACGCGGGCCGGGTGCCCGAACCGACCCCGCTGGTCGTACGGAACGCCGACCACTGGCTCTGGGAGGCCACCGGCGCGGGCGACGGCGACGAGCTCCCGGGCCTGGTCGCGGGCGAGGCCGACCGCTACTTCCCGCGCACGGCGCTGCCGGAGCACCAGGGCCGCATCCTGCTCGCGCACTCGCCCTACCGGGACGGCGAGGGGGCGCTGCGCCACCAGGAGACGAGTCTCTACCGGGCTCCGTCCGGCGCCTGGGTCTTCGCGTCCGGCACGTTCGCCTGGTCGCCGGCGCTGGACCGGCCGGGCCATGTCGACGCCCGGGTCCAGCGCGCCACCGCGAACCTCCTCGACCGGATCTGCAAGAGGGACTGAGCGGCAAGGGGGACTGAGCGGGGGGTCACAGGTCCTGGCGGCCGGGGCCACCCGGATGTGCGAGAGAATCGGACTCGCTCCTGGATCAACCTACGCGGAGGAACCGTGTCCGGATTCGTAGAAAAGCCCGAGCCCGTCCAGGTCCCGGGCCTGACCCATCTCCACACGGGCAAGGTCCGCGACCTGTACCGGAACGAGGCGGGTGACCTCGTCATGGTGGCGAGCGACCGCATGTCGGCCTATGACTGGGTGCTGCCCACCGAGATCCCCGACAAGGGCCGGGTGCTCACCCAGCTCTCCCTGTGGTGGTTCGACAAGCTCGTCGACCTGGTCCCGAACCACGTGCTCTCCACCGACCTGCCGGCCGGCGCCCCCGCCGACTGGGCGGGCCGCACGCTCATCTGCAAGTCGCTGAACATGGTCCCGGTCGAGTGCGTGGCCCGCGGCTACCTCACCGGTTCCGGTCTGCTGGAGTACGACGAGTCCCGCACGGTCTGCGGTCTCGCGCTGCCCGAGGGACTGACCGACGGCTCCGAGCTGCCCGCGCCGATCTTCACCCCGGCGACCAAGGCCGCCGTCGGCGACCACGACGAGAACGTGTCGTACGAGGAGGTCGCCCGCCAGGTCGGCGCCGAGACGGCCGCGCTGCTGCGCCAGACGACCCTCGCCGTCTACTCCCGGGCCCGGGACATCGCCCGCGACCGCGGGATCATCCTGGCCGACACGAAGTTCGAGTTCGGCTTCGAGAGCACCCCGGAGGGCGGCCGCCTGGTCATCGCCGACGAGGTCCTCACCCCGGACTCCTCGCGCTTCTGGCCGGCCTCCGAGTGGGAGCCGGGCCGCGCCCAGCCCTCGTACGACAAGCAGATCGTGCGGAACTGGCTGACCTCGCCGGCCTCCGGCTGGGACCGCAAGAGCGAGCAGCCGCCGCCGGCCCTGCCGCCGGAGGTCGTGGAGAAGACCCGCGCCAAGTACATCGAGGCGTACGAGCTCCTGACCGGCCAGGCCTGGTCCTAGGGAACGAGAAAGCCCCCGGTCGATTCGACCGGGGGCTTCTTCATGGAGCGGACGACGAGATTCGAACTCGCGACCCTCACCTTGGCAAGGTGATGCTCTACCAACTGAGCCACGTCCGCATGCGCCGTAGCGCGCTGCTAACTATACCCAACGTCGCGGGTGGCCGTGACACACCGCCGTGTGGGGCCCTTCACACTCTCCGGGAACACGACGAAGGCCCCGGTTCCTGAGAACCGGGGCCTTCGTACTCCCTGAGCGGACGACGAGATTCGAACTCGCGACCCTCACCTTGGCAAGGTGATGCTCTACCAACTGAGCCACGTCCGCATTGCTACCGGTCGGCTTTCGCCGCTCGGTGCGAGCACCACTCTACCTGATCCACCGGAGTGGTCGGTAACGCGATCTCGCAGAGCGGGTGACAGGGATTGCACACTGCGCCTTCCCCCTGGAAGGGGGCTGTTCTGCTACTGAACTACACCCGCACGCTGCTGGGGACTCGGCTTTTCGGCCTCGCCCCTCGGCGTGATCCAGACTCTACCGGATCATGGGGGGTGTCATGCAAATCGGCTCCGGCCGAGGCCCGTCGCCGGCTCCCCGGCCGGGCTCACCCCCGTGGCCCCCGCTCAGCTCGCCGCGCGGAAGGCCTCGTAGACGCGCTTCGGGATCCGTCCGCGGGCCGGGACGTCCATCTTGTTGGACTGGGCCCAGGCGCGGACCGCCGCCGGGTCGGGGGCGAGGGCGGTGTGGGTGTACGAGGCGGCCGGGGCGCTCCGGCCGGCCGCCCCACGGGCCGGCAGCTTGCGGCCGGCGGCGAGGTAGGGCGCGAGGGCCTTGCGGAGTTTCTTTGCATTGGCAGCATTCAGGTCGATCTCGTACATCTTCCCGTCCAGGCCGAACGCGACCGTTTCAGCCGCTTCTCCGCCGTCGATGTCGTCGGAGAGAGTGACCACCACACGCTGAGCCACGGATATCGGTCCTTTCCTGCGGCCGCCGCCGTCGTGAGGACGCTTGTGGCGCCCCTGACGTGCGGCGATGCCGACCTTACGGCTGTGCCGGGACAATGCTGCTTTCTTCTGGATTCCTTTGTACAGCGGTGGACGTCGCATTGTGAAGCCCCGTCAATTGTTTCAGCGTGTCCCGGCGCAATGCGGTCCGCAATATTTCGCTCGAATTTTGTGCGGAGCGTGTGCCCGGGGTTCAGGTGCTGTTCGTGTGACGCACGCCGCTCCGAACCGGGCTTTTGTAGGATCCTTCAGATCTCTACCCGCGTAGAATTTGGAGGCAGGTACGCTGAGGGAACCGCCCACGCAACACACCACCGGGAGTGCCAGTGGCACGCGTCGTAGTCGACGTCATGCTCAAGCCGGAGATCCTCGACCCTCAGGGGCAGGCGGTGCAGCGTGCACTGCCCCGCCTGGGATTCGCCGGAATCGCCGACGTCCGTCAGGGGAAGCGCTTCGAGCTGGAGGTGGAGGGACCGGTCGACGACGCCGCCCTCGCCCGCATCCATGAGATGGCCGAAACCTTCCTTGCCAACACCGTGATCGAAGACTTCGTCGTGAAGGTGGAGTCGTGACCGCACGCATCGGCGTCGTCACGTTCCCCGGAACGCTCGACGACCAGGACGCGCTGCGTGCCGCCCGCCTCGCGGGCGCCGAGCCCGTATCGCTCTGGCACCGCGACAAGGACCTCAAGCAGGTCGACGCCGTGGTCCTGGCCGGCGGCTTCTCCTACGGCGACTACCTGCGGGCCGGAGCCATCTCCCGCTTCTCGCCGGTGATGGAGACGATCATCGAGCAGGCGAAGGCGGGCATGCCCGTCCTCGGCATCTGCAACGGCTTCCAGATCCTCACCGAGGCCCATCTGCTGCCGGGCGCGATGCTGCGCAACAACCACCTCCACTTCATCTGCCGCGACCAGAAGCTCCGGGTGGAGAACGCGGAGACCGCCTGGACCTCGGACTACACCCGGGGCCAGGAGATCGAGGTCCCGCTCAAGAACATGGACGGCCGTTACGTCGCCGACGAGCGCACGCTCGACGAGCTGGAGGCCGAGGGGCGGGTCGCCTTCCGCTACCTGGACGTGAACCCCAACGGCTCGCTGCGTGACATCGCGGGCATCACCAACGCCGCGGGCAACGTGGTCGGCCTCATGCCGCACCCGGAGCACGCCGTCGAGCCGCTGGTCGGCACCGGCAAGACGGACGGCCTCGGTTTCTTCACCTCGATCCTCAAGAAGCTGGTCAACGCCTGATGAGCCTCGACACCGTCAAGCACGCGAGCGAGACGCCGGACAGCGAGCAGCCCTGGAAGGAGCTCGGCCTCAAGGAGGACGAGTACGCGCGCATCCGCGAGATCCTCGGCCGCCGTCCCACCGGCGCCGAGCTCGCCATGTACTCCGTCATGTGGTCCGAGCACTGCTCCTACAAGAGCAGCAAGGTCCACCTGAAGCAGTTCGGCGAGAAGACCCCCGAGAACGACGCCATGCTCGTCGGCATCGGCGAGAACGCGGGCGTCGTCGACGTCGGCCAGGGGTACGCGGTCACCTTCAAGGTCGAGTCGCACAACCACCCCTCGTACATCGAGCCCTACCAGGGCGCGGCCACCGGCGTCGGCGGCATCGTCCGCGACATCCTCGCCATGGGCGCCCGCCCGGTCGCGGTCGTCGACCCGCTGCGCTTCGGCGCGGCCGACCACCCCGACACCAAGCGCGTGCTGCCCGGTGTCGTCGCCGGCATCGGCGGCTACGGCAACTGCCTGGGCCTGCCGAACATCGGCGGCGAGGTCGTCTTCGACTCCTGCTACCAGGGCAACCCGCTGGTCAACGCCGGCTGCATCGGCGTGATGAAGCACGAGGACATCCACCTCGCCAAGGCCTCGGGACCCGGCAACAAGGTCATCCTGTACGGCGCCCGCACGGGTGGCGACGGCATCGGCGGCGTCTCGGTCCTCGCGTCCGAGACCTTCGACGACACCAAGCCGACCAAGCGCCCCGCCGTCCAGGTCGGCGACCCGTTCCAGGAGAAGCTCCTCATCGAGTGCACCCTGGAGATCTTCAAGGAGAAGCTGGTCGCGGGCATCCAGGACCTCGGCGGCGCCGGGCTCTCCTGCGCCACCTCCGAGCTGGCCTCCGCCGGTTCCGGCGGCATGCGGGTCGACCTCGACCTGGTGCACCTGCGCGACGCGACGCTCTCGCCCGAGGAGATCCTCATGAGCGAGTCGCAGGAGCGCATGTGCGCGATCGTCGAGCCCGAGCACGTCGAGCGCTTCCTGGAGATCTGCGAGAAGTGGGACGTCATCGCCACCGTCATCGGTGAGGTGACCGAGGGCGAGCGCCTGGAGATCTTCTGGCACGGTGAGCAGATCGTCGACGTGCCGCCGCGCTCCGTCGCCCACGAGGGCCCGACCTACCACCGGCCGTTCGCGCGCCCGGACTGGCAGGACGCGCTCCAGGCCGACGACGCCGGCAAGCTGCCCCGGCCGCAGGACGGCGCCGAGCTGAAGGACCAGGTCCTCAAGCTCGTCTCCTCGCCGAACCAGGCCTCCAAGTCCTGGATCACGGACCAGTACGACCGGTTCGTGCAGGGCAACACGGTCCTGGCGCAGCCCGAGGACGCGGGCATGGTCCGCATCGACGAGGAGACCAACCTCGGCGTGGCCATGGCGACCGACGGCAACGGCCGGTACGCCAAGCTCGACCCGTACACGGGCGCGCAGCTCGCGCTGGCGGAGGCGTACCGCAAC
Organism: Streptomyces sp. TLI_105; assembly: GCF_900105415.1. Classification (GTDB taxonomy): domain Bacteria; phylum Actinomycetota; class Actinomycetes; order Streptomycetales; family Streptomycetaceae; genus Streptomyces. Next base: position 3,927,649 of record NZ_FNSM01000001.1, on the reverse strand, counting down.
GTCGCCGCCTCCGGCGCCAAGCCGCTGGCGATCTCGGACTGCCTGAACTTCGGTTCGCCCGAGGACCCGGCCGTGATGTGGCAGTTCGCCGAGGCCACCCGTGGTCTCGCGGACGGCTGCCTGCAGCTGGGCACCCCGGTCACCGGCGGCAACGTGTCGCTGTACAACCAGACCGGTGAGGTCGCCATCCACCCGACGCCCGTCGTGGCCGTCCTCGGTGTGATCGACGACGTCAACCGCCGCACCCCGATCGCCTTCGCGGAAGAGGGCCAGCTCCTCTACCTGCTCGGCGACACCAAGGAGGAGTTCGGCGGTTCGGCCTGGTCCGAGGTGGTCCACCAGCACCTCGGCGGCATGCCGCCGGCCGTGGACCTCGACCGGGAGAAGCTGCTCGGCGAGATCCTGATCTCGGCCTCGCGCGACGGCATGATCGACGCGGCGCACGACCTGTCCGACGGCGGTCTCGTGCAGGCGGTCGTCGAGTCCTGCCTGCGCGGCGGGAACGGCGCGCGCCTGGTAGTCCCGGAGGGCCTGGACGCGTTCACGTTCCTCTTCAGCGAGTCGGCCGGCCGTGCGGTCGTCGCCGTCCCGCGCAGCGAGGAGCTCCGCTTCACCGACATGTGCGGTGCGCGGGGTCTGCCGGCGACCCGGATCGGTGTCGTCGACGGCGACGCGGTGGACGTCCAGGGCGAGTTCACGCTCTCCCTGACGGAGCTGCGCGAGGCGCACGAGGCGACGATCCCGGGCCTGCTGGCCTGATCCGCGGATCGATCCCGTACGGAACGGAGCCCCCGCCCGGGAAGGGCGGGGGCTCCGTGCTGTCGGTCGGTGCCCGGCAGGCGGTCAGCCGGTGCCCCAGAAGGAGTCCGTCTCCGTGATGTCGGCGACGCACTCGTCGATGTCGGAGATCTTGTCGCCGACGAGGGTGAAGAAGAGGCCGCCGTCCATCTCGATGCCACGGTCGCCGCGCTCGGCGAAGAACCGGTGCGTGGCGATGGCGTGGCCGCGGCCGTCCACGTAGACGCCCTTGAGCTCGACGCGCATGGTGTCGCCGCTCAGCTCGCCGAGCATCCGGTAGTAGCCGCCGAGGACGTTGTCCCGCCCTTTGTAGTGCCCGGATATCTGGCTCTCGCCGGGCACGTGGTGGGTGCAGTCGCTGGTCATCATGGAGCCCAGCGTCTCCATGTCACCGTTGCTGAAAGCTTCGTAGCCCCGGCGCACCAGTGCGGCGTGGGGGTGTTCGTGGTGGGTCATGGTCCCGTCGCCTGCTTTCGCTGCGTTTGGCTCCGTTCCTTCCAGTCTCGGGGCTGGGGGGTGCCTTGTCGATCAGGCCGGGCTCGCGGCGCCCGGCACCGCGCCTCGCCGCGTCGTCGTCGGCCGGCACGGCTCCGCCACGACTCCCTCCTCCGCCTCGCGATCCGTCCGCTCGGCCCCGGCGGGCCCGGGAGGTCCCAGGCACCGGACGCCGCTCCCCGATCCGGCCTGATCGACGAGGCACCCCCTACCCTCAGGCCATGCCACCCGCCAAGAAGCGTGCCCGCAGTTACGACACCGCCAAGACCCGCGCCGCCGTGCTCGCCCAGTTCGGGCACGTCCGGGAGGCGGTGACCGCGCTCACGCCCGAGCAGCTGGACGGGCCGACCCGGCTGGGGGAGTGGACGGTACGGGACCTGGCGGCGCACCTGACGATGGTGCTCGCCTCCCTGTCCCGGAAGCTCGCCGAGCCCGAGCCGGAGCGGCGGGAACTCGCCCTGGTGGACTGGCCGTCGGCCACGGCGACGGAGGCGGGGAGCATCGACGAGGACACCCGGGCGATCGACACGGGCGACCTGTCGGCGCTGTACGCGGAGACCCTCGCGCGGTACGAGGAGGCGATCGCGGCCGCCTCCGACGAGCGGCTCGTCCCGACCCGCTTCGGAGCGATGCGGCTCGGAGACTTCCTCGTGACCCGCACCGTCGAACTCGTCGTCCACACCGACGACCTGAACGCGGCGACCGGCGCCGACGTCCCGTACGACCGTCAGGCGCTCGCCGCCTGCACCCGGCTGCTCGCCGACGCGCTCGCGGCGAAGGCGCCGGGCGGGGCGGTCGAGGTGCGGATCCCGCCGTACGCGGTGGTGCAGTGCGTGGAGGGCCCCCGGCACACCCGGGGCACCCCGCCGAACGTGGTGGAGACGGACCCGCTGACCTGGATCAGGCTCGCGACGGGCCGTACGGAGTGGGCGGTGGAACGGGACGCGGCCCATGTCGGCGCGAGCGGCGAGCGGGCGGATCTGAACGACCTCCTGCCCCTCATGGGCTAGACCCCGGAACCGTACGGCGGGCCGGTCCGTCCCATCGGCATGTCGAAGCCACGCGCACTCGTCGTCCTGGTCCCCCTCCTTCTGCTCACCGCCTGCGGTACGGAAGGAGGGGCGGGGAGCGGCGCGGGCGCGGGAGAGCCCGACCTGCCGGTCGCCGGCACGCACTGGACGGTCGACGCCGTCACGGTCGACGGCGTCAGGTCCGTCGCGCCCGGCGGCGCGCACGTCGACTTCGAGAAGGACGGCGACGCCGGGGGGAACGGCGGCTGCAACACCTTCGGCGCCCGTGTCCAGGTCCGGGGCGACACCCTCACCGTCGGCCCGACCGAGGTGACCGGCATGGCCTGCTCCGGCGACCGGGGGCGCTTCGAGACGGAGTTCCTCAAGGTCTTCTCGGGCGCGCTGAAGGGGACGACGAAGGGCGACGGCCTGCGGCTCGCCTCCGCCGACGGGCGCAACAGCGTGGAGCTGACGGCCGAGGAGGAGGTCCCGCTGCGGGGCACCACCTGGAAGGTCGACGGGCTGGTCTCGGGCGGCACGGCGTCCTCCCTGCCCGCCGGCAGCGGGACCAAGGCGCGGATCGTCCTCGGCGCCGACGGCCGGGCCACCGGAAACCTGGGCTGCAACAATTTCTCCGCGGCCGTCCGCGTCGACGAGAAGGCCAGGACCCTCACCGTCGAGGGCCCGGCGGCGACGACCCGGATGATCTGCACGCCTCCGCAGATGACCCTGGAGACGCGGCTGTACGAGCTCCTCGACGGCCCGCTGACCTATCGGCTGAACCACCGAACGCTGACCCTCACCGACGCCTCCGGCGAGGGCTTCACGGCGACCGCGACCGCCCGCTGAGCGGACGCCGACTGCGGCGTCCGTCACATCGCTGGACCACCCCGGGCCTGGTACGAGCGTCCGCTCGCCGGAGCCCGGGGGCCGGAATCCCTTACGGCGCCTGCTTCGTAGGGCCCTCCAAGCCCCAATCGATCATTTGGTGCGATCGCACGAGTATGGATGACGCCGGATTTCCTCAATTCGGACCAGTGGTCGAGCCCGTCTACACTCGGAAACGTGCCACGCGGAGACGGTCGACTCAATCACGATCTGCTTCCCGGCGAGAAAGGCCCCCAGGACGCTTGCGGCGTCTTCGGTGTCTGGGCTCCGGGTGAAGAGGTCGCAAAGCTCACGTACTTCGGGCTCTACGCCCTCCAGCATCGGGGCCAGGAATCCGCGGGAATCGCGGTCAGCAATGGCTCCCAGATCCTCGTCTTCAAGGACATGGGACTCGTCTCCCAGGTCTTCGACGAGACTTCTCTCGGTTCCCTCCAGGGTCATATCGCGGTCGGTCACGCCCGCTACTCGACCACCGGGGCCTCCGTGTGGGAGAACGCGCAGCCGACGTTCCGGGCTACCGCCCACGGCTCGATCGCGCTCGGCCACAACGGCAACCTGGTGAACACGGCGCAGCTCGCCGAGATGGTCGCCGACCTGCCCAAGAAGGAAGGCCGCGCGACCCAGGTCGCCGCCACCAACGACACCGACCTGGTCACCGCGCTCCTCGCGGGCCAGGTGGCCGAGGACGGCACGCCGCTCACCATCGAGCAGGCGGCCGCGAAGGTCCTCCCCGACGTCCGGGGCGCCTTCTCCCTCGTCTTCATGAACGAGCACACGCTCTACGCGGCCCGTGACCCGCAGGGCATCCGCCCGCTGGTCCTCGGCCGGCTGGAGCGCGGCTGGGTGGTCGCCTCCGAGTCCGCCGCCCTCGACATCTGCGGCGCGACCTTCGTCCGCGAGGTCGAGCCGGGCGAGCTGGTCGCGATCGACGAGAACGGCATCCGTACCTCGCGATTCGCGGAAGCGAAGCCCAAGGGCTGTGTCTTCGAGTACGTGTACCTGGCCCGTCCCGACACCGACATCGCCGGGCGGAACGTGTACCTCTCCCGCGTGGAGATGGGCCGCCGCCTCGCGAAGGAGGCGCCGGTCGAGGCCGACCTGGTGATAGCGACGCCGGAGTCCGGCACCCCGGCCGCCATCGGCTACGCCGAGGCCTCGGGCATTCCCTTCGGCGCCGGCCTGGTGAAGAACGCCTACGTCGGGCGCACCTTCATCCAGCCCTCCCAGACCATCCGCCAGCTGGGCATCCGGCTGAAGCTGAACCCCCTCAAGGAAGTCATCAAGGGGAAGAAGCTCGTGGTCGTCGACGACTCGATCGTCCGCGGCAACACCCAGCGCGCCCTGGTCCGGATGCTCCGCGAGGCCGGTGCGGCCGAGGTCCACATCCGGATCTCCTCGCCGCCGGTCAAGTGGCCCTGCTTCTTCGGCATCGACTTCGCGACCCGCGCGGAGCTGATCGCCAACGGGATGTCGGTCGAGGAGATCGGCAAGTCGCTGGGCGCGGACTCGCTCTCGTACATCTCCCTGGAGGGGATGATCGAGGCGACCACGATCCAGAAGCCGAACCTCTGCCGTGCCTGCTTCGACGGCGAGTACCCGATGGAGCTGCCGGACCCCGAGCTGCTCGGCAAGCAGCTCCTGGAGACCGAGCTGGCCGCCGGGCCGGCCGCCACCGCGGCCTCCGACGCCCTCCGTCGCCCGTAAGACCCCGCTGCACACCCGCAGTACGACACGAAAGTTCTGAACCCATGTCTCAGACCACCGGTGCCAGCTACGCGAGTGCGGGCGTCGACATCGAAGCGGGCGACCGCGCTGTCGAGCTCATGAAGGAGTGGGTGAAGAAGACGCAGCGCCCCGAGGTCCTCGGTGGCCTCGGCGGTTTCGCCGGCCTCTTCGACGCCTCCGCCCTCAAGCGCTACGAGCGTCCGCTGCTCGCCTCGGCGACCGACGGTGTCGGCACGAAGGTCGACATCGCCCGCCAGATGGGCGTGTACGACACGATCGGCCACGACCTGGTCGCGATGGTCATGGACGACATCGTCGTCTGCGGCGCCGAGCCGCTCTTCATGACCGACTACATCTGCGTGGGCAAGGTCCACCCGGAGCGGGTCGCCGCCATCGTCAAGGGCATCGCCGAGGGCTGTGTCCTGGCCGGCTGCGCCCTGGTCGGCGGCGAGACGGCGGAGCACCCGGGCCTCCTCGGCCCGGACGACTTCGACGTCGCCGGCGCGGGAACGGGTGTCGTGGAGTACGACCGGCTGCTCGGCGCGGACCGCATCCGCACGGGTGACGCGGTCATCGCCATGGCGTCCTCGGGCCTTCACTCCAACGGGTACTCGCTCGTCCGGCACGTGGTCTTCGACCGCGCCGGCATGACGCTCGACCAGCGGGTCGAGGAGCTCGGCCGGACGCTCGGCGAGGAGCTCCTGGAGCCCACGAAGATCTACTCGCTGGACTGCCTGGCCCTCACCCGGACCACGGACGTCCACGCCTTCAGCCACATCACGGGCGGCGGCCTCGCCGCCAACCTGGCGCGGGTGATCCCGGACGGGCTGCACGCCACGGTGGACCGCTCGACCTGGACGCCGGGCGCGATCTTCGACCTGGTCGGCAAGGCCGGTCAGGTGGAGCGCCTGGAGCTGGAGAAGACCCTCAACATGGGCGTCGGCATGATGGCCGTCGTGCCGGCCGAGTCCGTGGACGTGGCCCTGGCGACCCTGGAGGACCGCGGGGTCGAGGCCTGGGTCGCGGGCGAGATCACCGAGCGCGGGGCGCACACGACCGGCGCGGAGCTGGTCGGCACGTATTCGAATTAGAAACGTCGCGAAGTAGGACTCGGCTGTACGGCGGGGCGCTCCTGAGGGGGCGCCCCGTTCGCGTACCCGCTTCCGGTGCGGACAGCACGCGGACAGCACAGAAACCCGGCCGGGTGACCCCGGTCCGGGTTTCGGTGATTCAGAAGGTCAAGCGCGACGCGGGGACGTGCTCGGACCGGACTCCTCGTCCTCGTCCTCGTCGTCCGTGTTGTAGAGATCCGCGTACTGGGCGTACGGGTCGTCTTCCTCGTCGTCGTCCTCGAACGGCTCGCCATTCGGCGGCTGACTCGAAGTCGAAGCGCCCAGCTCATTGGCCAGACGCGTCAGGTCTGTCCCGCCGCTGCTGTACTTCAGCTGGCGGGCGACCTTGGTCTGCTTGGCCTTTGCCCGGCCGCGCCCCATGGCTCGACCCCCTCGGTGACGGGGCTCGTCGGCCCCAGAGTCTTGACACGCGTTCATGATTCAGAACGGACTCTCGACAGAGAGACCGGTCCGTAGGGCTTCAACGGTACCTGTTTCCGTGGGTCTACGGTACGCCGCGCGCATCACATACCCCGGTACAGAACCTTCGAGGTGCCCTTTCCTCGCTGGTCAATCGCGATTTTAACCTCTTCTGGAGTGCCGACCCGCCGAGAGGGGTGAGCGAAGTCTCCCCGGCGACGGGCCGGCACTCCGTGCCGCGCGCCGCGCGGATCAGCCGCGGCGGGCCTCCGCCATCCGCTGCTCGGCGATCCGGTCGGCCGCGGCGGCCGGCGGAATGCCGTCGGCCTTCGCACGTGCGAAGATCTCCAGGGTGGTGTCGAAGATCTTCGTCGCCTTCGCCTTGCAGCGGTCGAAGTCGAAGCCGTGCAGCTCGTCGGCGACCTGGATCACGCCGCCGGCGTTGACCACGTAGTCGGGCGCGTAGAGGATCCCGCGCGCCTCCAGGTCCTTCTCGATGCCCGGGTGGGCGAGCTGGTTGTTGGCCGCGCCGCAGACGATGCTCGCGGTCAGGAACGGCACGGTCTCCTCGTTCAGGGCACCGCCCAGCGCGCAGGGCGCGTAGACGTCGAGGCCCTCGACGCGGATCAGCGCGTTCGTGTCGGCGACCACGGCGACCTGCGGGTGCTTGTCGGTGATCCGGCGCACCGACTCCTCGCGCACATCGGTGATCACGACCTCGGCGCCGTCCTCCAGGAGGTGCTCGACCAGGTAGTGGCCGACCTTGCCGACGCCGGCGACGCCGACCTTGCGGCCGCGCAGGGTCGGGTCGCCCCAGAGGGTCTGCGCGGCGGCGCGCATGCCCTGGAAGACGCCGAAGGCGGTGAGGACGGAGGAGTCGCCGGCGCCGCCGTTCTCGGGGGAGCGGCCGGTGGTCCACTGGTTGGTGCGGGCGACGACGTCCATGTCGGCGACGTAGGTGCCGACGTCGCAGGCCGTGACGTAGCGGCCGCCGAGGGAGGCGACGAAGCGGCCGTAGGCGAGGAGGAGCTCCTCGGTCTTGATCAGCTCCGGGTCGCCGATGATGACGGCCTTGCCGCCGCCCAGGTCGAGTCCGGCCATGGCGTTCTTGTACGACATGCCGCGCGACAGGTTGAGCGCGTCGGCGATCGCCTCGGCCTCGGTGGCGTACGGGTAGAAGCGGGTGCCGCCGAGGGCGGGGCCCAGGGCGGTGGAGTGGAGGGCGATGACGGCCTTGAGGCCGGTGGCGCGGTCCTGACAGAGGACGACCTGCTCGTGGCCACCCTGCTCCGAGTGGAACAGAGTGTTCAGTACGTCGCCAGGAACGCCGGTCACATCGGTCACGGTGGTGACTCCCAAGTACGAAGCGGCGGTTGCGGGCCTCCCTGTGGGTGGGGGAGGACCAGTTCGGCAAGAGAGTAAGTCCTACCTGGGCGTAGATCGGCCGCAGTGCTGAGGATCACCCCCTCCGGGGGAACCTCCGTGGAAGGATTTGCGACATGTCGGTCGCCCCCACGGTCCCCGTTCCCTACGCGTCCTATCTGCGGGTGTACGAGCCGCTGGCCGCGTTCCCCGAGCCGGAGCGGTCCCACTGGGCGCGGTACGCGCGCCGGCCGCGCGTACCGGGCGCGCAGGAGGAGCTGCGGCGCTCGCTCGCGGACCTGCTGCCGACGCCTCCGGTGCCGGTGCCGGTCCACGAGAGCGGGGAGGCCTTCGTCGCGCACCTGGACGGGGTGGTGGTGATCTGCCCGTGGCGGACCCGGCTGCGCGGCTGGCTGGCGATGGAGGAGCTGGCGGCCGGCCCGTACCCGGCGGCGGTGCTCGACGCGATGCTGCCGCCGGTGGTGCGCGCCCAGGTGGCGAGCGACTACGAGCGCTGGCTGAGCCGGAACCCGGACGCGCGGCCGTGGATCCGTACGGGGGTCTGGCAGGTGCCGCTGCGCTGGTTCGCGCTCTTCGGGGACGAGGAGCGGGAGTACGAGCCGGGGGACGGGTCCGCGGGACGGGCGCCGGTGCTGCGCTACCGGACGACGATGGCCCAGGCGCGGCGGCGGCTCGCGCGGGCGCTCAAGGCGCTGCGGGAGTCGATCGACGACGGTCCGATGACGCGGGGGCTGATCGAGGTGGGGCGCTGGCTGGAGGAGTTCCATCCGCGGGCGCTCGTGGAGCTGGACTTCGGCGGTCTGGTGCACGCGATGCCGGCCGGGTGGCTGGCGGAGGAGCGGTCGGCGGCCCAGCTGGCGGAGGGGATCGCCGCGCTGCGGGACGGGGACGGCGAGGCGGCGAGCGAGGTGTACGGGCGGCTCGCGGAGCGCTGGCGGACCGTCAGGGACCTGCGTTTCGCGAACTGACATCAGTCGGACAAGTTCGTCAGGTCGGTATCGACAAGACATGTCCGGCGGGTGTAAATGATCTTCGGGGCGGTGGCCGGTTTCGGTGGCCGGTTCGATGTCCGTTCGGCCGGCCGGGGCTTTCGTACCGGTGGGGCGAGGACGTTGGTCCTGATCCGGGCCTTTGGCTCAAGCGTGACGGACAGCACGTAACGCACCCTTGCGCCCATCACCCACCCTCGTGCCAAAATAGGACAAGGAGTCCGGGGAGGGTTCCTTCCGCCCAAGTTCGGGCGGAACGCTCAGCATTGCACTCTATGGGGGGTCTGAGGACTCCTGATCGCTCTGTGACTGATCGTCACAGTGGTGTGACTGTCCGTTATGGCATGGTCAGTCGACTTCCGCCGCTGATGAACACCTGCGAGGGCAATTCCATCGGTTTGGCCGACGCGGCTGGACGGATGGTGTAGTTGTAGTGCCGAGGACAAGCCGTTCGTCCTATAACCGACTCGACCCGCTTCTGCCATTTCGGGCATGGCGGGTCAAGGTGCAGAATTTAGAGGAAAGAACCGAGATAGGTTCGGTTCTCCCGAGGAGGCCGCTCATGACCGCTCGCACCCCTGATGCCGAGCCGCTGCTGACCCCCGCCGAGGTTGCCACGATGTTCCGCGTGGACCCGAAGACGGTTACCCGTTGGGCGAAGGCGGGCAAGCTCACGTCCATCCGCACCCTGGGTGGGCACCGCCGGTACCGCGAGGCCGAGGTTCGCGCCCTGCTGGCGGGCATTCCGCAGCAGCGCAGCGAGGCCTGAGGTCGCGCAGAACCCTGCAGCACCCTGCAACACCCCGTAACACCGGGCCCTTCCGGATCCCCCAATCCGGTCGCCCACCCCTAGTACTGCCGACGGGCTCCTGCCCCAACAGGTCTCCGTCAACGATCGCGCTGGACTCCGCCGGGTCCAGCGCGATCTTTTTTGTGCCCGGCGCCACACCCCCTCCAGGGTGGTGCAATTGCACATATTAAATCCGGGTGGTGTAGGGAGGGTGTAAGTGCAGGGGTTCCTGAAACTCTTTCAGTGACACCCGTCACATCGACGAGGTCTTGCCAAGGAACAGCCTCCCACTTCGCAGAACGCCCCCAACCCGCCGTTGGTCATGGGTCGGTGGGACTTTCGTCCTCGGCGGCGTCCGCCGGCTCCTCGGGCTCCGGGACCTCCATGGCGAGCCGCAGGAGGCGATGGCAGACCGGGCACTGGCGGGTGAGGTGGCCGTACCGCGACGCGGCCGCCAGATGGGCGCGCAGCAGCGCGCGAGTGTCGTGCCGTGCTGCGGACGCCGCGGCCATGCGCGACCACCTCCGGTCTGGCCCCCGATTCCCTGATGTCCGGGGTACCGGCGGGCGGGCGACCCCGTCAAGACACGGGAACACAACGAAGGCCCGCATCTGACGATGCGGGCCTTCGTGAAAAGCGACTCTGACGGGACTTGAACCCGCGACCTCCACCTTGACAGGGTGGCGAGCTAACCAACTGCTCCACAGAGCCTTGCTCGCAGCCCCTCGTGAGTGGCTGCGAGACAGACTGTACAGCAGGTCAGGGGGTCCGGTCGAACTCACCGACGGCGAGCTCCCGCTCCCCGGGGCAGACACGTCTCTACGGGGCCGCCGCGTCGATCGCCTTCACGATCCGCTTGTCCGAGATCGGGTACGCCGTCCCCAGCGCGTGGGCGAAGTAGCTCACCCGCAGCTCCTCGATCATCCAGCGGATGTCGGTGACCTCGGCCGGCACCGGACGCCCCTTCGGAAGCTGCTCCAGGAGCCAGGCGTACTCGTCCTGCATCTCCCGGACCTTCTCCATCCGGGTGGTGTCCCGCTGGACGCCCGTCGGCATCTGCTGGAGCCGCCGGTCCACCGCCACCAGGTAGCGCATCAGGTCCGGCAGCCGCTTCAGACCCGTACGGGTGACGAAACCGGCCGGCATCAGCCAGGCGAGCTGCGCGCGCACGTCGGTCAGGTTGTCGATCAGGGCCAGGCTGTTCGTCGCCTTCAGCCGGCGCTCGCACGCCTGCCAGGCCGCCAGGATCTGCTGGACCTGACCCACCGTCCGCACCGTCGTGTCGACGAGGTCCGCGCGGACCTTGTCGTACAGCTTCCGGAAGGACTCCTCGTCCCAGGCCGGGCCGCCGTGGTCCGCGATCAGCTTGTCGGCGGCGGCGGTGGCGCAGTCGTCGAAGAGCGCCTGGATCGAGCCGTGCGGGTTCGACGACAGGGCCAGCTTCTGCTGGTTGGTCAGCTTGTCCGAGGCGAACTTCGCCGGGTTCACCGGGATGTTCAGCATGATCAGCTTCCGGGTGCCCCGCCACATCGCCTGCGCCTGCTCGGCCTCCGAGTCGAAGAGCCGCACGGCCACGGAATCGCCCTCGTCGACCAGCGCCGGGTACGCCTTCACCGGCTGCCCGCCCCGCTTGGTCTCGAAGACCTTCGTCAGCGTCCCGATCGTCCAGTCCTTGAGGCCCGTGCGCTCCAGGGAGGGCCCGGAGCCGTCCGGGCCGCCCGTCGCCGCCGCGGCGGCCTTGGAGAGGGCCTGACGGGCCTTGGGGCGCAGCTTGAGCCGCAGCGCCTCCAGGTCCTTGTCCTCGGCCAGCTTCCGGCGCCGCTCGTCGACGATCCGGAAGGTCACCTTGAGGTGCTCGGGGACCTTCGCCCAGTCGAAGTCCTCCGCCGTCACCGGCACGCCGACCATCCGCTGGAGCTCCCGGGCGAGCGCGCCCGTCAGCGGCTCCTGGACGGGGACCACGGAGTCGAGGAAGCGGGTCGCGAAGTTCGGCGCCGGGACGTAGTGGCGGCGGATCGGCTTCGGCAGGGAGCGGATCAGCTCCGTGACGACCTCCGCGCGCAGACCCGGGATCTGCCACTCGAAGCCCTCGTCGGTGACCTGGTTGAGCACCTGGAGCGGCACGTGGACGGTCACGCCGTCCGCGTCCGCGCCCGGCTCGAACTGGTACGTCACCCGGAACTTCAGCGCGCCCTGCCGCCACGAGTCCGGGTAGTCGTCCTTGGTGACCGACCCCGCCTTCTCGTTGATGAGCATCTCGCGCTCGAAGTCGAGGAACTCCGGCTCCTCGCGGCGCTTGTGCTTCCACCAGGAGTCGAAGTGGGCGCCGGACACTACGTGTTCGGGGACGCGCTTGTCGTAGAAGTCGAAGAGCGTCTCGTCGTCGACGAGGATGTCCCGGCGCCGGGCCCGGTGCTCCAGCTCCTCGACCTCGGTGAGCAGCTTGCGGTTGTCCGCGAAGAACTTGTGGTGCGTGCGCCAGTCGCCCTCGACGAGCGCGTTCCGGATGAACAGGTCGCGGGAGACCTCCGGGTCGATCCGCCCGTAGTTCACCTTGCGGTCGGCGACGATCGGGACGCCGTACAGCGTCACCTTCTCGAAGGCCATCACGGCCGCCTGGTCCTTCTCCCAGTGCGGCTCGCTGTACGTCTTCTTCACCAGGTGCTGCGCGAGCGGCTCGATCCACTCGGGCTCGATCCGGGCGTTGACCCGGGCCCAGAGCCGCGAGGTCTCCACCAGCTCGGCGGACATCACGAAGCGCGGGGGCTTCTTGAAGAGCGCGGAGCCGGGGAAGATCGCGAACTTGGCGTTCCGCGCACCCAGGTACTCGTTCCGGGTGCCCTCGCGCTTCGAGTCCCGGCTCTCCTTGCTCTCCTTCACGTCCTTCAGGCCGATGTGGGAGAGCAGACCGGCCAGCAGGGAGACGTGCACGGACTGCTCCGGCGCGTCCTCCTCGTTCAGATGGATGCCCATCTGCTTGGCGACCGTCCGCAGCTGGGCGTAGATGTCCTGCCACTCGCGGATGCGCAGGAAGTTCAGGTACTCCTGCTTGCACATCCGGCGGAAGGAGCTGGAACCGCGCTCCCTCTGCTGCTCGCGGACGTACCGCCACAGGTTGAGGAAGGCGAGGAAGTCGCTCGTCTCGTCCTTGAAGCGGGCGTGCAGCTGGTCGGCCTGCGCCTGCTTCTCCGCCGGCCGCTCGCGCGGGTCCTGGATGGACAGCGCAGCCGCGATCACCATGACCTCGCGGACGCAGCCGTTCTTGTCGGCCTCCAGGACCATCCGGGCCAGCCGCGGGTCCACCGGCAGCTGGGACAGCTTCCGCCCCTGCTGGGTGAGCCGCTTCTTCGGGTCCTTCTCGGCCGGGTCGATCGCGCCGAGCTCCTGGAGGAGCTGCACGCCGTCCCGGATGTTCCGGTGGTCCGGCGGGTCGATGAAGGGGAACTTCTCGATGTCGCCGAGGCCGGCCGCGGTCATCTGGAGGATGACGGAGGCCAGGTTCGTACGGAGGATCTCCGCGTCCGTGAACTCCGGCCGGGTGAGGAAGTCGTCCTCGGAGTACAGCCGGATGCAGATGCCGTCCGACGTACGGCCGCAGCGGCCCTTGCGCTGGTTGGCGCTGGCCTGGCTGACCGGCTCGATCGGCAGCCGCTGCACCTTGGTCCGGTGCGAGTAACGGGAGATGCGGGCGGTGCCCGGATCGATCACGTACTTGATGCCGGGGACGGTCAGGGAGGTCTCGGCGACGTTCGTCGCGAGGACGATCCGGCGGCCGGAGTGCGCCTGGAAGACCCGGTGCTGCTCGGCGTGCGAAAGGCGCGCGTAGAGGGGGAGGATCTCGGTGTCGAAGAGCTTCTTCTTGAGCAGCGCGTCCGCGGTGTCGCGGATCTCGCGCTCGCCGGACAGGAAGACCAGGACGTCGCCCGGCCCTTCCTTCTGCAGCTCGTCGACGGCGTCGCAGATCGCGGTGATCTGGTCCCGGTCGGTCTCGTCGGAGTCCTCTTCGAGGAGCGGGCGATAACGGACCTCGACGGGGTACGTACGTCCGCTGACCTCGACGATCGGGGCGTCGCCGAAGTGGCGGGAGAAGCGCTCCGGGTCGATCGTCGCCGAGGTGATGACGACCTTGAGGTCGGGACGCTTCGGCAGCAGCTGGGCCAGGTAGCCGAGCAGGAAGTCGATGTTGAGGGACCGCTCGTGGGCCTCGTCGATGATGATCGTGTCGTACGCGCGCAGCTCGCGGTCCGTCTGGATCTCGGCGAGCAGGATGCCGTCCGTCATCAGCTTCACGAAGGTCGCGTCGGGGTTCACCTGGTCGGTGAAGCGGACCTTCCAGCCGACGGCCTCGCCCAGCGGGGTCCGCAGCTCCTCGGCGACGCGCTCGGCGACCGTGCGGGCGGCGATCCGGCGGGGCTGGGTGTGCCCGATCATGCCCCGGACGCCCCGGCCCAGCTCCAGACAGATCTTCGGGATCTGGGTGGTCTTTCCGGAGCCCGTCTCACCGGCGACGATCACGACCTGGTGGTCGCGTATCGCCTCCAGGATCTCGTCCTTCTTCTGAGAGACGGGAAGCTGTTCGGGGTACGTGACCGCGGGCACGCGGGCGGCGCGCCCGTCGACGCGCTCCTTGGCCTTGGCCGCCTCGGCGGCGATCTCGTCCAGGACGGCCTCGCGGGCCTCGGGCTTGCGGATGCGGCGGGCGCCTTCGAGACGGCGGCCGAGCCGGTGGGAGTCCCGCAGCGAGACCTCGGCCAGGACGGACTGGAGGGCGGCGAAGGAAGTAGACATACGGGATCCAGGATCGCACCTGCGGACGAGAAGCGGCGAACCCATTTACGAAGGGGGGCGGGCGGCGATGCGTAGTATTCCGGGCATCTGGCCCGGACCGGAGAGGTTTCGCATGTCCCGCACCACCCGCGCGCCGGCGGCGTTCGCCGCGCTCCTGGGCCTGGTGCTCTCCTTCCTGGCCTGCGGCGCCTTTGCTCCGGACGGTACGGCTCCGGTCGTCGGTACGGCCTCGGGCCCGGGCTCGGTCGTCGCTACGGTCCCGGACTCGACTCCGGTCGTCGGCGCGGTTCCGGGCTCGGCCCGGGCCTTCAGTACGGCCCCGCGCGTCGCTACGGTCCCGGACTCGTCCCCGGTCGTCGGCGCGGCTCCGGGCGTCGCCACGGACCCGGTCGTCCTCGGTGCCGCCGTGCCCGGCTGTGACCCGGGTCACGCCGTCGGCGAGGGGGCCGCGAGCCCCGTCGTACCGCCGCGCGCGCACGGCTTCGCCGAGCTGCTGCCGACCCTGGCCGCCGACCGGGCGACGCCCGCGGTCCGGCGGCCGGACGCCGCCGGCCCGGCCGCGCAGCCGGGCCGGGAGCCACCCGCGCGCGTGCCGACCCCCGTGGAGCTCTCGGTCCTGAGGGTGTAGGCGGACGGCCGTCCTCCGCCGTCCTTCCTCCCTCCCGCCTTCAGGAGCGCTTCCGCATGTCCAGGTCCCTGTCCAGGTCCAAGTCGATCGCCGTCGTCTCCGGGGTCGCGGCCGCCGCCGTGCTGCTCGGCGTCGTCTCGTACACCGCCACCAAGCCCTCGTCCCCCGGCTCCTCCGGCTCCTCGGCCGTCGCCGAGGTCTCCGCCGACCCCTCCGCCGGCGTCTACGCCGAACTGGAGGCGTACGCCCGCCGCGACGCCTCCGACAAGCTCGCCCTCGGCCGCGTCGACGCGCCCGTCGTGCTCATCGAGTACGCCGACTTCAAGTGCGGCTACTGCGGGAAGTTCGCCCGCGACACCGAGCCCGCCCTGGTGAAGAAGTACGTCGAGAACGGCACCCTGCGCATCGAGTGGCGGAACTTCCCGATCTTCGGCGAGGAGTCGGAGACCGTCGCCCGCGCCTCCTGGGCGGCCGGGCGGCAGGGCCGGTTCTGGGAGTTCCACAAGGCCGCCTACGCCGAGGGCGCCAAGGAGAAGGGCTTCGGCAAGGAGCGGCTGGCCGCCCTCGCGACGGAGGCCGGCGTGCCCGACCTCGCCCGGTTCGCCGAGGACGGCGACAGCGCGGCCGCCCGGGAGGCCGTACGCAAGGACCAGGAGCAGGGGTACGAGCTCGGCGCCTCCTCCACCCCGTCGTTCCTGATCAACGGCCGGCCGATCGCGGGCGCCCAGCCCCTGGAGACCTTCACGGAGGCGATCGAGGCGGCGGCGAAGGCCGCCCCGAAGAAGAACGCCCCGCAGGAAACCGCTCCGAAGAAGGCCGGCCAGTGACCTCCGGCATCGGCTACTTCGCCGCCTTCCTCGGCGGCCTCCTCGCCCTGCTCAGCCCGTGCAGCGCCCTGCTCCTGCCCGCCTTCTTCGCGTATTCGATCGACACGCGCGCGAAGCTCGTGGCCAGGACCGGCATCCTCTACGCGGGCCTGGCCACCACCCTCGTCCCGCTCGGCGCGGCCGGCTCCCTCGCCGGCCGGTTCTTCTACGGCCACCGGGACCTGCTCGTCACCGCCGGCGGCTGGCTGATCATCGGCCTCGGCGTCCTCCAGATCCTCGGCCTAGGCTTCACCTCCCGCCGGCTCGCCGAGGCGAGCGGCCGGATCCGGCCCACCTCGGCGCTCTCCGTCTACGCCCTCGGCCTGGTCTACGGCCTCGCGGGCTTCTGCGCGGGCCCGATCCTGGGCAGCGTCCTGACGGTGGCGGCGCTGAGCGGCAGCCCGGCGTACGGCGGACTGCTCCTCGCGGTGTACGCGCTCGGCATGGCCGTCCCGCTGTTGGTCCTGGCGCTGCTCTGGGACCGGTACGAGCTGGGCCGGCGGGGCCTGCTGCGCGGCCGGCCGCTCCGTATCGGCCGCTTGGAGGTCCACTCCACCTCACTGCTCTCGGGCCTCTTCTTCATGGCCCTCGGCGCCCTCTTCCTGGTTTTCGACGGGACGACCGCGCTGCCGGGCCTGCTCTCGGTGGACGACTCCTTCGCTGTGGAGGAGCGGGTCGCCTCGCTGGGCCGTTCGGTGCCGGACTGGGCGCTGCTCGTCGCGGTCGTGACGGCGGTGGCGGCGGTGTTCGCGGTGCGGAGCCGTAGGGCGCGGCGGCGCGAGGAGGTCTGAGCGGTACGGGGGCGGGGCGCGGGCCCCTTCCCCGTACGGCCGCATGTCCCGGGGAACGAAGAAGGCCCCGTTCTTTCGAACGGGGCCTTCTCTTTGTGGCTGGGGCCGGGGTCGAACCGGCGACCTATCGCTTTTCAGGCGATCGCTCGTACCAACTGAGCTACCCAGCCACGAGATCGTTTCCGACCTCAGCGACTCTGACGGGACTTGAACCCGCGACCTCCACCTTGACAGGGTGGCGAGCTAACCAACTGCTCCACAGAGCCTTGCTTGTGTGCGATCACTAGTCTCGCACACGGTAATGCGTGCCCCCAACGGGATTCGAACCCGTGCTACCGCCTTGAAAGGGCGGCGTCCTGGGCCACTAGACGATGAGGGCTAGAGGCTCACCTGCGCACTTCTCAGTGCGTCGGGGACGTGAGAAGCATATGGGATGTCGGCCGCTATCGCCAAAACGGTTTCCGGGCGGGGGAGAATGGGCCCGTGCTGGAGATGACGCGCGAGGAGTTCGAAGAGCTCGTCGCCGAGGCCCTGGACCGGATCCCGCCGGAGCTGACGCGGCTGATGGACAACGTCGCCGTGTTCGTGGAGGACGAGCCCTCCCCGGACGATCCCGAGCTGCTCGGGCTCTACGAGGGGACGCCGCTGACCGAGCGCGGCGAGTGGTACGCCGGGGTGCTGCCCGACCGGATCACGATCTACCGGGGGCCGACGCTGCGGATGTGCGAGTCGCGCGAGGACGTGGTCGAGGAGACCGAGATCACCGTCGTGCACGAGATCGCCCACCACTTCGGCATCGACGACGACCGGCTGCACGCGCTCGGCTACGGCTGAGAGGGGCGGGCGCGGGCGGCGGCCGGATCGGGGGAGGTCGGCCGTGGCCGGATCGGGTGGCTTCGGCCGGATCGGGCGGCCGTGCGGGGGCCGTGTCCCTTGCGGTGCCTGGGGAGTTGGGCAGTGCGACGCGTTCCGTTCCTGCCTGTTGTGTCCTGGAGGTGCCCCCGTGCGCCATTTGCCCACCCCGGTGAGATGGGCCGCCACCGCGCTGGCCGTCGCGGCCTGTGCCGGTCTGAGCGGCTGTATGAGTGTGAGTGACGAGGGGGCGAAGCCGACGCCCGGCGCGTCCGGGGGAAAGCACGGCGCGGCGGCCGAGAGCGACGGCGGCGGCGCCCGGGGCGGGGGCGGCGGGTCCTGGAACGGCAGGCCGGAGAAGGGTGGCCCGGCCCCGGCCGGCGCGGGCAAGGAGTCCCCGGTCCCGAGCGGCTCGCCGTCGGGCACGGCGAAGCCCTCGCCGGGCGCGGTGCTGCCGGTGGAGGGCCCCGGCGGACCCGGAGGGCCGTCGAGGTCGCAGCCGGCCGGCGGTGGTCACGAGGCCACGGGCGGCGGCTCCGGCGGGGGCGGGGGGAACGGCGGCGACGGGGGCAGTGGCGGTGGCGGGGGGAACGGCGGCAGCGGCGGAGGCACCGGGGGGC
Source organism: Streptomyces sp. TLI_105 (assembly GCF_900105415.1). Classification (GTDB taxonomy): domain Bacteria; phylum Actinomycetota; class Actinomycetes; order Streptomycetales; family Streptomycetaceae; genus Streptomyces. The sequence goes on along the minus strand of NZ_FNSM01000001.1, from coordinate 3,909,494 downwards.
AGGACGGCGGTGGGGCCACGCCCACACCCGAGCCGACCCCGCCGAGCCCCGAGCCGACGCCCGAGCCCACCTCGAACCCGACGCCCGAGCCGACCCCGGAGCCGACCTCCAACCCCACCGATCCGCCGACCTCCGGCACCGACACCCAGATGGGTGCGATGCGGGCGGCGGACGGGCCGGGAGCGCCCGCGGAGCCGGTGGCATCCCCGCAGGTCGGGCCGGTGTGACGGAGTCCGATTTGCCACGGGTGGGGGAGGGTGCGTATGGTGGTAGATCGTTTGATCCCATTGCCCGGCGCCGACACAGAAGAGCGCCGTGTGGCGCGTACTCTCCCTAGCCGTGGCTGACCGCATTGAGGCGGTCGTTTGCGAAATCACGGAGTTGACGGGCGCGTGCCGAGACTCCGGAAGGTTTCGCATTTCGCATGTCCATTTTCAGTTCTGACCACGCCGTCATGCCCGAGAACGACGAGATCGTCGAGGCCGTAGAGGCCACCGAGATCGTCGAGACCGTCGAGATCCTCGACGTCGAGGCCGACGACACCGGCGCCGAGGACTCCGTCGAGGAGCCCGCCGAGCCCACCCTCACCTTCGGCGACCTCGGTCTGCCCGAGGGCGTCGTGCGCAAGCTCGCGCAGAACGGCGTCACCACCCCCTTCCCGATCCAGGCGGCGACCATCCCGGACGCCCTGGCCGGCAAGGACATCCTCGGCCGCGGCCGCACCGGCTCCGGCAAGACCCTCTCCTTCGGTCTGCCGCTGCTCGCCACCCTGGCGGACGGCCACACCGAGAAGAAGAAGCCCCGCGGCGTCATCCTCACCCCGACCCGTGAGCTCGCGATGCAGGTCGCGGACGCCCTCCAGCCCTACGGCGACGTCCTCGGCCTCAAGATGAAGGTCGTCTGCGGCGGTACGTCCATGGGCAACCAGATCTACGCCCTCGAGCGCGGTGTCGACATCCTCGTCGCCACCCCGGGCCGCCTGCGCGACATCATCAACCGCGGCGCCTGCTCTCTCGAGAACGTCCAGATCGCCGTCCTCGACGAGGCCGACCAGATGGCCGACCTGGGCTTCCTGCCCGAGGTCACCGAGCTGCTCGACCAGGTCCCGGTCGGCGGCCAGCGCCTCCTCTTCTCCGCCACCCTGGAGAACGAGATCGACAGCCTGGTCAAGCGCTACCTGGTGGACCCGGTCACGCACGAGGTCGACCCGTCCGCCGGTGCCGTCACCACCATGACCCACCACGTCCTCGTCGTGAAGCCGAAGGACAAGGCCCCGGTCACCGCCGCCATCGCCGCGCGCAAGGGCCGCACGATCATCTTCGTCCGCACCCAGCTGGGCGCGGACCGCATCGCCGAGCAGCTGCGCGAGTCCGGTGTGAAGGCCGACGCCCTGCACGGCGGCATGACCCAGGGCGCCCGCACGCGCACCCTGGCCGACTTCAAGGACGGCTACGTCAACGCGCTCGTCGCGACCGACGTCGCCGCCCGAGGCATCCACGTCGACGGCATCGACCTGGTCCTGAACGTGGACCCGGCCGGCGACCACAAGGACTACCTGCACCGCTCGGGCCGCACCGCCCGTGCCGGCCGCTCCGGCGTCGTGGTCTCCCTGGCCCTGCCGCACCAGCGCCGCCAGATCTTCCGTCTGATGGAGGACGCGGGCGTCGACGCCTCGCGCCACATCGTCGGCGGCGCCGGCGCCTTCGACCCCGAGGTCGCCGAGATCACCGGTGCCCGTTCGCTGACCGAGGTCCAGGCCGACTCCGCGAACAACTCGGCCAAGCAGGCCGAGCGCGAGGTCGCCGACCTGACCAAGCAGCTGGAGCGCCTCCAGCGCCGTGCCGTCGAGCTCCGCGAGGAGGCCGACCGTCTGGTCGCCCGCGCCGCCCGTGAGCGCGGCGAGGACCCGGAGGCCGCCGTCGCCGAGGTGACCGAGGCCGCCGAGGCCGAGGTCGCGGCCGCCGCCGTGGAGGCCGAGCGCGCCGCGAAGGCCGAGGAGCGCCGCGAGGAGCGTTCGACCTTCCGCGACGAGCGGGGCAACTTCGAGCGCCGTGACCGCGGTGACCGCGGTGGCTTCAACCGTGACGACCGTGGCGACCGCGGTGGCTTCCGCGGCGGTGACCGTGGTGGCGACCGTGGTGGCTTCCGCCGCGACAACGACCGTCCGTCGGGTGGTTTCCGTCGTGACGACCGTCCGTCGGGTGGCTTCAACCGTGACGACCGCGGGGGCCGTTCCTTCGAGCGTCGTGACAACGACCGTCCGTCCGGCGGCTTCCGCCGCGACGACCGTCCCTCGGGCGGCTTCAACCGCGACGACCGTGGTGGCGACCGTGGTGGCTTCCGCCGCGACAACGACCGTCCGTCGGGTGGTTTCCGTCGTGACGACCGTCCGTCGGGCGGCTTCAACCGTGACGACCGCGGGGGCCGTTCCTTCGAGCGTCGTGACAACGACCGTCCGTCCGGCGGCTTCCGCCGCGACGACCGTCCCTCCGGTGGTTTCCGTCGTGACGACCGTCCGTCGGGCGGCTTCAACCGCGACGACCGTGGCGGCCACCGTGGCAGCGACCGTCCGTTCAACCGCGACCGTCGTGACGACCGCCCCGCCGGCGGCTTCCGCTCGGGCGGCGACCGCCCGTACGGCCGTCGTGACGACCACCGCGGCAGCACCGGCTCGACCGGCGGCTCCTTCGGCCGCCGCGACGACAAGCCGCGCTGGAAGCGCAACGGCTGACATCGCCTGACACCCTGAGCCAGGGCCCGTACGAGCACTCCGGTGCCGGTACGGGCCCTGTCTCGTACCGGCGTGCCGCACATCGGGCTTCCCGCCACGCCCGAGGCACGGCCGGTGTCGGATACCCGATCGGTTCCCGGGCCCGCTCGGGCTATGCTGCTCGGGTGTGCTTGTCCACGGGCCGTTAGCTCAATTGGCAGAGCAGTGGACTTTTAATCCATTGGTTGTGGGTTCGAGTCCCACACGGCCTACCAAGCACGGGGGAGGGGAAACCCTCTGACCTGCTGCGGAGCGCCCCTACCGGTTTCGGCTGGTCGGGGCGCTCCGTCGTTCCGGGACGCGTGCGTGAGCGCTGCGTGAGCGGACGAGGCAGCCGGAGACGGACTGTAAGGACAGGTGACGGTCCCTCCGGCTACGGGCGGGAGGCGGCATTCGCCCACAGCGCCATGTCGAACTCCTCGTCGACCATGTCCTCCTCGTACCAGCCGCTGCCGGCCAGCCACGTCTCCAGCCACTCGGCCAGGCTGCCCGCGTCGACGAACCAGGCGCCGGTGAGGTCCTGGTCGGTGCTCGCGTCGATCAAGGAGCACGTGTTCGATACGGGGCACCCCATCGGGGATGACGAAACCGGGAAGGTCGTCGTGCGCAAGTCCGACGCCGATGCGGAGATCGCCGATGCATGGATTCGCTTGAGGTCCGGGAACTCCCTGTCCGAGGACAGGATCCTCCTGGAGCACGAGCTGGCCGAGCTCACCTACCTTCGGGAGCACCCCGGAGCGACCTACCGGGAAGCGCATCGGGTCGCCGACGAAACGTGCAATTGGCAGAACTCCGTACCGCTGAACAAGCGGGAAGACTTTGAGGGTGAGTGGTAGTGGCCGCACTCGTCTACTTCCGGAAGGTCTCCGAGGACGGGGAGCTGGTCCGCTACGAGTTCGGGGATGATCCGGAAAAATTCACGCGACACCTGACCATGGACAAGGAATCCCGCACGTCGTCGGCCGACGACGGCCGGACGGACTACTCGTTCGTCAAGGCGTCCCGGAAGATCAACGCGATGCACGAGGAACGCGGTCAGTGGCCGGACCGGGGCATGAGCGTGAGTTGACCGTCCCGCGCGCCGGCGACGCGGCGCCGCACCGGCAGTGGTCTGCCCCGGCCTGCCAGGCGCAGGGGAGGGGTGACCCTCTGACCTGCTGCGCAGCGCCCGGACCGGTTTCGACCGGGTGGGGCGCTGCGTCGTTCGGGGGCGCTTGCGCGGGCGGACGGGGGATGACGATCCATCCGGCCGGTCCCGCATGCTCGATCGACGGGACGCCCGACAGCCGGAAGGTCTCCTGTTCCTACGCCGCCCTCGCCGCCGGAGCGAGGGACTCCGTGCACGTCCGGTCCCGGCGGGACCGGGCGTCGACTGGCTCTCTGGGCTCCTCGTCAGCGGGTGCGGCTGTCGGGGGCGTTGCCCACCTGAGAACCTTCATCGGGTTCCTGCCGTCCTGTTTCCCGGGGGCTCTTTCCTCCGAACGGGTCCGTCCCGAGGGCGGACGGGGGGAAGGTGGGGAAGCGTGGACGCGGAGTGCGGAGGTGGGGTCGGTGACGGCGAGCGGTTCCGGTGATCCGGCGGGGGAGGCCCAGCGGTTGGCCCGCTGGGCGCTGATCGCCACGGCGGTCGCGGGCGCGGCCCTGCTGACCGCGCTCGGCAGCGGGCCGCTGGTCCTGTTGAGCGGGATCGTGGGGCTCGCCGCTTCGGCCGTCGGCGTCTGGTGGTTCCTCGCGCACCGCGGGCCGCTGCGGCTGCTCGGCGCGGTGCTCGCGGTGACCGCTCCCCTCGTGACCCTCTACCTGTACGTCGTCGGGGGCGTCTGGGTGAACGCCCTCGTGGCCCTGGGGCTGTGGGGCGTGGCGCTGTCCTGCGCCCGGTCCGCCCTGCGCCGGCCGGAGGACGAGCGGGACGCGCTGATGCGGGGCGAGCCCGTCCCCCCGCCCCGCCGACCCCTCCTGATCATGAACCCGAAGTCCGGCGGCGGGAAGGTCGAGCGGTTCCGGCTCGTCGAGCGGGCGGAGGCGCTCGGCGCCCGGGTGATCCTGCTCGACCCCTCCGAGCCGGCCGATGTCGCAGGCCTCGCGCGCAAGGCCGTGGCCGAGGGCGCCGATCTGCTCGGGGTGGCCGGCGGCGACGGCACGCAGGCGCTGGTGGCCGAGGTCGCCGCCGAGCACGACCTGCCGTTCCTGGTGGTGTCGGCGGGCACCCGCAACCACTTCGCCCTGGACCTGGGCCTCGACCGCACCGACCCGTCGCGGTGCCTCGACGCGCTGCGCGACGGCGAGGAGCTCCGGGTCGACCTCGGCGACGTCGCCGGGCGCCCCTTCGTCAACACCGTCTCCTTCGGGGTGTACGCGGACGTGGTCCAGCGCCCCGAGTACCGCGACGCGAAGGCCGGCACCGCCCTCGACGCCCTGCCCGATCTGCTCCAGGGCGGTGAGGGCGACCGTCTCGACGCGATCGCCGACTCCACCCCGCTCACCGCCCAGCAGGCGCTCCTCGTCAGCAACAACCCGTACGCGGCGCCCGATCCGTTCGGTGCGGTCGCCGCTCGCAGGACGCGTCTCGACGGCGGCGAGCTCGGGGTGATCGGCGTCCGGGTGGACGGGGCCGCCCAAGCGGCGGAGCTGGCCGTCCTGGGGACCCAGGCGACCGGCCTGAACGTCCTGACGGCCCGTAAGGTGGAGGTCGGGGGCGGTCCCGGCGGCGCGGGCGCCGTCATCTCCGTCGCCGTGGACGGCGAGGCGCTGACCCTGCCCACGCCCGTCGTCTGCACCCTGCGCCCGCGCGCCCTGCGGGTCCTCGTGCCCCGCGACCGGCCGGGGTCGCCGGTGCCCCCGCCGCCCCTGGACTGGCGGCGCCTGACCCGGCTGGCCTTCCCCGAGGAGCCGGGCCGGAGCGACCCGTGGGGTGCTCGTACGCCTTGAACTCCCGTACCACCGAACTTGCTAGGAGCGGCGCATGACGGACGACACGACGACCGGGACCCTCCGGGCGGTCCTGCACGACATCCGGGCCGTCGACGGTGCCGTGTACGCCGCGGTGGCCGCCACCCCCACGCCCACGCTCGACACGGCGCTCCGCCGGCTCTCCACGGCGGCGAACCACTCCAAGATCTCGTTCACCGTCGCGGCGGCCCTCGCGCTGGTGCCGGGCCGGCCGCGGCGGGCCGCGCTCGCCGGGGTCGGGGCGATCGCGGTGGCCTCGGCCTCGGCGAACCTGCTGGGCAAGCGGCTGGTCCGCAGGCCGCGGCCGGACCGGGAGGCGGCCCGGGTGGTGGTGGGCCGTCATGTCCCCATGCCGACCTCGGCGTCGTTCCCCTCCGGGCACACCGCGTCGGCGGTCGCCTTCGCCACCGCCGCGGGGTCGGTGCTGCCGCCCCTGTCACTGCCCCTCGCGGCCCTGGCGTGGGCCGTGGGCTACTCCAGGGTCCACACCGGCGTGCACTACCCCGGCGACGTCGCGGCGGGCGCCCTCCTCGGCGTCGCGAGCGCGGGCGTCACCCTGGCGGCCGGGAGCTGGTGGGCCGCCAGGGAGAGGTGACCCGGCGTCGGACAAGGGCCGTGACCTGGCGTCGGACAGTTCCGTGACCCGGAGTCGGGCAGGGCGTGACCCGGTGTTGGGCAGGTCCGTGACCTCGTCGGGCAGGGCCGTGACCCGGCGTCGGGCAGGGCCGTGGGCGGTGCTGCCGGTGGTGACGGCGGCGGTGCCCACGGCGGTGCTGCCGACAGTGCGGGCGGCCGTGCGGGACGCGGGTCGGATCAGTACGTCGCCCGGGCCAGGTCCTCCTCCGTGAAGCCGAGCGTCGCGATGCGCTCCGGGTCCGCCAGGACGTGCAGCGCGACGATCCGGTCCCCCGAGATCGTGAACGTCATGAGCGCGCCCGGGCGGCCCTCGACGACCGACAGCACCGCGGGCTGGCCGTTGGCCACGACCCGCAGCGCGCCCGTACGGAACTTCGCGTACATGAGGGCCTGCGAGATGACGGCTTCGGCGCCCCGGACGACCGCGGAGACGGCCGCGAGGGTCCTGCCGCCGTCCGCGCGCAGCACCACGTCCGGGTCGAGGACGGCGAGCAGCCCCTCGAAGTCGCCGCCGTGCGCCGCGGCGAGGAAGGCGTCGGCGATCTCCCGCTGGCGCCGGGCGTCCGGGCCGGGGGCCGGGGTGGCGTCCTGGACCCGGCGGCGGGCGCGGCTGGCCAGCTGGCGGGTCGCCGCCGGGGTGCGGTCCACGATCTTCGCGATGTCGTCGAAGGAGACGGCGAACATGTCGTGGAGCACGAACGCGAGCCGCTCCGCCGGCCCCAGGGTGTCCAGGACGACGAGGAGCGCGAGCCCGACGGATTCGGTGAGCTCGGCCGCCTGCTCCGGGTCGGTGGTGTCGGCGACCCGGACGACGGGGTCGGGGACGTAGTACTCCAGCGGGTCCTCGCGGCGCGAGCCGCGCGAGCGCAGCATGTCCAGGCAGACGCGGCCGACGACCGTGGTCAGCCAGCCGCTGAGGTTCTCCACCCCGCTGACGTCGCTGCGGCTGAGCTTGAACCAGGCCTCCTGGACGGCGTCCTCGGCCTCGCTGAGCGAGCCCAGCATGCGGTAGGCCACCGCCCGCAGATGGCCGCGGTCGGCGTCGAAGCGCCGGGCCAGGAGTTCCTTGTCGAGCCCCTGGCCGACTGCCGTTTCGTGGTCCACTCGTCGATCTCCCCGTTCGCGTCCCGTCATGCCGTCATGACGGATGAAACCCCGCCGATGTGACACGGACACCGGCGGCGGAACCAGGCCGCGGGGTCCCGCTTCGTGAGATCCCCGCCGTCTCGTGGCGAACGCCCGGGATTCCCCGGCCGAAGCCCCCGATCGCCGTGAATCCCCACTTCAGCACGGTGATCTTCGTCCGTAGATTGATCACCATGACGACGACAACGCCCCAGGTCAACCCCGTACTCCGCACCCCGCCGGCCTCCCCCGCCGCCGCGGCCGCCTACTTCTCCGCCAGCCTCGCCTTCCACGCCGACGTCTCCGACGTGGCCTCCGCGCTCGCCACCGCCGCCGCCGAGGGCACCGACCCGGGCTTCGTGGTGATCGACTCCCGGTCCACGGCCTCCTGGGACCAGGGCCACGTCCCCGGCGCGATCCACCTGCCGACCGCGCTCATCCCCGAGCAGGCCGAGCAGCTGCTCGACCGGTCCGTGCCGGTCGTCACGTACTGCTGGGGCCCCGGCTGCAACGGCGCCACGCGCGCCGCGCTGGCCCTCGCCGAGCTGGGCTTCCAGGTGAAGGAGATGCTCGGCGGCTTCGAGTACTGGGTGCGCGAGGGCTTCGCGTACGAGACGTGGGAGGGGCCCGCGGAGAAGGCCGCCGACCCGCTGACGGCGCCGGTCGACTCCGACGACTGCGGGTGCTGAGGAAACCGATTTCGTGATCGCCCCGGTCATGCCGTACAGTCATGTTTACCGACGCGGGGTGGAGCAGCTCGGTAGCTCGCTGGGCTCATAACCCAGAGGTCGCAGGTTCAAATCCTGTCCCCGCTACTCAGTAGCAACGAAGGCCCGGATCCATTCACTGGATCCGGGCCTTCGTCGTATGCCCGAGCGGCGTCGCTTGACCTTGACGCAACGTCAAGATCTAGCGTTCTCGGCATGGAGTGGTCGATCCAGGAGATCGCCAAGAAGGCCGGCACCACCAGCCGCACCCTCCGGCACTACGGAGAGCGCGGACTGCTGGAGCCGAGCCGGATCGGCGCGAACGGTTACCGGTACTACGACCAGGCGGCGCTCGTGCGCCTGCAGCGGATCCTGCTGCTGCGCGAGCTGGGGCTCTCGCTGCCCGCCATCGCCGAGGTCCTCGCGGGGCAGCGGGACACCTCCGCCGCCCTGCGCACCCATCTCGCCCTGCTGGAGCAGGAGCGCGAGCGCATCGGACGCCAGATCGCGTCGGTGCGGACCACTCTGCGGAAGACCGAGAGAGGAGAGGAACTCATGGCCGACGAGGTGTTCGACGGTTTCGACCACACGCGGTACGAAGAGGAGGTCACCGAGCGCTGGGGCCGCGACGCGTACGAGAAGGGCGACCGCTGGTGGCGCTCGCTCACCGATGCGCAGAAAAAGGCGTTCATGGAGGAGCAGGCGGGCATCGCCCGCGACTTCGGGCGGGCGGCCCGGGACGGCCTGGCCGCCGACGGCGACGAGGTGCAGGCGATCGCGCGGCGCCAGATCGCGTGGCTGTCGACGACCACGACGCCGAGCAGGGAGTACGTGATCGGCCTCGGGCAGATGTACGTCGACGACCCGCGCTTCACGGCGAACTACGACAAGCACGGCGAGGGCACCGCGGTCCTCGTCCGGGACGCGATGAGGGTCTACGCGGAGCGGAACCTCTAGCGTCCGCCGCCCGAAGCGAAAGGACCTGTCTGAAGTAAACGGTGGCCAAAACCGCGCCCGCCTCTTTGCGGCCGCCCCATGTCCCACCGTAATCTCGCGCGCACCATGAGTGACGAGCGTATGAGCGATGTGAGACGGCGGGCGCCCGCCGTGCTCGTCCTGCTCGCGCTCCTCGCCCTGATCGTGAGCGTCTGCCACGGCTCCCACGGGCACGTGCTGCCGACCTCCGGCACCGCGACCGTCTCCGCCCCCGCGCACTCCCACGGCTGCGAGCGGTCCGGGGACGCCTGGACCTTCGACGCCCACCTCCCCGCGCAGGCCCCCGCCTCCCCGCTCGCCGTGCCCGACGCGGGCGGAGCCGCGGTCCTGCCCCACGCGGCGGACCTCCGCACCGATCCCCGCGCGCGCTGCGTCCGGTACCGGGCGGGCCCCGGCCCCGAGCCGGGCCGACTGCTCGTCGCCCTCGGGGTGGACCGGAACTGAGCCGGGTCCCGCACTCGCGTGACCAGGTTCCCTTCCGCGTACCCACCCCGAGGACGTCTCCCCATGACCGCACCACTGACGCTTCCCGCCGACGGGCAGACCGTCGGCAACACCCCCGTCCTGTGGACGGACGACGGCTACTGGGCCAAGCTCGAAGGCTTCAACTTCGGCGGCATCAAGGACCGCGCCGCCCTCCACATGGTCGAGCAGGCCCGCCGCCGCGGAGAGCTGCGGCCCGGCGCCCCGATCGTCGAGTCGACCTCCGGGACCCTCGGTCTCGGCCTCGCCCTCGCGGGCGTGCTCCACGGCCACCCCGTGCACGTCGTCACCGACCCCGGTCTCGAACCGATCGTCGAGCGGATGCTCGTCGCCCACGGCGCCCGGGTCCACGTCGTCCCCGAGCCGAGCCCGCACGGCGGCTGGCAGCAGGCCCGGATGGACCGGGTCGCCGAGCTGCTCGGGAGCCTCGACGGGGCCTGGTGGCCCGACCAGTACGGGAACCCCGACAACCCCGCCGCGTACGCGGGGCTCGCCGCCGAACTGTCCGCGCAGCTCGACCGGATCGACGTCCTGGTCTGCGCGGTCGGCACCGGCGGCCACTCGGCCGGGATCTCCCGGGCCCTGCGCGCCACCTCCAGCCCGGCCCTGGAGCTGGTCGGGGTGGACTCCGTGAACTCCACCGTCTTCGGCCTTCCGGCCGGGGAGCGGCTGATGCGCGGCCTCGGCTCCTCCATCCATCCCGGGAACGTCGACCACGGGGCCTTCGACGAGGTGCACTGGGTCGGCCCGGCGGAGGCGGTCCGCGCGGCCCGCAGGCTGGCCTCGCGGCAGTTCGCCACCGGCGGCTGGAGCGTGGGCGCGGTCGCGCTGGTCGCCGGCTGGCTGGCCCGCACGCGGCCGCGCGGGACCCGGATCGCGGCGGTCTTCCCGGACGGGCCGCAGCGGTACTTCGACACCGTCTTCAACGACGAGTTCTGCGCGGCGCACGGGCTGCTCGACGGTCCCGTACGGGAGGACCCCGCCGCGTACGTCTCCGACGACACGGTCACCGGCTGGACCCGCCGGGCCCTGGAGCGTGTCCGGTGACGACGACCGCGAGCGCGCCCGCGAAGGCCGGGGGCGGCATCTGGAGGCAGACCCGCACCTTCGATCCGGCCGTACGGCTCCTCTTCCTCAACCAGCTCACCATCAACCTCGGCTTCTACATGCTCATGCCGTACCTGGCCGCGCACCTCGCGGACGGGCTCGGCATGGCCGCCTGGGCCGTCGGTCTCGTCCTCGGCGCCCGGAACCTCTCCCAGCAGGGCATGTTCCTCGTCGGCGGGGCGCTCGCCGACCGGCTCGGCTTCAAGCCGCTCATCGTGGCCGGCTGCGCGCTGCGGACGGTCGGCTTCGGGGCGCTCGCCTTCGCCCAGTCGCTGCCGATGCTGATCGCCGCCTCGCTCGCGACGGGTCTCGCGGGGGCGCTGTTCAACCCCGCCGTGCGGGCCTGTCTCGCGGCGGAGGCGGGGGAGGAGCGCCGGGTGGAGGCCTTCGCGCTGTTCAACGCGTACTACCAGGCGGGCATCCTGCTCGGACCGCTCGTCGGGGTGGCCCTGACGGGGGTGTCGTTCCGGCTGACGTGCGTGGTCGCGGCGGCGCTGTTCGCCGGCCTGACCCTCGTACAGCTCCGGCACCTGCCCGTACGGGCCGCCGCCGGTCCCTCCGAGGAGAAGGGAGCGCGGGGGCAGTTCCGCACGGTGCTCTCCCACCGCACCTTCTGGCTCTTCTCGCTCGCCATGACCGGCTCGTACGTGCTGTCCTTCCAGGTCTATCTGGCGCTGCCGCTCGCGGCGGGCGGCACGGGCGTGACGACCGCGCTGTTCGTCGTCTCGGCGCTCGTCGCGCTCGCCGGGCAGTTGCGGATCACGGCCTGGACCCGGCGCCGGCTCAGCCGGGAGCGGTGTCTCGTCCTCGGGCTCGCGCTGATGGGCGTGGCCTTCCTCGTCCCGGCGGCCCTGGGCCGGGGGCCGGTGGGGCTGCTGCTGTGCGCGGCGGTCCTGGCCGTCGCGAACGCGGTGCTCTACCCGTACGAGATGGACACGGTCGTCGCGCTGTCCCGGGGGCGCTGGGTGGCCACCCACTACGGGCTCTACAACACGGTGTGCGGGATCGGGATCACCCTCGGGAACCTGGGGACCGGCGCGCTCCTCGACGTCACCGGCTGGTCGGCGGCGCCGTGGCTCGCGCTGTGCGCGGTGGGCCTGGGGTGCGCGGCGGCGATGGCGCTCCTCGCCCGGGGCGGGCGGCTCGCGGCCGACTGACCCCGTACGCCACTCGGCCCCGTGGGAGTCGCCGCCCCGGGTGGCGGCGGCCACCCTGGGAGGGCGCGGTGCGGACCGCGACCGGGTCGGACGGGGCAGGAGAGCACAGGTGGGGAACCCCCTGGGAGCGGCGGGCGGAGGACGGCGGGGCGGCGAGGGCCGTCCCGAGTACGGCGGCGCCCGGCGGTTCATCCGCGCGCTGCCCCCGCTGGTCATCGTGGGCGGCATCGCCTTCGACCTGGCGACCCCGCCCGCCTACACCGCGTCGCCGCTCTTCTCCGCCGCCCCGCTGATCGCCGCGCCCTTCTTCTCGATGCTGACCACCCTCCTCACGGGGATCGCGGCCGTCCTCGCCTCCGTGGGGCTGCACCTCTACAACGGCACCGCCGACGAGGTCCCGGCCCTCACCGAGACCCTGACCGTCCTCACCGTCTCCGCCCTCGCCCTCCTCATCAACCGGGTCGTGCGCCGCAGCGGCGAGCGGCTCGCCTCGGCGCGGGTCATCGCCGAGACCGCGCAGAAGGCGGTGCTGCCGACGCCCGCCGAGCGGATCGGCGGTCTGCAGTGCGCGGCGCGGTACGAGGCGGCGCAGGCCGACGCGTTCATCGGCGGCGACCTGTTCGCCGTCCAGGACACCCCGCACGGGGTGCGGCTCGTGGTCGGGGACGTCCGGGGCAAGGGGCTGGACGCGGTCGAGGCCGTCGCCGTCGTCATCGGGGCCTTCCGGGAGGCGGCCGAGCAGGAGCGGACCCTGGAGGGCGTGGCGCAGCGCCTGGAGCGGGCCCTGGCCCGGGAGGGCACCCGCCGGCACGGGCTCGACGCCTTCGAGGGGTTCACCACGGCCGTCCTGGCCGAGATCCCGCGCACCGACGGGAGCGGGACCTTCGACGGTTTCGTACGGGTCGTCAACCGGGGCCATCCGCCGCCGCTGATGCTGCACGCGGACGGACGCCTTGAGTCACTGGAGCCGGGCGAGGCGGCGCTGCCGCTCGGCATGGGCGACCTGGCGGCGTGGCCGGACCGGGCGGAGGCGCGGCCGTTCCCGCCGGGCGCGACGCTGCTCTTCTACACGGACGGCCTCTCGGAGGCGCGGAACGCGCAGGGCGTCTTCTACGATCCGGCGGCGCGCCTCGCCGGGCGGATCTTCCCGGGGCCGGAGGAGCTGCTCGACGCGCTCGTGGACGACGTACGGCTCCACACGGGCGGCGGGTCGACGGACGACATGGCGCTGCTCGCGGTGAGCCGCCCGGCGACGGGGCAGCCCGAGCGCCGCCGGACGATGCCGGTGGTGCCGCCGGGCAGGCCCGGTCACCAGGCGTAGTCGCGAGGTGTCACTGCGATAACAATTGACATAACGTCAGATCGCGAGGGTTTCACCCTTCCTCCTTCGCGCCCCTCTGAAGGGGGGTCAACTCGGGCGATACGCCCTCAATTCAATGAATGATCAAGGAGGACGGCTTGGAATCGGGACCTCCTGTCTATTAACGTTCGATAACGCAGCGCGGTCGTCCCAGCCGTCGCAAGAGACGGCACCGTGCGCACGCGCCGAATCCTGAAAAGGAACCGGGGAACCACCACTTGGGGTGAATCGGGCCCCTTCGCACCCGTGCGAACCACGCACGCGCGCGGTCGAGCCCGTAGGAGACCTTCCTGCTCCGAACCCGTCAGCTAACCCGGTAGGCGAGAAGGAAGGAAAGGAGCGCGCCCCCGTGGCGTCCAACACTCCCGCACCCGAAGCCCCCTTCGACGCCTTCGGTGGCGGTGCGGGTCCCGCCGCCCCCGACACCGAGTGGAACCCCACCGAGGGCTCCCTCCGCGCCGAGAGCCGCTCCGGCGGCCGGCACCGGGTCGTCAAGCAGCGCTCCAACTTCGCCCGCTCCTCCACCGTCCTCGGCGTCGGCGTCATCGCGGCCGTCGGCGCGGGCGGCCTCGCCACCGCGCAGGACAAGCCCCCGGTCGCCATATCGCTGCCGGACCTCCCCGACCTGGACCTGCCGGACGCCCACGACCTCCCCGGCGTCGGCGACCTCCTCCCCGAGGAGCACAGCGAGCCCGTCAGCGAGGCCCGCGCCAACCCGAACCCGCTCACCGCCGCCACCTACACCACCGCGGCCGACCAGGCGACCGGACAGGCCGAGCGGACCGCCGCCCCCGCCGCGGGCGAGGCCCTGCGCGCCCGCATCCTCCAGCAGGCCGAGCAGCAGCAGGCCTCCGCCGACGCCGCCGACAAGGCCGCCGCGGAGAAGGCCGCGGCCGAGAAGGCCGCCGCGGAGGCCGAGGCCAAGGAAGCCGCCGCGGAGAAGGCGGCCGCCGAGGCGAAGGCGAAGGCCGAGGCGGAAGCCAAGGCCAAGGCCGAGGCGGAGGCCGCCGCGAAGGCCGAGGCCGAGCGCCTCGCCCAGCTCGCCGCCAGCTACTCGCTGCCGGTCTCCTCGTACACCCTCACCGCCACCTACATGCAGTCCGGCTCGATGTGGTCCTCCGGCTACCACACCGGCCTCGACTTCGCCGCCCCCACGGGCACCCCGCTCAAGGCGGTCCACGGCGCGACCGTCAAGTCGGCGGGCTGGTCCGGCTCCTACGGCTACCGGATCGTCCTGGAGCTGGAGGACGGCACCGAGGTCTGGTACTGCCACCTCTCGTCCATGCTGGTCAGTGCCGGCCAGACCGTTTCCACCGGCGAGACCATCGGGCGCGTCGGCGCCACCGGCAACGTCACCGGCGCCCACCTCCACATGGAGGTCCACACGTCCGGCGGCGACGGCATCGACCCGGCGTCCTGGCTCCGCTCCAAGGGCCTGAGCCTCTGAGGAACCGCACGGAATAGGCCCGGTGGCGGGAGCGGTTGATCCACGCATGACCTCTCTCCGCCGACTGGGCACCTCCGACCTGCACGTCTTCCCCGTCGCCCTGGGCGGCAACGTCTTCGGCTGGACCGCCGACGAAGCGCAGTCCTTCGCCGTCCTCGACGCCTACGCCGCCGCCGGCGGCAACTTCGTCGACTCCGCCGACGTCTACTCCGCCTGGGCCGAGGGCAACGAGGGCGGCGAGTCCGAGACCGTCATCGGCCGCTGGCTCGCCTCCCGGGGCAACCGCTCCGACATCGTCGTCGCCACCAAGGCCGGCGCCCACCCCCGCTTCAAGGGACTCTCCGCCCCCACCGTCAAGGCGGCCGCCGAGGAGTCGCTGCGCCGCCTCGGCACCGACCACATCGACCTCTACTACACGCACTTCGACGACGAGTCCGTCCCCGTCGAGGAGATCGTCACCGCCCTCGACCAGCTGGTGAAGGACGGCAAGGTGCGCGCCGTCGCCGCCTCCAACATCTCCCCCGAGCGGCTGCGCGCCTCCCTCGACTTCGCCGAGGCCGAGGGCCTCACCCGGTACGTCGCCCTCCAGCCGCACTACAACCTGGTCTCGCGCGACACCTACGAGGGCCCGCTCCTGGAGACCGTCGAGCGGGCCGGGCTCTCCGCCGTCCCGTACTACGGGCTCGCCGCCGGCTTCCTCACCGGCAAGTACCGCCCCGGCGCCGACGTCGACAGCGCCCGGGCCACCGGCGCCGCCAAGCACCTGGAGACCGAGCGGGGCCGCGCGGTGCTCTCCGCGCTCGACACGGTCGCCGAGGCGCACGGGGCGGAGCTCGCCACCGTCGCCCTCGCCTGGCTCGCCTCCCGCCCGACCGTCGCCGCGCCGATCGCCTCGGCCCGCACGGTCGAACAGCTCCCGGCCCTGGTCGCGGCCGCCGACCTCACCCTCACGGAGACCGACCTGACCCTCCTCACGGAGGCCTCCGCCGTCTAGGGCCTGTCCGGCGGATCAGGGCCGGGGCCGCGACGCCCGGCACGGCGCCTCGCCGCGTTGCCGAAACGCCCCCACAGCTCCGCTGTCGAGGCGCTCCGGCGCTTTGCGACGCGCCCCCTCGGCCCTGGCGGGCCCGGGGAGGCCCCATGCACCGGACGCCGCGGCCTTCTCCGACCCTGATCCGCCGGACAGGCCCTAGCTTCGGTACGGGTTGTAGCCGTCGTAGTCCAGGTACTGCGGCGGCGCCCAGGCCCGGCCCGTCGCCCTCGCCGCGTACGTGAGGGCCGGGGAGGCGACCTCGCGGCGCTGCCACAGATGGTGCAGCAGCTCCTGCTCCCGGGCCGGGAAGTCGGGTCCCGCCGTGCCGCGCCGGGCCCGGTCCCGCAGGAACGCGAGGGTCGTCGCGAAGGACTCGTACTCTCCGACCGCCCGCGCGGCCGGCGGCCCGTACGTCCGGGCGGCGAACGAGCGGGCCACCTGCCGGGCGCGCATCGAGGACAGCGCGAGCGGCTCGGCGGGCGCGAGCCAGCCGGCCGCCGCGTACGCCGGGAGCTCCCCGGATATCGTGCGCAGCTCGCGCTGCCGGCTCCACACCGCCAGCCAGGTCAGCAGACCGAACGCCGGGACCATGAGCGCCCCGTACACCGCGTAGAAGGCCAGCGGGCCGCCGAAGGTGGCCGAGCCGTTCCAGGTGGCGTGCAGGCCCATGGCGAGCAGCAGCCCGGCCAGGGGCAGCAGCACCCGGCGCAGCCGCTTCCCGCGCGGCGCGAGGGCGGCGAAGCCGAAACCGATGCCGGTGAGCACGGTGAACAGCGGATGCGCGAACGGCGACATCACGACCCGTACGAAGAAGGTCGCGGCCGTCACCGAACCGAGCCCCGAGGAACCGAACTCCTGGTCCTCGCCGAAGGCGTTCCCCAGGTAGAGGATGTTCTCGGTGAAGGCGAAGCCGGTCGCGGTGAAACCGGCGACCACGACCCCGTCGACGAGACCGCCGAAGTCCCTCCTGCGGAAGAGGAAGAGCAGCAGGATCGCGGCGGCCTTCGCGCTCTCCTCCACCACCGGAGCGATGACGGTGGCCCCGAGGGTGTCGGCGGAGTCCGGATCGGCCGTGGCGGTGGCGATCCAGCGGACCGCGAAGGAGTTCGCCAGGATCGCGACGAGCGCGGCGGCGAAGGCACCCCAGGCGAAGGCGAACAGCATGTTCTTCCAGGGCCCCGGCTCGACCCGGTCGAGCCAGCGGAACGCCGACATCAGTAGCGGTACGGGAAGCACGGCCAGGCCCAGGCCCACGAGGAAGCCCTGCGTGCCGGTCTGCTCGCGGACCAGCGCCAGGATGACCAGGGCGCAGAGCGCGAGCAGCGTCACGACGGCGACCGCGCGGACCAGCCGGCTGCGCCAGAAGGCCCGGCGGGGCCGGTAGCGCCACTGGGACCGGTCGGCGGCGGCGGGGAAGGCCGGCTCCTCGGTGTCCCGGTGCGGGACGGGGGCGGCGTCCGGCGGGGCGCCGGTGGCGGAGTTCGACACGTGAGCGACCCTAACGACCCGCACCGACACCGGCGACGGAGATAACGGAGCCGGGCTCACTTCCTCCGGAAGAGGAGGTCGTGAACGACGTGCCCCTTGTCGAGCCCCTGCCCCTCGAAGCGGGTGAGGGGCCGGAAGTCGGGGCGGGGCGCGTAGCCGCCGTCGGCCTGCGTGTTCTCGTAGTCCGGATGCGCGGAGAGCACCTCGAGCATCTGCTCGGCGTACTCCTCCCAGTCCGTGGCGCAGTGCAGTACGGCTCCGGGCTTCATCCGCGGCGCCAGGAGGCTGAGGAACTCGGGCTGGATGAGCCGCCGCTTGTGGTGGCGCGCCTTGGGCCACGGGTCCGGGAAGTAGACCCGGCAGCCGTCGAGGGACGCGTCGGGAAGCATCTCGCGCAGCAGGATGACCGCGTCGCCGTTGGCGACCCGGACGTTGGTCAGACCGTTCCGGTCGGCGAGGCCGAGCAGATTGCCCTGGCCCGGGGTGTGCACGTCCACGGCGAGGATCCCGGTCCCGGGATCGGCGGCCGCCATCTGGGCGGTGGCCTCGCCCATGCCGAAGCCGATCTCCAGGACGACCGGAAGCCCCCCGAACATCTCCTCGAGATCGAGGACCCGCTTGCCGTCGATGTCGAGGCCCCAGTCGGGCCACCGCTTCAGCATGGCCTCGGCCTGCCCGTACGTGACACGGCTGCGGCGCGGCTGGAAACTGCGGATCCGCCGCTCGTGATGGGCCCCGGCGGGATCGGGCATGGGCCCCTCGCCGGGGGCGAACATCCGACTGCCCCGCCGCGCGACGGGCTGTCCGGGGTCGGCGACGGGCTGCGGGCCGTTCTCAATCTGCTCAGACACAATGCGGCCGATTCTACGGCGGGACCGAACGAAGGGCCTCCGCACCTGAAGGGCGGCGCTTGGCCCGGACCCGCACCCGCTGGATGCCACCGCTCCCGCCCGTGTGGGCCGCGTGCCCGCTGGGCGGCGCCCCCGTGCGGGCCGCGCCCGGCGGGCGGTTCCCCGCCCCCGCCCGTGGGTTACAGGCGGGCCAAGGCTCGGGTCGCCACCTCGCGGCCGATCGGCAGCGAAGCCGTAGCCGCAGGCGAAGGCGCGTTCAGCACGTGGACCGTCCGAGGCGCCTCGCGGATCAGGAAGTCGTCGACGAGCGTCCCGTCCCGCAGCACCGCCTGCGCCCGCACCCCCGGCGCGGCCCGCCGCAGGTCGGACTCCTCGACGATCGGCAGCAGCCGCCGCACGGCCTCGGTGAAGGCCCGCTTCGAGAGCGACCGGTGCAGTTCGCCCGCTCCGTACCGCCAGTGCTCGCGGGCGATCGCCCACGAGCCGGGCCACGCCAGGGTGGCGCCCAGTTCGCGCGGGCGGACCACGGACCAGCCGTATCCCTCCTTCGCGAGGGCCGGGACGGCGTTCGGCCCGATGTGGACGCCGCCGTCGATGCCCCGGGTCAGGTGCACCCCGAGGAAGGGGAAGGCGGGGTCCGGCACCGGATAGACGAGGCCCCGCACGAGCGAGGGGTCCGTGAGCTCGTAGTACTCCCCTCGGAAGGGGACGATCCGCATGCCGGGGTCGTCGCCCGCGAGCCGCGCGATCCGGTCGCAGTGCAGCCCTGCGCAGTTGACCAGGACCTTGGCCCGCACCACGCGCCCGTCGGCGGTTCGCACGGCCACTCCGAACGGCCGCCGGTCGATGACGGCGACCTCCGCGCCGTACAGGATCCGCGCGCCCGAGGACTCGGCGAGCCGCTCCGTCACCGCCCCGTAGTCGCAGATGCCGGTCGTGCCGACGTGGATCGCGGCGAGGCCCCGCACCCGCGGCTCGTACTCGCTGATCTGCGCCGGGCCGAGCTCGCGCACGGGGATGCCGTTCTCCCTGCCGCGCTGCACGAGCGCGTGCAGCCGGGGCAGCTCCTCGCGGGAGGTGGCGACGATGAGCTTCCCCGTCACTTCGTACGGAATGCCCCACTCCGCGCAGAACTTGACCATTTCGGCCGCGCCCTGGACCGCGAACCGTGCCTTGAGCGACCCGGGACGGTAGTAGATCCCGCTGTGGATCACCCCGCTGTTGCGTCCGGTCTGGTGGCGCGCGAGGGCGTGCTCCTTCTCCAGGACCGTGACCCGGGTGCCGGGGGCGGCGCGCGTCAGGGCGTACGCCGTCGACAGACCGACGATCCCGCCGCCGATCACCAGCACGTCACAGTCAAACACCAGCGCCACCTCCCGTCCCCGATAGTGCACTGGCCCACTGACAACGCGGCTAAACGCCCACCTCGTGGGATGCACGTCACCCCGGGGCCGCCCCTCACGCCGGAGCGACGAGCAGCGGCCGGGCCCGCTCGCGGAGTTCCATGACGCGCGGCTCGTCCCCGTACGGTTCGAGCCGGTGCAGCAGGTCCCGTACGTACTCGGTCGTCCGCGCCGAGGAGATCCGTCCCGCCACCTCCACCGCGCGCGTGCCCGCCGCGCAGGCCGCGTCCAGGTTGCCCGACTCCAGTTCGGCGACGGCGGAGACGACGAGCCGCAGCCCGTGCGAGCGGACGAACTCCTCCGTCGGCCGGGACAGCGCCTGCTCGGTGAAGCGCCGCACCTCGCGCGGCATCCGCAGGTCCCGGTAGCACTCGGCGGCGTCGGCGCAGAACCGGTCGTACGAGTAGAAGCCGAGCCAGGTCGGGTCGGCGTCGCCCTCCCGCGAGCGTTCGAGCCAGCCCTCGGCGGACTTGAGGGCGGCCGCGGCGGCGGCTCCGTCGCGGGCCTTGGCGTGCGCGCGGGCCTCGACGAGCCGGAAGAAGGACATGGTGCGGGCGGTGGCGAGCCCCCGGTTCCGTTCGAGCGCGGCCTGGGCGAGGTCGACGCCCTCCTCGGCGAAGCCCCGGTAGGTGGCCTGGAGGGACATGGAGGCGAGGACGTATCCGCCGAGGGGCACGTCGGCGGCGGCGCGGGCGAGCCGCAGGGCCTGGATGTAGTAGCGCTGGGCGGCCTCCTGCTGCCCGGTGTCGAAGGCCATCCAGCCGGCGAGCCGGGTGAGCTCGGCCGTCGCGCCGAACAGGTTCCGGCCGACCTCGTCCGAGTACGAGCCGAGCAGCAGCGGGGCCGCGTCCACGCGTAAGCACTCGGGCACCATCGACGAACGCCAGTCCCCGCCGCCGTACTTGGAGTCCCAGCGCCGCGCGTCCTCGGCGGCCTCGCGGAGCTTGGCGACGTCGCTGTGGCCCACGCGCGCGTGCTCC
This sequence comes from Streptomyces sp. TLI_105, assembly GCF_900105415.1. GTDB lineage: Bacteria > Actinomycetota > Actinomycetes > Streptomycetales > Streptomycetaceae > Streptomyces. Next base: position 3,889,002 of record NZ_FNSM01000001.1, on the reverse strand, counting down.
CCGGCCGCCGTGCCCGCCGCGGCGAGGCCGGCGCCCGCGCCGGGGCGGGGGGCCTCGCGCTCCACCGACGGGTCGGCGGGGGTTATCAGCCAGCGGGAGGTGGGCGTCGCGTACGCGCTGACGGAGAAGGACCCGGCGAGCGACTGCCAGATGCCGCCCCCGCCGGCCCGCCGCCCGGCGAGGTCCAGGCGGTACAGGTCGGTGGCCGAGCGGACCGCCTCGCCGACGTCGCGCGGGAAGGCGAGCCCGACCTCGGGCGCCGGGTCGGCGTCCGCGAGGCCGATCTCGTGCAGCGGCACGGGCCGGCCCAGCTTCTGCCCGATCGCGGCGGCGATCAGGTGCGGGGCGGCGCCTTGCGGCACCATGCCCTTGGACACCCATCGGGCGACCGAGGTCTTGTCGTAACGAAGCGTCAGTCCCCGCTGCGCACCGAGGTCGTTGACGCGCCGGGCGAGCCCGGCGTTGCTGATTCCCGCGAGGGCGAGAACCGTGCCGAGCTTTTCGTTCGGCCCGCGTTGCTCCCTGGACATGACGCCACCCCTCGACAACACAGACGGCCGCCACGACGCCGGGCATAGGCGTGCGGCATTCGTAAACACAGCGTAGTTCGCCGCATCCCCACCGTTAAGGGGCGGTGTTCCGTATGGCGAGATTGTTGTGTGAACGTGCGACGGACGGCCCCGGCGCGGCGGCTCGTGCCCCCGCCGTGTGGCCGTGCGCCCGGCCGTGCGCTCTCGTCCGGCCGGTGGGGGAGCGCTTCCATGAGTACCGCGTGGGTCGGCCCGCTCGGCCGGGGACGGTGTCCCGGACCAGTGGGCTGGGGGACACCGCCGCCCCATTCCCCGCGGGCGGCGGACGGCGCCGGGGGGCGGGAGCGCCTCCCGGACAGCCGGTGGCCGGCCTTGTGCCCGGGCGCCCGCCGAAACATCCATCGGGGATCGATATTTGGCCGAATGACGCCGGTGCCCTGCCGAAGGTCAACTGGCCCATGCCAGGGGCGCATTCGGCTTTGGCGCGCGTGCACCCGGACCCCGCCCCGTGCGCCGTTGTCGTGGCAGCATGTCCTCCACCGAAACGGATGTGGAGGCGCCGATGCGATGGCTGGTGGGCTGGAGCAGTGTCGCCGCGAGCTTCGCAACGACCGCGGCGGGCAGGGCGGGGACGGTGCACGGCGCGTACGGCTCCGGGCGCGCCCCCGGCTCGGGACCCGCCTCCGGCTCCCCGTACGACCCCGGATACGACCCGGGCTCCCCGTACGGCTCCGGCACCGGCCCCGCGGCCGAGGGGCGCACGGTGCAACCGGTGGGCGCACAACTCCTGTGGGGCGGCCCCGACCCGCTTTGGGCGGTCGGCGACTGGCGCCCCGACGAGGTCCGCGTGGTGGCCGTCGACGACCACACCCGCCTCGCCGTCCTCGGCTGCTGCGCAGCGAGCGACGAGCAGCTGCGGATCGGCCTGCTCACCGCGCGCGGGGGCGCGCTGCGGCACCTGACCGCCTGGCCCGGCAGCTACACCGCCGTCGTGAGGGCAGGCCGCCGTGTCACCGTCACCGGCGACCTCGCGGGCGCCCGGCCGGTGTTCCACACCCCGTGGGCGGGCGGCACCGCGTACGCCACCGCCGCCCTGCCGCTCGCCGACCTCGTCGAGGCCCAGCTCGACATCGGCCATCTCGCCGCCCTGCTCGCCTGCCCCGAGACCCCGGAGGCCCTGCGCGACTCCACCCCGTACGAGGGCGTGCGGCGGGTGCCGCCCGGCCACGCGCTGATCCTGCGGGAGGGCTCGCGCGAGATCACCGGCTACGAGCAGGTGGCCTCGCTCGCCGTCGCGGCGCCCGAGACCGACCCCCGGCAGGCCGTCGAAGGGGTGCGGGACGCCCTCGTCGAGGCCGTACGCGCCCGGCTCACCGCCCCCCGGCACGCCCCCGAGACGCCGCTCCCCGACCCGGGCCCGGTCCCCGGCATGGGCCCCGCCGACCGGCGCGCCGCCCGGGGCGCGGGCCCCGCGCCCGGCATCGGCGCCGACCTGTCCGGCGGCAGCGCCTCCGGCACGCTCGCCCTGCTCGCGGCGGGCCTCCCGGGGGTGCCGGGCACGATCACCGGCCAGGGCACGGGCGCGGGGGAGCGGCTGCTCGCCGTCACCTTCAACGACCTGGCGACCCGGGCCGGCGCGCGCCGCACGGCGGAGCTGGAACGGGCCCGCGCGATCGCCGCCGACCCCCGTCTGCACCACGTCGTCGTCGCGGGCGGCGAGGAGGCCCTTCCGTACGCGGCGCTCGACGGACCGCTCACCGACGAGCCGGGGCCCGCGCTCGTCACGGCCGAGCGGCACCGCAGGCGGCTCGCGGGCGGCAGCGCCGACCACTTCACCGGCATGGGCGCCAAGCAGGTCCTGGACGCGCACCCGGCGCGCCTCGCCGACCTCCTGATGGACCGCAGGCGCCGCTCCCTGGTGCGCCCGGTGACGGCGCTCGCCAAGGCCTCGGGGCCGTCGGCGGGAGCGTTCCTGGTGCCGCTGACCGTCTACCGGGCGGCGCGGAAGCTGGCCCGCACCCCGTACCGGACGGGTCTCGAGGCGGCGGCCCGGCGGGTCCTGGAGGCGAACCGCACGGCCCCGGACGGCTCCGGGCCGCTGGAGGCCTCGCTCTCCGCCCTGACCTGGTCGCGGCCGGGCCCGGCGGCGCGCTGGCTGACGGGGGAGGCACTGGCTGAAGTATCGGTTCGCCTGAACCGGGCGGCGACGCTCCCGACCTCCGTCCAGCGCCCCGGTGAGGCACGCGCGCGTGCCGCCCTCGCCCGCGCGGCGGCCGACCACCGGGTCCTGGAACAGGCCGCGGAGATCCGGGGCCAGCGGCTGCACGCCCCCTTCCTCGACAACCAGGTCGTACGGGCCTGCCGCGACCTCCCCGAATCGCTCCGGGTCCAGCCGGACGCCCGGGCCGGCGTCCTGCGCACGGTCCTCTCCGGCGCCGGCGTCCACGACGTCCCCGCCGGCTGGGGCGCCCCCCACCCGGCCGTCCCGGCCGCCGCCACGCGCGCGGGCCTGCGCGCCGCGCTCCCACAGCTCCTCGCCCTCTTCGACGCGCCGCTCCTCGCGGACGCGGGCCTGATCGAGGCCCGTGTCGTCCGCAAGGCGCTGCGCGCGGCGGCCGACGGCGCCCCCGTCCCCCTCGACGGCCTCGCCGACCTCGTCTCCACCGAACTCTGGCTCCGCCGCCTCCTCGCCCGCAGGGGCTCCTGCTGGACCGACACCACGGCCCCCCGGGCCCCCCGCGCGGCCCAGGGGCCGCTGATCCCGGCCTCCAGGCGGTCGCTGCCGGCGTGAGGTTCCGCCGAGCGGGCGAAACGTCACAGCAAGCTCGTTCGAGTGAACGCGTTCCGGACCGCGCCGCGCTGCCCGCCCTAAGCTGAGGGCGTCGCACCGAGCGAAGGAGGTCCAGCATGGCGATGCCCCTGCCGGTTCCGGAAGACGTGTTCTCCGAGGGCATGCCCGAGCGTGAGGGTGCGAGTGTCCAGGAGGCCTTCGAGCTGTTCAGTGCGCTGGCTCCCAAGGGGTGGCGCGTGGAGCTGATCGAAGGGGAGATCTGCGTGGTACCTCCGGCCAACGGCGAGCACGAGGAGATCGTCTCGGAGCTGAACGGTCAGGTCCGAGACCACGACAAGGGGGTCGGGCGCTACACGGGTATCGGTCTCAGCCTGCCCGGTACGACCGACGGGGTCAGGGTCATCCCCGACCTCGTCATCGCCCCGAAGGGCAGCTTCGACGACCAGCAGGAATGGCACGCCCCCGACCCCGTCCTCCTCGTCGCCGAGGTGACGTCCTCCTCCACCGCGCGCCGCGACCGCGTCCAGAAGATCCGGGCCTACGCCCGCGCCGGCATCCCCCTCTATCTGCTCATCGACCGCGAGGCGGGCGAGGCCGTGGTCTGCTCCGAGCCCGTCGGGGACGACTTCGCCCACAAGCACATCCACAAACTGGGGACGGTCGTCCCGCTTCCCCACCCTCTCGGCTTCGACCTGGACACCGGCGCCTTCTAGGAGACCCACCGGGGTAAACCCCGAGGCGCACGTCATGCGCGCCCGACACAATGGGTCGGTGCGGTATCTCATCCTCGGCACCACCGAGGCCCTCCGGCCCGACGGCACCCCGCTGCCCCTCGGCGGTGCCCGGCTGCGCGCGCTGCTCGCCGCGCTCGCGCTGCGCGGCGGACGGGCCGTCTCCGTCGGCGAGCTCGCCGACGACGTGTACGGGGACGACCCGCCGCAGGACGCCCCCGCCGCCCTCCAGGCCCTCGTCGGCCGCCTCCGCCGGATCCTCGGCCGGGAGGCCGTCGCCTCCACCCCCGGCCCCGGCTACCGGCTCGTCGCCGGTCCCGACGACATCGACCTGTACGTCTTCCAGCGCCGGGTCAGGGACGGCGCCGCCCGCCTCGACGCCGACGACCCCGACACCGCCGCCGCCCTCCTCCGCGAGGCCCTCGGCCTCTTCCGCGGCCCCGCCCTCGCCGACCTGCCCGACCCGGCGGGCGTCCGGCCCGAGGCGCAGCGGCTCGCGGCGCTCCGACAGCGCGTCGAGGCCGATCTGCGCCGGGGCGCCACCGACGGCCTCGTACCGGAGCTGACCGAGCTCACCACCACGTACCCGTACGACGAGGCCTTCCGCGCCCACCTCATCCGCGCCCTGCGGGCCGAGGGCCGCCATGCCGACGCCCTCACCGCGTACGAGTCGGCCCGCCGCACCCTCGCCGCCGCCCTCGGCGCCGACCCGGGCCCCGAGCTCACCGCCCTCCACCACGAACTCCTCACCGGAGCCCCGGCCCAGGACCGGACTCCGGCCCCGCCCGCGGCCACCCCCGAGAACCCGGAGCCCCCCGCCCCGGAGCGAGCCGCCGAAACCGGCAACATCCGGCCCCGGCTCACCTCCTTCGTCGGACGCGAGCCCGAACTCGACGCCCTCCACGCGGACCTGACCCGCTCCCGGCTCGTCACGCTCACCGGACCCGGCGGCTCCGGCAAGACGCGGCTCGCCGAGGAGGCCGCGCTCCGGGCCGTCGGCCCCGCCGCCTGGATCGCCGAACTCGCCCCGCTCGACGACCCCGGCGCCGTCCCCGGCGCCGTCCTCTCCGCGCTCCGCCTCCGCGAGATCAACCTGATCACCCGCGAGGGGGCGCAGCTCCAGGACGACCCCACCGCCCACCTCGTCGAGCACCTGGCCCCCCGCCCGCTGCTCCTCGTCCTCGACAACTGCGAGCACGTCATCGACGCGGCCGCCGCCCTCGCCGAGACCCTGCTCACCCACTGCCCGCAGCTGCGCATCCTCGCCACCAGCCGGGAACCCCTCGGCATCCCCGGCGAGTCCGTCCGCCCCGTCGAGCCCCTCCCGCCCGACCCCGCCCACCGCCTCTTCGCCGAGCGGGCCCGCACCGTGCGCCCCTCCTTCGACCTCGCCCGGGACGGCGGCGAGGCCGTCGACGAGATCTGCCGCCGCCTCGACGGCCTGCCCCTCGCCATCGAACTGGCCGCCGCCCGCCTCCGCCTCCTCACCCCGCGCCAGATAGCCGACCGCCTCGACGACCGCTTCCTCCTCCTCACCTCCGGCTCGCGGACCGTCCTGCCCCGCCAGCAGACCCTCCGCGCCGTCGTCGACTGGTCCTGGGACCTCCTCGACCCGGCCGAGCGCACCCTGCTCCGCCAGGTGTCGGTCTTCGCCGGAGGCTGGGACCTGGCCGCCGCCGAGGCCCTCTCCCCGCACGCCGCCGACTCCCTGGGCGCCCTGGTCGACAAGTCCCTCGTCGTCGCCACCCCCACCGAGGACGGCGAGATGCGCTACCGGCTCCTGGAGACCATCCACGAGTACGCCACCGAGCGCGCCGCCGAGGACCCCGAGCTGCTCGCCGCCGCCGAAGCCACCCACACCGCCCACTTCACCGCCCTCGCCGAGACCGCCGAGCCCCGGCTCCGCTCGGCGGAGCAGCTCCCCTGGATCGACCGCGTCGAGCGCGACCTCGACAACATCCGCGCCGCCCTCCACCGCACCCTCCTCGCCGACCCCGACGAGGCAGCCGCCCTCCGGCTCGTCTTCGCCATGGGCTGGTTCTGGTGGCTGCGGAACTACCGCCCCGAGGGCCTGGCCTGGGTCGAGCGCGCGATCGCCCTCGGCGAGGACCCGTCCGACCCCGACGACCCCCGCCACTGGCCCCGCATGCACCTGCGCATGCTGCACTTCTTCCTCGCGGTCGAGAGCCACACGATGGGCGACTTCCAGGAGCCGGAGACCCTCGCGCTCGTCCGGCGCGTCCGCGACGCGTTCGGCGCGGACCCCGGCCCCGAGGCGGCCCGCTTCCCCGGCCTGCTCTGGCCCTTCACCGCGTACCTCACCGAGGAACCGGCCGCGGTCCGCGCCCTCCTCGACACCGCCGTCGACAACTGCCGCCGCCACGGCGGCGACTGGGAGCTCGGCGTCAGCCTCATGTTCCGCACGCACATGGTCGTCGACATGCCCGGCGGCATGCCCGGCGTCGACGAGGCCCTGGCCGAACTCCGCTCCATCGCCCGACGCGTCGGCGACCGCTGGATGGGGGCCCAGATCGCGAGCGCGGCGGCCGAGTCGTACACGATGCGGGGCCGGCACGAGGAGGCGGGCGAGGCGTACGAGGAGGCCCTCGGTCTCGCCCGCGAGGTCGGCGCCCACGCCGAGGCCCCCTTCCTCCTCGCCCGCATGGCCGAACTGTCCTACCGCACCGGCGACCTGGAGAACGCCGAGCGGATCCTCGACGAGGCCGCGCGGGAGGCCGACCGCTACCGCGTACGGGACACCCAGACGTACGTCTGCTTCCTCCGCGCCGCCTTCGCCCTCCACCACCGTGACATCACGGAGGCCCGCGCCCAGCTGGAGGAGGCGGGCCGCGCGGTCGCGCTCGGCACCCCGCCCCCGCACTTCGAGGCGGCGCTGACCGGACTCGCCGCCCGCGTCGAGGCGTACGAGGGCAGGGGCGTGGCCGCCGTCGCCACGGCCGTCACCGCGCTCCGCACCGCCCGGGCCGCGCAGTGCGCGGACTTCGTCACCACCGGCCTGGGAGAGGGACTCGCCATCGCCCTGGCCGAGGCGGGCGAGGCCGATCTCGCCGTACGGGTCCTGGCCGCCGTCGACCACTGGCGCCGGGACACGCCCCGCTCGGTCCCCGAGCTGAAGGACGTCGAGTCCGTGACGGCCCGGGCGCTCGTCGAGCTCGACGCGTCGGCCCTGGCGGCGGCCCGCGCGGCCGGCGCGGGCCTCGGCCTCGACGAGGTCCTCGACCTCGTCGAACCCTTCGCACCCGCCCGGCCGGCCGCCGGGACGGGCGTCAGGAGCAGCTGATCCGGGACTCCGCCCAGTCGGCGACCGCGGCCCGGCCGAACGGCGTGTGCTCCTCCACCACGAGCCGGATCGTGGAGAGACCGGAGAGGTCGACGTGCACCGGGACCGGCGGGTCGCCCGCCTGGACGACCCGGGAGCGCCAGAGCCGCGCCCCGTCCCCGTAGACGGAGAAGCGGACGCCGCCGACGCCGAGCTGGGCGCTCAGGTCGTCGACGCCGACGATCGCGTCGTAACTCGTGCACTGCCGGTTGAGGTCGATGAGCAGCGAGGACGGCGCGTGGACGCTCACCCCGTGCGCGTACTGCGTGCCGCCGATGGACAGGCCGTCGCGCTGCCACATCCAGCTGTTGTCCGAGAGGGACACCTCGGGCTCGGTGCCGTCGCCGAAGGTCCCGTACCGCAGCTCGCTGACCTGGTAGACGGTCGGCGCGGGCTTCGGCGCGGGCTTGGGGCTGGGCTTCTCGCGGGTGGGCGCCGGCTTGGGCGTGGGCTTCGGGGGCGGCGTGGGCGTCGGCTTCGGCGTGGGCGTGGGCGTCGGCCTGGGGCTGGGCTTCGGAGGCGGCGGCGGGGCGGGCGCCGGCGGCTCGGAGGTGACGGGCGGGGCCGGTGGCGCGGGCTTCGGGGAGGGCTTCGCCGGCGGCGCGGGCTTCGGCGGCACGACGGGGGTGACGACCGGCTGGGCGGGCTGGGGCGCGGCCACGGGCTGCGGGTCCCCGGCCATCGCCCAGACGAGCCCGGCGGCCGCGGCGACCGCTATGGCCGCCGCGATGCCTGCCTTCACGGGCGCGCCGAGCCCCTCGGCGGCCACGCCGCCCGAAGCGGCGCCTCCGGAGGACCCGGAGGCGGCGGCCGCCGCGCCCGCACCGGCCGCGGCGGCGGTGCCACCGGCGACGACACCGGCGGCCTTGAGCGAGTACCCGGCGGCGAACCAACCGATGACGGCGACCGGCAGGAGCGCGGGGATCCCGGCGTTCACATGGGCCAGCTCACCGGCGGCGAGCCGGCACTTCGCGCATTCGTCCAGGTGCTTGCGCAGGCCGCGCTCGGCCCGCATCCGCAGCCCGCCACGCGCGTAGGCGCCGAGCCGGTCCGCGTAGCGGGCGCAGTCGCCGCCCGCGGTCAGGGACTGGCTGACGTGCGCCTGGAGGTAGGCCTGCTTGAGGCCCTCGCGGGCCCGGCTGGCGAGCACGGCCGTGGCGTTGGCGGTCAGTCCGAAGAGCGGGGCGACCTCGCTCGGGGACTCCTCCTCGACGGTGGTGTGCCAGAGCACGGCCTGCCAGCGCTCGGGCAGCGAGCGGAAGGCCTGCATGGCGAGGGACTGCTCGGCCTCGTGCATGGCGCGGACGTCCGCGCCGAGGTCCATCCCCGCTCCGAAAGACACGGTCTGGTCGGAGACCTCGGAGGAGCGGGCGGCGTCCGCGGCGAACACCGCGAAGTCCTCGACGAGGTGCTCGCGCTTCTGGGTCCTGGCCCAGTTCGCGGCGACCCGCCGGACGGTGGTCATGAGGTAGGCGCGCACGGCCTGTTCGGGCCCGGCCCCGCCGCGGACCGCCTGGAGGGTGCGGGCGAAGACCTCGGCGGTGAGGTCGTCGGCGGTGTGCGCGTCCCGGCAACAGGTCCTGGCGTAGCGGCGGACGGCCTCGGAGTGACGGCGGAACAGCTCCTCGTACGCGGAGTCGTCGCCGTCCCGCATGAGCTGGACGAGCTCGGCGTCGGAGGGCGGCAACTCGCGCGGCGGCGGAAGGACGGTGTCGGCCTCGCCGGGGTCGAGTTCGCCGTCGAGGCCGTGGATGTCACCGCTGCCGACGTCACCGCCGTGGACGTGCCCGCCCTGGAGGCCACCCTTGTCGGCATCACCCCTGTCGGCGTCACCGCCGTGGGGGCCGTCACCGTGGACGCCACCGGCGCCGCCGTCACCGCCGGGTACGGCACCGCCCTCGACGCCGTCACCACCGGCGCCGCTGCCGGCGGGTCTTGTCCCGCCGACCGCCTCGTCGGCCGTCCCGGAGGCGGCCCCCGCTGCGGGACCCGCCCCGGTGCCCGGCCCCGAGGGCTTGCCCTCGCGCTGCTGCGGCACGCTCGCGTCGAGCGGATCGGCATGTCTGGTCGGCGCTCCCGGAGGACCCGACGATCCGGCGGAACTCGCGGATGCGGCGGATCCGGTCGCCGCCCCAGCCGCCCCCGACGATCCGGCCGATGACGACGGCGCACCGGAGAGACCTCCCGGGCCGCCCTGGCTCGGCACCTGTCGGGAGGGAAGGCCTCCGGTCTCCGCGCCGCCGCTGCCCAGCGGATCGTCCCGACTGTCACCGCTCATCGCGGAAGCCCCCGTACGCACGCTCGGACCCGAATACCGGCCAAGCCTGCCACAGGGCGCGGGCACGCCGAAGCGCCGCGTCCACTTACCACTCGTCCGGGGCGACTTCGGGTATCCGGGCGTAACCGCTCACGCGTTCGTGTCATGCTCATGGGTCCGCCCGGACCACGAGAAGCACGGCCGTACGAAACGACCGCGGGCCTCCTACCGGGAGCGCAGACCCTCGAGCAGGATGTCGAGGAGCCGGGTCGAGGCCGCCGCCTGCTGCACCGCGTCCGGCAGCGCCGGCGCGGCGGTGGCGATGACGAGGAGGACGTCCGCCACGGTCACGTCCGCCCGCAGCTCACCCGCCTCACGCGCCCGGTCGACCAGCCGCCCGACGACCTCGAGGAGCTCCGAGGCCCCCGCGTCGTCCCGCTCGTCGGCCGGCACCTGACGCGGCGCGACCACGCGCGCGTCGGCCTGCTCGACGCCACCCCGCTGGTACGGCACCCGGGCCGCCTCGTCCGCGTCGTCCGCGACGAGCGGCGCCCCGGAGTCGTCCACGCCCACCCGCAGCACCTGCGGCGGCAGGAGACGCCCCGCACCCGAGGCCACCGAGGTCCGCAGGAACCGGGAGAGCGCCGACCACGGCTCCTCCTCCTGGCCCAGCGCGGCCCGCGCCTGCTCGGTCAGCCGGGAGGTCTCCTCCTCGGCTATCCGCCGCACCAGCACGTCCTTGCTGGGGAAGCGGCGGTAGACGGTGCCGACGCCGACCCGGGCGCGGCGCGCCACGTCCTCCATCGGAGCCCCGTAACCGAGCTCGCCGAACACCTCGCGGGCGGCCCGCAGCACGTGCTCCAGATTGCGCTGGGCGTCCACCCGCAGCGGCGCGGACCTGCCGCCCGCCACCGGCGCCCCGTTACGCGCCTCGGCCGTCCCCGGGACGTGCCCGTCGACGACGGCCGCCGTACCGGTGCCCGACTGCCACCGTGAATCCTGAATCTGCATAAGCGTTCCCCCGCTCATGATGTCTCCCCCCGGAGACTCCCCGCCCTGACACGGGGCCTCCGGCGAGCGAGCGCTTCGGTCCACGCGCGCGCCCCGATCCGACACCCCGACGAAGTACGAACATAGTTGAGTCGGGGTCAATTCAGAAGGGGGAGTTCCGTACGGTGCGCCCCCCGATCGGAGCAAGGCCCGGAAGACTCCCGATTCCGACCCCTCTCCGAACCGGCCCCACCCGCCGTGACCTGCGCGGTTTCCCCCGCGTGTCCGCCGCGCGCCACCCCACGCCTCCGTACCCCTCCGGTCACACAATTTGCCGAGCCTGTGGACAAACCACGGACGGCGGTGCGTCATGGGACAGTGACCGAACCTGCGCGCATTCTCGTGGTCGGCGGTGGCTACGTCGGCATGTACACCGCGCTGCGCCTCCAGCGGCAGCTCAGGACGGAGCTCAGAGCCGGCACCGCCGAGATCGTGGTGGTCACCCCCGAGCCGTACATGACGTACCAGCCGTTCCTGCCGGAGGCCGCGGCCGGCTCCATCTCCCCGCGCCACGTCGTCGTGCCGCTCCGCCGGGTCCTCGACCGCTGCCGCATCGTCATCGGCGAGGTCCACTCCGTCGACCACGCCAAGCGCACCGCGACCCTCTCCACCCTCGCCACCGAGGAGGAGGGCGCCGGCACCCTCGACATGACGTACGACGAGCTGGTCATCGCGCCCGGCTCCGTCTCCCGCACCCTCCCGGTCCCCGGCCTCGCCGACCACGGCATCGGATTCAAGACCGTCGAGGAGGCCATCGGCCTGCGCAACCACGTCATCGAGCAGATGGACATCGCCTCCTCCACCCGCGATCCCGCCATCCGCGACGCCGCCCTCACCTTCGTCTTCGTCGGCGGCGGCTACGCGGGCGTGGAGGCCCTCGCCGAGCTGGAGGACATGGCCCGCTACACCGCGCGCTACTACCACAACCTCAAGCCCGAGGACCTGCGCTGGGTCCTCGTCGAGGCCTCCGACCGGATCCTCCCCGAGGTCGGCGAGGAGATGGGCCGGTACGCCATCCGCGAGCTGCGCGGCCGGAACATCGACGTCCGTCTGCGCACCCGCCTGGAGACCTGCGAGGACCGGGTCGCCGTCCTCAGCGACGGCACCCGCCTGCCCACCCGCACGGTCGTCTGGACCGCCGGCGTGAAGCCCGCACCCGTCCTCGCCGCCACCGACCTGCCGCTGAACGAACGCGGAAGGCTCCGCTGCACCGCGCAGCTCACCGTCGACGGCGCCGCGCACGCCTGGGCGGCCGGCGACGCCGCCGCCGTCCCCGACGTGACGGCGAAGGAGCCCGGCAAGGAGTGCGCGCCCAACGCCCAGCACGCCGTCCGCCAGGCCAAGGTGCTCGCCGAGAACATCGCGGCCTCCCTGCGCGGGCAGCCGCTCAAGGAGTACGCGCACGCGTACGTGGGCTCCGTCGCCTCCCTGGGCCTCCACAAGGGGGTCGCCCACGTCTACGGACGCAAGCTCAAGGGATATCCGGCCTGGTTCATGCACCGCGCCTACCACCTCAGCCGGGTGCCGACCTTCAACCGCAAGGCCCGGGTCCTCGCCGAATGGACCCTGTCCGGCCTGTTCAAACGGGAGATCGTCTCCCTCGGCTCGCTGGAACACCCCAGGGCCGAATTCGAACTCGCCGCGGCTCCACCCCCCGGCGACGGCGACAAGCCGCAGTCCTGACATCACTGTCAGTGCACTCGTCCACACTGGACGTGTGACCATAGGTGGGCTCACACCTGCACAGCGTGACTCTGCACGGCACCGACACCACGAGGCAAACAGATCCGTGAACTTCACCCGTTGGAGCGCCCGGCTCCCCGGCACGCAGCGCCGCGCGGCGCGGGGGACCGAAGGCTCCGTGCCCGCCGCCCGCGGTGAGTACGGTCAGCAGTTGGAGCAGCTCACCGACAGCGCTGCCGAGGCAGCCGACGTCCCCGCCCTGGAGGACTTCTCCGTGCGGGAGCTGCTCGGCCGTCTCCCCGGGCTCGTCGCGCTCGTGTACGGCCCGGAGCACCGCATCGCGTACGTGAACGACGCGTACGCCGCCGCCTTCGGCCCCCGCCCCGCCGGCGCCACCGTCGCCGACACCTGCCCGGAGGCCGAGGACCTCGGTCTGCTGCCCCTCATGGACCAGGTGCTGCGCAGCGGCAAGCCCCGCACGGTCAAGTCCCGCCGCACCCGGGACGGCGGCTCGTACACGGTCACCTGCCTGCCCGTCGACAGCCCCCGCCTCGACGGCGGCGGAGTCCTCGTCCACGCCGCCGACGTCACCGACCACGCCGAGGCCGCCGAGCGGCTCCGGGCCAGCGAGCGCAGACACCGCGAGACCGCCGTCACCCTCCAGCGGTCCCTGCTCCCGCAGGAACTGGAGCAGCCCGACGACCTGCGGATCGCCGCCACCTACCAGCCCGGCGTCGCGGACGCGGCCGTCGGCGGCGACTGGTACGACGTGATCACCCTCGGAGCGGGCCGCACCGCGCTCGTCATCGGCGACGTGATGGGCCGGGGCGTGCGCGCCGCCGCCGTCATGGGCCAGCTCCGCACCGCGGTCCGGGCCTACGCGCGCCTGGACCTGCCCCCGCACGAGGTCCTCCAGCTCCTCGACGGCCTCGCCGCCGAGATCGACGCCAGCCAGATCGCCACCTGTGTGTACGCGATCCACGACCCCAGCGAGGGCAAGCTGGTGTACGCCTCCGCGGGCCACCTCCCGATCCTCGTACGGGACGAGGACGGCACCGTCCGCCGCGCCGAGGACCCCACCGGACCACCGCTGGGCACCGGCGGCTGGCTGCACGCCTCGGGCTCCATCGCCCTGCCGCCCGGCTCCACCGCCGTCCTCTACACGGACGGTCTCGTCGAGCGCCGCCGCGAGGACATCGACGAGGGCGTCGCCGCCCTGGCCCGCGCCCTGGCCGGCGCCGACGGCACTCCACAGGTCGTCTGCGACCGACTCCTTCGCGCCCTCGGGGTCACCGCCGAGCACGACGACGACGTCGCCGTCCTCGTCGTCCAGCACCCCTCCCGCAAGGGCTCGGATGCCGAGCTCTTCCACAACGCCGCCCTGGAACTGCTCGGCGGAGTGGAGGCCGCGCCCCGCGCGCGTGCCTTCGCCTCCGGGGTCCTGTCGTCCTGGCGGTTCCCGGTCGAGCTGCGCGACCTGGGCGTCCTCGCCACCAGCGAGCTCGTGGCGAACTCCCTCCAGCACGGCACCCCGCCCATGCGCCTGCGGCTCCGGCGCACCGACCGGCGCCTGATCATCGAGGTCACGGACGGCGACGACCACCTGCCGCGCCGCCGCAGGGCGGAAACGGAGGACGAGGCGGGTCGCGGTATCTCGATCATCGCGACGATCGCCTCGTCCTGGGGAAGCCGCCGCACGCCGGGCGGCGGCAAAGCGGTCTGGTGCGAGTTCGCCCTGCCGGACAGGCCCTAGGCGGCGGTCTCGCTCTCGCGGACCGGCTCGTGCCGCGCGACCACCTTCGACGGCTTGACCGCGAGCGACGGCTGGTCCTGCTCGGGGGTCAGCTGCCGGCCCAGCCGGACGGCCAGGAAGGTGATCCCGAGCGAGAAGAGCACGAAGGTCACGATGTACGGCCCGTGCAGCGCGGCCCCCATGGGCCCGCCCACGGCCGGACCGACGGCCAGCGCCAGCTGCTTCACCAGGGCGAAGGCCGAGTTGTACGACCCGACCATCGACTCCGGCGCCAGATCGGCCACCAGCGGGGCCACGGTCGGCGACAGCATCGCCTCACCGAGCCCGAAGAGGGCGTACGTGGAGACGAAGGCCGCCGTCGCCATGGCCTGGCTGCCGTGCCCGAGGCCCGCGTACCCGGCGACCATCCAGGCCACGGCCCAGATCAGACCCACGGCCGCGATCACCCGGGTCCGCTTCCGGCGCTCGACGAACCGCAGCACCAGGAACTGGGCGACCACGATCACCGCCGTGTTCGCGGCGAGGGCCATTCCGAGCGTCGACGGCTGGATGCCGGCGGCCTCCGTGCCGTACGCGGCGAGACCCGACTCGAACTGCCCGTAGCAGGCGAAGAACAGCACGAAGCCGAGGACGCACAGCTGCACCATCGCCTTGTGCCCGAGCAGCACGCGGACACCCCCGGTCTTCCCGCCCTCGGACGGACGGGTGTCCCGGAGCGCGGGGGAGCCCGGCATCCGGACGGTCCCCACGACCGCGGCGAGCACGAGGAACATCGCCGCCTCGATCGAGAACAGCAGGATGAAGCTGCCCGGCCGACTCGTGTCGACCAGCAGACCGCCGATCAGACCGCCGATGCCGAGCCCGAGGTTCTGCAGGAAGAACTGCATCGCGAAGGCCCGCGTGCGCCCGGTCGGCGCCGAGCACCAGACGATCATCGTGGCGAGGGCCGGCTGGAGCACGGCCGTACCGGCACCGAGCAGCGCCGCGGCCCCCACGGCCGCCGGCACGCTGGAGGCGAAGCCCATCGCCACCGCGCCCACCGCCGCCATGACCGAGGCCACCAGCAGGACCGGCACGGGCCCCCGCCGGTCGATGGCCCGCCCGCTGAAGGGCAGCACCACCAGTGCGGCCATGGCGAAGACGGCCAGCACGATCCCCGCCGTGGCCGCGCCCAGATCCCGCACCTGCGCCACGTACACATAGAGGTACGGCACGGTGAAACCGAGTCCGAACGCGCTCAGCGCGCTGCCTGCCTGAATCCGGCGCATCGCCGCGCCCCTCGCCTTGGTCACACTCACCCACTTCGATCGCGGGTTCAGACCTGTAGGACTGAACCCTGAAGACTTCAACACTAAAGTTAACGGCTTAACAGTACACACTGAAGGACTTCAACGCCAACGACGCCGTGGGATACTCCCCGCATGTCCGACACCGCTCCCCAGGAGCCGAGCCTCGACGAGCAGATCGCCGCGTATCAGCGCGAGTACCGCGACCTCGACCCGCAGGTGGAGAAGGTCGTCTCCGCCCTCGGCCGGCTGAACCGCCGGATGAACGTGGCGTACGGTCGCCAGCTCGCCGACCTCGGCATCAGCAACGCCGAGTGGGAGGTCCTCAAGACGCTGGTCCTCTCCGGAGAGCCCTACCGCCTGGGCCCCGGCGAGCTCGCCAAGCGTCTGGGTCTCACCCCGGCCGCGATGACCCACCGCATCGACCGCATGGCCGGCGAGGGCCTGGTCACCCGCGACCGCGACGAGAACAACCGCGTCCGCGTGATCGTCGAGCTCACCGACGAGGGCCGCTCGAAGTGGCTGGAGGCCATGCGCATGGCCACCGACTTCGAGGAGGACCTGCTCCAGGACCTCACGACGGAGGAGAAGGGCGTCCTCGGCGACGTCCTCATCCGTCTCCTCCGCCGAGTGGAGCTCACCCAGCCCGACGCCGGCGGCCGCCTGACGGACCTCGACTGACCTGCCGACTCCTCCGCCGGACGACCTGTCGGACGGGGCCGAACGGGGGACGACCGGGGGTTGACACGCACCTCCCGGATGCGTAGTGTTCTCCGAGTTGTCACGGAGCCGGAACGGTTCTTCGGCAACCACTCACGCCGCTGATGCGGCACCTCTACTCAGCACGAACTCCCTACCGGGACGAATTTCGGCATGCCGAAATTCATTTCGAAAGACTCGATTATGAGTCGCAGGGAGAACCCGCTAGAGTTTGAGACGTCGGAACGGCCCAACGGCCGGAAAGATAAATCCCGCTGACTGGGAATCAGGCGCCGAAAGGATCTGATAGAGTCGGAATCGCCGGAAGGGCCCGGAGCGAAAGCGAACGGGACCGGAAAGCACCGAGGAAATCGGGTCGGAA